>CAWBGJ010000009.1:0-536848 GCA_963788325.1 uncultured Actinomycetes bacterium
GTAGGCGAAACCGCTCTCCCCGGAGTCCATCCGGGAGAAGATGGGGTTCTTGTTCTTCATCGTGTGCGTCGACCTCCACGTCGGCAAGTTCAGGCATCGCCCGCGACGGGCGATACACCACTGAATCACACAACGCGTGATTCAGCACGGTTCTTCCCCTGGCGCGCACGGATCACACCTGGGTCGCGTGCCCCCGGTGGGAGTCGAACCCACACTCGGGCGGTTTTAAGCCGCCTGCCTCTGCCGTTGGGCTACGGGGGCCGCGCGCCTGCAGTTCAAAGGTAGGTGGTGCGCGGGTGGATCGCGTGCGCGCCGGCCACCCGGTCCAGGAACAGCAGCCCGTCGAGGTGGTCGATCTCGTGCGCGACCGCGCGAGCCTCGAAGGCATCGGTGACGATGGTCACCTGCTCGCCGGTGCCAGGCAGCGCGCCGGTCACGGTCATCCGGGTGGCGCGCCGCACGTCGCCGGTGAAGTCGGGTACCGACATGCAGCCCTCGCGGCCCCTTCTCGTTGCGGGTGGCCGAGACGACCGCCGGGTTGACCAGGACGAACGGTGCCGTGCGTCGTGCGCGCCTTCGGGTGCCGGGACACGTCGAGGCTGAACATCCGCCAGCCGACCGCCACCTGGTTGGCGGCCAGCCCGACGCACCCGGGCGACACGCGCATCGTGGCGATCAGGTCCGCGGCCAGGGCCACGACCCTGCGGGTCGGTCGGATCGACCTCGGCGCAGCGCGGTGCCGAGCGCCGGATGCGGAGCGATCACGACCGGACGCACCGAACCGACGGGCAGCGCGGGCATGGGCAGGCTCAGGGTGGGATCGTCGGTCATGAGCGGCCCTAGAGCACGTCGGGATCGGCCGGGACGCAGCGAGACCCCGACGCCGAGCTGCCTCGCCGACCCGGGCCAATTCGGCGCCGAGGCTCACGACGTCGACTGCCGGAGGCAGGGTCGATCTCGGCCACCAGCAGGTACAGGCCGCCCTGGCCCAGCCGGGTGGACAGATCGGTGATGTTGCCGCCGTGGCCGGGCCACCGTCGAGGTGACGCGGGCCACGATGCCTGGACGGTCCGCACCGTGGACGCTGAGCAGGTAGCCCGCCCGGTCCGCGGCGCCCTCCTCAGGGCCGACTGGCAGCACGGACACGACCAGGTCGTCTGCGGACAGGTGCACCAGCCGACCGGCCAGCTCGGTGGGGGGCACCGAGAGGTCGGCGATCAACGTCCACGAGAAGTGCCCGCGCAGCAGGGTCATCGAGGAGTCCTCGAGATTCCCGCCCAGGTCGGCCACGACCGCGGTGACCTCAGCGATGATCCCGGGACGGTCGCGACCGATGACGGTGACGGCGAGACTCGGCATGCGCACGAGCCTACGGGCGAGTGGAGGCCTGCGTGAACGCACTGATCATCTTCGGACCGCCACTGACCAGGCGACCCCGTCGAGGATGTCGTGCTCGCTGACCAGGACCTCCGCGGCTCTGGTGGCGTCCATGATGCGGCGCAGCACGAGCGCCCCGGCGCCGATGACGTCGACCCGGCCCGGGTGCATCACCGGCAGCGCGGCCCGCGCATCGCGGGGCATCGCGAGCAGTTCGTCGCTGACCCGACGCACGTCGGCCACGGAGATCCGGCTGTGGTGGATGACATTCGAGTCGTAGCTCGGGCAGCTCCATCGCCAACGCAGCCACGGTGGTCACCGAACCGGCCAGGCCGACCAGGGTGGCGCACCGCTCGAACGGCACCGCGGCACCGGCCCGGGCTATCGCGGCGTCGATGTCGGCAGTGACGGCGGCGACCTGCGCACGGGTCGGCGGGATCGCCGGCCAGGTGCCGCTCGGTCATCCGCACGCAGCCGATGTCGACACTGGTCCGGTGTGTGGGAGCGGCACTGCCCAGGACGAACTCCGTGGACCCGCCACCGATGTCGACCACGAGGAACGGCGCACGGGCATCCGCCGGTATCCCCCGGGTGGCCCCCGCGAAGGACAGCTCGCCCTCCTCCTGGCCACTGATCACCTCGGGGGTCACGCCCAGGATCTGCTGCACACCGGCAACGAACTCGGCCCGGTTCGACGCATCCCGGGAGGCCGAGGTGGCCACGAAGCGCAGTGGCGGGCCACCGGCCGCAGCCAGCAGCGTGGCATAGCTGCGGCAGGCATCGAAGGTCCGTTCCAGCGCCGCCGGCGCGAACACCCCGGTCGCGTCCACCCCCTCGCCCAGGCGCACCACCAGCATCTCGCGGCGCACGTCGGTCGCCTGCCCGGTGGCGCGGTCGACGTCGGCGATCAGCAACCGGATCGAGTTGGTGCCGCAGTCGATCGCGGCTGCCCGGCGAACGGTCATGCCGGTGCACCGGGCAGGTCGGGCACGCAACCCGCCGGCGACCCGCCCCACGCCGACCTGGGCGAGATCCCGCGTTCGGCCAGGCGCGCCAGCGCCTCGTCGCCCAGAGGGTTCACTCCGGGGCCGACGGCCAGCGAGTGCGCCACGAGCACGTGCAGGCACTTGACCCGGTCAGGCATCCCCCCGGCGCTGATCCCGGAGATGTGCTCGACATGGCCCAGCTCGTTCACGCTCACGCAGGTACGACTCGTGCGCGGCACGGTAGGCCGCAGCGAGGTCGGGTTCCTCGGCCAGCCGGGCGGCCATCTGCTTCATCAACCCGTCGGCCTCCAGCGTGCCGATCGCGCTCGAGGCCCGCGGGCACGTCAGGTAGTACAGCGTGGGGAAGGGCGTGCCATCCGGCAGTGCCGGCTCGGTGCGCACCACATCGGGACGCCCGCAGTCACAGCGGTGGGCGATGTCGTGCACGGCACGCACGGGCCGACCGAGCTGGGCCGCCAGAACCTCACGATCCGCCTCGGAGACCGGATCGGTCACTGGGCGTACTCCTGGGCCGGTTCGGCCGGCGCCGGCGCCTGGGGCGGGATCTCCGCGGCGGGGTCCGCGGACTGCTCGACGGTGGTCCACACCGCCCGCCACCAGGGCCCGCCCTGCGGGGCGCTGGCCATCGGACGAGTGGCAGTCGTCTCGGGAGCGTCGAGCTCCTGGTCGGTGAGGACCACGTAGCCGACCTCGCCGGGATGCACGAAATGCAGACGCGAACGGGCCTGGGCCTCGATGTAGGCGGGGTCCTTCCAGCGCTTGGCGGCGGCCTCCAGGTCCGTCACGCGCTCGTTGTGCCAGACGACCTGGGCCTGCAGGTCCGAGATCCGGGCCCGCTGGGTCACCCACTCCCGGAACGGCAGCGCCAGGATCGCTATCAGGACGACGACGATGCCCAGCGCGATCCCCGCTCGCGGCGAGAGCGCTGGGCGTCGGACACCGGCGATCCGCTCGCTCGTGGTCGAGGATGGGCGGCCGGCTGACATGCCGCCCATCCTCCCACGGTCAGGCCGAGAACCTCGGGAACGCTGCGGCACCTGCGTAGCGCGCCGCGTCGTCGAGCTCGTCCTCGATGCGCAGCAGCTGGTTGTACTTGGCGACGCGGTCCGAGCGCGCCGGGGCGCCGGACTTGATCTGCCCGCAGTTGAACGCAACGGCGAGGTCGGCGATGGTCGAGTCCTCGGTCTCACCCGAGCGGTGGCTCATCATCGTCTTGAACCCAGCGCGGTGCGCCGCCTCGACGGCCTCGGCCGTCTCGGTCAGCGACCCGATCTGGTTGACCTTGACCAGCAGTGCGTTGGCGGTCTTCTCCTCGATGCCACGCAGGATCCGGCTGGTGTTGGTGACGTAGTGGTCATCGCCGACGATCTGGACCTTGTCACCCAACGCGGCGGTGATCGCGGTCCAGTCGGCCCACTCGTCCTCGCCCAGGGGGTCCTCGATCGACACGATCGGGAAGTCGGCCACCAGCCCGGTGTAGTACTCGATCATCTGGTCGGTGGTCTTGGCGGCACCTTCGACGAAGTACTCGTTGTCCGCGACCGTGCCGGAGCCCTTGAGCACGTTGCCGTAGAACTCCTGGGCTGCGACGTCCATGGCCAGGCCGATGTCGGTGCCGGGAGTGAAGCCGGCCTTCTCGATGGCCTCGACGATGAGCTCGAGCGCCGCGCGGTTGCTGGGCAGGTTCGGCGCGAAGCCACCCTCGTCGCCCAGGCCGGTCGCGTAGCCCTTGGACTTCAGCACGCCCTTGAGCGCGTGGTAGACCTCCGCGCCCTTGCGCAGCGCCTCAGCGAAGGTCTCGGCGCCGATCGGGGCGATCATGAACTCCTGGAAGTCCACGTCGGAATCGGCGTGCGAGCCACCGTTGATGATGTTCATCATCGGCACGGGCAGCAGGTAGGCGTTCGGGCCGCCGAGGTAGCGGAACAGCGGCAGGCCGGCCGACTCGGCCGCAGCCTTGGCCACGGCCAGGGAGACGCCGAGGATCGCGTTGGCGCCCAGGCGCTCCTTGTTGGCGGTGCCGTCCAGGTCGATCATGGTCTGGTCGATCAGGCGCTGCTCGGAGGCGTCGAAGCCCAGGATCGCGGGGGCGATCTCGTCCTCGACGTTGGCCACCGCCTTGGTGCAGCCCTTGCCGAGGTAGCGGCTCTTGTCGCCGTCGCGCAGCTCGTAGGCCTCGAAGGCCCCTGTGGAGGCACCGGACGGGACTGCTGCCCGACCCGTCGCGCCGTCTTCCAGGGCCACCTCGACCTCCAGGGTCGGGTTGCCACGCGAATCCAGGATCTCGCGCGCGATCACCACATCGATACTTGCCACAGGATGCTCCCATCAGGTCGTGTGCCGGGACATGGCGGGCGACGTCGGATGCGTCCCCGCACTGTCCGCCACACTACCCACTCAGGGCTATTGGCTCCTGCTGGGCGGACGCGGTCACGTCCCGTGCGACTCAGTGGCGCGGACCCGCTCGGCGTAGTCACGCAGTGCGCCGCGCAGCGCGGATTCCGGATCGACATCGTGGGCGTATGCCGCCGCGACCAGTGCAAGCAGGAGTTCCCCGAGCCGGTCGGGCCCCACCTCGGCCACGGCGCGCTCGGCCACGTCGGCCACCTGCAGGTCAGCCGCGGGCTCGGTCACCCCGCCATGGGTGGCGCGGTAATGCATCTTCGCCGCGAGCAGCAGCGCGGGCAGGCCCGCCGGGATGCCGTCGAGCACCGAGTCCCGGGACTTCTCCGCGGTCTTCCGGGCCAGCCAGACCGACTCGACGTGGGCTGCGGACTCGACGGTCTCGTCGCCGAACACGTGCGGGTGCCGTGCGATCAGCTTGGCTGAGATCCCGGCGGCCACGTCGTCGATCGACCAGGGGTCGACCGGGTCCTCCTGGGCGATCCGGGAGTGGAACATGACCTGCAGCAGCACGTCACCGAGCTCCTCGCGGATCGCCGCACGGTCGCCGGTCTCGATCGCCTCGACGGCCTCGTGGGCCTCCTCTGTGAGGTAGGAGACCAGGGACTGGTGGGTCTGCTCGGCGTCCCACGGGCACCCACCGGGCGAGCGCAGCCGGTCCATCACGGTGATGAGCTCCAGCAGCGGTTGACCCGTGGGATCGGTCCCTGCGGAATCCATCTAGGGGGTGCCCTGCTCCGGGGGCTGGTCCACCACGGAGGATCCCGTGGCGATGCCCAGCTGGGCGTTGTCCCACGTGCCGTAGCGGGGGGCGACAGCCACGTTCGTGGCATCGGAGAACTCGGACAGCGCGGTCCCCGTGGCCTCCAGCTGGGAGGCGGAGTCCCCGGCGGGGTCCAGGGTGGCACCGATCCCGGCCACCAGCAGGTTGGTGCGCACGGTGTCGTCGATGGAGTCCGACGGGATGCCGGACTGCAGGGCCAGCTCGGTCAGGGCGTCCATCCCACCGTTCTGGTCGGCCAGCTCGGTCACGCCCTGCTCGACCTGGGTGGTGGTGACCGCCACGCCGTTGCGTTCGGCGAAGGTGGCGATCACCTGCCCCTGCACGAGGCGCTGCACGATGGCGGTCGCCAGGCCGGCCGGCGGCTGGCCGGGCGGCTGGCCTGTGGCGCTCAGCACCGCCTCCACCGACTCAGTCACTTCCGACTGGGAGATGCGGAAGTCATCGGAGACCGCGGCCTGGCCGGAATCGAGCACACGGGACTGGCTGGTCCCACTGGCACTGCAGCCAGCCAGGAGCAGTCCCCCGAGCCCGAGGGCGAGCACTCGATGCATCACGTACGTCCTCCGATCGGTTCGAGCATGACCGCTTCGATCACCTCGCGGGCCCATGCTACGAGGGCTGCGCCGGTCACGGGTGGCGCCCCCACCGTGGTCGGCTTGGGCTTGGGCACCAGGACGGTGCGCGTCACCGGCTTGATCTGGGTGCCCGGGTACAGGCGCAGCAGTCGCAGCCGCCGGGACTCGGGCAGGTCCACGCCGCCGAACCGGACGTAGTTGCCCGCCAGGACGATCTCGGTGATGGCGGCGCTGCGCGCGAGCACCCGGAGTGCGGCGACGTCCATCAGGCGCGCGACCGGTTCGGGCAGCGGGCCGTAGCGGTCGCGCAGCTCGGCGACGACCTCGTCGATACCAGCCACGTCATGCGCGGCAGCGATGCGCCGGTAGGCCTCCAGGCGCAACCGCTCACCGGTCACGTAGGTGTGCGGGATGTGCGCGTCCACCGGCAGCTCGACCTTGACCTCGAGCAGCTCGGCGGCATCGTCACCGCGGTACTCGGCCAGGGCCTCGCCGACCAGGCGCACGTACAGGTCGAACCCCACGTCGGCGATGTGGCCGGACTGCTCCCCGCCGAGCAGGTTGCCCGCGCCGCGGATCTCGAGGTCCTTCATCGCGACCGCCATGCCGGCGCCGAGGTCGGTGTGCGCGGCGATCGTGGCCAGCCGGTCGTGCGCCGTCTGGGTCAACGGCTTCTCCGGCGGGTACAGGAAGTAGGCATACGCCCGCTCCCGGCCGCGTCCGACCCGTCCGCGCAGCTGGTGCAGTTGGCTCAGGCCGAACGTGTCGGCCCGGTCGACGATCAGCGTGTTCGCGTTGGGGATGTCCAGCCCGGACTCGACGATCGTGGTGGCGACCAGCACGTCGAAGCGACGCTCCCAGAAGTCGACGATGATCTGCTCGAGCGCGTGCTCGTTCATCTGTCCGTGCGCCACCGCGATCCGCGCCTCGGGCACCAGCTCGCGCAACTTCTTCGCGACCCGCTCGATCGACTCGACCCGGTTGTGCACGAAGAACACCTGGCCGTCGCGCAGCAGCTCGCGGCGGATCGCGGCTGAGATCTGCTTGGGCTCGTAGGCCCCGACGTAGGTCAGCACCGGGTGGCGCTCCTCGGGCGGGGTGGCGATCGTGGACATCTCCCGGATGCCGGTGACCGCCATCTCCAGGGTGCGCGGGATCGGGGTGGCCGACATGGTCAGCACGTCGACGTTGGTGCGCAGCGCCTTGATGTGCTCCTTGTGCTCCACGCCGAAGCGCTGCTCCTCGTCGACGATCAGCAGGCCGAGGTCGCGGAACCGCGTCTGGGCGCTGAACAGCCGGTGCGTGCCGATGACCACGTCGACGTTGCCCTCGGCCAGTCCGGCCAGCACCTCGCGGGCCTGCTTGTCGGTCTGGAACCGCGAGAGCGCGGCGACCTTGAGCGGGAAGCCGGAGTACCGGTCGCTGAAGGTCTGGAGGTGCTGCTGGACCAGCAGGGTGGTCGGCACCAGGATCGCGACCTGCTTGCCGTCCTGGACGGCCTTGAACGCCGCGCGCACCGCGATCTCGGTCTTGCCGTAGCCGACGTCGCCGCAGACCAGCCGGTCCATCGGGCGTGGGCTTCTCCATGTCGGCCTTGACCTCGGCGATGGTGGAGGCCTGGTCGGGGGTGTCGGTGTAGTCGAAGGCGTCCTCCATCTCGGCCTGCCAGGGGGTGTCCGGGCCGAACGCGTGGCCGACCGCCTGCTGCCGGGCGGCGTAGAGCTTGATCAGCTCGCCGGCGATCTGGCGGACCGCCCGGCGAGCGCGTGACTTGGTCTGCTGCCAGTCCGCGCCGCCGAGCCGGTGCACGGATGGGCGCCTCGCCGCCGACGTAGCGGGTCACCTGGTCGAGCTGGTCGCTGGGCACGTAGAGCCGGTCGGGCGGCTGGCCGCGCTTGCCGGGGGCGTACTCGAGGACCAGGTACTCCCGGGTGTTGCCGCCCACCGCGCGCTGGGTCATCTCCACGTAGCGCCCGACCCCGTGCTGCTCGTGGACCACGAAGTCGCCGGCGGCCAGCTGCAGCGGGTCGACCGTGTTGCGTCGACGCGAGGGCATCCGGGTCATGTCGCGGGTGGCACCCTTGGTACCGCGGATGTCGGCCTCGGTGACCACCAGCAGGCCCGCACCGGGCGCGTCCAGGCCCTGGTGCAGGCGGCCCGTGGTGACGGTGACGACGTGCGGGGCGGGGGGCCAGCGGGTCAGGCCGGGCGAGACACGAGCGGGTAGGTCGGAGCCGGCCAGCTGCTCGGCCAGTCGCTGCGCAGACCCGGCGCCGGCGGTGACCGCCACGACCCGTCGGCCCGCTTCCAGTGCGGCGCGCAGGTCGGTGACCAGGGCCTGGCCGTCGCCGCGGTAGCCGGTGCTGGCGGTCAGCGGTAGCGCGATGACGTCATCGGGAGCGTCCGTGCGTGCGACCGCGGCGACATCGGGCGCTGCGTCGGCCTCGTCGTCAGCGACCGCCAACCCGAACGGCCCGGCGGTCCACCACGCCAGGCCGAGCCCGTCGGCGACCTCGCGCACCTGTTCCATGGTGCGGTAGGTCGCTGCGCCCAGGTCGATGGGCGTGGCGTTGCCGGCGGCGGCGTTGTGCCAGGACGCGGCGAGGAACTCGTCGCTGGTGGCGACCAGGTCATGGGCGCGGGTGCGCACCAGCTCGGGGTCGGCCAGCAGCACCATCGGCGGGTGCTGTTCGGTGGCCCGGGCCAGCACGTCGAGCACGGTCTCCATGCCCTCGGCGAGCACCGGGGACAGCGCCTCCATTCCCTCGACCGCGATGCCCTCGGCCAGCTTCGCGCACATCTCGGCCAACTCCGGATGCTCCTCGGCGAGCGCAGCGGCCCGGGCCCGGACCGCCGGGGTGAGCAGCAGCTCGCGGCACGGCGGGGCCCAGAGCCCGTGGCCGGCGACCTCCAGGGAGCGCTGGTCGGCGACCCGGAAGTAGCGGATCTCCTCGACGTCATCGCCCCAGAACTCCACCCGCAGCGGGTGCTCCTCGGTGGCCGGGAACACGTCGAGGATGCCCCCGCGGATCGCGAACTGGCCGCGCTTCTCGACCAGGTCGGTCGGCTGGTAGCCGATGGCGACCAGGGACGCTGCCAGTTCGTCGTGGGCCACCTGGTCACCGGGGCGCACGACCACCGGCGCAAGGTCCCCGAGCCCGGTGACGATCGGCTGCAGCAGCGCCCGGACCGGGGCCACGACGAGGTCCAGCGGGCCGCTGGCCTCCTCGGCCGGGTCCGGGTGGGCCAGCCGCCGCAGGACGGCCAGCCGGCGGCCGACCGTGTCCGAGCTCGGGCTCAGCCGCTCGTGCGGCAGGGTCTCCCAGGCAGGCAGCACCGCCACGCGCGCGGGCCCGAGCAGGCTGCCGACGGCGTGCGCAAGGTCCTCGGCAGCCCGGCTGGTGGCGGTCACAGCCAGGACGATCCGGGTGCGCGCCATCCCCGCGGCCAGGAACGGGATGCCCGCGTCGGGGGTGACCACGGCGCCGTGCGGCCCCTCGGCGCGCGCGGCGCGGGCGAACGTGGGGTCCTCGAGCAGGCCGTGCAGAAGTCCAGACAGATCCATGATTGCCGCCCATTGTCCCACCGCTCACCGCAGGCGTCGCCCCGCTGAGATCTGGCCCTGGGCAAGCATCGACAACGATCCGTCGGCGGGTGGCCCTGGACTGCTGGGGCGCCGCACGGCGCGCTCGCCGGGTGCGGTGCGGCTCGGGGCCGGGGCCGACTTCGACCAGGCCGACCGAGCGGTTGAAGGGCGGCTCCGCCGGCCGGCCCTTCAGCCTCACGCAGTGCAGGTGCCCAGGCGTCACGAGCGAGGGCCGTGCGGCCCGCGGCGACCTTGGACTGCTGGAGGCGCCCGCCACGACAACCTCGCCGGCGTGCGGTCGAAACGGCTCGGGGCTCGGGGCCGACTTCCCGACCTTGCCTACCGAGCGGTTGAAAGGGCGGCTGCCGCCGGCCGGCCCTTCAGCCTCACGCAGTGCACGGTTGGCCCAGGCCGTCACGAGCGAGGGCTCCTTCGACCACTCGATCCGCGCGGTTCATCGCCCCATGGGGCACCGGCGAACTCCCATCCAGGGCTGACAGCAGGGCTCCGCGGCCGGGCCGTGCAACCACGCGGGGTGCCCGGGGTCCAGGCGGTCGCGCGCGATCGACCAGCCCGATACGTGCGGACCGCGAAGGTCCTCCGCCGGTCCCCGCGCGTCGACCGCGCGGCTACCTCCAGTGGGCGGCCAGGACCTCGGCGAGCCCCGGGTGGCAGATGAGGACCGGGCCGGCCTTGGGGGGCATCCGGTTGAACGGCTGCTCCGGGCCGAGGGCGACCAGCCCTGCGGCCAGGGCGCAGGCATGCGGAGCGGCAAGGTCCCACTCGTTGAGCCCGCCGGGATGCAGGTAGGCCTCGGCCCGGCCGGCCAGCACCTCACCGAGCTTGGCGCCCACCGAGCCGACGTTGGCCTCCTCGATGCCATGCTCGGTGATCCCCCGCTCGGCGAGGTCGACCGACACGGCGGCCAGCAGGTCAGTCAGCCCAGCCGGCGGCCGGGAGCGGGAGACCACGACCCGCAACGCCCGGTCCGTGGGCAGCGGGCCCACTGGTGCGGGCTGGTCGGTGCGCCAGGTCTCGGCCAGCGCAGGCACGTCGACAGCGGCATCGGTTAGCCTGCCGACCCCGGCCGGTCCGGCATCGCGGCGCCACAGGGCCACGTGCACGGCGAAGTCCGAGCGACCCTGGCTGAACTCGTCGGTGCCGTCCAGCGGGTCGATGATCCAGGTGCGGTCCGCGGCCAGTCGCGTCGATGAGTCCGGGGCCTCCTCGGAGAGCACCGCATCGTCGGGTCGCTGAACGGCCAGGTGAGCAGCGAGGATGCCCTGGGCACGTTGGTCGCCGGCGTCCTTGAGCGCGTTGCGGCTGGTCTCGTCGGTGACTGGACCGAACCTGATGCGCAGCTCCAGCAGGGCGCGCCCGGTCTCCTGGGCGATCTCAACGGCGAATTCCGCGTCAGCACTCACTCAAGGGATCCTGCCACGCCGCTCATCGGTTGAACTGGTTCTGCGCCGCGACCAGGCCCTGGCGGACCAGGACCTCCACGGCATCGACGGCATCGACGCAGAGCAGGTCGACCTCCGTGCGCTCAGCAGCCGCGAACGGTCGCAGCACGAAGTCCGCCGGATCCTGGCGGCCCGGCGGGCGCCCGATGCCCAGCCGGACCCGGTGGAAGTCCCCGGTACCCAGTGAACGGCGCAGCGAGCGCAGGCCGTTGTGGCCGTTGTCGCCGCCGCCGGTCTTGATGCGCAGGCCGCCGAGGGGCAGGTCCAGCTCGTCGTGGAGCACCACGAGCTGATCCACGGGCACCTTGAAGAAGTCCATCAGGCACGGCCACCGGCCCGCCGGACTCGTTCATGAATCCCTTGGAGCGCGCGATCACGACCCGGCTGGCGCCATGGCCCAGCGGACCCAGCCGGCCCTCGAACACCTCGGCCCGACAGCGCCGATGACCCGAGAGCCGTCCCGACAGCCCCTCGACCAGCCGTTCCGACGGCCAGCACCCCGATGTTGTGCCGGGTGCTGGCGTACTGCGGGCCGGGGTTGCCCAGCCCGACGATCAGCCAGGGCGTGTCGGACAAGTGGGGATCAGGCCTGCTCGTCAGCCGGCGCAGCAGACGCATCGACGCCCTCAGCCTCAGCGGCAGCCTCAGCCACTGCCTCGGCGGCCTGGGCCTCCTCGAGATCGCGCTGTGCCTGGATGGCGTGCTCCATGGCGGCAGCAGCGGCGGCCTCGGGGTCCTCGCCCGCAGCGATCGCGGCCTCGATGGCGGCCAAAGCCTCGGCGGGGTCGACGCCTGCCTCCTGCGCGGCAGCCTCGGCATTGCGGATGGCCTGGGCGGCCGCGGCGCGGGCCTGGGCCTCGGCCACATCGATCACGACCAGGTCGACGTGCTCGATGACCTGACGCACGACGTCGCGCTGGATGTCGCGTGGTGCGCAGACGAACTCGGTGCCGTCGAGGTCGACGGCAAACACGGCCCGGGCCCGGCGCAGGGCCTTGACCAGTTCGTGACCGTCGAGGGCCACATGGATGGGATCGGATCCGTGCCCGTAGACGACGGCGGGGACCATGCCGGTACGGCGCAGCCGGCGGGCAGCGCCCTTGCCGAAGTCGCTGCGCGCTACGGCGGACAGTTGAATCTGGGTGTCAGACACGACACGTTCTCCTCGAGATGGTGCGGATGGTCCTTCGGCTGGAGGGAGGACCCACCACCACGTCGATCACGGCAGCCGCGACACGAAGTCGGTGGGGCACCCTCGCCGAGGAATGGCCTGAGTCTACTGGCGCCGGTGAAGGCGACCAAACCGCCGCAGGGACCCGTCAGTGCGCGGGGTCGCCGTTCGGGGTGGGATCGAACAGCCGGGTCACCGACCCGTCGGTGAACACCTCGCGGATCGCGGTGGCGAGCAACGGGGCGATCGGCAGGACCGTCAGCTTGCCCAGGGTGGCGGTGATCGGCAGGGTGTCGGTCACGATCACCTCGGAGACCGGGGCGTCAGCCAGGCGCTGCGTGGCAGGGTCGGACAGGATCCCGTGCGTGGCCGCGACCACCACGTCCAGCGCGCCCTGCTCCATGAGCGTCGCGGCGGCGGTGGCGATCGTCCCGCCGGTGTCGATCATGTCGTCGACCACGACGCAGACCCGCCCTGCCACGTCGCCGACGACCTCGAACACCCGCACCTCGTTGGGCACGTCCGGGTCGCGGCGCTTGTGGATGATGGCCAGCGGAGCGCCGAGCACGTCGGTCCACCGCTCGGCCACGCGAACCCGGCCCGCATCCGGGGATACCACGGTGATCGGCTGGCCCTTGAGCTTGGCCTTGACGTGCTCGGCCAGCAGCGGCAGCGCGAAGAGATGGTCGACCGGGCCGTCGAAGAAGCCCTGGATCTGGGCGGTGTGCAGGTCCACGGAGATCATCCGGTCCGCACCGGCGGTCTTGAACAGGTCGGCCATCAGCCGGGCGCTGATCGGCTCACGACCACGGTGCTTCTTGTCCTGGCGGGCGTAGCCGTAGAACGGCACGACCACGGTGATCCGCTTGGCCGAGGCACGCTTGAGTGCGTCGACCATGATCAGCTGCTCCATGATCCACTGGTTGATCGGAGCGGTGTGCGCCTGGAGCACGAATGCGTCGGCGCCGCGCACGGACTCCTTGAAGCGCACGAAGATCTCGCCGTTGGCGAAGTCGTAGGCCGTGGTGGGAGTCAGCTCGATGCCCAGTTCCTCGGCGACAGCCTCGGCCAGGGCCGGATGGCTGCGGCCGGCGAAGAGCATCAGCTGCTTCTTGGGGGTTGTGGTCAGCCCGGCCATGCGGCGGCCTCCTCGGGTGTGGGGTGCGGTCGTCGGGGCACATCGTTGCCGATGATGGAGCGAGCGCGACACCGGCCCCATCACAGCGGCGGCCGGGACAGGATTCTGGGCGATTCGGCCGGGAATCCGGCGGCTCTGCGGTTCCTCCACCGAGGCGTCGCCGACCTGGGGTTGCATCCACCCTGGCGACGACCGATCGACGCCTACGTGGATGAACTCGCGGTGGACGCGGAGGCGGCGGCGGAGGCGGACTCGGCGGGAGCAGCCCGGGCGCCGCGGAGGACTCGGCGGCCCGCGCCGACGCGGTCCCGGGACGGCGGGAGCGACCCAGCCGACGATCGTGCGTTGCCGGGCCCGACCCAGCCCGAGCGCACCGGCCGGCACGTCCTGCCGTGATCACCGAGCCGGCCGCGGTGTAGGCGCCGTCGCCGATCGTGACGGGGGCCACGAGCATCGTGTCCGAGCCGATCCGGACGTGGTCGCCGACCATCGTCGCGTGCTTGGCCACGCCGTCGTAGTTGACGAAGATCGTGGCCGCGCCGATGTTGGAGCCCAGCGCCGATGGTGGCATCGCCGACGTAGGACAGGTGCGGCACCTTGGAGCCCTCACCGACCTGGGCGTTCTTCATCTCGACGTACGCCCCGGCCTTGGCCCGCGCGGCCAGGACGGTGCCCGGGCGCAGGTAGGTGAACGGGCCGACCCGGGCGTCACGGACCGATCTGGCGCGCCGGTCGCGTGCGTGCGCACCACCTGCGCACCGGAGCCGATCGCGCAGTCGACCAGCAGCGACTCCGGGCCGACGAGCGCACCGCTGGCCACCGTCGTGGTCCCGCGCAGGATCGTGCCCGGCTCGAGGGTGACGTCACGGTCCAGCTCCACGGTCACGTCGATCCACGTGCTCGCCGGATCGACCACCGTCACGCCCAGCACGCATCCACGCCTCGAGAACCCGGTCGTTGAGCTCGCGGCGCAGGGCGGCCAGCTGGACGCGGTCGTTGACGCCCTCGGTCTGCCAGACGTCATCGATCACGTGCGCAGCCACCCGACCGCCGCCGGACTCCCGGGCCAGGGCGAGCACATCGGTCAGGTACAGCTCGCCCTGGTCGTTGTCCGGACGCAACCGGGCCAGGGCGTCGACCAGCACGTCCCCGGCGAAGGCGTAGATCCCGGAGTTGATCTCGTCGATCGCCCGCTGCTGCGTCGTGGCGTCCCGGTGCTCGACGATGCCCTGCACCGAGCCGTCCGCAGCGCGCACGATGCGCCCGTACCCGGTCGGGTCGGCCACCCGGGCGGTCAGCACGGTGACCGCGTTGCCGTCGGCGACGTGCCCGGCGACCAGCTCGACCAACGTCGCGCCCGTCAGCAGCGGGACGTCACCGTAGGTGACCACGACGGTGCCGCCCGCGCCGCGGCCCCGCCTGCTCGAGGGCGCACTGCACCGCGTGACCGGTGCCCAGCTGCTGGTCCTGGATCGCGATGCGGGCAGTGCGGGGCGACCACGGCCAGGTGCTCGGCAACCGCCTCCCGACCGTGCCCGGCAACGACGACCAGCCGATCGGCACCCAGCGCATCAGCTGCGGCGACCGCGTGTCCGACGAGGCTGCGTCCGCCGATCTCGTGGAGCACCTTCGGGATGGCGGAACGCATCCGGGTACCCTCCCCTGCGGCGAGGATGAGCACGGCGCTGACTGGGGGGGTGCGGCCTCGGGCACGAAGGGTCCTCCAGATGTTCGCGGCCGGCTCCGACAGCACGACCAGAGGAAGCTCCCGGTGAGGGACTCGAACCCCCATTGAGTGCTCCAAAGGCACCTGTCCTGCCGTTGGACGAACCGGGATCGGCGGTGACGCAAGCCTAGCCCCCACGCGGGGGGTCACAATGGACCATGGCCGCCAGCACCCAGCCCGGGCAGGGCCGCGTCCGGATGAGCGCCCTGCAGCGCCGCGCCCAGTTGATCGACGTCAGCCGGGGCATCTTCGCCGAGCGCGGGTTCGACGGTGCCAGCATCGAGGAGATCGCGGCGGCGGCGCGCATCTCCAAGCCTGTGGTCTACGAGCACTTCGGCGACAAGGAGAGCCTCTACGCGATCGTCGTGGACCGCGAGATGACCCTGCTGATGTCGATGATGACCGAGTCGCTGACCTCCGACCGGCCCCGAGTGCTGCTCGAGCAGGCGGCGACCGCCCTGTTCGACTACATCGACGCGCACACCGACGGGTTCCGCGTGCTGCTGCGTCCGCACCCGCGCGGCGACCAGCGCGGGGGCACGTTCGGAACGGTCATCCGCGAGGTCGCCGACCACCTGACCGAGCAACTGCTCGGAGGTCCACAACCACTACGGCTATCCCTCGGAGCTGGCGCCGATGTACGCCCACATGCTCGTGGGAATGGTCGCGCTGACCGGCGAGTGGTGGGCGGACGTGCGCGAGCCCAGCAAGGAGAAGGTCATCACCCAGGTCGTGAACATGGCGTGGAACGGTGTCTCCGGCCTCGAGAAGGCCCCGGGCCTGGTGACCCGGGAGCAGTTCGTGAGCGAGGCGCGGACACTTCCCCGGGCAGCGACGTGCGGACGACGTCGACCGCGTCATCGAGGCGTGGCGAGCGCGAGCGACCCGGACCTCGACCTGGCTCCGCTGACGGTGCTCTCGCGGGTCAGCCGGCTGGCCCGGCGATTGGACCGGGCTCGGGAGCAGGCGTTCGCCACCCACGCCTGGCCGTCTGGGAGTTCGACGTGCTGGTGGCGCTGCGTCGCACCGGGCCGCCCTACCGGCTGACTCCCGGTCGTTGCTCACCGAGACCCTGGTCACCAGCGGCACCATGACCAACCGGATCGATCGCCTGGCCGAGCGTGGGCTGGTGATCCGCGAACCTGTCCTCGACGACCGCCGCGGCACGTGGGTGGCGCTGACAGACGCCGGCCGGGCCCAGGTGGACGCCGCGTTCGAGGACCTGCTCACGCGCGGAGCGCGAGCTGCTGGCCGACCTCGACCCGCCGAGCGCGACGCACTGGCGGACAGTCTGCGCCAACTGCTGCTGCAGTTCGAGTCCCGCGGGTCCTGAGCGCGTCCAGGCACGGGGCTCAGGACTCGAGGGCCTCCCCGAGCTCGAGCCAGCGTTCCTCGAGTTCGGCAGCGCTCGTCGACCAGGGCGCCGTTCGGCGACCGTCGGCCAGCCGCTCGTGGTCGGTGTGCGAGTCGGCCATCCGGTCGTGCAGGCCTACTGCGGACCTCGATCCGCGCCAACCGGGACTCGATCGCGCGCGACCTCCTTGCGGGCGGCGTGGCGCGACGCCCGCGACGTGGGGGTGGACCCGGTTACCGGACCCACCGGTGCGACGCGGGGGGCCGGGCCGGGGGCCCGGGACGGGCATCCGTCGAGCGCAGGCGCCGGTGGCCGACGCGCGCAGCTGCGAGGTACTGCTCGACACCACGCGGCAGGTGGCGCACCCCGCCGTCGCCGAGCAGGGCGTAGATGTCGTCGCAGGTCCGCTCGAGGAAGTAGCGGTCGTGGCTGACGACCACCAGCGGTGCCGGGCCACGAGTCCAGGAGGTCCTCGATGACGGTCAGCGTGTCCACGTCCAGGTCGTTGGTGGGCTCGTCGAGGACGAGCAGGTTCGGCGCACCGATCAGCAGGCGCAGCAGCTCGAGGCGACGCAGCTCACCGCCGGACAGGTCCCCGATCCGGGTCATCGGCCCGCTCGCCGCGGAAGCCGAAGTCCTCGAGCAGGGTGCCGGCGGTCACCGTCCGCCCGCCGATCTCGCACCTCCCGGCGCACCCGCTCGACGCTGGCCAGCACCCGGTCCTCGGGGTCGCCGGCGCACGATCGTCTGGGCCAGCGTCGCGGGCACGACGGTCGCAGCCGATGACCACCTCGCCGGCGTCCGGCTCGCGCTGACCGGTCAGCAGCCGCACGAGCGTGGTCTTGCCGCCCCGTTCGGCCCGAGCAGGCCGATCCGGTCACCGGGGCCGACCTGCCAGGTCAGGTCGTCGATGAGTACGGGGGGCTCACCAGCCGCATCCCGCCCGGCACCGGGGCCACGTCCGTTGCGGCTCCACCACCTGGCGTCCGAGTCGCGCGGAGGCCACCCGGCGCAGCGCCAGCGGTCGCGCGGCTCCGGGACGTCGGCGATCAGGGCGTTGGCCGCATCGATGCGGAACTGCGGCTTGGACGTGCGCGCCGGCGGACCACGCCGCAGCCAGGCCAGCTCCTTGCTCACGAGGTTGCGCCGACGCGCCTCGGTGACCGCCGCGAGCCGGTCACGCTCGGCGCGGGCCAGCACCCACGCTGCGTAGCCACCCTCGAACCGGCGCACCTGCCCGCCGACCACCTCCCAGGTCGTCGTGCTCACCGCATCCAGGAACCACCGGTCATGGGTCACCACGGCCAGTGCCGAGGGACCGGTCGGCCCGGTCAGGAAGCCGGCCAGCCAGGTGACCGCCTCAAGGTCCAGGTGGTTGGTCGGCTCGTCGAGCAGCAGCACGTCACCCGGATCGATCAGCGCTGCGGCCAGCGCCAGCCGGCGTCGCTCGCCACCGGACAGTGCCGCCACGGGGGTGTCCAGTCCAGCGTCGAAGCCCTGCGCGCGCACGCCCCCGAGCAGGCCCACCAGCACGGCTCGGATCCGTGCGTCGGCAGCCCACTCGTGCTCGGGCCGATGACCCACGGTCGACCTCGCGCACGGTCGAGCCGACCAGCGGGCATCGTCGCTGGCCGACCATCACCACCCGCACGTCACGGCTGGCCACAACCCGACCGGAGTCCGGCGCGTGCAGGCCGGCCAGGACCCGCAGCAGCGTGGACTTGCCGTCGCCGTTGCGGCCCACCACCCCGATCCGCTGGCCGCGGTCGACCGCGATCGTGACGCCGTCGAGCACCGCACGGGTCGCGAAGACGACACGCACGTCCTCGAGGGCGACGACGGGGGGCATGCGGCCAAGGGTATGCGTGCTGGGCAGTAGGGTCGGTCCGTCGCGTTCCCGAGCCAAGGACTGTCCCGTGCCCGAACTGCTCCAGATCGAACCGGTGTTCGCCGAGCGGCTATGGGGCGGCACAACGCTACGAGCAATGTTCGGCCCGGTGGTCCCCGAGGGGATCATCGGTGAGTGCTGGGCCGTCTCGGGCATGCCGGGGATGAGCGGGCACGTGACCAGCGGGGCGCCAGCCGGCCTGACCCTGCGCCAGGCGTGGAGCGCTGGGCTGGTCAGCGGCCGACCGGAGTCCGGCGACTTCCCGTTGCTGTGCAAGTTCCTGGACCCGCAGGACTGGCTCAGCGTGCAGGTCCACCCCGACGACACGCAGGCCCGCGCGCTGGAGGATCAGCCGCGCGGCAAGGCCGAGTGCTGGCTCGTGGTGGCCGCACAGCCGGACGCCGAGCTGATCCTGGGTCACACCGCGCAGACCGCCGACCAGTTGCGCACCGCACTGGACGACGGGGACCCTGCTGGAGCACCTGGTCCGGGTCCCCGCGGTGGCCGACGAGTTCTACAACGTCCCCGCGGGGGTGGTGCACTCACTGGGCCCGGGGGTGCTGGTCTATGAGGTCCAGCAGAGCAGCGACCTGACCTACCGGCTCTACGACTTCGATCGGGTGGGGCCCGACGGCCGTCTGCGCGACCTGCACGTGGACAAGGGCTTCGGGGTGGTGACCGCGCCGCACGACGAGGCGGCCACGCAGACGGCTGGGACCTGGGAGGAGGTCGGCGAGGGCGCCCGGCGCGGGTGCTGGTCGACTGCGCGGCGTTCCACGTCGAGCGTTGGGAGGCCCGCCCGGGCCGTTTCACGCTCGAGGCGCCCGACCTACCGGGTGCTGACGGTGGTGGGCGGGCATGCGAGCCTGCACACCACCGGGCAGTCGGTCGAGGTGGGCCTGGGCACGAGCGTCGTGATCCCGGTCGGTACCGGTCCAGTGCACGTGGACGGCGACGTCATCATGGTGGTCACCGACCCCGGCCCCGAGGTCGACGCCCGCTGAAGCCCACGCCCCTCAGGTGCGGGCGATGACGCGGGCGCCCGGGGCGGGGCCGGTGGTGACGTGGGTGGAGCGCACCTGGGCCGACCCGGCGGCGGCGACGGCCACGCGCGCGGCAGCGTCCGCGTCCGCAGCCAGGAACGCCACCGTCGGACCCGAGCCGGACACGATCGCTCCCAGGGCGCCGGCCGCGGACCCGAGGTCCAGGACGTCACCCAAGGCCGGACGCAGGCTCAGCGCCGCTTCCTGGAGGTCGTTGTGCAGGCAGCGCCCCAGGGCGCGGTCGTCCCCGGCGATCAGGGCTGCCAGCACCGCCGGGTCCGCGGCAGGCTCCGGCACGATCCGATCGGCCGTGACCCGGTCGAAGGCCGCGTAGACCGCAGGTGTCGACAGCCCCGCAGCCGCGGTGGCGAAGACCCAGTGGAAGGTCCCGCGGACCATGATGGGGGTGAGCTGCTCGCCCCGGCCCAGGCCCAGCGCGGTGCCGCCGAGCAGGCTGAACGGCACGTCGGAGCCCAGCGCGAGGCCGATGCCGGCCAGCTCGTCGCGGTCCAGCGGGGAGTCCCAGAGGTCGTTGAGCGCCACCAGCGTGGCGGCGCAGTCCGCCGACCCACCGGCCATGCCGCCAGCCACGGGGACCGCCTTGGCGATGGAGATCCGCACGTCGGGCGTGCCGCGGCCCAGGGCCAGCGCCAGCTGCACGGCCGCGCGGTGCACGAGGTTGCTCGCGTCACGGGGCACCTCCTCGGCCTGAGGGCCCCGCACCTGGTCGATGACGATCCCGGACCCGGACTCCCCCCGGGCGACCGTGACCTCCTCGGCCAGGGCAACCGCGTGGAAGATGCTTGCCAGCGGGTGGAACCCGTCGGCGCGCACGGAGCCCACGGACAGCTGGATGTTCACCTTCCCCGGAGCCCGGGCGGTGACCGATGACTTCACGCGCGCCAGCGTAGTGCGGCGCCGCGCCGCTGGCCCCCGATCAGGCGCTGGCCGCCGCTGCTGCGATGTCCGCGAACGCAGCGATGTCCAGGGCCTCACCGCGCGCGGTCGGATCCACCCCGGCCGACTCGAGGAGCGCCACCGCTCGCGCAGGACTTCCGGCCCACCCCGCCAACGCGGAGCGCAGCATCTTGCGGCGCTGGGCGAACGCGGCGTCGATCACTGCGAATACGTCCGCCCGCGCCACATCGGTGCGCGGCGGACCGGTTCGTACCAGTTCGACGAGGCCCGAAGTCCACGTTGGGCACCGGCCAGAACACCGACCTGCCCACCGGGCCGGCCTGGCGCACGTCGGCGTACCAGCGCGCCTTCGCCGAGGGCACGCCGTAGACCCGTGAACCGGGCGGGGCGGCCAGGCGTTGCGCCACCTCGAGCTGCACCATCACCAGCGCGCGCTCGATGCTCGGGAACGCGGCCAGCAGGTGCAGCAGCACCGGCACGCTGACGTTGTAGGGCAGGTTCGCGACCAGCGCCGTCGGCGACGCCGGGAGCTCCGTCACCCGCAGCGCGTCGGCGGTCACGACCTGCAGCCGGTCAGCGCGGTCGGGTGCCCGTTCGGCCACCGTCTCGGGCAGCTGGCGGGCCAGCACCGGGTCGATCTCGACGGCCACCACCCGGCCGACCGATTCGAGCAGGGCCAGGGTCAGCGAGCCAAGGCCGGGACCGACCTCGAGCACCACGTCCTGCGGCTCCGACGCCCGCCACGCGCACGATCCGACGCACCGTGTTGGCGTCGATCACGAAGTTCTGGCCCGAGGGTCTTCGTCGGGCCGCAGGTCCAGCTGCCCGGCCAGCGCGCGCACCTCGGCCGGCCCGAGCAGGGCCACCGACTCGGTCACCCGAACTCCCCGAAGGCCGCGACCGTGTTGGTGTGCAGGTCCTGGCACAGCTCGCCCAGGTCCGCTCCACGCAACTGGGCCAGGTGCCGCACCGTCAGCGGCACCAGGTAGCTGGCATTGACCTTGCCGCGGTGCGGGGTGGGGGTCAGGAAGGGCGCATCTGTCTCGACGAGGATCCGATCGCGCGGGACGACGACTGCGCTGCGGCGTGCAGGTCGCGGGCGTTCTTGAACGTCACCGTGCCCGGCGAACGACACGTACCAGCCGTGCTCGGCGGCGATCCTGCGCCATCGCTTCATCGCCGGAGAAGCAGTGGAAGACGACCACGTCCGGCAGGCCGGCGCCGGCCAGCTCGTCGAGCAGGATCTGGATCACGGCCTCGTGGGAGTCACGGTCGTGGATGACCAGGGCCAGGCCCAGGCGTCGGGCGATGTCGATGTGCGCCCGGAACGCCTGCGCCTGGACCGGGTGCGCGTCGGGCTCGCGGGTCCGGTAGAAGTCCATCCCGGTCTCGCCGATCCCGCGCACTCCGATCCGAGCCGACGGCCAACCGCTCCACCTCGGCGAGGCGGCGTCGAGCTGCGCCGACTGCGGCCAGCCGGGGCGCCTCGTTGGGGTGGATCCCGATCGCAGCCAGGATCGAGGGATGCTCCTGGGCCATCGCCACCGCAGCAGCGACGTCGCGGATCGAGCAGCCGACCTGGACGATGCCGGTGACGTTCACGGCCGCGGCGGCGGCCAGTGCCTGCGCCGGGGTCAGCTCGCTCTCGTCGCCACCGCGCATGTCGATGTGGCAGTGCGAGTCGAAGACCGGCCGGGGCAGCGGCTCCGGCGCCGGCGGGCGCTGCGGGATCCGACGCGTCTCAGCCACCGACGGCAACCTCCTCGGGAAGCCGCGGGAACAGAGCCGCGCCCTTGGTGACACGAACGCCCGCGGGCAGCTGGCCCCATCGGCTGACGTCCTCGACGCGCTGCTCGCCGATCGGGCCGAGGCCCTCGGCCGCACCGATCGCCGCCCACATGGTGCTCATCGCCCGTGGCATCACCGAGTTGTGCAGCACCGCGATCGCACGCAGCGCCTCACAGGTCGTGTACAGCACGGTGGCCAGCCGCTCCTGGGCCACCGGATCCTCGGTCCGCCTGGCCAGCGCCCATGGCTCCTGCTCGGTGACGTAGAGGTTGACCGCATCCACGAACGACTTGACCGCACCGATCCCGGCGGTGAAATCGAGGCGCTCGTAGCCATCGTCGGCGTCCTGCACCGCGCGCAACAGGTCATCGGCCAGGGCCAGGTCAGCGTTGGCCCACGCGCCCGGCGCGGGCAGCACGCCGCCGAAGTACTTGCCGACCATCGCCGTGGCCCGCGAGGCCAGGTTGCCCAGGCCGTTGGCCAACTCGGACGTGTAGCGAGCGCTCATGTCCTCCCAGGAGAACGAACCGTCCTGCCCGAACTGGATCGCACGCAGGAAGTAGTAGCGGAATGCGTCAACGCCGAAGTGGTCGATGATCTGGGACGGGGCGATCCCGGTGAGCTTGGACTTGCTCATCTTCTCCCCACCGACCAGCAGCCAGCCGTGCGCGTACACCTGGCCGGGCAAGGGCAGGCCGGCCGCCATGAGCATCGCCGGCCAGATGACGGCGTGGAAGCGCAGGATGTCCTTGCCGACCATGTGGAGGTCGGCCGGCCAGGTGGCTGCGAACTGCGCGGCACCGGGCTTCGGGGGCTGGTCGCCCAAGCCGACGGCGGTGGCGTAGTTCAGCAGCGCGTCGAACCAGACGTAGACCACCTGCGAGGGGTCCCAGGGCACCGGGATGCCCCAGTCGAAGCTGGACCGCGAGATCGACAGGTCCTTCAGGCCGAGCGGATGAACGAGACGACCTCGTTGTAGGCCGACTGCGGGGCGACCGCGTGCGGGTGGTCGGCGTAGTGCTTGAGCAGCGCGTCACCGAACTCCGAGAGCCGGAAGAACCAGTTGGTCTCCGAGACGATCTCGACCGGGCGGCTGTGCACCGGGCACAGCTGCTGGCCGGCGAGCTCGCCAGCGCCGGGCACCAGGTCGCCGGGCAGCTTGAACTCCTCACAACCCACGCAGTACGGGCCCTCGTAGGCACCGGAGTAGATGTGACCGGAGTCCTTGAGCCGGGTCAGGAACGACTGGACCCGCTGCTCGTGGCGCTTCTCGGTCGTGCGGATGAAGTCGTCGTTGGCCACGTCCAGGGTCTCGAGCACCGGCTTCCAGTGCTCGGTGACCAGCCGGTCGGCCCACTGCTGCGGGGTGACCTCGGCGGCCTGCGCGGTGCGCAGGACCTTCTCGCCGTGCTCGTCGGTGCCGGTCAGGAACCACACGCGCTCGCCGCGCTGGCGGTGCCACCGGCAGATGGTGTCCGCGGCCACGGTCGTGTAGGCGTGGCCGATGTGCGGGGCATCGTTGACGTAGTAGATGGGCGTGGTCACGTAGAAGGCCTTGCCGGTCGGGCTCATGGGCGAATCCTAGTTGGCACGCGGCGCGCTGCCGGCGCCCGCGCGTACGGCACGATGGGCGCCATGCCCTGCACTCCTCCGAGCCGACGCGCGCAGCGCTAGACCAGCGCTACGCGAGGAACCCTGGTGCTGGCCGGTGGACCGTTGGGCAACCCGGCCGACGCCTCACGGCCGGCTGGCCGGACCTGCTCGTGGCCGCAGACCTGGTGGCCGCGGAGGACACCCGTCGACTGCGCCGGCTGCTGGCCGACCTCGGTGTGACCCGCACGGGACCGGTCGTGTCGTTCTACGAGGAGGTCGAGCGCCAGCGGCTGCCCCGGCTGCTCGACGTGCTGGCAGCGGGCGGCACGGTCGCGGTGATCACCGACGCCGGCATGCCCTCGGTCAGCGACCCGGGCTACCGGGCCGCTCGGGCCGCGCTCGACTCCGGGCACCGGGTCACTGCCCTGCCGGGGCCGAGCGCGGTGACGACGGCGCTGGCCGTCTCCGGGCTGCCGTGCGACCGGTTCTGCTTCGAGGGCTTCGTGCCCCGGCGCCCGCCGAGCGCCGGGCCCGGCTCGCCGAGCTGGCCGACGAGCCGCGCACGCTCGTGTTCTTCGAGTCCCCGCACCGACTGGCCGGCCACCTTGGCCGACCTCGCCGCGGCATTCGGCGC
The DNA here is from genome assembly GCA_963788325.1 of uncultured Actinomycetes bacterium. Lineage (GTDB taxonomy): Bacteria > Actinomycetota > Actinomycetes > S36-B12 > CAIYMF01 > Prado023. The sequence goes on from CAWBGJ010000009.1 coordinate 24,449, forward strand.
CGACGGCCGGCGGCGGTCTGCCGGGAGTTGTCCAAGACCTACGAGGAGGTCGTGCGCGACACCTCGGCGCGCTGGCCGCGTGGGCCGCTGATGGCGTGCGCGGGGAGATCACCCTGGTCGTGACGGGTGCGCCGGCCCCGGTGCTCGGAGGCGGTCGATCCATCTCGGCCTGGCTGACCGGGTCGCGGCCCTCGAGGCGCAGGGTGTGGGGCGCAAGGAGGCGATCGGCCTGGTCGCGCGAGCACTGGCACCCCCAAGCGCACGGTGTTCGACGCGGTGGTCGTCAACAAGGTCGACACCAGTTGAGCACTCAGACCCAGGTGGGCAGCCACATCCGCAGCGCCACTGCTCGTAGGGGATCAGGTGCCCGGTCCAGATGGGCAGGAAGAACCAGGTTGCGGCCAGGATCACCAACAGCAGGACACCCACCGGCGATCAGCCCCCACTGCCGACGTGCCGGGCTGGCAGCCGGGCCACCGACCAGACGCGCCAGCGGAGATCGCGAGCATCCCGGCCAGGAACGGCACCTGCACGATGGCGTAGAACGTGAAGATGGTCCGGTCGTGGAACACCAGCCACGGCAGCCACCCGGCCAGCCAGGCCACCAGCAGAGCGCGCTGCGCCAGTCGCGGCCGGCGATCGCGCGCCAGGTGTTGTGCGCCAGCGCGAGCAGACCCGCCCACCAGATGATCGGGTTGCCCAGCGCCAGCACCTCCTCGGAGCACCGGTCCGCGCCGCACGTGCCCCCGGGGGACTCGTAGTGGAACGAGGTCGGACGGGACATCACCGGCCAGGACCACGCGCTGGAGCGGTAGGCGTGCGGGGAATCCAGGCCGACGTGGAACGTCCACGCCGCGCGGTGGTACTCCATCAGGGAGCGCAGCGCGTCGGGGACGAATGGAAGACCCGGATGTGTGGCCGCCCAGTCCCGGTCGTAGCCACCGTCGCTGAGCAGCCAGCCCGACCAGGTGGCCACGTAGATGAGCAGCCCGACCCCCACGATGCTGACGAACGCGGGCAGGGCGTCCCGGCGCAGCATGCCGCGGACCGGGTGCCGGGCAGCCGAGTTCCCGGCGCAGCGCCACGTCCCAGAGCACGCTCAGCAGGCCGAAGAAGGCCACGAACCAGAGCCCGCTCCACTTGACCCCGCAGGCCAGGCCGAGTGCCACCCCGGCGCGCATCCGCCACGGCCGCACGCCCAGTCCAGGTCCATGGATGACCGGGTTGTCGCGCCCAGAGAGTCGCCCAGGCCTCGGCCCGCCGCCGGACAGCATCGCGGTCGAGCAGCAGCAGGCCGAACGCTGCGAGCACGAAGAACATCAGGGAGATGTCCAGCAGTGCGGTGCGGCTCATCACCAGGTGCAGTCCGTCGAGGGCGACCAGCAGCCCGGCGATGATGCCGACGCTGTCCGAGCGGGTCAGCCGGCGCAGGATCCGGGCGGTCATCAGGACGCTCAGGGTGCCCAGCACCGCGACCCCGAACCGCCACCCGAACGGGATCATGCCGAACGCCCACTCGCCGGTGGCAATCACCCACTTGCCCACCGGTGGGTGCACCACGAACGCGGGGCTGTCGGTGAAGATGTCGAGCTGGTTCCAGGGCGCGTCCCGGGCCAGGATCATGTCGTTGGCGTCCTCGATGACCTCGCGCTCGTGGCCGAACCGCAGCAGGGCGAGCGCGTCCTTGATGTAGTAGGTCTCGTCGAAGATGATCGCGTCGGGACGGCCAGGTGCAGGAAGCGCAGCACCGCGGCCAGGACCGTGACCAGCAGCGGACCGATCCAGCCGCGCCAGCCCGTGCGAGGGCATGGCGCGGTGCAGGGAATGCGTCGCACCGGCGGGGCCTGCTGGGGCACCGATGGCTGGGCCGACTGCTGGGGCGCTGACAGCTCCAGCACAGCGGTCTGCGCGGGCACGGCGCAATGCTAGGGCGGTGCGGACCTCCGAGGCGACGTACGCCGGCGGGGTGGAGTCCTGGGCTCGCAGGCGCCTTCTTAGCGGGCGCCTTCTTCGCGGGGGCTCGCTTCGCCGGAGCCCGCTTCGCCGGGGCCTTCTTCGCCGGGGCCTTCTTCGCCGCAGCGGCGGTCCGCGGAGCCGGCTCCTCGACCGGCGTTCCCGAGTGCACGCCGACCACGGTGCGCGCGCTCGGGTCAGCGATCGCCAGGACCTCGTCGAACGCCTTGACCAGGTAGCCGATGAACGCATCCGGGTCCGGGATGGCGCGGGTGTCGATGTTGATCCCGATGTAGGCCGTGCCGTTGTAGGTCATCAGGCCGACGTTGGCCGCAGCGCCACCCTTGGGCGCGAACGGGACGATCGACTCGACCGCGGCACCTGCCGCGAACAGGCCGATCGGCGGGCCGGGGACGTTGGTGATGGCCAGGTCGCAGCCCTTCATCATCCCGGCCGACACCGAGGTGGCGGCACTCTGCGGCAGGGCGGTGAGCAACCGGTACACCGTGTCGCTGACGGCCAGGGCCGGTTCGCTGACGGGCCTGCTGCAGGATCGGCGACAGCCGCTTGATCCGTGGTCGGCGTCGCCGCTGTCGATCGGCATCGGGAAGCGCGCAGGCACCCAGGCGTTGCCGGACGAGGAACTCGCCGGCGAGGCGCATGTTGATCGGCATGTTGACGCGCACGTACTCGGCTGGGGCGTTGTGCGCCTCGTGGTAGGCGGCCAACGCGCCGGCCACAGCGGCCATGTAGGTGTCGTTGAGGGTCGCGCCGACCTTCTTGGCGGCTGCCTTCAGCGGGCGGAAGGGGACCTGCAGGACAGCCACGCGCACGCTCAGCGAGCGCCCGTGCATGAGTGGGCTCAGCGGCTCGTTGGCCGGAGCGAGCATCCGTGCGACCGACTGCGCGAACGCAGCGCCAGCGACCGCGGTCTCGCCCGGATCGTTGACGGCACGACCGGCCAGGCCCACGAGTGCCCTCCAGCGGGCAGTGCCCCTGCTTCTGCACCGCGTTCTTCGCGAAGTTCGCACCGTTGACGATCCGGCCGGACAAGGCCGAGGACGTCACCGGCCGGGCGCCTGGGGAAGGTCACCCGCGCGACCGCGCTCCGGTCCGGGTGAGGTCGAACAGGCTCGCCGCCATGGCCATTCCGCCGACGCCGTCGGTGATCGCATGGTGCAGCTTGATGATGACCGCGGAGCGCGGACCGTCCCAACCCTGCACCAGGGCGATCTGCCAGAGCGGCCGGTCGCGGTCGAAGTCCTGCTCGGCCATCTGCTCGGCGATGCGCATCAGCGGTCGGTCCGTGCCGTCGGCCGGCACGTGGAAGCGCTTGAGGTGGAACGCGATGTCGAAGTTCGGGTCGAACTCCCAGCGCGGCGGGATCAGCGAGACCGGGTTGCCGATCACGCGCTGACGCAGCTTGGGCACAGCGATCGTCATCCGCTGGATCCGGTCGATGAGCACGTCGACCTCGGGTGCCTCATCGAGCACCGTCATCGCCACGATCACCGAGCGCAGGATCGGGTCCTGCTCGATGCCCCACATCACGGCGTCGAATGCACCCATCCGGTCGAGTCTGTCGTCGGTCACGTTCTTCCTCCTGACGGGTGCGCTGATGCGCGAACGCTACCCCGGGGCTGCGACTCGGGATGGGGGCTGGACCGGAGCGAGGCGACACGACGGCACATCTGGAGCTGTGGGGATCCGTCGCTCGCCCACGGCGAGCTCCTCCCGAGTCCCCACACCACACTCGACAGAATGCATGAGGCCCCCCGGAACACCGGGAGGCCTCAATGCATTGTGGAGCTGAGGGGACTCGAACCCCTGACCCCCTCGATGCGAACGAGGTGCGCTACCAGCTGCGCTACAGCCCCAAGAACGCCCCTAGGTTACCCAGTTGGCCGGCAGAGCCAAACGCCGGCCGCAGGACCAGGCGCCTACTCGTTGACTGCGCGCGGGCGGAACACCGGGACGGTGGGATCCTGCGCCGACCACGCCGCGGACTGGTCGTCGAGGTACGCCTCGTCGCGGGAGCGCGCCTCAGCCGCAGCCTGCTCGGCCTGGGCCCGGGCGATCGCCTCGGCCTTGGCGGCAGCCATCCGCTCAGCGTGCGCCTTCTGCTGCTGGGCGCGCTCCAGCATGGCGGCGGCGGTCCATGCGCCAGGGGTGGCGGTGTCGATGACGCGGGGGAACTCGGCAGCCCGCGGTGCGGTGACGTAGGTCGGCAGCGTCGTCGGGCGGGCCTCCCAGGTGGCGCCCACCCGCATCGCCTCCGTCCGGACCTCCCTGGGGGTGCGCACGGGCTGCGCAGCGGCAACACGTGGGCTGTGCGGCACCCGGGCCCGCTGGGCAGCGCGCACCTGGTGGCGGGCGACCCCGAGGAACGCCACGATCAGGCCCGCCGGCACGCGAGGGCAACGGGCAGGAGCACGCCCCCGACGACGAGCCCGACCACGACCAGCAGACCAGCGCTCAGGACGCCCAGCACGACCCGCCGGCGTGCCGCAGCGCTGGCCGAGCCGGCGCGCGTGCCCGCGTTCTGCACAATGCCAGAGACCCGAGTGGTGGCTGACGAGAGGTCCGGGCGGGTGACGCGCATGACCTGTGGGGCGCTGGGCTGGGATACGTCATCCTGGCTGGCCGGTCCCCTCCTGCCGGGGCAACGGGATGCCCAGCAGTGAGTCCCGTTGGGCCAGCGCGTGCAGGCTGCGGGTGAACCGGTCGACGGAGCGCTCGGAGTCGAGGTGGTCATGACGGCGCAGCCAGGCTGGGACCAGCACCACGGCCCAGACGGCGATGATTCCCACGTAGATCAGACCCGTCACGAGCCGGAATCTACTTCAGTGCGGGGGGGCAGCCGGGGGATATCCGGTGTGCCGCGCGTCGTGTCGCGCGGCAGAGCCCGCTTCGAGGGTGTCGGCCAACGACTCCGGGGCCTCGTCGGCGTTGAGGGCGAAGACATCGTGATCACGCCACTGGCCATCGATGTGCAGGAAATGGGGCCGCCTGCCCTCAGCACGGAAGCCCAGCTTCTCGACGACGCGGCGCGAGGCGACGTTCTCCGGGCGGATCACGATCTCCAGTCGGTGCAGCTTGAGGACCGCGAAGCTGTAGTCGGCTGCCATGGCCACGGCCATGGGGGTCAGCCCGCGACCCGCCACCCGGGCGTCGATCCAGTAGCCGATCGACGCCGCGCGCAGCGAGCCGAGCGTGATGCCCGCCACGGTCACCTGGCCCACGAGGCTGCCCTCCAGGGTCATCGCCCAGGACAGCGAGCGACCTGCCCGGGCCTCCGTCCGGAACCGGGCCACCATCTCGGCGTAGCTGGGCACCCGCTCCCCCACGTCGGGGGGCACCGTGGCCTCCCACGGCCCCAGCCACGCTGCGTTGTGGGAGCGGACCTCGCGCCACGCGCGCCCATCCCGGCGACGCAACTCGCGCAGGACCAGCTCGCCGGAGTCCGTGGTCCTGGTCAGCACCGGCAGGGTGGCCATCACTGCCGTCCCAGGGGCATCACCGACACTGTGGCCCCGGCGGGAACCTCACCGGTCCCCTCAGGCAGCACGATCAGGCTGTCGGCCGCGCTCAGGCCGCGCAGGCCCGGCTCGGCCCGTGGGGTGACCAGCCGGGCATCGGAGGACCCGTGCAGGTGACTGCGCAGGTAGGTGCGCAGCCCTGGCTCGCCGACGACCGGCGCCGTCAGGCGGGCCGGGATCAGGGGCCGGAACACGTCGGCGTGCCCGAGCATCCGCCGGATCACCGGCCGGACGAACACCTCGAAGGCCACGAAGGCGCTCGTGGGGCTGCCGGGCAAGGTGAAGATCGGCACCTCATCGGGGCCGAGGTACCCGTGCCCCTGGGCCATTCCAGGGCTCAGCGCGACCCGGGAGTAGTCGACGGTGCCCAGCCGCGAGAGCACCGTCTTCATGGTGTCGTAGGTGCCGGCCGTGACCCCGCCCGTGGTGACGATGAGATCCGCGCGCACGAGCTGGTCCTCGAGGGTGTCCATCAGGGCACGCTGCTCGTCGCGCACCGGCCCCGCCCGATAGGCCATCGCACCGGCATCCTGGGCTGCGGCCGTGAGCATGTAGCCGTTGGAATCGGGGATGAGCCCCGGGCTCATCGGCGAGCCCGGCTCGACCAGCTCGGTGCCCGTGCTCATCACCACCACCCGTGGCCGCGGGTGCACGGTGATCCGCGACTGGCCCACGGCGGCGAGCAGCGCCACCTCCCGGGCCCCGACCAGGACCCCGGCTGCGAGAACCTCGCTGCCGGCCGCCAGTTCCGCACCCGCACTGCGGATGCCCTGGCCGGTCACCCCCGCCCTGAGCACGCTGACCGCAGCGGTGCCCGCGTCGGTGTCGGCCGTGGGCAGGACTGCATCGGCACCCGGCGGCAGCGGAGCGCCTGAACCGATCCGGATGGCAGTGCCGGGGGTGACCGGGTGGCTGGCCCGATACCCCGCCGGAACATCGTCGGTGACCCGCAGCACCACCGGCGCATCCGCCCGCGCCTGCGCCACGTCCGCAGCGATCACCGCGTAGCCATCGTGAGCGGCTGCGTCGAAGGGCGGCAGCGGCCAGGGTGCTGGGATGGGCTCGGCCAGCAGGCATCCGCGCGACTCCAGCAGGGAGACGTCCAGGGGCTCCAGCGCCACTGCCCGGGCCAGGACCTCGGTGAGGTGCTCGTCGACAGTGCGCATCAGCGGCCCACGACCTGGCGCCGGGGGTGCGACCCGAACAGCATCCTCATGGGGCGCACGATAAACCGTCCCGGCCGCCAGCGGTGGGGTCTGTCGGGCATGATCGGGCACGTGGCTGCCACCAAGGCCGACCTGCGCGCCGGGATCAGGGCCGCCCGGGCGCGCCGGAACGCGGCCGGGCGGTCCGAGCCGAGCACGGCCCACCGCCTGCTGGGCGCCGCGCGAGCCGGCGGCCTGCTCTACCTGGCCGGCTCCGGGGGCGAGCCCGTGGTGGCTGCCTACCTCGCCAGCGCCGGGGAGCCGGACGTGGCCGAGATCACCCGAGCTGTCCACGATGCCGGCGGGCAGGTGCTGCTGCCCATCCCACGCCCGGGCCGAGTGCTGGACTGGGCAGTCGACGACGGTCGGCACGTACGCGACCCGCGACTTCCGGTGGCCATCCCCGCGGGGCAGGTCGTGGGCAGCGGAGCCGCTGGACTGCTCGCGCGCCGGGTGCGCCTGGTCCTGGTGCCCGCCCTGGCCATCGACCGTTCCGGGACCCGGTTGGGCCAGGGCGGCGGCTACTACGACGGCGTCCTGGTCGACCTGGACCCCGGGATCCGGGCCGTGGCCGTCGTCTCGGACGAGGAGTTGCTGCCCGCAGGCACGCTGCCGCGGGAAGCCCATGACCAGCCGGTGGGATGGGTGTTGACCCCGACTGGGGTCGTCGAACTCGGTCGGTAGCCGAAGGCTCAGGACTTCGCGGCGGACTTGGCCGAACCCGAACCCGAACCCGCGCTGCTGGAGCCGGCCCCGCCCGAGGAGGAGGAGCCCGAGGAGGACGAGGAGCCACCCGATCCCGAACTGGATCCAGAGCCAGCGGCCGATCCCTTGGACTCCGTCTTGGCGGTCGCGGGCGCACTGGCCGAGGACTTGCCACGGCTGTCGGTCCGGTAGAACCCGCTGCCCTTGAACACGACGCCGACATTGCCGAACACCTTGCGCAGCCGACCCTCGGGGCAGGCGGGGCAGTCGGTCAGGGAGGGCTCGTGAATGGACTGGACGACCTCCAACGGGGTGCCGCACGCGGTGCACATGTACTCGTAGGTCGGCATGGTCACCCTCCTGGCCCGACTGGCTTGTTCGGTCACATTCTGGCACTCAACGCGACTGAGTGCTAATCGCAGGCACGGCGATCGCGGACCGCGCGATTCGGGCCCGCACCACTGCCGGACCGACCTCACACCCAATGCCTGTGGACAACGGTGCGGCGATCCGCGACCGACACCCTAGTGTCGGCTGCGGTACCTGGAAGGGACCCAGGCATGACGAGCGCGGGGGCGGGGGCAGGACGAGATGGGCAGCAGGACGGGGACACGGCAGCCCGACGCGGGACGGCTCCTGCGCCGACACCGCCGGTTGCTGGCCGGGGCAGCAGCCGGGACCTCGATCCTGGCCATGGGGGTGGCCCTGCAGCCACCAGCCGCGCCCACCCGCCCCGTCGTGGTCGCGGCTGCGGACCTCGCGACCGGGCGCGTCCTGGCCGCCGGGGACCTGACCGTGGCGCAGGTTCCCGCCGGGGTGCTGCCGGCCGGGGTGTCCAGCGACCCCGGGGACCTGACCGGGAGCGTGCTGGCAGCGCCCCTGGCCCGCGGCGAACCGGTGGCCACCCACCGCCTCGCCCCCGGGCCCGCGTGGGCGATGCCGCCGGGGACCATGCCCCTGCCGATGCGCTTCGCCGACGCCGGCGCGGGCCGACTGCTCGTCGCCGGGCAGCACCTGGACATCCTGGCCGCGACCGGACCCGGCCTCGACGCGCCGGTCGCGTTCGCGACCGCGGAGGTGGTCGCCCGCGATGTGCTGGTCCTGATGGTCCTGACCGACGGTGCCGAACCCGAGGGGATGCTCGCCGGCGCGGACCCCTCAGGTCCCTCAGCCACCTCGACCCCGCTGGTCGTGGTGGCGGTGGATCAAGGGACCGGGGCAGCCATCGCCGGCGCCCAGGCCCGAGCGAGCCTCACCTATCAACTGCGTCCCGGACCCGGGTGACGCGAGACCGCCCGGCACGGGTCACTGGGCGGCGGGGTCCCGCTGGGCAGGTGCCTCGGCCGACGAGCCGGCGACGCGGCCCTCGGCGGCGAGCAGATCACGGATCTCGGTGAGCAGCACGACCTCGGCGGCCAGCTCCTCGGCGACGGCCTCGGTGGGCGTGGTCATCATCGCGCGAGCCTTGTTCATGGGCAGAACGAAGATGAAGTAGACGATGGTCATCGTGATCACGAACGAGATCAGCACGGAGAACACGGCCCCGAAGTCCACGAACGTGGCCGCCTCGGACGTGCAGCCCTCCTCCGGGGCCCGCACGCAGAAGCCGAACCCCGAGGTGTCCTGACCGCCGAGGGCGGCAATCACCGGGTTGATGATCTCGTCGGTGAACGACTTCACCACGGCGGTGAACGCAGCGCCGACGACCACGGCGACTGCCAGGTCGATGACATTGCCACGCATCACGAAGTCCTTGAACCCCGCGATGATTCCGGTCTTCTCCTGAGCCATGTCCTGCTCCTGCCGCGTCGATCCCATGTGGTTCACCCGCGACCGCGGGGGCCACGACTGCCACCCATGATACGAGGGGTTCGCCGGTCAGCCCCCGTGATGGGGTGGGCGCTGCGCGCGGTAGTGGGCCAACCGGTCGTCGTCGGACTCCGTGCGCTCGCCCCACGACTCGGGCCGGTCCTCGGCCGCTGCACCCTCCCAGCCGTCGTCCAGGGACAGCGCACGTCGTGGTGCCGGCGCGGCGCCGGCGGGGGCGCCGTCCGGGTCTCCGGCGGGGTGACAGCTCACTGTGGGCCATCCTGGTCCAGCTGCGCGAGGAAGGCCTCCACCTGCGCGGCGATGTCCGCGTCGTCGGGCATACCGGGCATGCCGTCGGGTTCGTACCGGGCACGCTCGGCCATCAAGGCGTCGTACTGGGCCTCCAGGGTCGTCACGGCCTCGAGGTTCTCCGGGTTGCTGGCGATCTGCAGGGAGATGTCGGCGTCGGACTCGTCTGCGGTCGCGCGAAGGTCTGCCAACGGGATCGACAGCCCGGCGGCCGGTCCCAGGGACTCCAGGAGGGTCAGCGCCCCACGGGGGAACTCCGAGGAGACCAGGTAGTGCGGGATGTGGGCGGCGAACCCCATGGCCGGACGGTTGGCCTGGCCCAGGCGCACCTCGAGAAGCGCCGCGAGGCTGCCAGGCACCTCCAACGAACCGACCCAGGGCTGCGCCCCGGCGATCAGGTCCGGGTCGTTGGCGTGCACCGTGACGTTGATGGGGCGGGTGTGCGGAGCCGGCCACGGGATCGCCTGCAGCCCGACCACCTGGCGCACGCCCAGTGCCCCCGTGAGCTCGAGGATCCCCGAGGCAACCCTCTCCCAGCCCAGGTCCGGCTCGGTGCCGTGCAGGAGCAGGAAGTGCTCACCATGGGCATCGACGATCCGGTCCACGACAAGCTCGGGCATGTCCAGCGAGTCGTAGTGATCGCTGGCGAACACAGTCCGGGGCCTGCGTCCGCGGTAGTCGAAGAGGGTATCGATGTCGAAGGTCGCCACGCGGCTGTTCTGGCAGGTGGCCAGGATGTGCTCGATGGACAGGCGCGCGGCAGCACCAGCGTCCATGAACCCGGTCAGCCCATGGACGAGCACGGGTGCCTCCAGGTCGGGGGCATCCGGGTCGATCTCGTAGGACCCCGCAGTCACAGACTCTCCTCACCCTCACCCTCGCCGGCGCTCCAGACAGGTCCGAGGCGCTCGGTAGATCACACGAGAGTACTGCGGCAGAGAATCTCTCGCCGTCCCACCGCGGGGACGACACCTCTTTGACCAGATGGTCCCTCATACTGTCGACTGGAGTCTGCCGAGGGCGATGTGGCCCTCGATCAGGTGAACGCGCGGTGCTGGCCACGATCGATGGGAGGCCCGATGACCTCGGGGTCCGGGACGGAGTTCGACGGCGAGGAGCCCGTGCCGGGTGATCCAGTGCCGGACGAAACCGCACGCGGCACCGTCTCGCGGTTGGTGCGCAACAAGCGCTTCGTGAAGCTGGTCGGCGCGATCATCGTCGCCGCCCTGCTCTACTACGCGTTCTTCGTCGTCCTGCCCGAGGAGGTCGACTGGAACCAGGTGTGGGCCGCCCTGACTGCCCTGACCGCAGGCCAGATGATCGCCCTGGCACTCTCGGGGATCCTGGTCATGGTGCTCCTGGGCTGGGCGGCCAAGGCATCGCTGCCGGGGCTGCGGCTCTACCAGGGGTTCGAATCCTCGGCGACCGGCCAGATGACCGCCTTCGTTGTCCCCCCGCCCGGGGACTACGTCATCCGGTTCGCGATGTACCGGACCTACGGGTTCACCGACGAGAAGTCCGCGATCTCGGTGCTGATCGCCCTCGTGCTGCGCTACGTCGCCACCTTCCTCATGCCGGTCCTGGGGCTGGCGGTGATGCTCCTGGCCGGCGAGGGCTCGCGAGATGCCCTGCGCTGGTTCCTCGGGTACACCCTCCTGCTAGGTGCCGTCGTGTTCCTGCTGCGCCGCATCGTGCAGAGCGAGGCGACCGCGCACACGGTGGGGCGCGTCATCAGCAGGTCCGTCACCTGGGTGATGCACCTCTTCGGCCGCAGCCCCTCGAAGGACCTCGAGGAGGAGGTCGTCGGGTTCGGCCGCAAGACGCGCGGGACGGTCGAGAGCAACCGGCGCTCGCTGATCGCCTCGAACATCGCCTGGGCCCTGAGCAATGCACTGGTCCTGGGGATGGCCATGCGGTTCAGCGGCCTGGACGCCTCGGTGCTCTCGGCAGCCGAGATGCTGTTCGCCACCTCTGTGATCATGGTGATCAACGTCCTGCCGATCCCGGGGATCAACGCCATCATCGTCCCGCAGCTGTCCTCCCTGCTGGGCCTGACCACCCAGACGCAGCAGTCGCAACTGACTGCTGCGCTGACCCTCTACCGGGCAACCACCTGGATCCTGCCGATGATGATCGGGTGCCTGATGTTCTTCGTCTGGCGCTACCGGGTGCGCCGGGACACGGTCACGACCGTCCCCGACGACGATGCCGGCGAAGCCCCCGCCGAGGCCGCGGAGTGACCCTCAGCGCGCGGCGGCCCGCCGGTAGCGGGCGACCCCCATCGGCATGAAGACGGCCAGGATCACAAGGCACCAGAGCACCGAGGCGAGCAGGGGGTTCTGCAGGGGCCAGTAGTCGGGGGCGACCGCCCCGGCGGGCACGTTGCCGAACAACTCGCGCACGGCAGCGGTGACCGCGCTGATCGGGTTCCAGGCAGCGATCGGCTGCAGCCAGGACGGCATCGTCTCCAGCGGCACGAAGGCGTTGGACAGGAAGGTCAACGGGAAGAGCCAGATCAGTCCAGCCGTCTGGGCGACCTCCACGCTGCGCACGCTCAGGCCGATCACGGCCCCGATCCACAGGAACGCGTAGGCGAACAGCGCGAGCAGCGCGAAGGCACCGAGCACGCTGAGCGGCGAGGAGTCCGTGCGCCAACCGACGAGCAGGCCGGTCAGGGCCATGGCCGCCGTGGTGACACCGGCGAAGGCCAGATCTGCGAAGGTGCGTCCGGCCAGGACCGCCGACCGCGACATGGGCAGGGAGCGGAACCGGTCGAACAGCCCGCGAGAGAGATCATCGGCCATGGCGATGCAGGTGGTGGCGCAGGTGAAGGCCACGGTCTGCACGAAGATCCCGCCCATGAGGAACTGCGTGTAGTCCCCGCCGCCGGGTACCTCGATCGCGCCGCCGAAGACGAAGGCGAACAGCAGGACGAACATCACCGATTGGATGATCCCGAAGACGATCGAGTCAGGCTGGCGGCGCAGCCGGGTCAGGTTGCGACCAGTGATCGTCGCCGTGTCGGACAGGGACTGGGGCAGATCACTCATCGGTGCGCCTCCTCAGAGTCGGTGCTCGCAGTGCCGGGTGGACCGCCGACCTCATCGGCTGGCGCATGCTGGCCGGTCAGTTGGAGGAACACGTCGTCCAGTGTGGGCCGGCGCACGCCGATATCGAGCACATGGACATCGTGGGTGTCGAAGGCCCGCACGGCGTCGAGCAGCGCACGCGCCCCGCCGCTGACGGGCGCCACCAGGGACCGCGAGTGCTCGTCGACATCCACCTGGCCCGACGCCAGGCCCACCAGCACCTCGCGCGCCTTGTCCACCTGGCCAGGTCCCACGGTCACGGCCAACCGCTCCCCGCCCACGGTGGCCTTGAGCTCGTCGGACGTGCCCCGGGCGATCACCCGGCCGCGATCCACCACGACGATCGAATCCGCGAGCTTGTCGGCCTCGTCGAGGTATTGGGTTGTCAGCAGCACGGTGGTGCCCTGCGCAACGAGGCCCTCGATGACCTCCCACAGCCCGATCCGGCTGCGCGGGTCCAGGCCCGTGGTCGGCTCGTCGAGGAAGATGATGGGCGGGCGGGCCACCAGGGCCCCGGCAAGGTCCAGTCGTCGGCGCATGCCGCCCGAGTACGTCTTCGTCGGCCGGTCCGCGGCCGCCACCAGGTCGAACTGCTCCAGGAGCTCGGTGGCGCGGACCCCCGCGGCGCGCGAGCCCAGGTGGTACAGGCGGCCCACCATCTTCAGGTTTTCCCGCCCGGTCAGGTACTCGTCGACAGCCGCGTACTGCCCGGACAGCCCGATCGATCGGCGCACGCCCTGGGGGTCGGCCACCACGTCGATGCCATGCACCGTGGCCCGGCCGGCATCGGGCAGCAACAGGGTGGTCAGGATCCGCACTGCGGTGGTCTTGCCAGCACCGTTGGGGCCCAGGAGGCCCAGCACGCTGCCCTCGGGCACTTCGAGATCGACCCCGTCGAGGGCACGCACCTCCCCCGACCTGCTGGGGAACACCTTGACCAGACACTCGGCGGTGATGGCAACCATGGGCGAATTCAAGCGCACCCCTCTGACATGCGCAGGCGTTCTCGCCCGCCGCGGGGGAAGGAGCGACTCCGTGCCTTGGCCGGGCGATAGGCCTGTCCTTGGCCTGCGATATCGGCGTCGCGTGCTCACCGACTGCTACGTTCGCACCCAGCAGGAGCCGACGTCCGGGGGGATGAGCGGGGAGTTCATGATGCGCACCGATGCTCGACCGCGCGTGGGGGCAGTCCACGACCGTGCCCGCACCGTGCTCTCGGCTGCCCTGACGACCGCGCTGGTGGCCGGTGGATTGGCCCTGACCGGCACGCCAGCAGCCTCGGCCCCCGCGGGCGAGCAGACCTGGGAGACCGGGGTGATCCGGTCCGTGGTCGACGGGGACACGGTCTCGGTGGACGTGACCAGCGCTCGCGATCCGGGATTCATCGCACCGTCGGGCACCGCCCGCTCCTACTGCGCTGAGCGCGTATCGGCCGGCGCAACCATGCCCGCCGATGGCGACCTCGACGCCTGCCGGATCCGGCTGATCGGCATCCAGGCCCCCGAGAAGGCCGGCGCATCCGGGGGCTCTGCCCTCGAGCAGTGCCGTGCCTCGTCCGCGACCGCCGCGCTGGCCGCCGTCCTGCCCAAGGGCACCCCCGTGCAGCTGCGCTCGATCTCGGCGCACTCGGTCGAGAACGACTACTCCGGCGGCCGGTTGGCGCGCACTGTGTACTTCAAGTCGGGTAACCAGTGGGTGGACGCCGGCCGGGCTGTGCTCGCCGGCGGGCATGCGATGTGGTTCCCGTTCAGCAGTGCGGACTCGGAGAAGCCCGAGCCCACGCACAACCTCGAGTACCGGCGTCTTGTCGACACCGCGGCCGCCAAGGGGCTGGGGCTGTGGTCGCCCACCTACTGCGGAACCTCCGCCGCCGCTCGCCTGCGCACCTGGGTGGTGTCCGATCCCATCGGCGACGATGCGAACAACGAGTACGTGGTCCTGCTCAACGAGGCCACCAGCCCGCTGGACGTCAGTGGCTGGACGGTCCGCGACTCCTCGCTGGTCACCTACACGCTGCCCGCCGGGACCGTGATCGGCGCCGGGGACCACATCCGGATCCTGACCGGGGCCGGCGCGCCGCGGACGCCCACGACGCGCGACTTCCACTTCGGTGGACCCAGCCAGCTGTTCGCCAACGCCGCGTCCTCTGCCGGCTACTTCATGGGCGACGGGGCCTACGTGCACGACGTCGCGCCTGGCTACGCCTACGGCAACCTGCGCAGCTGGTTCACCTACCCGTGTGACCCGGCCAGCTGCCGAGACCCGCTGCTGGGCAAGGTCGTCATCGGCGTGGTGCAGTACAACCCGCCCGGTTCGGACACCGCAGCCGGCGAGTACCTGGAGTTCCGCAACACCACTGGCGCCCCGATCCGACTCGGCGGCTACGCATTCACCCGGCAGGGATCGCAGTACCCGTTCCCGCCCGGGACCCTGCTGCCGGCACGCGCCACGATCCGACTGTCGATGGGCACGGGCACCAACACTGCCAGCACGCTGTACCTGGGCCGGACGTCGAGCCTGCTGGCCAACAGCGGGGACCAGCTGGCACTGGTGAACCTCGATGGGGCTCCGGTCGACTGCCGCGCCTGGGGCTCCAAGAGCTGCACGGGGATGCCGGTCAGCAGCGCGCTGCCGCCGCCGCCCGCAGTCCCGGCCAAGGCCCCCGCACCAGCCTCCGCACCCAAGGTGACCACCCCCGCACCCGCCCAGGTCCGACCGGGGGCCCCGACCGCGGTCACGACCTCCGTGAAGTCGCGGCGCATCCGGGTCCGCTGGGTCGCCCCGGCCGCCAACGGCAGCCCGTCGATCACCAAGTACCGGGCCAAGGTCTACCAGGTACGCCAAGGCAAGGCCCCGAAGAAGCGCGCCACCTGCACGGCCAGGGGCAGCACGCTCACCTGCCGCACGAAGAAGCTCACACGCAAGCGCACGTATGTGGTCGTGGTCCAGGCCCGTACGGTCAAGGGCTCGAAGGGCTACGGCCCGAGGTCGGTCCCGGTGAGCGTCCGGGTCCGCTGAACGACCCGCGTCCACGCACGTCACACGATGGCAACAAGGGTGGAACCCGGGCGGCACACACCGCCACCTAGACTCTGCGCACGTGACCACGAACCCCACGGACCTGGCCGGCTCGCCGGACGCGTCCAGCCCAGCCCCTGACCGCAGCGACCTGCCCGCATGGGACCGCTGGTTCGCGATGACCGAACGCGGCTCGACCCTGGGCCGCGAGGTCCGCGGGGGCTTGGTGACGTTCGTGACGATGGCCTACATCGTGGTGCTCAACCCCCTGATCATCGGCACCGCGCAGGACATCAACGGCCAGTACATCGGCGGCGGGGACAACCCGGTCGTGGCGATCGGACTGGTCTCGGCGGCCACCGCCCTGATCGCCGGGGTCATGACCCTCGTGATGGGCGGCCTCGGGCGGTTCCCGCTCGCGGTGGCAGCAGGCCTCGGGCTCAACTCCTTCCTGGCCTACACGATCGCGCCGCTGATGACCTGGCCGCAGGCGATGGGGCTGATCGTGCTCGAGGGCCTCATCATCGGACTGCTGGTGCTCTCGCGGGTTCCGGACCGCAGTGTTCAACGCGGTCCCGATGCCGTTGAAGTACGCGATCGGTGTGGGGATCGGGCTGTTCATCGCGCTGATCGGCCTGGTCGACGCCGGCATCACCCGCCCGGGCGTCCCGCTGATCTCCTTCGGCGTCAATGGCGCGCTGCGCGGCTGGCCGACCCTGGTGTTCGTGCTTCGGCCTGCTGCTGATGATCGTGCTGGTCACCCGCAAGGTGCGCGGGGCGCTGCTCATCGGGATCCTGGCCACCGCGGCGCTGCGCTGTGCTCGTCGAGGCGGTGGCGCAGGTCGGGCCGTTCAACGACGGCAACCCCGACACCCCGACAACCCGGTGGGCTGGGCGCTGAACGTCCCGGTCGTCCCCGACCAGTGGTTCAGCACGCCCGAACCTGAGCATCCTGGGCCAGTTCTCGCTGTTCGGCGCCTTCCAGGCGGTCGGCCTGATCACCGCCGGGTTGTTCGTCTTCTCGCTGCTGCTCTCGGACTTCTTCGACACGATCGGCACGGTCACCGGCCTGGCCAACGAGGCCGAACTGGTGGCCGAGGACGGCAGCATCCCGCACCTCGAGCCGATCCTGCTGGTCGACTCCGCGGCCGCGGTGGCCGGTGGCATGGGCTCGGTGTCGAGCAACACCAGCTACATCGAGAGCGCCGCGGGCATCGGCGAGGGCGCGCGCACCGGTATCGCCTCGTTGGTGACCGGGGTGCTGTTCCTGCTGGCGATGTTCGTCTCGCCGCTGGTCTCGGTGGTTCCCTACGAGGCCGCCACACCGGCGCTGGTGATCGTCGGCTTCCTGATGATGACCCAGATCAAGCACATCCCGTTCGACGACTTCACGATCGGGATCCCCGCGTTCCTGACCATCATCATCATGCCGTTCACGTACTCGATCGCCAACGGGATCGGCGCGGGCATGGTCACCTACACGCTGCTGCAGGTCGCCACCGGCCGGGCCCGCCAGGTGCCGGCGCTGATGTGGATCGTGTCGCTGGCCTTCGTGGCCTACTTCGCGATCGACCCGCTGACCCGGCTGCTGGAATCGTTCTGAGCGCCGACGCCGAGTAGCGGGTCGCGCGCTGCCGGCAGACAATCTCGGCGTGGGCAGCTGGGGCTCGTACTCGTTCCTCTATGGGCCGATTCTTGCGGTCCTGGCGCTCGGCGGGCTGGCGCTCGTGGCCCGCTGGGCCAGCCAGAAGGGGACCTCACTCATCGCGAACCCGGCGACGCCCGGCACCGAGGAGGAGTACGGCCTCATGATCCCCGTGGCCAGTCCGCGCACGGCCAGCGCCGCTCGGGACGTGGCCGGGCGACTCACCGCCGCCGGGGTGCGCTGCCGCGAGGTGCAGACCACCGAGGGTCCGCGCGTGATGGTCTGGGCCGACGACGTGTCCCGGGCCCGCGCGGTCCTGGACTCCCCACCGTGACCGGGCTCAGGTCGCGCGGTGGGCCTCGATCTCACCCGTGCCGAGACGCTGCGCGATCAGCCCGTGGCGCAGCCCCCGTCACTGACCGTCAGGTGGTCCTGGCCAGCTTGTCCATGACGACCGGTCCGCACGCTTCGAGCAGGCCCCGCAACGGGGCCGACTTGGAGCGCGCCCCCGGCAGGACCCGTCGGCCCGCGAACGGGCCTCCTCCCGAATCCCGCCAATGGGGTTCATCGACGCAGATGACCCGCAAGGGGCCGTCTGCCTCGATGTGCCCCCGGCAGGACCCGTCGGCCCGCGAACGGGCCTCCTCCCGAATCCCGCCAATGGGGTTCATCGAGGCAGATGACCCGCAAGGGGCCGTCTGCCTCGATGTGCCCCCGGCAGGATTCGAACCTGCGGCCTGTGGTTTAGGAAACCATCGCTCTATCCCCTGAGCTACGGGGGCCCGCGCCGCACCAGGGCGCTCGTCGGCGATTGTCTCAGATCGCCGCCCCGCAACCGAACTGCGCCGTGTCCGCGGTTGCGCAATCCCACCGCCGGCCTGAGCCTGACCCCATGACGATCGAGGTTCACGACGGGGTGGACGCCGAGGTGGGGCACCTGCGGGTGCGGCGGGTCCTCCCGCGGCGCCGACTGCGCACCGTCGGGGCGTGGTGCTTCGCCGATCACATGGGTCCGGCCGAGGTCACCGAGACCGCCGGACTCGACGTCGGCCCGCACCCGCACACCGGCCTGCAGACCGTGACCTGGCTGATGGACGGAGCGATCCTGCATCGCGACAGCCTGGGCAGCGAGCAGCTGATCCGCCCCGGCCAGGTCAACCTGATGACCGCCGGGCGCGGCGTCGTACACGCCGAGGAGAAGACCGGGACCTACCGGGGCACGCTGCAGGGGATGCAGCTCTGGGTTGCCCAACCAGAGCACGAGCGGCATGGCGAGCCCGGCTTCGAGCACCACGCGGACCTCCCGCAGGTGCACTGGGACAATGCCGAGGCGACCCTCCTCGCGGGCGCCTACCTCGGGGCCACCTCCCCGGCCTCGTTCGGCACCGACCTGCTCGGCATGCAGGTGACGCTGCGTCCCGGCCTGACGACCTTCGAGCTGCGCCCGGAGTTCGAGTATGCGGTGATCGCCCTCGACGGACCAGTCCTGGTCGGTGGCCATCAGGCCCAACCGCGCAGCAGCACACGCCCCGGGCAGATCGCAGCCCTGGGCACAGGCCACGACGAGATCACCGTCGAGGTCCTCGAGCCGACCCGGATGATGCTGCTCGGGGGCACGCCCTTCGGCGAGCCGGTGTTCATGTGGTGGAACTTCGTGGCCCGCAGCGCCGACGAGGTCTCGTCGTTCTACTCCGACTGGCGCCAGGGGGCCGAACGGTTCGGCGAGGTCGACTCGACCCTGGCCCGCATCCCGGCACCGCCCCCGCCGTGGGAGCCGATCCGCGTGTCCACTGCATCTGATGGGTGAGCAGGACCACGCGTGGGCCCAGCAGGGGCAGGATCAGCGCAACCTGGCCCAACGAGCAGCAGGTGTCCCCGCAAGCCGGGTCGCCGAGCACTCCGGGGGCCGCGGACTTGAATCCCATATACCCCCTGGGGTATAGTGGAACCACCAGACCTCGAAGGAGACCCTCATGTGCAGTCCCGCCATCTGCCGTTCCTGTGGAAACGTGACCTACTCCGGTTGCGGCCAGCACGTCGACCAGGTCCTGGCCAACGTGCCTGAGTCGCGCAGGTGCTCCTGCCGCTGAGCCCCCCTGACCCGGCCTCCTGACCTTCGGCCCGGTCGCCGCCCGACTACTGTCCCGGCATGGATACCCCCCCGGCCTTGGGCCGCACGGCGATCACCGGCGCTGGGAGCCATGCCCTGGACCGGTCACGGAACTCCCTGGCCGAGGTTCGCCGCTCGTGGCGGGTGATCCTCCAGGCGGTGGTCGCCGCGACGCTGGCCTATGCCGCAGCCGAAGCCCTCGGCCATGACGTCCCCTTCTTCGCGCCCATCGCGGCCGTGGCCACGGTCGCGGTCTCGCTGGCCCACCGCCTGCGCCGGGCGACCGAGACTCCTGGTGGGCAATGCCATCGGGATCCTGCTCGCCGACCTGCTGATCGCCCAGATCGGCACCGGCGCATGGCAGGTGGGCCTCGTTGTGGCGCTGGCCCTGACCGGCGCGATCCTCGCCGGCGGCGGGCCGATCCTGATCATGCAGACCACCTCGGCGGCCGTCCTGATCGCCACGCTGACCCCGCCGACTGCAGATCAGCCGTGGAACATCGACCGGTTCGTCGATGCGCTGATCGGAGGCGGGATCGGCCTGGCGGTCTCGGCGCTGCTGATGCCGGTGGACCCGGCACGCCACGTCCGCGCCGCGACCGAGCCGGTCCTGGTCGCGCTCGGCGACGGGTACCGTCGGGTGGCCGAGGCGCTCGGCGCCCAGGACCACGCAGCGGCGGGACGTGCGCTCGCGGACCTGCGGGCCACGGCGCCGGCACTGTCCACGTTCCAGGGTGGCCTCGAAGCGACCCGTGAGTCGGTCCGGCTCGCACCCTGGTACTGGGGTCAGCGCACGGTGCTGGCCTCCTACGCACTGGCCGGATTCCACCTCGACAACGCGCTTCGCAACCTGCGGGTGCTGGCCAGGCAGGCCGCGGCGGCCCTCGACCGCGACGAATACGTCCCACCGGAGATCCCCGGCGCTATCAGCGAACTGGCCGCAGGGACCTCAGAACTCGGGGCGGTTCTGGCAGGCGACGCGGACCCGGCCAGCGTGAGGGCAGCCCTCCTGGCCGCGGTGGCACGCACCGACGGGGTGGCCGAGGCCGACTTCGCCGGCGCCGGACCGACCGGAGCCTTCAACGCCCCGATGATCGCCCAGATCCGGCTGTCCGCGGCCGACCTGCTCCAGGCCACCGGCCTGTCCGCGCTCGACGCGGCGACCGCGATCCGGGCCAGCGGCGACCCGTCCGACTGAAGCCCGACGCGTGGGGCCTGTCTGCTGACGCCTCAGGAACACCTCAAGGTGAGCGGAAGCCGGACGCGCACGGTGGTGCCGACCCCGGCCTGTGAGTCGATCGCGACCTCGCCGCGATGGGCGGCCACGATGGCCGCCACGATCGCCAGGCCCAGGCCCGAGCCCCCCGCTCGCGCGAGCGGGCCACGTCAGCACGGAAGAACCGCTCGAAGGCCCGGTCGGCGACCTCCTTGGCCATCCCCTCGCCCTGGTCGCTGATCTCCACCAGCGCCCGGCCATCGTCAGTGGTCCCCACATGGACCCGGACCGGCAGTTCGGACGGCGAGTAGCGCAGTGCATTGGACACCAGGTTGTCCACGACCTGGCGCAGCGCAGCGGCATCGCCCAGCACGGCGACCGCCTCGGAGTCGTGGTCGACTTCGACCTCGATCTCACGCTGCGGCGCAGCGACCCGTGCACTGACGACAGCATCGCCGACCACTCCCACGAGGTCCACCGGCTCCTGCTCCATCGGGCGCTGCTGGTCCAACCGAGCCAGCAGCAACAGGTCATCGACCAGGACACCCATGCGCGCGGCCTCGTTCTCGATCCGCCCCATCGCGTCGTCAAGCGGTGGTCCCGGGTCCACGGCACCGATCCGGTACAGCTCGGCGAACCCCCGGACCGAGGTCAACGGTGTGCGCAGCTCATGGCTGGCATCGGCGACGAACTGCCGCATCCTCGTCTCTGAGGCCTGGGCTCGGGCGGCTGACTCGTGGGCTCGGGACTCCGAGGCCGCCTGGGCAGCGAAGGCGCCCTGCACGTTGTCGGCCATCGTGTTGAACGACGACGCCAGGCTGCCGATCTCCGTGCGAGGGTCATCGCCCGGGGCGCGCTGGGCCAGGTCACCGGCGGCGATCGCGGCGGCGGCCTGCTCCACGCCCTCCAGCGGTCGTAGGCTGGCACGGATCAGCACCCGCCCGGCCAAGCCGAGCAGAACCAGCACCACGAGGCCGATCGCCACCTCGATCAGGATCAGCCGGGAGACGGTCGAGTCGATCCCGCCGATGTCCTGGGCCACCGTCACCGACCCCTCGCCGTCGGCCAGGGGCACGATGAGGGCCCGCCACCGGGTCGCGCCGGACTCCGAGTCCACGACGAACGGCTGGCCCGATCGGTCCGCCGCCTCCTGCACGGAGACGACGGGAAGCACCGGAGGGTCCGTCAGGGCCGCAGCCCCGGCGGTGGTCTGGACCTCCACGCCGGTGGCGTCGGCCCACTGGGCATAGGTGATCTGCGGCCCCACCGGCCCGGGACGGGACGGATCGCGGGCGTCGGGCGGCAGTGGCAGGGGGCCGACCGGCTGCGCGGCCGCCTGGGCCATTCCCTCGAGGTTGCGATCCACCTGGGTGTAGAGATACCCCCGCAGGGCCGTCACCGCAGCCAGCCCGGCCACGAGCAGGCCGACCGCGACCAGCCCCATCAGCAGCGCGACCAGCCGGGTGCGCAGCGGCCATCCCGACACCCAGTGGTGCATCCGACCCGCGGCCATCAGCGCGCTCGCGGGGTGCGCAGGACGTATCCGACCCCGCGCACGGTGTGCAGCAGGCGGGGTTCGGTCGTGTCGACCTTGCGACGCAGGTAGGACACGTAGGTCTCCACGACCGTCGCCTCGCCGCCGAAGTCGTAGTGCCACACGTGGTCGAGGATCTGGGCCTTGGACAGCACCCTTCCGGGGTTGGTCATGAAGTACCGCAGCAGCTTGAACTCGGTCGGGGACAGCTCGACCGGGACCCCCTCCTTGAACACCTCGTGAGCGTCCTCATCGAGCTCGATGTCGGCGAACACCATCCGCTGGGTGTCGGCTTCGGACTCGAGGCCCGCTCGGCGCAGGATGGCCCGGATCCGGGCCACGACCTCGCCGAGGCTGAACGGCTTGGTGACGTAGTCGTCGGCACCCAGAGTCAGGCCCATGATCCGGTCCTCGACGGCATCGCGGGCGGTCAGGAACAGCACGGGTGCCGTGACCCCGTCCTGGCGCATCCGACGGACGACCTCGAACCCGTCGAGTCCGGGCATCATGACGTCGAGCACGACGAGGTCCGGTGCACTGGCCACGGCCAGGTGCAGGGCCTGGGTGCCGTTCGTGGCGGACTGGACCTCGAAGCCGGCGAACCGCAGGCTCGCGCTGAGCAGCTCCACGATGTTCGGCTCGTCGTCGACGACGAGGAGCCTGGCTTCGGGGGTTCCCATGGGCGTGCCTGCCGGGAGGAGCTCGAAGGGCCCGTCGCCGGGCTGGGTGGGCGTCGCCGATGAAGTCATGGACCCATCATGGGGGCCCATTCGTGCAGGAGTCTGGCAGTTTCCTGTGAGAACGCTGTGAAACCTGCGGCTCCTGCAGCGGCCGTGCGGCCCCGGCATCCCGGCGCCCACCCTGTGCACGCTCCTGCCCCGCAACTCCCCGGCGCCACCCAGAGGACTCCCAGGGTTCTCACAGGGTCGGGCGCAACTCTGGGCGCCATGGCACTCACCGACCTGCAGACCCGAGCGCGACTGGCTGTCGGCCACGGCATGCGCACCACAGCGGAGGACTCCATGCCCCTGGCCCCAGCCGTCGACATCGTCATCCCGGTGTACAACGAGGCGCGTCGACCTCGAGCCCAGCGTCCGAGCGCTGTGCACGCCACCTGCGCGAGGGCCTGCCCTACACGTTCCGCATCACGATCGCCGACAACGCGAGCACCGACCCGACCCCGGAGATCGCCGCGGGCCTGGCCGAGGAGCTCCCCGAGGTCCGAGTGGTCCACCTGGAGCGAGAAGGGCCGGGGTCGGGCGCTGCGCGAGGTGTGGGCTGCCAGCGACGCCGACGGTCCTTGCCTACATGGACGTCGACCTGTCCACCGACCTCGGCTGCCGTGCTGCCGCTGGTCGCCCCACTGCTGTCGGGGCACTCCGACATCGCGATCGGCACCCGGCTCGCACCGGGTTCGCGCGTCGTGCGCGGACCGAAGCGCGAGTTCATCTCCCGGTCGCTACAACCTGCTCCTGCGCACCACTCTCGGCGCGCGGTTCAGCGATGCGCAGTGCGGGTTCAAGGCCATCCGCGCTGACGCGGCCGCCGCACTGCTGCCGCTGGTCGAGGACTCGGAGTGGTTCTTCGACACCGAGCTGCTGGTGCTCGCCGAGCGTTCCGGGCATGCGCATCCACGAGGTCCCCGTCGACTGGGTCGACGACCCGGACAGCCGCGTGGACATCCTCGACACGGCCCGCAAGGACCTCGCGGGGATCTGGCGGCTGGTCCGCGGGCTGGGCACCGGCCGGATCCCCCTGGCCACGCTGCGCCACGTCGACTCCGCAGAACGGGCCAGCGACGCACCGCGCGGGATCCTCGAGCCAGTTGGTGCGCTTCGCCCTCATCGGTGTGGCCAGCACCCTGGCCTACGCCGCCGTGTACTGGGTCCTGCGCGGGCCGATGAGCGCGCAGTGGGCCAATGCGATGGCCCTGCTGCTCACCGCCGTGGGCAACACCGCAGCCAACCGCTGGTTCACGTTCGGCGTTCGTGGCCGGTCCGGCCGGTGGCGCCACCAGGCCCAGGGTCTGGTGGTCTTCGCGGTGGGCCTGGCCGTGACGAGCGGCAGCCTCGCACTGCTCGGGGCGGTGGCCCCCGGGGCCTCGCACGGCGTCGAACTCGTCGTGCTGACCGTCGCCAACATCGTGGCCACGATCCTGCGATTCCTGATGTACCGCGCCTGGGTGTTCGGCCGCCAGCGCGCGTCGGCCGCGGCGCCGAGCGTGGCCCGGACCGAACTCGAGCCGCACGACGGTGCCACACCACGAGCCCGCGCCCCTGCCCCTTTCCCGCCCCCGGGGCACCGGCCCCCGCACCACCCCGACCACGGAGGTCTGCTGATGATCACGAACACCCCGACCCACGACACCTGGTGGAGCCCCACCCCGGACCAGCCCAACCCACGACCTGACGGGTCGCCGGGCGGATCGGGTCAGCTCCTCGCCGATCCGCTGCCGGAGGCTGCCCGCGTCGCATCTGGCCCGCAGGCCCCGATCAAGCGCTCGCCGAGGTGGGCGCGCTGGGCGCTGGCTGGCTTGCTGGCGGTCACCGCCGTGCTCTACCTCTGGGACCTGAGCGCCAACGGCTGGGCCAACTCCTACTACTCCGCCGCCGTACAGGCCGGCGGCGCGAGCTGGAAGGCCTGGTTCTTCGGCAGCCTCGACGCGGCCAACTCCATCACCGTCGACAAGACCACCGGCCTCGCTGTGGCTGATGGGCCTGAGCGTGCGCCTCTTCGGCTTGAGCTCGTGGTCGATCCTGGTGCCGCAGGCACTGCTCGGCGTGGCGAGCGTCGGGGTCGCTCTATCGCCACGGTTCGCCGGTGGTTCGGGCCGTCGGCCGGGCTGATCGCGGGCGCGGTGCTGGCCCTCACACCGGTGGCGACGCTGATGTTCCGGTTCAACAACCCCGACGCGCTGCTGGTGTTCCTGCTCGTCTGCGCCGCCTGGGCCATGGGCCGGGCCACCGAGAAGGCGTCGCTGCGCTGGATCATGCTCGCCGGCGCGTTCGTCGGCTTCGCCTTCCTGGCCAAGATGATGCAGGCCTTCCTCGTGCTGCCGGGGTTCGTGGCGATGTACGCCGCTCGCGGCCCCGACGGACCTGCGGCGGCGGATCGGACATCTGGTCGCCGCTTTCGCTGCCGATGATCGTCGCCGGCGGGTGGTGGGTCGCGATCGTCGAGCTGTGGCCGGCGCGCTCGCGGCCCTACATCGGCGGCTCGCAGAACAACTCCGTGCTCGAACTGCATGCTCGGCTACAACGGCTTCGGCCGGCTGACCGGCAATGAGACCGGCAGCGTCGTCGGTGGCGGCGGCCAGGGCGGGTCGATGTGGGGCGAGACCGGCTGGGATCGGCTGTTCACGGCCTCCTACGGCGGCCAGATCGCCTGGCTGCTGCCCGCGGCGCTGGTCATGATCGCGGTGCTGCTCTGGATCTCACGACGAGGTGCGGCGCACGGACCTCACCCGGGCCGCGGTGATCTCGCTGGGGCGGCTGGCTGCTGGTCACCGCCGCGGTGATCTCGTTCAGCCAGGGCATCATCCACGAGTACTACACGGTGGCCCTGGCGCCCGCGATCGGAGCGCTGGTCGGGATCGGCTCGCTCGCGCTCTGGGCGCACCGGACGCAGTGGTGGGCGCGAGTCACCGGCGCTGGCCTCATCGCCGGATCGGCATGGTGGGCCGCGATCCTCCTGGGCCGCTCCGCAGACTTCGCCGGGTGGCTCATCCCGCTGGTCCTCGTCACCGGGCTCGCCGCTGCCGGTGCGTTCCTGGTCGCCCCGATGCTTCGCGGGCCGATGGGGCAGCGCGTGGCGCTGGGAGCCGGCATCGTCGGGCTGGTCGTGGCGCTCGCCGGTCCGCTGGCCTACTCGGTGGAGACGGCAACGAGCCCAGCATCCGGATCCCTGCCGTCGGCCGGGCCGACTGTGGCAGGCGCCAGCACCGGCCCGGGCGGGCGTGGCCCCGGTGGCGCAGGCCGCCCGGGCGGCGGGGGCCAACTGCCCGGCGCCACCGGCAACCAGGGCACGACCGGCACTCCCGGTGGGACGCTCCCCGGCGGAACACTGCCCGGCGGAACGGGCGGCCAGGCCGGCACCCTCCCCGGCGGCCCCGGCGGAACACTGCCCGGCGGAGCGGGCAGCCAGGGCGCAACGGGGCAGGCCCTCCCCGGGTTCCCGGGCGGACAGGGTGGACCGGGCACCGGCGGTGGCGGCCGCGGCGGCCCGGGGTCCCTGCTCGAGGCCAGCACCCCGAGCGCCGAGCTCACCGCGGCACTGGTCGCCGATGCCGAGCAGTTCACGTGGGTGGCGGCTGCGGTCGGCGCCAACGCAGCAGCCGGGTACCAGCTGGCCAGTGAGGAGCCGGTCATGGCGATCGGCGGCTTCAACGGCAGCGATCCCTCCCCGACGCTGGCCCAGTTCCAGGCGCTGGTCGCCGCAGGCCAGATCCACTGGTTCCTCGGTGGCGGTGACGGGTTCGGCACCCAGATGGGCGGCTCGCAGTCGGCTGCGGAGATCAGCGCATGGGTGGAGTCGAACTTCCCGGCCACCACGATCGACGGGACCACCCTGTACGACCTGAGTGCGTCCGATCTGGCTGCACAGGCACCGGAGGCGGCTGCCGCCGCGTCGGTGGCTCTCTGAGCCACGCGTCCCGGGTCGTGCCCAGCGGTGAACGCCGGCGGGCACGACCCGAAGCCAGCGCGCTGACCGCGGGCGACGCGCACAAACCCGGGACTCTCGACCTCTGCCCCGGGACCAAGGTCCTTGGTTAGGCAAGCCTAACCATGCGGTATCCTTCCCCCATGCCGCTGGACCAAGCTCCCCTCGGGGTGCCGTTGACTGTCGTCACTGCGTCCGCGGCCTCCCCTGCGATCAGCCGTCGCCTGGCCGAACTGGGCATCCGTCCGGGCGTGACGGTCCGTGTACAGAGCCGGACCAGCGGCGGGGGCGCGCTCCTGGCCATCGGCGACGATCGACTCGCCGTCGCGCGCGTCATCCTGACCGGCATCCACGTCGACCTGGCGCCGGCCCATGTCTGACACCCTGTCCAACTGCCACGAGACACCCGGGCCCCAGGCCAGCCGGGGGCCCCGCGGGTCGCCCTCGTGGGCAGTCCCAACTCCGGCAAGTCCACGCTCTTCAACGCCCTGACCGGCTCCGGGCGGGCCGTGGGCAACTACCCGGGCACCAGCGTCGAGGTGGGGTCGGGGCGCTGGCTCGACCCAGCTCTGGGCGAGGTGGCCCTGACCGACCTGCCCGGTGCCTACTCCCTGGACCCGATCTCGCCCGACGAGGCACTCACCGCGGACCTGCTGCGCGGCGGAGATCAGGTCGATGCCGTGGTCGTCGTCTGCGATGCAGCCCACCTCGGACGGTCCCTGGTCCTTGCCGCCCACGTGCGCCTGCTGCCCGTGCGCGTGGTCGTCGCACTGACCATGTCCGACCTCGCCGCGCGCCGCGGGGTGCGCGTCGACGAGCAGGCACTGGCCCACGCGCTGGGCGTGGCCGTGGTGCGGATCGACCCGCGCCGGCGTGAGGTGCACGCACTGGCCGAGGCTGTGCGCGAGGTGCTGGCCTCCCCGCAGCGCCGGCCACTGGACCTTGCCCCGGAGGTCAGCGCGGGGTGCGGGGCCGACTGCCCCGAGGACTGCAGCAACTGCCCGCCCACCCAGGTGCGTGACCTGACGGCCGCCATCGAGGCCGAGGACGAGGACCTGGCCCAGGCCGAGGCACTGTTCACCTGGGTCACCGACACGACCGCCCGGGTCAGCAGTCATGACGACGCGACACGCCAGAACTGGACCGACCGGATCGACCGCTGGGCCACTGCGCCGCTGGTGGGTCCCCTGCTGTTCCTGGCCGTGATGTGGGCGGTGTTCGCCGCGACGACCACGGTGGCCGCGCCCCTGCAGGACGCGCTCGATGCACTGTTCAGCGGGCCGGTGACCGACGCCACCACCGCGGTCCTCGGGCGCCGTCGGCCTCGGCGGCACGCTCGTGGAGGGCTTCGTCGTCAACGGCCTGATCGGCGGCGTCGGGATGCTGCTGACGTTCCTGCCACTGATGGCGATCATGTTCGCGCTGCTGTCGCTGCTCGAGGACTCCGGCTACATGGCCCGCGCCGCGGTCGTGACCGACCGACTGATGGGCCGGCTCGGCCTGCCCGGTCGCGCATTCCTGCCGCTGGTCGTCGGGTTCGGCTGCAACGTGCCGGCGATCTCGGCGGTGCGCGTGCTGCCCGATGCCCGCCATCGGCTGCTCACCGCGCTGCTGGTGCCGTTCACGTCCTGCTCGGCGCGGTTGACCGTGTACGTCATGGTGGCCGCGACGTTCTTCCCGCAACAGCGCCGGCACCGTCGTGTTCGTCATGTACCTGACCAGCATCCTGCTGGTCGTCCTCGGCGGGCTGCTGCTGCGCTCGACGCTGATCCGGTCGATGGGCTCCGACCCACTCGATGCTGGACCTGCCGCCCTACCAACGTCCGGCCCTGGACGCCTGCTGGTCGACGCGACCTGGATGCGGCTGCGCGGGTTCCTGCAGACGGCCTCGGGGATCATCGTGGCCACGGTCGCGGTCGTCTGGGTGCTCGGCGTGATCCCGGCTCCCGGCGTCACCGGGACACTCGGCGACGTGCCGATCGCCGACAGCCTGTACGCGTGGATCTCCGAGCAGGTCGCAGTGCTGTTCACCCCGACCGGGTTCGCAGAGTGGCACGCGGTGGGCGCGTTGATCGTGGGCTTCGTGGCCAAGGAGGCGGTCATCTCCTCGTGGGCCCAGACCTACCCGGCGGGCGCGGACCTGTCCACCTCGGTCTACGCCGACTTCGTTGCCAGTTCCGGTGGGCACCCGCAGGCCGCGGCTGCCGCGTTCCTGGTGTTCCTGCTGGCCTACACCCCGTGCGTGGCGACCCTCGCGGTGCAGAAGCGCCAGATCGGTACCCGCTGGATGATGGTGGGCATCGGGATGCAGTTCACGCTGGCCTGGCTGTTGGCCGTGGCCGTGTTCCAGGTGGGGGTGCTGCTCACATGAGCGCCTCCCAGGCACGTGCCGTCGTCCCGTCGTTGACCGACGTCCTGGCGGCGTGGCCGCTGGCGCTGGATCGACCGACGAGGTCGCGCGGCGTACGGGCGCCACCCCTGAGGTGGCTGAGACCGCGCTGACGACGCTGGCAGCGGCCGGGCGGATCCGGCCGATCACTGGTGTTCGCCGCCGCGTGCACCGACGACGGGTGCGGATCGTGTACGTCGACAAGCTGGGCTGCGCGTCGGCCGGCGTCGGGTCCCTGGTCGGGTCCGGGCTCACGGCCTGGCGCGTCATCGAACGCTGAGGTCGACCTCGGTTCGCCACCGGTCGCCGGATCAACGCCCGTTCGAACACAACTCGGCGAAGTTCACGCGGGGGTGGGTGCCGACAGTCGCCCAGCGTCTGTGCGGGCGGGATTGGAGCGGCCACACCCGCTCACTCGCCCGGTCCGAGCGGCCCTCAACTCGCTGCGGTGACCGACCCCGCCGCGAGGACACGGCGCTCGTGCTCGAGCAGCCACGCCTTGGCGTCCATCCCGCCGGCGAACCCGGTCAGCGCCCCGGAGGAAGCGACCACCCGGTGACACGGCACGATTATCGAGATCGGGTTGCGACCGTTGGCCGCCCCGACCGCTCGCGCCTTGGCCGGATCGCCGAGGGCTGCGGCCTGCTCGCGGTAGCTGATGGTCCGCCCGAACGGGATCTGCCGCAGCACGTCCCACGCACGGCGCTGGAAGTGCGTCCCCGCGGAGTCGAGGGCGTACGTCGAAGGTCCGCCGGTCGCCGGCGAAGTACTGCTCCAATTGCTCGGTGCCCGTCGAGGTGCGCCTGGCCCGATGGGGCGGACCGGCGACATCGGCCGGCACGCCGACCGAACGAGCGACGCGCGAGCCGTCCTCGTCGGGCCACAGAACCGCACGCAGACCAGCCGGGCTCGCGACCAGTTGCAGGACGCCGATCGGGCTGCTGATCATCCGGCGCACCAGCCCGGGGCCGTCTCGCTCATCGGGGGTCTCCAGCCGTCGTCGTGGGGGTGGGGTCAAGGGGTCGGTGCGGTCGAGGGGGCGGTGGGACCGACGGCGTTCGCGCCCTCCCGGATCCGGACGCGGATGAGTCCTGGGCGCAGGCAGCGCCCGGGGTGCCCGGGGCTCGGTCGTTGTCGCGCGCCGAGTCGGCGAGGCTCGCCCACAGGTGGGCCACCGCGTACGAACGCCACGGTCGCCAGGCGTGCGCGGCCTGCTCGATCGCCCGTGGTGCGTCGTCCGGGCCGCCCAGCGCGGCGACCGCGTGGCGCACGCCGAGGTCACTGGCCAGCATGATGTCCGGGTCCCCGAGTCCGCGCATCGCGACATACGCCGTCGTCCACGGCCCGATCCCGGCGAAGCCCTGCAAGCCGCTCAGCCACCTCGACCCGGTCCACCCCGGGATCCAGGCACGAGGCTGCCCTCGGCCAGCGCCCGGCACACCCCGACCAGCGCGGCGCCCCGAGCGCGCGGCATCGACAACGCCCCCGGATCGGCCTGCGGCCAGACCGCTGCGCGGTCGGGAACACGTGAGTCAGGTCCGGATCGGCCAGCGCAGAGGACCCTGGCCGTGCGCGGCGACGAACCGACCGACGACGGTCCGGGCGCCCGCGACGCTGACCTGCTGGCCGACGATCGCGCGCACGACGATCTCGTGCGGATCGACACTGCCCGGAGATGCGCAGCCCCGGTCGCGCGGCCACGAGCGGGCCGAGCATCGGATCGTCGCCGAGCACCTCGGCGACCGCGACCGGGTCTGCGTCGAGGTCGAACAACCGCCGGACCCGGGCCACCCCGGCCGCCAGGTCGCGCAGGTCCCCGAGGTGGAACTCCGCCTGGAGGCCGCCGGCGCCCGCTGCACCCCCACGGTGGCGTGCCCGTGCGGAAGCGCAACGTGCGCCGGTAGGTAGGCTCCGTCCCACATCTCGAGACCGGGCAGGGCCCGTTCGCCCAGGAAGGCCAGGATGCTGTCGGGGTCGAATGGCTCCCGCGCCGCGAGGCGCACCCGGATCGGCATCGCCGGCCGATGTGCCGCATCCCCGCCGCCGGGACCCACGACAGCCTGCGCACCCGAGTCGGACGACCGGACGTTCTCGGCGCCGGCGGGCCGGACTCGCGCGCGCAGGGCGGTCGGCGACTGGCCGTAGACGCTGGCCATCGTGTCGTTGAACGATCGGATGCTGCCGAACCCAGCCGCCCACGCGACCTCGCCGGCGGGCAGCGGCGTCGTCTCGAGCAGGATGCGCGCCGTGTGGGCACGCTGCGTGCGCGCGATCGCCAACGGACCGGCACCGAGTTCCTGCGTGACGAGTCGGTTGAGGTGGCGCTCGCTGTAGCCAAGGCTCGCTGCGAGGCCAGCCACCCCGAGCCGCTCGACAGCCCCGTCGGCGACCAGGCGCATCGCACGCGCCACCAGGTCGCCGCGCACGTTCCACTCCACGGACCCCGGCACCGCGTCAGGTCGGCAGCGTCGACAGGCCCGGAAGCCCTCGCGCTGGGCCGCGGCGGGCGTCCGGAAGAAGGTGGCGTTGACCCGCTTCGGGGTGAGCGCCGGGCAGCTGGGGCGGCAGTAGATCCCCGTCGTGCGCACCGCAGTGTAGAACGACCCGTCGAATCGGGCATCGCGGCTGGCGACTGCCCGGTAGCAGCGCTCGTGGTCGAGGTCCATGCCGCCATCCTCCCCTATCCCACTGCCATGCACTGGCAGGAATCGGACGCGACGATCGGACGTAGTCGAGCGGCCCGGGGAGCGTCAGGGCTCAGGGGTCGAGCCACGCTCGAGCGCCGGCGCCGGGACTCCGCGGAACCGATACGGCTGCGCGGGGTGGCCGTACTGCAGCAGCCACGCCTCCCCGGCCCGATCGGACTCCAGCGCCGCAGCGACCGCCGACACCACGTCGGCCACCTGCATCAGGGGCACCTCCATGGCGGCGAGCGCGTCGCGGACCCGATCCACGATCGCCGTGTCGGTGAAGCCGGGGCAGACGGCGTTGACCACGATGCCCGCAGGGGCCAGCCCCGGCCCGATCGACCGGACGAGGTTCACGACCGCCGCCTTGTTGGCGGCGTAGACCGGGTCCATCGGCACAGGTGCCAGGCCCGCGAGACTGGCCACAGCCACGATCCGCCCGCCGCCCCGGGCGCGCAGCGCGGGCAGGGCTGCCGCTACCCCGAACACGACCCCGTCGAGGTTCACGCCCATGGCCCGCCGGTAGGCCGCCTCGTCGAACGCCTCGAGGGTGAAGCCACTGTCGATGCCGGCGTTCAGCACGACGATGTCCAGGCCTCCGAAGACGTCCACCGCGGCCGCCACGGCAGCGTGGTTGTCGGCAAGGACGCTCACGTCGCAGCGGATCGCCCAACCCCCGATCGAGTCGGCGACAGCCCGCGCACCGGCCTCGTCGATGTCGGCCACCACCACCCGAGCGCCGGAGTCCGCGAGCATCCGGCATACCCCGGCGCCGATGCCGGCGGCACCACCGGTGACCAGCGCGACGCGACCGGCCCACGGCCCGGGAGCTGGGTCTGCCATGGGTACTCCTCTGCGCCGAGCACACCGGGAGTGGGACGATGCCAACGTACCAACGCGCACCCGCGCGCCACCCCCGCGGGTGCGCACCGCCGCACGCGAACGGATGGAGCAGCGATGGACTTCCAAGCCAGCCCCCGCGCCACCGAGTACCTCACACGGCTCCAGGTGTTCATGGACGATGAGGTGTTCCCCGCGGAGCCTGTGTACGGCGAACAGCGCCGGGCGTCGGCGGCGGCCGGGCAGCCCCACGCACTGCCGCCGGTGATCGAGGAGCTCAAGTCCCGGGCGCGTGCCGCCGGGCTGTGGAACCTGTTCCTGCCCGACAGCGCCGACCCCGCCCACGGCCTGACCGTGTTGGACTATGCCCCCCTCGCCGAGCTGTCGGGCTGGTCCCCCGAGCTCGCCCCGGAGGCGATCAACTGCGCCGCACCGGACACCGGCAACATGGAGATCCTGCACATGTTCGGCACGCCGGAGCAGAAGGAGCAGTGGCTCGAGCCGCTGCTGGCCGGTGACATCCGCTCGGCGTTCTCGATGACCGAGCCCGAGGTGGCCAGCAGCGACGCACGCAACATCACGACCTCGATCCGTCGCGACGGCGATACGTACGTGATCAACGGCCGCAAGTGGTGGAGCACCGGCGCGAACGACCCGCGCTGCCGGGTCCTGATCGTCATGGGCAAGACCGATCCCGGGGCCGACGTGTACCACCAGCAGTCGATGGTGCTGGTCCCGATCGATGCCCCCGGGGTGCAGATCGTGCGCAGCGTCCCGGTGTTCGGCTACCACGACCAGCATGGCCACGCCGAGATCACGTTCACCGATGTGCGCGTGCCCGTCACGAACGTGCTCGGCGACGAGGGCTCCGGGTTCGCCATCGCCCAGGCCCGCCTGGGCCCGGGACGCATCCACCACTGCATGCGCGCGATCGGCATGGCCGAGCGGGCGCTGGACCTGATGTGCCGGCGCTCGATCGAGCGGGTGGCGTTCGGCAAGCCGCTGGCCCGCCAGGGTGTGGTGCAGGAGTGGATCGCCGAGTCGCGGATCGAGATCGAGCAGGCGCGTCTGCTCACCCTCAAGGCGGCCTGGATGATCGACAACGTCGGGGCCAAGGGCGCGCGCAAGGAGATCGCGGCGATCAAGGTGGTGGCGCCGCGGATGGCCCTGGAGGTGGTCGACCGGGCGATCCAGGTGCACGGCGGCGCCGGGGTCAGCGACGACACCCCGCTGGCGATGATGTGGGCGGGCCTGCGCTCGCTGCGGATCGCCGACGGACCCGACGAGGTGCACCTGCGTGACGTCGCGCGGTTGGAGCTGCGCCCCCTGGTGGCCCCCCGATGACCGGCCCCGAGACTGACACAGTCCGCAGGCGCGCCCGAGCCCTACGAGATCGAGGGAGCCGGCGCGGTCCGCGAGGAGGACGCCTTCGACGTGTCGGCCATCGACGCCTGGCTACGCACCCAGCTGGCAGACCTCGCCCCGGGGCTGCCGGCCGTCCTGCAGTTCGCCGGAGGCGCCTCGAACCTGACGTTCGCGCTGCGCTACCCGGGCCGCGACCTGGTGCTGCGCCGCCCGCCCGCGGGCCAGAAGGCGGCCGGCGCCCACGACATGCACCGCGAGTTCGAGATCCAGCGGATGCTGGCGCCCTCCTACCCGGCGGTGCCGACATGGTCGGCCACTGCTCCGACGAGGCGGTCCTGGGCTCGCAGTTCTACGTGATGGACCACGTGCCCGGGCTGATCCTGCGCGGGGACCTGCCCGACGGCCTGACCCTGGGCCCCGCGACCGCCCGGGACCTCGCTCTGGGCATGTTCGACGCACTGGCCGACCTGCACTCGGTGGAGGTGAAGGCGACGGGCCTGGACACGTTCTACCGGGGCGCCGGGCTACGTGCAGCGGCAGGTCGAGGGCTGGTCGGGCCGCTACCGGGCCGCACGGACCGATGACGTCCCCGACGCGCAGGACGTGATGGCATGGCTGGCTGCCCACCAACCCGCGGATGTCGGCACCCGGCTCATCCATGGCGACTGGCGCTTCGACAACTTGGTGCTCGACCCCGATGACCTCTCGAGCGTCCGTGCGGTGCTCGACTGGGAGATGGCAACCGTGGGTGATCCGCTGATGGATCTCGGGGCATCGTTGGCGTACTGGGTGCAGGGCGACGACGACCCTGTGTTCCAGGCGTTCCGCCGCCAGCCCTCGAACCTTGCCGGCATGCCCACGCGCGACGAGGTCGTCGCGCACTACCTGGCCCGGACCGGGCTGACGCTGCCGGACGCCGGCTGGACGTTCTACGAGGTGTTCGGCCTGTTCCGCCTCGCTGTGATCGCGCAGCAGATCTGGTACCGATACAGCGCGGGGCAGACCCGCAATCCGGCATTCGCCCAGTTCGGCGCTGCGGTGACCTATCTCATCATCCGGGCGCGCGGACTGATCGCCTGACCGACGAGCCGTCCGAGTAGCGTGCCGACCATGACCGAAGCCCCCACCCGCGCCGAGCACGAGATCGCGCTCACCGTGCGCGGCTACCACCTCGACCTCTACGGGCACGTGAACAACGCCCGCTACCTGGAGTTCCTCGAGGAGGCCCGCTGGGCATGGTTCGAGGATCGCACCGACCTCGAGCGGATCCTCGGCGGTGAGGTCCAGATGGTCATGGTCCGCCTGGAGATCAACTACCGCTACCCCGCGGGGATCGGCGACCGGCTGGCGATCACGACCCGGCTCGGCGAGGTCCGCACCCGCAGCGCGGTGTTCCACCAGGAGATCCGCCTGGTCAGCACCAGCGCACCAGTGGTGGATGCCGACATCACGGTCGTGATCGTGGACGACACTGGTCGGGCGATCCCGATCGAGGGCACCTACCGGGAGTTCCTCGACCAGTTGGCCTGACGCCCAGTCCGCCGGCCCGGGAGCCGGTCCGATCTGGGGCAGGGTCCCTGCGCCCCGACCGGACCGCGGAAGTGTCCAGGAACAGCCACGCCCCCGAAGGTGCCGCGAATCCGCGATGATCGTCGCCATGCCCACGCCCCCCACACCCACCCCCGCCCCCGCCACCCGCACATCTGGCCACCGCTGGACCTGGACGACCGGCCGACTGCCGCCGGATCGGCCGGTCACGGTCGACGGTCCCTGGACCGACCAGGTCCGACTTCGCGCCAGCAGATCCTGGACCCGCTGCCCGGTCCGGGCGCTCGAGCACACTGCCTCTGACCCACGCACCCGCCACATCGTCACCCACGCCACTCGACCCTCCCCGACGAGGGCTATCGGCTCGCAGATCTCAGCTGCCGGCATCACGATCACGGCCAGCTCCCCTCGCGGTGCCCTGCAGGCCACCACCACCATCCGCCAGCTGCTGCCCGCGCAGGCCTGGCGTGCGACCGCGACCCGCCGCGATGACTGGGCCCTGCCCTGCGTCAGGTCACCGACTCCCCGGCCGTCGCCCATCGTGGCGTCATGCTCGACGTGAGCCGGCACTTCGCGCCGGTGCCCGAGGGTGCTGCGCTGGATCGAGCTGGCCGCGATGCACCGGCCTGAATCGCCTGCACCTGCACCTGACCGACGACCAGGGCTGGCGGCGGCCCTCACACGCGCTACCCGGCCCTGGCCGAGGTGGCCTCGTGCCGCACCGCGAGCTGGATCGGGCACAGCCGGAGCATCGAGCCCGACGACCCCACCCGGCTGGACGACACCCCGCACGGCGGGCACTACAGCCATGACGACCTGCGCGAGATGCAGCGCGCACGCGGCGCGACACGGCATCACGATCATCCCCGAGGTCGACCTGCCCGGACACGCGTGTGCCCTGCTCGCCGGGCGATCCCCGAACTGGCCGTACCCGGCACCCCGCCCCAGCGGTCGCCACCCACTGGGGACTGCTCGGGCGCACGATCTCGCCACTCGCCCGGGGCCATGCGCATCATCGAGACCCTGCTCGGGGAGGCGACCGATGCGCTGCCCTCGCCCTACCTGCACATCGGCGGCGACGAGGCCGACCCGACGATGCTGGCGCGATTCGGCCGAGGTGCGCCGTACGCCACCCAGCACGGGGGGATCGAGCGACTGCGCGGGGTGGTCAACGCCCAACTGGCCACGATGATCCTCGACCTGGGCCGCACCCCGATCGCTTGGGACGACGCGTACGTGGCCGGCGGGCTGCCCACCCGAGACCATCGTCATGCCGCGGCGCTCGGCCGAGCTTGGCCTGCACGCTGCGGCTGCCGGGCACGACGTGATCGATGGCACCGGTCATGCCCACCTACCTCGACTACGCCGAGGCCGCCGGCCCTGACGAACCGCGGCGATCGGGGCGCCGCGACCGTGGCCGACGTCGCTTCGTGGACCCCACCGCGTCCCCCGGACGGTTCCGCCGGTCAGGTGCTCGGCGGCCAGGCCCAGCTCTGGGCCGAGTACACCCCGGACCTGGGCGCCCGCGAGTACCGGGCGTTCCCGCGCCGAGCGTGCTGGCGGCCAACCTGTGGAGCGGCGCACCGACCGACCTCGCCGCGCAGTCCCCGGCGGTGTTGGCACAGCTCGATCGGCGGCGGCCCGGCATGTCAACGCCCGCCCGCTGGCCGACCCGCACCGCGGCAGCGCACCGGCACCGGGCGGCGCTCCCCCGTCGGATCCCCGGATGGCCGAGGGCTGGCCTACCTCGACCTGGCCGCGGCGTATTCCGAACCACCGCCGATGTGAGCGCTGTCGTCGTGACTTAGGTCCCCCACGTCGAGGCCTCCTGCCCCTCTGCGCCCCGTCGGGCATGGGTGATGCTTGAGGTCAGTCGAATGGGCTTCGGTGGTGCGCGTGGCCAGGCCAACAGGCACCGGTGATGCTCACGGCCAAACCAACGGTGGAGGCGGTGCATGGACAGGTCCCGATCAGACAACGTGACTCTGCCGTCGCCGTCCACGCACGGCGAGATGGCCGCGCGCCGCCGCGGCGCGGAGTGGGCGCGCGCCCGGGTCGGGCAGGCGATGAGCCGACCGGTGCTGACCATCGATGCCGCCGAGAGCCTGTGGGACGCCTGGCAGCTGCTCAGCGTCTCGGGCCTGCGGCACCTGGTGGTCGTCGACGACGGCCGCTGCCTGGGGGTGATCTCCGACCGGATGATCCTCACCGACATCCCCGTCAACGCCGAGCAGATGCGCGCCCGGGTGATCGGGGACCTGCTCTCGCGGGCAGCCGCGCGCACCGTCCGCGACACCGCCGGCCTGGCCGACGTGGCCCGGGTGATGGCCGGCTACTCGGAGGAGGCCGTCCCTGTCCTCGACGAGCTGGGCCGGTTGGTCGGCGTGGTGACGGGATCGGACCTGGTGCGGTGGTGGGCCGATGACGGGTCCGAGAAGCCGTAGGCTGCGTGCGTGAATGAAGCGCGCAACGACCGACTCGTCTGGATCGACCTGGAGATGACGGGGCTGGACCCCGACCCATGACCAGATCGTCGAGATCGCAGCAATCGTGACCGACGCCGAGCTGACCGAGCTCGACGCGGGCATCTCATTGGTCGTCTGCCCACCTGATCTGACCATCCTCGAGGGGATGGACCAGGTCGTGGTCGACATGCACACCGAGTCCGGGCTGCTCACCGAGATCCCCGACGGGGTACCGTGGCCGCAGGCCGGCGTACGCGGTGCTGGACTACGTGCGCAGCCATGTCCATGAGGCCGGCAAGGCCCCACTGGCCGGGTCCAGCGTCTATGTCGATCGAGGCTTCCTGGCACGCTACCTGCCCGAGGTCGACTCCTACCTGCACTACCGGCTCGTGGACGTCTCCACGCTCAAGGAGCTGGCGCGGCGCTGGTACCCGCGCACGTACTTCAACGCCCCGACCAAGACGGGCAACCACCGCGCGCTCGCCGACATCCGCGAGTCGATCGCCGAGCTGCGCTTCTACCGGCAGACCCTGACTGGTGCCCGCGCCGGGGCTCACCCGCGACGAGGCACGGGCCGCAGCCACCGGCCATGTCGTGGACCATGACGCCCGCCACTCCGGCGTCCGAGGCGACCTCCTGAGTCCGATACACTTCTCGGGCTACCGCGCAGCGATCCTGTGCGGTCATGGTG
Source organism: uncultured Actinomycetes bacterium (assembly GCA_963788325.1). Taxonomy (GTDB): domain Bacteria; phylum Actinomycetota; class Actinomycetes; order S36-B12; family CAIYMF01; genus Prado023. Next base: position 63,225 of record CAWBGJ010000009.1, read on the forward strand.
GGTGTAGCTCAGCTGGTAGAGCACCTGGTTGTGGTCCAGGTGGCCGCGGGTTCAAGTCCCGTCACTCACCCCACCGGTAGGCCGAGACCTGCCCGCCGGCCCGGCCCACCGCTCACGCGGGGCCGGGCCGCCGTCCATCGAGGCCCGGACCGGGCACACTGGCTACACTCGATGGATCGGTTCCGAGCCGCCCGGGCCCGCAGCCGACCCCGGAGGGAGGCAGTCATGCGCCCCAGCCAGTGCGCGCCACGCTCACGGCCGCCTTGGTCGCACTGCTCTGGGCTTGACGCCCGCTCAGCGCGGGTACCGCAGCACCGCACCCGCAGACGACATCAGCGGCCGCGCCCTCGGGCTCCTGCCCAGCGTCGAGGATGCGGCCCTGCCGCTCGAGGACTCGCCGGGCCGCCTCTCCGGAGGCCTCGCCCGAACCGAGCGCCTCGGCCACGGCCCCGGCCACCCGCCCCGACTGCGATCACCACGCCGACCCCGACCGAGGCCCGACCACCACCGCCCCCACCAGCACCTCGCCCACGTCCAGCGCCTCTCCCGACACGTCGGCGTCGGCGGACGCTGACGCAGGGCGTACCTGGCCGGTCGGCCTACCGATGCTGCTCGGCCTCGGCGCCCTGCTGGCCCGGTCGGCGCCGTGGGCTGGCTCCTGGCGGGCTCGGCACGCAAGCGCCGCTGGGACTCGGCCCTGGAGGTCGAGCGAACCCAGGCCCAGCTGGGTCACCGAGGAACTCGTCCCGGCGCTGGCCGACCCGACCGCCCCGGTTCACGAGCTCGTGGGCCACTGGTCGGCAGCCCAACCGACGCTGGACCAGCTGCAGACCAACCTTGCTGGACTGGCCAGCCAGGCCCCCGACGACCGTCGCGCAGCCAGCGTCGCGGCCTGATGTCCACCGCGAGCGCCCAGGTCCGATCCTCGGGTGCCTCGTTGCTGTCCCTCGCCGGGGGTAGTGCCCCGGACCCGCAGTCCGTGGCGGCCGCCCGGGCGGCCCTGCTCAGCGCGTCGGCGCAGCTCGCCGGCGCCAGCACGCCCCGCCACTGAGTCGGGCCCTGGGACAAGGACGCACCCGGTCTCGCCGGCGGGCTGGGCCAGAACGCGGCGGTTTGGTGGGGTCGCTGGGGCGCTGCTAACCTATGAGGGCACTTGCGCCGTTAGCTCAGTTGGTAGAGCAGCTGACTCTTAATCAGCGGGTCGTAGGTTCGAGCCCTACACGGCGTACCAGCCCCCCGGCGATCCCGGGGGGCTTTCGCTTGCCCCGGGCAGCGGGGCTCGAGCCGAGCCAGCTGCCGCCATGGCGCCGGCCTGCTCACGCGGGACCGGGATGTAGACGATGTCGGGCAGCTTCTTGGCCGGCCGCGACAGTGCCCAGCGCAGCGACCGGGTCGTGATCCGCAGGCCGACCAACCCGGCAATGACCGCACCGCCCGTCATGGCCACGTGGTTCCAGCGGGGGCCGTCGGGACCGACGTAGAAGTCCTTGATCTTGTTCTTGCTGCGACTCGCGACCTTGGCCGGGTTCACCCGGTCCTCGATCTCGGTGATGGTGCCCACCAGCCGCTGTCGGGTCACGTCGATGTCGGCCTCGATCTCGGCGGCGCTGCGGGCGGGCGCCTTGGCTGCCTTGCTGGACTTCGACTCGGACACGTTCCACACTCCTGGAATCTCGGGACGGCGCCCACCCTACGCGGCCCGGGCCGACCACGGGCCCATCGCGGGATAGGCTCCCGCCCACTGGCCCAATCCGGCTCCCAGGAGGACCCATGAGCACTCGGCTCGAACCCGGCGATGCCGCCCCGGACTTCGACCTCGCCGACGACGCCGACGGCCGGGTCCGGCTCGCCGATCATCGCGGCAGCCGGGTCGTGCTGTACGCCTACCCGGCCGCCCTGACACCTGGCTGCACCACGCAGGCCTGTGACTTCCGCGACTCGCTGGAGGCACTGTCCGCGGCAGGGATCACCGTGATCGGGCTCTCGCCGGACATCCCGGAGAAGCTCGCGAAGTTCCGCGCGCACCGACACCTGACCTTCGCCCTGGCCAGCGACCCCGACCGCGAGGTGCTCACCGCCTACGGGGCCTTCGGGGAGAAGACGATGTACGGAAAGGTGGTGACGGGCGTGATCCGCTCGACGTTCGTCATCGACGCCGAGGGCGCATCGAGCGCGCCATGTACAACGTGCGCGCCAAGGGCCACGTCGCCAAGTTGCGCCGGGAACTCGGCCTGTAGTCACCTGGCGCCACTCCGCTCGCTCGGGTCGGCCAGCAGGTCATCCACGGCCAGCTGCATCCGCCCGGGGGCCGGCCCTCGGGCTGCCACAATGGGCCCACGCGGGTGTGGCGGAACTGGCAGACGCGCAGGATTTAGGTTCCTGTGTCCTCGCGACATGCGGGTTCGAGTCCCGTCACCCGCACGAACGCGAGCGGTACCACGCCTGCCCGGAGCGACCGGGACGACTACTGCGCGGCAGCGTCGTGCTCGCGACGCTTGCGCCTGGACTGCATCACCCACCATGCCGCACCACCGGCCACGGCCGCGACACCCGTCACGACGAGCACCGGGTGTTGCGCGCGCTGCCGCCAGCACCCGATGCGAGACATCGTCCACGGTGTCGGTGGCCACGTCGATCACCCCACCGGGCGCCCGCGCCTCGTCGACGGTGTCCATGACCGCCCCTCGAGTCTGGTCGACGGTGTCCATGACCACGCCACGTGCCTGATCGAGCGAGGATCCGGCCTTGGCGACCGAGGAGCCAAGCATCGCCGCGAGGATCTCCACGTCCTCACGGAGGCTGGTCACTTGGTGAGCTCATCCTTGATGTCAGCCACACTCTGCACCATGTCGTCCTACCGTCCTCTCGAGGTTCCCGGGTTGTTCGCCACGATCCGCACCAGCGGTCGCATCCACCAGTCCCGTACCCGGTAGGGGTGCGGGCATACCCGTTGCGGACGGATCGAGCCACCCGTGCTGGGTAGGGGATGAGCATGACACTGGTCTACCCCAGCCACTCGGCCACACCGTGGCACTCCCGCTCCGAAGATGCCGATCCCCAGCCCGACCCGCTGCCCGAGACGCACGTCGAGGTGCTGGTCGTGGGGGCGGGCATCGTCGGGCTGACCACCGCATTGCTCCTGGCCGAGCAGGGCGTCGGCTGCTCCGTGATCGACGCGGCCGTGCCGGGGTCCGGCACCACCGGGCACTCCACAGCCAAGGCCAGCATCCTGCACGGCACCCGACCGGCGACCATCCGCGCCCAGCACGGCGTCGCCGGCCTGGCCGCCTATCTGCAGGCCAACCATTCGGGACTGCGGCGCATCGAGTCCCTCGTCTCCGACCAGCCGGGCCCCTGGCAGGTCCGCGACTCCTGGACCTACGCCACCGACGAGGCCGGTCGCCGCAAGGTGCAGGACGCCGCGGCGGCGATGACCGCCGCCGGCGTACCTGCCCCGGTGGAGGTGGCTGAGGAACTGCCGTTCGCGACCTCCGCGGCGATCCGCGTGCGCGACCAGCTTCCAGGTCGATCCCCAGGCCTACCTCGCTGTCCTGCTGGTCAAGGCCCGGCAGGCCGGCGTGCTGGTGAGTTGGCCGCACCGGGCCAACGCCGTGCACAGCGATGGTGCTCGACTCGTGGTGACCGGTACCCGCGACGAGCGGATCACCGCCGACCGGGTGGTCCTGGCCACCCTGTTGCCCTTCGCGTTGCGTACGGCGATGTTCGCGGCCACGACGGCTTCACGTTCCTACTCGCTGGCCGCTCTGACCGGCCAGGCCCAGGTCCCGCAGGGCATGTACCTCTCAGCCGGGGCACCCACCCACTCGCTGCGCACGGCCATCGACCCCGAGGGCCGCGAGCTGCTGCTGATCGGCGGCCACGGGCACCCGACCGGGCACGAGCACCCAGCCAGCACGCACCTCGAGGCGCTGGCGACGTGGGCCAGCGGCACCTTCGAGCTCCAGGAGTTCACGCACCGATGGTCCGCGCAGGACTTCCTCAGCGCGGACAGCCTGCCTCAGGTGGGCCCGAGCCCGTGGGGGCCCGAGGGACTGCTGCTTGCCACCGGGATGGGGAAGTGGGGCTTCACCAACGGGACCGCCGCCGCGCAGGCACTCACGGGGATCATCACCGGTCAGGAGCCGGACTGGGCGCAGCTGTTCCGGCCCCGGCTGGCAAGCAGCACGCGTGGCTGGGCAGAGATTGCGGCAGGCAATGCGCAGGTGGGTGTGGACCTGATCCGCGGCTGGTTGCTGGATCCCGGCTCGGGCACACCGACCGAGGGGGCCGGGCTGGTGACTCGCGGCCTGCCGCCGCGCGCGATCAGCAACACCGCCGGCAGGGTGCGCTCGTGCAGCGCCGTCTGCACGCATCTGGGCGGCGTCGTGCGCTGGAACGACGTCGAAGCGACCTGGGACTGTCCGCTGCACGGCTCCCGGTTCGCCCCGGACGGGGCGGTGGTCGACGGTCCGGCGACCACCGGGCTGGCCTGATCGGCTGGCGCGACCTGCGCGCAGGCTCACTCAGCCTGACGATGCGGGACGGCCTACGCGCCCAGGAGGTCGGCCAGCACCGGGACCAGCGCCCGGAAGGCCTGGCCGCGGTGGCTGATCGCGTCCTTCTCGGCGGCGTCCAGTCTCGGCGGTGGTCCGTGCCGACCCGTAGGGCAGGAAGATCGGGTCGTAGCCGAAGCCACCGGTGCCGCGACGCTCGCGCAGGAGCATCCCGTCGATGGTGCCCTCCACGACCCGGCACTCGCCGCGCGCCCGTGGTGCCCGGGCGGCAGGGCCACGGCCGCCGCGCAGAAGAAGTGCGCGCCGCGCCGCTCGTCGGGGGTGTCGGACAGCTGCGCCAGCACCAGGTCGAGGTTGGCGTCGTCGCCGCCCGCCGCCGGCCCAGCGCGCGGAGAGGATGCCGGGCATCCCGTTGAGCGCGTCGACGCACAGCCCGGAGTCGTCGGCGACCGCGGGCAGCCCGGTGTAGGCAGCCACCGCGCGGGCCTTGAGCAGGGCGTTGGCTGCGAACGTCGCGCCGGTCTCGGCGATGTCGGGCAGGGCCGCGAACGACTGCGCCCCGACCAGCTCGATGTCCAGCCCCGCGTCGGACAGGATCCGGCGCAGCTCGCCGACCTTGCCCTCGTTGCGGGTGGCCAGGACGACCCGGGCGGTCACGAGGCGGCCCCTGCACCACCTGCCGGAGCCCCGCCTCCCGGACCACCCAGGGCGGCCACCTGCAGGACGGCCAGGTCCACGCAGCCCCGGGCCGCGAGGTCGAGCAGCTCGTCGAGCATGGCGCCGGTCGAACGGCTCCCGTTCGGCGGTGCCCTGCACCTCGACGTAGCGGCCGGACCCGGTCATCACCACGTTCATGTCCGTCTCGGCGCGCACGTCGTCGTCGTAGTGCAGGTCCAGGCACGCTGCGCCGTCGACGATGCCGACGCTGACCGCCGCCACCGAGTCCGACCAGCGGCGCAGCACCGGCGCGACCAGGCCCCGGCCGCGGGCCCACGCCACGGCATCGGCCAGCGCGACGTACGCCCCGGTGATCGCCGCGGTCCGGGTGCCACCGTCGGCCTGCAGCACGTCGCAGTCCAGCACGATCGTGTTCTCGCCGAGTGCCGGCCACGTCGATCGACCGCGCGCAGCGAGCGGCCGATCAGCCGGGAGATCTCGTGCGTCCGGCCCCCGATCCGGCCCTTGACCGACTCGCGGTCCGAGCGGGTGTTCGTCGAGCGCGGCAGCATCGCGTACTCGGCGGTGACCCAGCCCGCTGCCCGAGCCCTTCTTCCAGCGCGGCACGCCCGCCGTGAACGACGCCGTGCACAGCACGCGCGTGGCCCCGAACGACACCAGGCACGAGCCCTCGGCGTGCGTCGGACCAGCCGCGCTGGAACGTGATCTCACGCAGTTGGTCGGGGGCTCGTCCATCGGTGCGGGTCACAGGTCCACCACCATCCCGGGAGTGGCCAGCGCCAGCTCCCCGTCGAACGCGCTGCGCCCCTGCGCCAGCGTCGCCTGCGCATCGTTCCACGACACGAGGTGGGTCAGCAGCAGCCGGTCGACCCCCGCGGCACTCGCGTGCTCGGCCGCCTCGACCGCGGTCAGGTGCAGGTTGGCGGGATTGCCCGTCCCGTCCAGGAAGGACGCCTCGAACAGGGCGAGGTCCGCACCCAGGGCCAGCTCCACCAGCGCAGGCGTTGGCCCGGTGTCGCCGCTGTAGACGAGGCTCGACCCACCGGCCTGGACCCGGATCGCGTAGGCCGGGACCGGATGGGACACCCGCGCCACCGTGATCGTGAAGGGTCCGATCTGGACCGGGTCGGGCGCATGGTCGATGAACCGGTAGACGCCGGTGAGGTCCGCGTGCTCGCCGGCCCCGGCCCGGTAGGCCTCGGTGATCCGCTCCCGGGTGCCGGCCGGGCCGTGCACCGCCAGCGGCGGGGGCGGGCCCAGCGGGTGGTACCGCCGAGCGACGTACATGCTGGTGAGGTCCAGGCAGTGGTCGGGATGCAGGTGCGAGATCACGACGCCAGCCAGCGCCCTGATGTCGGTGGCCGCCTGCAGCGGACCCAGGGAACCGTTGCCCAGGTCCAGGACGATCGCTACCCCGTCCTGCTCGACGAGGTAGCAGGAAGCCGCCGATCCCGCATTGGGGAACGACCCGGCGCACCCGATGACCGTCAGGCGCACGCGACCTCCCCTTCCCGGGGTCTCATGGCCCCGACACGCCCAAACCCTAGCGGCGCCCCGAGCACGCTCGACACGCGAGCGGGGCGAGAATGGCGTCATGTCCGTCACACCGTCCTCCGTCGCCGGTCCGGGGGTCGGCGACCCCAATGCGCCGATCGGGATCTTCGACAGCGGCGTCGGCGGGCTGACGGTGGCCCGCGCGATCATCGACCAGCTGCCCGACGAGGCGAGTCCTCTACGTGGGCGACACCGCCCGCGGTCCCTACGGCCCGCGCCCGATCGCCCAGGTCCGCGCCTTCGCCCTGGACGTGATGGACCACCTCGTCGACTCCGGGGTCAAGGCTCTGGTGATCGCGTGCAACTCCGCGTCGGCCGCGGTGCTGCGCGATGCGCGCGAGCGCTACCCGGTGCCGGTCGTCGAGGTGATCCAGCCGGCCGTGCGGCGCTCGGTCGCGCGCCACCCGCAGCGGGCGGATCGGGGTCATCGGCACGGTCGCCACGGTGACCAGCCGCGCCTACGACGACGCGTTCGCCGCGGCGCCGCACCTGAGCGTGCACTCGCAGGCCTGCCCGCGGTTCGTGGACTTCGTGGAGTCCGGAGTGGTGACCGGCGACGAGGTCCTGGCCGTGGCCCACGAGTACCTCGACCCGCTGCTGGCCCAGGAGATCGACACCCTGGTCCTCGGCTGCACGCACTACCCGCTGCTGACCGGTGTCATCTCCTACGTCTGCGGCGACGGGGTGACCCTGGTCTCCTCGGCCGAGGAGACCGCCAAGGATGTCTACCGGACCCTGGCCGCGCACCGCCTCGGCCGGTCGGCGGAGGCCGCCGGTCCACCGCGTGCACCGGTTCCTGGCCACCGGCGACCCGGAGCCGTTCGCCCGGCTCGGCCGCCGCTTCCTGGGCCCGGAGGTCCGCGACGTGGAGCGGACACCGGGCTGGGTCACGGGCAGCTGAGCGGTTCCCGACGCGCAGGCGCCGGGATGCGACGATGGACCCATGAGCGTCGCACCCCTCGAGGAGGTCGAGGTCTGCCGAGCGCGCGGAGGTCGAGACCCCGTGGGTGACGATCGTCTGGAACGACCCGGTGAACCTCATGTCCTACGTGACCTATGTGTTCATGACCTACTTCGGCTACTCGCGGAGCAAGGCCGAGAAGCTGATGCTGGACGTCCACCAGGAGGGTCGGGCGATGGTCAGCGCCGGCAGCCGCGAGGAGATGGAACGCGACGTGACCGCGATGCACAGCTACGGCCTGTGGGCCACCGTCTCCCGGGACTCGGTGAGCGGGCATGGGACTGCTCGACCCGCCGGGGTTCCGGCGCAACCGGCACGGCCAGATCTGGCTGCACCTCGGGCCGCACGATCGGTCACTGCTCGGTGACCTGCTCACGCAGATGACGGCCATGCTGGGGCCGGCGCCGCACGACGATCCCGTCGATCCGCTCGTGGCCCTCGTCGGGATCGACCCGACACGCGACCCGGCCCGAGGACCCGGCCCTGGCCCGGCTGTTCCCCGACGCCTACGCCGACGACGAGGACGCCGCCGCCGAGTTCCGCCGGTTCACCCAGGCCGAGCTGCGCACGACCAAGCTGGCCCACCTCGAGCTGGCCTCGGCGACGCTGGCGCGCCCAGACCCCACCGCAGCTGTCAGCCGACGAGGCCCAGGCCTGGCTCCGTGCCCTCAACGACCTGCGCCTGACCCTGGGCACCCGGCTGGAGATCACCCTCGAGGGCGAGGACCCCGTGGCGGGGCTGCCCGAGGACGATCCCCGCCGCGGGCTGGCGCTGGTCTACGACTGGCTGACCTACCACCAGGACCGACTGGTCCATGCGCTGTCCAAGGAGCTGCCCCGATGATCGAGATCCCGCCGCCCGCGCCCGGACTGCCCGAGCCGCCGCTGCTGGGCCGGATCCGTCGTGGCGTGATCGGCGACGACCAGGTCATGGAGGGCCCCTATGGCCGGCGCCGGGTCACCTACGCCGATTACACGGCCAGCGGCCGCGCCCTGGACTTCCTCGAGGACGTGATCCGCGACGAGGTGCTGCCCCGCTACGCCAACACGCACACCGAGTCCAGCGGCACCGGCCTGCAGACCACCCGGCTGCGCGAGGATGCCCGGCGGATCATCCGCGAATGCGTCCACGGTGACGACTCGACCGCCGTGATCTTCACCGGGTCCGGCAGCACGGGAGCCATCAACAAGCTCATCGGGATCCTGAACCTGCGCATCCCCGCCGACCTCGACGACCGCTACGGTTTCAGCGCCCAGATCCCTACCGAGGCGCGCCCGGTGGTGTTCATCGGCCCGTTCGAGCACCACAGCAACGAGCTGCCCTGGCGGGAGTCGATCGCCGATGTGGTGCTGATCCCGGAGAGCCCCGACGGCCACATCGATGCCGATCGGCTTGCCGACGAGCTGGTGCGCCATGCCGACCGTCCGCTGAAGATCGGCTCGTTCAGCGCGGCGTCGAACGTGACCGGGATCCTGTCGGACACCGTTGGGATCACGCGGTTGCTGCACGCGCACGGCGCACTGGCCTTCTGGGACTACGCCGCCGGCGGGCCCTATATCGACATCGACATGGCGCCCGACGGCGACCCGGCCGCGGCCAAGGACGCCGTGGTCCTCTCCCCGCACAAGTTCATCGGCGGACCGGGCACGCCCGGCCTGCTGATCATGCGCCGGGCGCTGATGACCAACCGGGTGCCCGACGTCGTCGGCGGCGGGACGGTGGCCTACGTGAGCCCCTCGGAGCATCGCTACCTCACCGATCCCGAGCACCGGGAGGAGGGCGGCACGCCGGCGATCGTCGAGTCGATCCGCGCCGGGCTGGTGTTCGACCTCAAGCGGTCGGTGGGCACCGACGTGATCCGCGCCCGCGAGGAGGACTTGGTCGCGCCGGGCAGTGGCCACGTGGTCGGCCAACCCGTCGATCGGGGTGCTGGGCAGCATCACCGCCGACCGGCTGTCGATCGTGTCGTTCACAGTCCGCGCGCCCAGTGGGGCCTACCTGCACCACAACGCCGTCGTGGCGATGCTCAACGACCTCTTCGGCATCCAGGCCCGCGGCGGCTGCTCCTGCGCGGGGCCCTACGGGCACCGGCTGCTGGGCATCGACCTGGACCGCTCGGCGGCCTACGAGTCGCAGATCACCGTGGGCTGCGAGGGGATCAAGCCGGGCTGGGTGCGACTGAACTTCAACTACTTCATCTCCGAGGAGGTCTTCAGCTATCTGGTGCGCGCCGTGGACCTGCTCGCCCGGTACGGATGGGCGCTGCTGGAGGACTACCGCTTCGAGATCACCAGCGGCCTGTGGCGCCACCGCCTCGGTCCGGTCGAGCCGCCGCTGCGCCTGGCCGACCTGCACTACGACCCGGCCACCGGCGAGCTGCTGCGCCCGCACCACGACGACCGAGCGGGCGAGGACGCCCTGGCCGAGCACCTGGTGGACGCCCGGGATGTGCTGGCTGCAGCGGTCGCGCGGGCCAAGGGCCCGGCAGCGCAGCTGTCCGCGGAACTCGAGCACCTGCAGTGGTTCGACCTGCCCGCGGCGTGCCTGCGCCCCCTGTGATCAGCGCGGGGTCAACGTGAACGTCGCGGAGCGCCCGCGGGGCATTGAGCCCTTCTTCTTGGTGATCACCCGATAGGTCCGCGACACCGAGTCCTTGGGCCAGCGGAACGTGAAGGTCACCTTGCCCTTGGAGGTGGTCCTCTTCTTGGCCATCGTCTTCCACGAGCCGCGCACCAGCATCTGGCGCTTGACCGTGACTCTTCTTCTTGCGCGGGCTGACCTTGACCTTGAACGTGACCTTGGTCCCCGGTCGCGGCGTGGTCGTGGACGGCGTCACCCGCACCACGGTGCTGGCTGCAGGCGGCTTCGGTGTGGCACTGGCAGTGGGCGTCGGTGTCGGTGTCGCGCCGGGGAGTGCCGGCGGGGCCCACGCCTTGCCCTGGGCGTAGGCGCGCATCGCCGCCCACGAGCTGGCATCGACGCCACCGAGATGCCAGACCGCGACCCCCGCGAGCTTGTACTGGGCCACCAGCGGCAGTCGGGCGTGGACGCCGCGCGCGTCGACCCACCAGGCCTCGTGGTCCACGACACACGAGGTGGCCCGGCCCTTGCTGTCCTTGCCGGAGTACTTCTTGGCGAACGTTGCGACCATCTCACCGCTCGGGGCGTCGAAGCGCATCGCCGGCGTCCGGCCCGCGGTGTCGCGCAGGTAGGCCAGGGCGGTGGCGGTGGTGAAGCTCTTGGTCGAGGGAGGCGCACCCGCCGGGCAGGTGCCGCTGATGGACAAGGCGCCACTGGGCGTGCGCGCCGTCCAGAGCCGCCCGTAGGCCGGTACCCCCATCCGCAGCTTCGCGGCGGGAAAGGCGGTCACCGCGTAGTCCAGGGTGCGGCGCAGGAACGACAGCGGCGCGATCGGCCCCGGCCGGGACACCGAGTAGTCGTAGGTCATGATCCGCAGCGAGTCGACCGACCCGGCCACGCCCGCGTAGTCATAGACCCAGTAGCCACTGGTGGAGTTGCGCGCACCGTTGTACATCGGCGGCACGGCCAGGGCCAGCCGCTTGCCCTTGGCGCGCAGGCCCGCGCCCAGCTCCTTGACGAAGGCCACCCACGCCGGGCGGGTCGTGGCCCAGGTGGAGGAGCCATCGGAGAAGGCGAAGCTTCTCGTAGTCCAGCTCGATGCCGTCGAAGCCGTTGCCGACCACGAGGTCGACGAGCTGCTTGACGTGTGCGCTGCGCGCCTTCGTGGACTTCAGGATGGCGGCCATCGCACGCGCCGCCGACCCGTCGGCGATCGACGGGATGATCTCGACCTTGCGGGCGCGCATGCTGGCCACGACAGCCGCCGAGGTCGCGGCGCTGGCCGGGGAGGTCAGGGTCACGGCGCCATTGGCGGCCTTCGCGGTGAACCAGAAGGGAGACGCCTCCCGCATGAGGTCCGCGTTGCCCTCGACCGCGGGCAGGGCGGTGGAGGTGGCCCAGCTCGGCAGCCATCCGGTGACCAGCGAGTCGCCGGCCGACTGCAGCTGCAGCCTGCGCCGGGATACCGCCTGGGCCCGTGGCCATCATGGCCGTGGCCAGCGCCACGACCCCCATGGCCCGCCGTACAGCGCGCCCGAAGCCGCGCTCCTGCCTGGACACCCGCGAACCTCCCGATCGTCGTGCTCCTCGCCCCGCGGCGATGATGCCACGGGGGGCACCCGGACAACGGCCACTGACAGCCCTCGAGAGCCGGTTTATCCGGCGGATGTGGACCGCTTAGGGCCCCGGCTCGGGCCGGTTCAGGTGACGCCGCGTGGGGCCTGCTACCGATCGTTTCCGCCACCGGCCCGAAGGCCCTGGTAGATCTTCAGGCAGTCGGGGCAGACGGGGAACTTCGAGGGGTCGCGACCGGGGACCCAGACCTTGCCGCACAGCGCCTTCACTGCCGATCCCATGACCGCGCTCTCGACGATCTTGTCCTTCTCGACATAGTGCGCGAAGCGCTCGTGATCGCCCGAGCCATCGGCGTTCTCGGTCCGCTCCAGGACTGCGGTGCCTCCGGAGAGGTCAGGAGTGGCCAGGGGCTCGGTCTCGTTCGGCATGCGCGCCATCGTACGCCGCTACCTTGTGTCACCTCGTGGACGACTCTGCCCAGGGGACCTGGGGGACAGCCGGACAGTGACGGTGACCGAACGTGAACACGTGCCTCGAAGTTGCGCTCGACATGCGGCAAATCAGCCGAGTCCACATCCACCCGTCCGACACGCAAAGTAGTTGATAGTCCATATCTACCAATCGACAATCATACTTTCATTGGATAACATCAGCACTCACGGTCAGTAGCGTTGCGAACACCGCGCAGATACATCGTTCAGGCCTCGATCGTCACCCCCACGTCGCCGCCAGGACAGCGAGTGCACAGCCGCCATCCGAGATCCAGGGCGGGCCGCAGGGCCCGGAACGGAGGAGCAATGCCGCAGCAGCCGCTTTCCCAGGTGCCGATGGATGCAACATGGGAGTGGCAGGAGGTGGGGGCCTGCAGGGGCGCGGACCAGGATCTCTTCTTCCACCCGCAGAATGAGCGTGGCCTTGCCCGCCTGCGGCGCGACCGGGCAGCCAAGGCGGTCTGCGCCCGCTGCGATGTGCGCGTCGAGTGCGCCGACTACGCGATCCGCGCTCGCGAGCCCTACGGCGTGTGGGGTGGCATGACCGAGGAGGAGCGCGAGCGGGTCTACGTGCGCATCGACCTCACCGACTTCCCCCGGCAGCGCGGCGAAGGGGCCGTCGCCGCCGCCGATGAGATCGCCCTGGCCGTCGCGCCGCTGTCGCTGGGCATCGCCTGACGAGGCGGCTCGATCTCCCGCGATCGCGCAGCTCAACCGGCGAGCGTGGCCACCAGCAACGCCTTGATCGTGTGCATCCGGTTGTGCGCCTGGGCGAACACCACGCTGGCCGCTGACCGGAAGACCTCGTCGCTGACCTCGAGGCCGTCGGTCAGCCCGTAGCGCTGCGCGGCGTCCGACCCACGCCGTGGCTGGTGTCATGGAATGCGGGCAGGCAGTGCATGAACTGCGCGTCGGCCCGCCCGTGGCTGCCATCATCGCCGCATCGACGCGGTAGGGCGCGCAGCAGCGGCACCCGGGCGTCCCAGACCTCCGCGGGCTCGCCCATCGACACCCAAACGTCGGTGTGCACGAACTGCGCCCCGGCGACGCCCTGTCCGGGGTCCTCGGTCAGCAGGATCGAGGCGCCGCTGACCGCTGCCCGCTCACGGGCCATGGTCTGGATCTCCGGGGCGGGCCAGAGCTCGCGGGGGGCCACGATCCGTACGTCGGACCCCATGATCGCGGCCATCATGAGCAGGCTGTTGCCCATGTTGTACCGAGCGTCGCCCACGTAGGCGAGGCTGATCTCCGACCAGGGCGCCCCACCGGACTGCTCGCGCATGGTGAGGAAGTCGGCCAGCATCTGGGTGGGGTGCCACAGGTCGGTCAGGCCGTTGTAGACCGGCACGTCGGCGCCTGCCGCCAGCTCCTCGACCGTGGCCTGCGCGGCACCGCGGAACTGGATGGCGTCGTACATCCCGGACAGGACCGCGGCTGTGTCGGCCGGCGACTCCTTGTGCCCGAGCTGGGAGGAGACCGGGTCCAGGTAGGTCACGTGCGCGCCCTGGTGGAAGGCCGCCACCTCGAAGGCCGCGCGGGTCCGGGTGGAGGTCTTCTCGAAGATCAGGGCGATGACCCGACCGGCCAGCACAGCGCGCTCGACGCCCGCCGCCCGGTCGGCCTTGAGCTGGGCGGCACGGGTGATCAGGGCGTCGAGCTCGTCGGCGCTGAAGTCCGCCTCGCGCAGCAGGTCGCGTCCCCGTAGGTCGATGTCCATGGCCCGAATCCTGCCATCCCGTGACGCGACCCCGCGCATGCGACTGGCCGGGGGCCGCGGTTGCGGGCTCCCGGCCAGTGGCCGTGCGGATCAGGCCTTGGCGGCCGTCAGGTGCTCACGCAGCACCTCGAGCTGCGCGTACATCTCCGCCGGGACCGCATCGCCGAACTTGGCGAAGTACTCCTCGGTCAGGTCGCACTCCGCGAGCCAGCTCTCCGGGTCGACCTCGAACAGCTCGGTCATCTGCTCATCGGTCACGTCCAGGCCCTCGAGGTAGAGGGCGCCCGGCGCCGGGGCGATGCCGATCGGGGTCTCGACGCCCTCGCCGGTCCCGTTGAACCGGTCGATGATCCACGACAGCACCCGGCTGTTCTCGCCGAAGCCCGGCCAGATGAACTTGCCGTCGGCGTCCTTGCGGAACCAGTTGACCTGGTAGACCTTGGGCAGCTTCTCAGGCGTGGTCGCGGCACCGACCTTGAGCCAGTGACCCCAGTAGTCGGCCATGTTGTAGCCACAGAACGGCAGCATCGCGAACGGGTCGCGGCGCAGCTGGCCCAGGCCACCGACGGCAGCGGCGGTCATCTCCGAGGAGACGGTGGCGCCGATGAACACGCCGTGCTGCCAGTCGCGCGCCTCGTTGACCAGCGGCACGTTGGTCGCCCGGCGCGCCGCCGAACAGGATCGCGTCGATCGGCACGCCGGCCGGGTCCTCCCAGTTGTCGGCGATGATCGGGCACTGGGACGCCGGCGTGGTGAACCGGCTGTTCGGGTGGCTGGAGAGCTCCCCGGAGTCCGGCGTCCAGTCCTGGCCCTTCCAGTCGATCAGGTGCGCTGGTACCTCGTCGGTCATGCCCTCCCACCACACGTCGCCGTCGTCGGTCAGCGCGACGTTGGTGAAGATCGAGTTGCCCCACATGGTGCGCATCGCGTTGGCGTTGGTCTTCATCGAGGTGCCCGGGGCCACCCCGAAGAACCCGGCCTCCGGGTTGATCGCGTGCAGGCGACCGTCGTCGCCGAAGCGCATCCAGCAGATGTCGTCGCCGACGGTCTCGACCTTCCAGCCCGGGACGCTCGGCTCGAGCATCGCGAGGTTGGTCTTGCCGCAGGCGCTCGGGAACGCCGCGGCCAGGTGGTTGACCTGCCCAGCCGGGCTGGTGAGCTTGAGGATCAGCATGTGCTCGGCCAGCCAGCCCTCGTCGCGGGCCATCGCCGAGGCGATCCGCAGCGCGAAGCACTTCTTGCCCAGCAGCGCGTTGCCGCCGTAGCCCGGAGCCGTAGCTCCAGATCTCGCGAGTCTCCGGGAAGTGCACGATGTACTTGGTCTCGTTGCACGGCCAGGCGACGTCCTCGCGGGTGGCACCCTGAGCGTCGACCAGCGGGAAGCCCACGGAGTGCACGCACGGGACGAAGTCACCGTCAGCACCGATCAGGTCCAGGGCGGGCTTGCCCATGCGGGTCATGATGCGCATGTTGAGCACGACGTAGGCAGAGTCGGTGATCTCGACGCCCAGCTCCGGAGATCGGCGAACCCAGCGGGCCCATCGAGAACGGGATGACGTACATCGTGCGCCCGCGCATCGAGCCCTCGAACAGGCCCTTGAGCGTCGTCGCGCATGTCGACCGGGTCATGCCAGTTGTTGGTCGGTCCGGCGTCCCGCTCGTCCAGCGAGCAGATGTAGGTACGGTCCTCGACGCGCGCGACGTCCATCGGGTCCGAGCGCACGAGGAACGAGTTCGGGCCGCAGTGCCGGGTTCAACGCGATGAACGTGCCGTTGTCCACCTCGAGCTTGGAGAGGCGGTCCCACTCCTCCTGGGAGCCGTCGCACCACTCGATGCGCTCGGGCTGGGCCAGGGTGGCGACCTGCTCGACCCACTCGAGCAGCTTCTTGTTCTGGGTGGGCGGGTTGTCGAGTCCGGCGAAAGTCATGGGATGAGCACTCCATCGGTTCCATGCACGTCCCGGGCGGACGCACAGCCCTAGCCTGCCGTATGCGGATTTCGGCGCGACAGGAGGAGGTACCCAAAGGGCATGCCGATGGTCCCGAACTGCTGGGTCCAACGACTGGAACGCCCGTTCAGGCCCTCCAGTGGGGCATCGGACCCAGGGACGCCGACAGGACCGACTCGACCGTGGCACCCAGCGCCAGCAGCGAATCCTCACCTCGGGCGGGGACCACCATGCCCATCCCGACCGGCAGTGCGTCGACCAGTCCCAGGGGCAGCGTGAGCAGGGGCCAGCCCGCGATGGCCGGTGCGGCGGTCATCGCTCCCCCGATGAACCGGTCCCCACCGACCAGGTCGCTGGACCACGCGGGCCCGTACGCCGGGGCCACCAGCGCGTCCACGCCGCCGGCGAATCCGGCGTGCAGGCAGTCCAGTGCCCAGGCGAGGTTGCGGGCCCGCGCCGGCGCGTAGTCGTCCGAGGACCGTCCACCGCTGGCCACCGCGGCCGCGAGGTACTCCTGCCCGAAGTGCTCGAGCTCCTCCTTGGCGTGCGCCCGGTTGAAGGCCACCACCTCGGCGATGCTGCGCGGCCCGGTGCCGGGCCGATTGGCCAGGTATGCGTCGAGGTCGTCGGACATCTCGTGGACCAGCACGCTCACCTCGTCGACCCCGACACTGTCCTGCCATACCGGCAGGTCGACCGGCACGATCGCCATCCCGGCTGCGCGCAGGGCGCCCGTGGCACGCGCCAGCAGGGCGTCGGTCGGGTCATGGCCGCTGAGCCAGGCGCCGGGCACCCCGAGCACGAAGCGCCGCGACCCGAGCGACTCGGGCGGCGCCGCTGCGGGGGGCGCCCCCGTGAGGACGGCCAGCAGCGCGGTCACGTCGGCCATGCTGCGCGCCATCGGACCCGGGGAGTCCTGGCTGGCCGCAATCGGCGCGACCGCGTGGACCGGGACCGTGCCGACGGTCGGCTTGAACCCGACGACCCCGCACAGGGACGCGGGGCAGGTGATCGAGCCGTCCGTCTCGGTCCCGACGGCCAGGGGTGCGTACCCGGCGGCCAGCGCCGCGCCGCACCCCGACGACGAGCCGCCCGCCGACCGGCCGGCCTGCCAGGGGTTGTCGGTCAGGCCCCCCACTCCCGACCAGCCGCTCGTCGAGGACCGACCGCGCATGTTGGCCCACTCGGAGAGGTTGGCCGCGGCCAGGATCACCAGGCCGGCCTCCCGCAGCCGGGTGACCAGCGTCGCGTCGCGCTGGGCCGGAGCCCCGACCATGGCCAGCGAGCCGACAGTCGCAGGCAGGCCCAGTGCCTCGATGTTGTCCTTGATGATCACCGGCACCCCGTCCAGGGGCCCCAGACCCTGACCCGAGCGCCGCCGGGCGTCCGCCGCCTGCGCCTGCGCACGGGCGTCGGCGCTCACCGCCACGAGCGCGTGCAGTCGCGGCTCGAGAGCCTCGATCCGCGCCAGGAGGTGCTCGACCAGCGCCAGGCTGGTGAGCCTGCCGGCCGCCATCAGCTCGCCGGCCTCCAGGGCCCCGAGCTCGTGCAGCCGACGACCGCCTGCCGGGTCGCTCAGAGCGGCGTCCAGTGCTCGACCTCCGGGGGCTGGGCGAAGAACGGCCCGATGATCTCCCGCCACTGCGTGAAGAGTTCCCCACCGCGGAAGCCCTGCGTGTGGTCGGCCAGCGTCGCCCACTCGATGGCGAGCAGGAACGTCGAGGGCCGTTCGATCCCCCGGTGCACGCGGATGCCCTGCCAGCCAGCAGCCTGGGCCAGCACCGCCTTGGCCGACTCGAGGGCCGCCAGGAACTCGTCCTCCTGACCCTCGACCACGCTGAGGGTGGCGGTCTCGACGATCACGTGAGCCTCCGGACTCGGTCCCGCACTGGGCAGCTGGCTACTTCTGGGTCTTCTTCACGATCCATGAGGCGGTCGCGACCACCGGCACCGCGAAGATGAGCGCGCCCAGGGCGCCGCCCCAGTCGAACTTGTCCTCATCGCCGATGCCGAGCAGGCCGGTGAACACCCAGTACCCGAGCAGCGCGCTGATCAGGCCCAGTCCGAGCGAGATCCCCCACGACTTGGGGCCCGACATCTGGCTGAACGCATCACCGGGGGTGAGCATGCGTCCGATGACGCCCACGAACAACCCCAGGGCCAGCGCAGCGAGCACGGAGCCGATATCCATTGCAACCTCCTCAGCGTCTCAGCTCTCCGGCCGATCGGGGTCGAGTATGCCCACAACGACGGGCAGTCCGCACCACGGCACGAACGCAGGCCAGCTGTGTCGCGCTCAGGGCGTCGACTGCGTGCTCGGCAGAGCCCCCGGCCGCCACGCGAGGGTGTCCACGACAGGCCGTAGGTCCATCCACCACTGGTCCAGGGGCCGGCGAGCCTCCATGTCGTAGACCTGTCGGCCATCTGGTCGATCGCGATCGTGGACATCTTGCCGTTCACCATGGCAGTGAACCGCCAGTCCGCCCGACCGGCCAGCACGGACCCGGTCAGCCAGTCGATGCAGTGCGCGGCCAGCCGGGCTGCGTGCGCCCGGTCGAACGGCGTCGGCGAGCCACCCTGCTGCAGGTGGCCGACGATCGCCGAGCGCACGCTGAACAGCCCACCGGACTCCTCGGTGAACAGCTGGCGCAGGAACTCGGTGGTGTAGCCGACGCTGGCCTGCTCGTTGCGGATGGCCAGGTGGAACCGCCGGCCCTCGCGGAAGCCCTGCACCATGGCGGCGACGTCCTCGTTGAGCCGGGCCAACGTCGGCGGATCCTCGTTGAGGTAGACCTCCTCAGCGCCCGTGGACAGTGCCGACATGAGGGCCAGGAACCCACACTTGCGGCCCATGGTCTCGACGATGAAGGCCCGCCGCGACGCGCTGGCGGACTGTCGGACCCGGTCGATATCGCGCACGATCTCGTTCAGGGCGGTGTCGGCCCCGACGGTCATGTCCCAGCCGGGCAGGTTGTTGTCGATCGACGTCGGCAGGCAGATCACCGGGATGCGCAGGCCAGGGTGGTCGTCGCGATGCGCGGCCAGGCCGTGGACGGCCATGTAGGCCCGGTGCCCGCCGATGACCAGCAGGGCGTCGATCGAGTTGCGGGCAAGCGCGTCACCGACCTGCGGCGAACTGTTCAGGCGCGGGTGGTCCTGCGGCTGGTGCCCAGCTCCGCACCGCCGAGGGCGGCCCACGAGCTCCACGGCCTCCCAGCCCAGGGGCTCGACCCGGTCGGCCAGGAGGCCGGGGAAGCCGCCGCGGATGCCGACCATGTCGTGGCCCGCGGGAGATCCCGAAGCGCACAGCCGCGCGCACGGCGGCGTTCATGCCCGGGGCGAGCCCACCGGCGTGGACGATCCCGATCGTCGTGCCCTGGCTGGGGAACATCGGCGCGGGCTGCGCGATGCCCTCGAAGACCCGCACCATCTCGGTGAACGACGACCCCGCGGGCGGCCATCGCCGCATCCTGGTCGTCGGCCTCGATCAGCCCCGGGATGGCCTGGGTCGCGGCGACGGCATCCATCAGCGGCATCCGGTCGACCCGGTTGCCGCGGATCCCGATGAGGGCCGAGACGTGGTCGGGCCCGGCGTCGAGCACGTCGTTGGCCGCGGCGTGGCCCATCAGGGTGGGCATCCACCGGTCGTAGGCACTGGGCGTGCCGCCGCGCTGGACGTGGCCCAGGATCGTCACCCGGGTGTCCTCACCGGCGCGCGTGGTGATCAGGTCCGCGACCATCTGGGCGGTGATCGGCACGCCATGGGAGTCCGTGACCCCCTCGGCGACCAGCACGAGGTTGTCCCGCCGACCTGCCGCGCGCCCGGCGGCGAGCCGTGCGATCAGACGGTCCTCCCAGCCCGGCCCCGGACGCACCTCGGGGATCAGGATGTAGTCGGCACCGCCGGCGATGGCGCACATCACGGTCAGGTAGCCGCAGTGCCGACCCATCACCTCGACCACGAAGGAGCGCTGGTGACTGGCCGCGGTCGAGCTCAGGGCGTCCACTGCCTCGATGATGCGGTGCATCGCTGAGTCCGCGCCGATCGTCTTGTCGGTGCCGACCATGTCGTTGTCGATCGAGCCCACGGCCCCGGCGATCATCAGGTGCTCGTGGGCCCGGGCCTGCTCGGCGGTGAGCTCGCCCGCCGGCCACGAGCTCTTCGAGCAGCCCCGACCACTCGCTGCGGAAGATGTCGGTCCCGGTCAGTGACCCGTCGCCCCCGATCACCACGAGCCGGTCGATCCCGAGCTCGACGAGGTTGCGCGCCGCACGCAGCCGACCAGGCCGCTCGCGGAAGTCCGCGGACCGGGCTGTGCCGATCATGGTGCCGCCCAGGTGCATGATCCCGCTGACGGAGTCCCAGTCGCACTTGCGGATGCGCTCGCCGCCGTCGACCAGGCCCTGCAGGCCCTCGTACACCGCGTAGGCATCTGCGCCGCGGGCGATCGCGGTGCGCACCACGGCGCGCACCGTCGCGTTCATCCCCTGGGCGTCGCCACCGGAGGTGAGCACGGCCAGTGCGGGGCGGGCCGGGCGGACCGTTCGGCGGTCGGGCGGAGTGGTGACGCGTGGCCGCGCGCGATCGGTGGACGCGGACATGGGACCTCCCGGGAAGTGGGCTTCCAGCCTACGGATCCGAACCCGCTCGCACGGGCGCCCAGCCGTACGGGTCAACCTGCGCGGTGCCCTTCGTCTCAGCCCCAGCCGAGGTCGTGCAGGCGTTCCTCGCCGATGCCGAAGTGGTGGGCGACCTCATGGATGACGGTGATCCGCACCTGTTCGACGACGTCGGCCTCGGTGCTGCACATGCGCAGGATCGGACAGCGGTAGAGCGTGATCCGGTCGGGCAGCACACCGGCGTACCAGCCGTCGCGGCTGCGTGAGGGGGGTGCCCTCGTAGAGCCCCAGCAGGCTGGGGGTGCCCGGCGCCAGTCTCAGGGTCGTCGGCGACGAGCACCACGCAGTTGTTGATCATCCGGGCAAGTCGAGGGGGATCGAGTCGAGCGCATCGGCCACGAGCGCCTCGAAGTCGTCAGCGGAGATGTCGAGCATGCGGGTCTGGTGGCTAGTGGGCGCTGGTCCGGACCGGCGGAAGTGCTCTGCGACAGGACGGACCGTGCGGCCGAAGCGCCCCTGACGCCCGAGGCCCCAGCGGGGCAGAGTGGAAGTGCAGGGACACCCGCACGAGGAGGGACGATGAAGGCAACAGTGGGCGACCGGATCGTCATGGCCGGCGAGCAGGTCGATCGACCGACCCGGGAC
This sequence comes from uncultured Actinomycetes bacterium, assembly GCA_963788325.1. GTDB lineage: Bacteria > Actinomycetota > Actinomycetes > S36-B12 > CAIYMF01 > Prado023. Next base: position 84,510 of record CAWBGJ010000009.1, read on the forward strand.
GGCGAGATCCTCGAGGTGCACGGTCAGGACGGCGCGCCGCCCTACCTGGTGCGCTGGAGCGATGGGCACACGGGCCTGCTCTATCCCGGACCCGGCTCGGTGCTGCGCGTCCACGCCGCCGACGAGGAGCCGGACCTGGCCGCTGACGGCACGGGAGGCCGGGAGTTGGAGACCGCAGGGCAGGCCCCGCATGCCGCGCATCAGTGGACCGTGCGGATCTCGGTGTTCGAGGGCGAGGACACCACCGCGCGAGCGGTCCTGGTGGCCGACCCGATGGCCGAGGTGCGCGCCACCGGGGTCAGCCATCGGCGGGCGGCGGACCCCCCGGAGGCCAGGATCGGTGATCAGGTCGCGGTGGCCCGCGCGCTGCGTCATCTGGCCGACCAACTACTCGAGCAGGCCGGCCGGACATCTCGGCCTCGACCGGGGAGACGCAGGTGCAGGTCTCGCCGGTGTGAACATCAGCGGTCGCGGCCTCCTGCGGCCTGCGTGGCGCGCGCGGGCTGTGGTAGGACAGCAGCACCCGTTCGTCGCGGATGCTCGACCCACGACGCCGGGCCCTGACCGACCCGCTGCCGCTGTCTTGGCGGCCTTGCAGAGAGCCGATGCAGTGGTGACGGTGAGCGCCCCCGGACCGCGAGCCGCCGGCCTGTCCAGTGCGGTGCTCGACTCCCTGCGCCAGATCGTCGGGGCCCAGCACGTGCTCATCGGCGACGCTGATGTGGAGCCCTTCTCCCGGGATGCCACTCCCCTGTTCCGCGCGCGTCCGGATGCTGTGGTGCTGCCCGCACGCACTGCTGAGGTCGCCGACGTGCTGCGCCTGGCGACCGAGCAACGGATCCCGGTGATCCCCCGCGGAGCCGGGACCAACCTCTCGGCGGGCACGCTGGCCGAGCAGGGCGGGATCGTGCTGGTGCTCACCAGGTTGAACCGGGTGCTGGAGGTCAGCGCCGAGGAGCTGCTGGTCGTGGCCCAGGCGGGAGCGACCACTGCGGCGGTGGCTGACGCCGCGGCGGCAGTCGGCCTGCTGTTCCCGCCGGACCCGGGCAGCCGCACCGTGTCCACCATCGGCGGCAACGTGGCCACCTGCGCCGGCGGCCTGCGTGGGCTCAAGTACGGCGTGACCCGCAACTACGTGCTCGGCTGCGAGGCGGTCCTGCCCACGGGCGAGGTCCTGCGCACCGGTGGACGGCTGTGGAAGGACGTGGCCGGGTATGACCTGACACGCCTGCTCACCGGGTCCGAGGGGACCTTGGCGGTGATCACCGAGGTCACGATGGGCCTGGTGCCGGCACGCGAGACCTCGCGCACAGGTGTGGCCTACTTCGACACGTTGGCCGACGCCAGCCGCGCGGTGGCCGCGATCATCGGCGGGGGCACCCTGCCAGCGACGTTGGAGTTCCTGGACAACGCGTGCATCAACGCCGTCGAGGACTACGCCCACCTGGGCCTGGATCGCGCCGCGGGGGCGCTGCTGCTGTTCGGCGACGACGGGGACGCCGAGCCCGTGGCGAATTCGCTGGCCGCGATGGCGGCGGCCTGCACCGCGCAGGGGGCGCGCGGTGTCACCCTGGCGGCTGACGTCGCGGAGTCCGTCGAGCTGCTCGAGGCGCGGCGCTGCTCGCTGCCGGCGCTGGCCCGGCTGGCCCCGATCACGATGCTCGAGGACGTGACCGTCCCTCGACCCGAGCTGGCCCAGATGGTCGCCGACATCGGCGCGATCACCGGCGAGCTGGGCGTGCGCTGCGCGACATTCGGCCATGCCGGCGACGGCAACCTGCACCCGACGATCGTGTTCGACGAGGCCGATACGCACGCCCGGGCCGCAGCCGAGGCCGCGTTCGACCGGATCTTCAGCCGGGCCCTGGAGCTCGGTGGAACGATCACCGGCGAGCACGGCGTCGGTGCAGCCAAGCGCCCTTGGCTCGAGGGCCGCCTCGGTGCCGATCAGATGGCCCTGCTGCGGCGGATCAAGACGGCCTTCGACCCGGCGGGGATCCTCAATCCCGGCAAGCTGGGCTCCTGATGGGCCCGGGGTCGGGCGTGGGATCGGGATCGGGATCGGACGCGGGGTCCGATGACGGGTCCGGCATCCGGGGCATCTTCGACCCGGAGCTGCTCTCGGCATGCATCTCCTGCGGCTTCTGCCTGCCGACCTGCCCCACCTACTCCCTCACGCTCGACGAGCGGTCCAGCCCGCGGGGGCGGATCACCCTGATGCGAGCGATCGAGGCCGGTCGGGTCGACCTCGAGGATCCGGCGGCGCGCGAGCAGTCCTCGTTCTGCCTGGGCTGCCGGGCGTGCGAACCGGTATGCCCGGCAGGCGTGCAGTACGGCGCCCTGCTCGAGCAGTGGCGCGATGCCACCTGGACGGGGACGCACACCCCGCCGGTGGCCGCGGCGCTGCGCGGCGGCGTGCGGATCACCCCTGCGCTGACGGCCGCAGGCACGCTCCGGCGCGCCGCCCGGACCACGGGTGCGGCCACGGATCGGGCCCGCGGGGAGGGCGTGGCACTGATGCTGGGCTGCGCGGAGCGGGCGTTGTTCCCGGCTGTGTCCCGGGCGGTGACCACCCTGCTTCCCGGCATCGAGGTGCCCTCGGGGCAGGGGTGCTGCGGGGCTCTGCACGCCCACAACGGCGCCAGCCAGCAGGGCGCGGCGATGGCGCGCGAGCTCGGCGAGGTGCTGCCCGGCACGATCCTGACGACCTCTGGGGGGTGCGCTGCCCATCTGCTGTCCGTGCTCGGTCGGGAGCGCGTCCGGGAGCTGTCCGAGTACCTCGTGGAGCGCTGGGCGGACCCGACAGATCCGAGTGTGCCCACCCTGCGCCGCCTGCAGGTCGGCGGTCGCGAGGCACGGATCGCGCTGCAGGACTCGTGCCACGCCCGCAACGCGCTGGGCGCGACCGCGCAACCGCGCGCCCTGATCGCCCGCGTCGGTCAGTACGTCGAACTGGCGCATGCGGGCACCTGCTGCGGTGCCGCGGGGACGTACTCGTTGGTCCGGCCCGCCGACTCCAAGCGGATCCTGGACCCGAAGCTCGACGAGATCGAGGCGTCCGGCGTGGACATCCTCGTGACCGTGAACCCGGGCTGCCTGCAGCAGGTGCGCTCGGGCCTGCGCCGGCGACGCTCGAAGGCGCGCGTCCTGCACATCGCCGAACTCCTCGTCGAGGCACTGGCCGACACCCCCGGTCCGGCTCCCTGAGGTCCGCGGCCACGCAGGAACCGGACAGCGAATCCATACCAACCCCCAACCCACACAGCACCAACCCACACAGCACACAGGAGATGACATGGATCCCCAGACCACCGCCGTAGTCCTCGTCGAGTTCCAGAACGACTTCACCAGCGAGGGCGGGGCGCTGCACGGCGCGGTCGCCGACGTGATGGAGCAGACCGGGATGCTCGCCGCGGCCCAGGCGACCGTCGCAGCCGCGCGTGCGGCCGGCGCGACCATCATCCACTCGCCGATCCAGTTCGCCGAGGGCTACGGCGAGATCACCGATCACCCGTACGGGATCCTCAAGGGCGTCGTGGACACCAATGCGTTCGTCAAGGGCAGCTGGGGGGCGGAGTTCGTCGAGGAGGTCTCCCCGGATGCCGGCGACATCGTCCTGGAGGGCAAGCGCGGGCTTGACGCGTTCGCCAGCACCAACCTCGACTTCATCCTGCGCAGCAAGGGGATCAAGACGGTCGCACTCGGCGGCTTCCTGACCAACTGCTGCGTCGAGTCGACGATGCGGTCGGCCTACGAGAAGGGCTTCGAGGTCGTCACGCTCACCGACTGCGTCGGGGCCACGAGCATGGAGGAGCACGCCAACGCGATCAAGTACGACTACCCGATGTTCTCCAAGCCGATGGCCGGATCGGAGTTCACCGCAGCGTTGGGCGGGCAGTCCACCGACGACACCTCGCGCGGCTACTGACCCTGCCGCGCCTGGATGCCTTGACCGCCTGGGCATCCGGGCGCGACAGTGGACCATGACTGCTGCAGCAGCGGCCGTCGGCGACCAGGACCCACGCGTCGGCAACGCGCGCGTCTTCGACGAGATCGCCGAGGCATACGACGCGACCGGAGTGTCGTTCTTCGGCCCGATCGCCGCGGGCTTGGTCGATGCCCTGGCACCGACGGCCGGCGAGCGTGTGGCCGACCTCGGCTGCGGCAAGGGCGCCTTCCTGCTCCGGGCCGCGCGTCAGATCACAGGGACTGGCATGGCCCTCGGAGTGGACATCTCCCCTGCGATGGTGGCCCTGGCGCGCTCGGCCCTCGCGGCCGAGGGGCTGTCGCACGCGCAGGCCCTGGTGGGCGACGCCCAGGCACCGGCCCTCGAGGCGGGTGCCTTCGATGCCCTCGGGTCCTCAGCGGTCCTGTTCTTCCTGCCGGATCCACCAGCGGCGCTGACCTCCTGGCGCGCCGCACTGCGGCCCGGCGGCCGGATCGGGGTCAGCACGTTCGGGCCCCAAGACGAGGCGTGGCGGTCGGTCGACGACGTATTCACGCCCTACCTGCCCACCGAACTCCTCGACGCCCGGACCAGCGGCGCCCGCGGGCCGTTTAGCTCGGACTCCGGGATGGAGGGCCTGCTCTTAGACGCCGGGTTCGACGAAGTCGCCACGATCACCGTCGACCTGTCGGTCCACTTCGCCGACGCCGACCGGTGGTACGCGTTCAGCATGTCCACCGGCCAGCGGGCCATGTGGGCCCACGTGCCTGCGGACAGCCGGGCAAAGGTACGCGCCGAGGCCGAACGTCGGCTTGCCGCCGCGGCGGATCCAGGCGGCGGGTACCTGGTGCACCAGCAGGTGCGCTACACCCTGGGGGTTCGACCCTCGTGACGCCCCACCCGCGGGGCGCGGTGACGGCCGACTAGCGGCGCCCAGCGTCCCCTTTCGGCGGGTAGCCTCGGCCCCATGCCGGCCAGCCGAACTCGCCGGGCCCGCGCGGCCCGCCGGCGCACCCGGCGGATGGCACGCGTCACCCACGACCTGACCGACGAGCAGTGGGCGCTTCTGTGCGACATGTGGGCGTGCTGCGCCTACTGCGGCACCACCGACCCTGCACTGCAGCGCGACTGCGTCCTGCCGATCGCCCGCGGGGGCCGCTACACGCTGGCCAATGTCGTGCCCGCCTGCGGGCCGTGCAATGCGAGCAAGTCCGGCCACGAGGTCACCGGCTGGATGCGCCGCAAGGGACTCGACGAGCGATCCTTCCTCCTGCGACATGCCCAGATCGTGGCACCGCTGTGGCAGCGGTTCGCAGCCGACTCGCTCTCCCAGGAGGGCCCAGGGCGCTAGTCGGCGAAATGGACCTGGTTGCGCAGGCCCTGCCGCTTGACGCCGAAGGCCATGGTGGCTGCACGCTCGATGGACTCGTCGGTGAGTTCGCCCTGCTTGACCTCTGCGACCACGACCGTCGCCGTCAGCATCGGGGTGTCAGGCAGGCCTCCGTGCGGCACGGCAAGATCCCGGACAGCAGCACGGATCCGCTCGCCGACGACACCCGCCGCCCACTCAGGGGTGTCGGGAAGCAGGACGACGAACTCCTCGCCACCGCGCCGAAACGGCCGGTCCTCGGGGCGACAGGTGCTGCCCAGTACGGCGCCGACCTCGCGCAACGCGTCGTCGCCGGCCTCCTGGCCGCGCCACTTGTTGAGCATGCCGAACCTGTCCAGGTCGAGGAACAGGATCGAGTCGGTGCGCGGCCGCCGCGCGCGGATCCGGTCGGCCCGCTGCGTCTCCTCGTCCATCCGGCGGCGGTTCGGCAGTCCGGTCAGCGAGTCGGTGCGCGCCTCGGCGGACATCTTCTCGACCAGGCGCTGGAGCTGGTCGATGCGGGCCAGGAGCGCTCGCCTGCCCTCGGCGAAGGACACCGTGGCCTCGTCGTAGACGCGGACCTGGTCCCGGCCGGAGTCCTTGGCCTGGAACAGTGCGCGGAACGCCCTTCCCATGGCCTGGTCGGGGTCCGCGCCCATGGCAGTCACACCGCCGGAGAACGTCACGTCAATCTGGCCGGCGTCGGTGGCCATCGGTCCGCGCGCGGCGCATCGCGCACCGAGCAGGAGTTCGGCGACCTCGGTCGGGGGCCGGTCCTTGAACATGAGCACGAAGTCGTCTCCCCCGATCCGGGCGATCGTCGCCTCCGGGGCGACCAACCGCAGCCGCGTGACGAACTCCACGATCACCTGGTCGCCGATCTGCAGGCCCCGTCGCTCGTTGATCTCCGTGAGGTAGTCGAGGTCGACAAGGGCGATGGACCCCTTGGCCGAGGAGTCCTCCAGGGACCGGGTCTGCACACGGCTGGCCAGCTCGGCCAGGAAGTCCCCGCCCTGCCCCGTGGGCAGGCCGGTCTGTGGATCACGATCGAACTGCTGCGATGTCTCCCCCATGGGCGGAAATTGTAGCGCTTCGTAGCCGCCCAATCACGCGGGGTAGAGGCCGTGACGCGAAGGGACATCGCGCTGCCCCGGACCAGGACTTCGTCCTCAGGGAGTCCGTCCGGGGCTGTCGGCCATGCCGAACGATGTGTCAGGATTCGTACATCCGTTCGAACACCGGGGGTCGTGATGGCGCACAGCCAGGCAGCAGGGCAACCGGTCGCGACGGACCGTCGGGCTGACCGGGATCAGGGCGATCCAAGGGAAGCGGAGGCTGGCCGGGAGGTCCAGTTCCAGGCACTGCTGCGTCGCTGGTGGGTCGAGGATCGACCACCGTGGACCGCGCTGGACTGGTGGGACGTTCCCATGCGCGAAGAAGCGCGCGCACTGCTGTGGCTGCCTGCCGGGCCAGCGCTGGCCGCGGCGCTGGCAGGCCTGGGCAGGTCGAGCCGATGTCCGCACCCGCACGGCGCCGACAGGTTCGTGGCGGACCTCCCCGCGCCGGGTCAGGCCGAGGGCTGGCCCTGCGCCTGCCAGGTGGTGACCGCAGCAGCGTGGGAGGCGTGCGCCGCCTGGGTCGCTGCCGGCGCCGCGTGCGCTGTCGTTGATGCGGCAGGCCATCAGCCGGTCCAGTTCGAGGTCTCCGCTGGGGGCCAGCACCTCCACGACCCGGCTCGCGAGGAGCTGGCGCACGCACTGCGCTCGACGATCCCCTCGATGGGCAATCGCATCGGCTGGGCACGAGCCCTGGTCGCGCTCCCCGCGCTGGAGTCGCTCGTGTCCAGTGCAGCACTCTCGTCCTGGGCTGCGCGACTGGTCCTCGAGCATGTGACTGGGCTGACCGACGACGACGCGCGACTGGTGGTCGCGGAAGTGCGTCGCCGGGTGCTCGACCGCGTGGCTGCGCGACGGCGCGCGTACAACTCGGCGGAGATCGGCCGGATCGCCCGGGCGGCTCGGCTACGGCTCTGCCCCGAGGCAGAGCAGGAGGCCCGGGCGCGCGCCTTCGCCCAGCGACGGGTGCAGGTGCACCACCGAGGCGACGGCATGGCGACGCTCATCGCCGACCTCGCCGAGACCGATGCCCATCGCATCCACCGACGCCTCACTGCGCTGGCCACCGGGCTCGAGGCCGACCGTTGTGACGCAGACGCGCAGCAACCCCGAACGCAGGACCCACAGACCGTCGGCGCTGGCCGACAGACCCAGCCTCGGACCCGAGATCAGCTGCGCGCCGACATCCTGGTGGATGTGCTGCTGGGCGCCCCACGACCGTATGACCCTCGGTCGGCCGACGACCCGTTGGCGGGTTCCCAGCCGGAGGGTCCCGAGACCGGCGGCGCTCACTCCACCACCGCCGACGCGCTGGCTCCGCAGTCCGGCGCGCACCCAGCCGCGGGGCGTCCGGAGATCTCGGTCATCGTCGACCTGCCGACGATCCTGGGCCTGGCCGATCACCCCGCGCAGATCCCGGGCGTCGGTCCCGTCCCGGCCGACGTTGCCCGCGAGTTGGCTGCTGAGGGTCGCTGGCGGGCGTGGATCACCGATGCGTCCGGTGCGGTCACCGCCACCGGACGTGCGGGATATGTTCCATCGGCCGGCATGGCGCGGCTGGTCCGGGCTCGGGAGCCGCACTGCCGCTTCCCCGGGTGCCGCCAGCCCTCGAGCCGATGCGACCTCGACCACGCGATCCCCTGGCCCCGGGGCGCCACGGAGGCCACCAACCTCGGCCCGCTCTGTCGTCGGCACCACGTCCTCAAGACCCACGCGGGGTGGGATCTCGATCCCCCGGAATCCGAATCGACCGTCGACAGCGACGTCGAGCGTCCCGTGGCGTGGCGATGGCGGACACCCGCCGGGTTCGAGATCACAGGAGAGGCGCCGACCCAGCTGTCCTGATCAAGTGACGCCCCGGGCCGGCAAGACACAGCCGTGCCGCACAGCACTGACGGTTCTGCCCTGGCAGCCGTCAGTGTCTGCGCCTTGGCAGCCGTCGGGATCTTCACCCCTGGCAAGCCGTGTTGCTCACCGACTCCCCACTTCCCGCAGGGTCGCGGGGTCGCCGGGTCGGCGGATCGCCGAGGTGCCGGATCGTCGAGGTGCCGGGTCGTCGAGGTGCCGGGAGCCGTCGGCTGCCGCCGGGCGGCAGCCTCCTCCCGAGTCCGACTGATCGCCGGGTACGAAGTCCAAAGGCCCCGGAACGGCGGGGGCCTTTGGTCTTTGTGGAGGTGCCGGGAATCGAACCCGGGTCCATCGGTGCCTCTTGGGGTCTTCTCCGGGCGCAGCCACGCTGTTGTGCTCTCGACCTCCGCGCTTCGTGTGGCACTGCGCGGTAGCACGGTCCAGCAACTGTTAGGTGTTCCGTCCCACCCCGTTACCGGGTGAGTTGGTCAGTCCCCTTGATGACGCCAGGTCCGGGTCGGAGACGCCCCCGGGCTGACGGACGCAATATCGCTCAGGCCGCGAGGGCGAAAGCGTTGGCGTCAGTGCGAGTGTTGTTCGCAGTTGTTTCTTGGCAGGTCGTTATCGAGATAACTGCCATCCTCGGCCCGCTTCTCCACCTCGATCACATCCGATGTCGAAACCAGTCACCCCCTGTTGAGTTGTCACTGGCGAACCAGCCCCTCAAGGGTAGCCGGGGGATCGGACACTGTCACCTGACCACTGAATCCGACGCCGACGCCCGCCGACGCCGATGCCGACCAACCCAGCTTCAGGTGCGGCCCTTGAGGTGACGTCCCATCTCCTTGGCGATGTCGCGCTGCGCGTCGCGCTCGGCGAGCACCTGGCGCTTGTCATAGGCCTTCTTGCCGCGCGCGAGGGCGATCTCGACCTTGGCGTAGCCGTCCTTGAAGTACAGCGACAGGGGCACGAGCGTGTAGCCGCTCTCCTTGAGCTTTCGCTCGAGGCGCTCGAGCTCGGCACGCTTGAGCAGCAGCTTGCGCACCCGGCGTGGCGCATGGTTGGTCCACGTGCCCTGGGCGTACTCGGGGATGTGCAGGCCGTGCAGGTACAGCTCGCCGTCCTGGAACTGGGCGAAGCCGTCGACGAGGCTCGCGCGCCCAGCGCGCAGCGACTTCACCTCGGTGCCCACCAGCACCAGACCAGCCTCGTAGGTGGCGTCGATGTGGTAGTCGTGGCGAGCCTTCTTGTTCTGGGCCACCACCTGCCGGCCCTGCTCCCGGGGCATCAGCAGTTGACCGGGACCTTCTCGCCGCCGAACCAGCCCATCGGGTCGTACGGGGTCCCACCGACGTGGATCTCGAAGTGCAGGTGCGGGCCGGTGGAGTACCCGGTGGAGCCGACGTAGCCGATCACGTCGCCCTTCTTGACCTTCTGCCCCTCCTCGGAACCGAACCGCGACTGGTGGGCGTACATCGAGAACAGTCCGTTGCCATGGGAGATCAGCGTGTGGTTGCCGTAGGGCCCCCCGCTGGCGTTGATCACGACGATGCCGGCTGCGGTGGCGCGGATCGGCGTCCCCGTCGGAGCACCCATGTCGACACCCGTATGACACGAGCGGTAGCCGTAGACCGGGTGGACGCGCGGACCCACGCCCTGGCCGATGCGGACCCCCTCGATGGGCCACTGGAAGCCCTTGCCGCCGGTGGGCGTGAAGCTCAGGGTGCCGCCCGCCGCCAGCCGGGCCGCCTCGGCGGCAGCCTGCTGGGCAAGGATGGCTGCGATCCGCTGCTGCTCGGCCTGATACGACTTGTACTGCTTGAGCACCTTCGCCCGCTCCGAAGCGGCCACATCCAGGGCCGTGGCCTTCTGCGCCACGAGCAGGTCGACCTTCAGCTTGGCTGCCCCGGCCCGGTCGCGGGCGATGTTGGCTTCGGAGAGCTTGATCGCGGCCTGCTGGCGCTTCTCGTCGACCTGCTGGCGCAGCACGTCCAGACGCGCCTCCTTCAGGGCCAGCTCGGCGCGGATCTCGGCCATGTGCGACAACGTCGTGTTGTTGGCCCGCGACACGGCATCGATGGCCGCCGCTCGATCCGCCAGCTCACTGGGCGTCTGGGCCGTGACCAGCAGCTCGAAGTCCGCGAACACACCGTTCTGGTAGACAGAGCGCGCCAGGTTGCCCACCCGGCTCTGTAGGTCCTCGATCTGGAACTCGACCTCGGCGCGCTCCTGCTCAGCGCGGATCGCGGCCGCGGTCGCCTGCTCCAACTCGTCCTGGGCCGCCTTGTCGGAGTCCTCGGCGGCGGCGGCCTCGACCCGGGCGGCCGCCAGCGCCTTGCGGGCCGCGGGCAGGAGGTCGCGCACCGACTCGAGGTCCGAGATGGCCTGGTCGACCTCCTTGTTTGCCGCACGCAGGTCATCGCCGGCCGCAGACACCGCCGCGTCGACCTTCTCCTTGTCGTCGGCGGGGTCGGCCATCGCCGGGCCCAGCACGGTCATGCCCAACGCGAGCATGGCGGAGGTCGCCAGGGCGATCGCCCGCGTCCCGCGCATCTGCCCACTCCTCATGACTGCATACACCCAAGGCCATGGGCGTCGCTCCAGAGTACCGCGCACATCGGCCATGTCCATGCTCTGGACGCCCGAACGGGCGATCCTGGGCCATCCGGGTGACGCGGGACCTGGCTCAGACCCGCAGGTAGCGACGCAGCGTGACCAGCGCGGCCACCGAGGCCAGCGCGACCCCCGTGATGAACACCACGACCGAGACCTGTGCCCAGACATCCCAGCCGACGAAGTTCGTGAACTGGAAGCTCGGCGTGAGCACCCCGTCGACGAGCACCGCCTTGAGCAGGGCCAGCAGCCCGATGGCCATCAGCGCCCCGACCGTGGCAGCCAGGGCAGCCTCGAGCAGGAAGGGCAGTTGGATGTAGAAGTTCGAGGCACCGACCAGCCGCATGATCCCGGTCTCCCGGCGCCGACTGAACGCCGCGACCCGGATGGTGTTGGCCACGAGCAGCACGGTGGCCAACAGCATCATCGCCGCGATCACCAGCGCGCCAGTCTGGAACCCGTTGAGGATGGCGAACAGCGTGTCGAGCACCCGGCGCTGGTCGTTGACCCGGTCGATGCCGGGTCGACCGATGAACGCACTGGCGACCACGTCGTACTTGGTCGGGTCACTGAGCTTGACCCGGAACGACTCGGGCATCTGGTCGGGGGTGATATTGGCCAGAATGGGCGCGCCGCGGTTCTGCTCGGAGAACCGCTCGTAGGCCTCCGCCGAGGACTCGTAGTAGACCTCCTCGACCAGCGGCTTGAGCGACTCGAGGTCCGCTCGGATCTCCTCGCGCTGGGCCTGGGACACCGGACCCTCGGAGCACGAGATGACCGTCGAGGTCGACCCGCACAGGAAGATCGAGACCTGGACCTTGTCGTACCAGTAGTCCTTCATGAGGTCCACCTGCGAGCGGACCATCAGCCCCGCGCCGAACAGGGCCAGCGAGACCGCCACGGTGATGACCACCGCGATGGTCATCGTCAGGTTCCTGCGGATCCCGGTCATGACCTCGCCAAGCACGAACCTCAGTCGCATGCCCGCCCCCTCGTGGCGCTCACCGGGCGACCCCGTACACACCCCGGGTCTGGTCGCGCACGACCGTACCGTTCTCGAGCTCGATGACGCGCTTGCGCATCTGGTCGACCACAGCCGCGTCGTGGGTGGCCATCACCACGGTCGTGCCCGTGCGATTGATCCGGTCGAGCAGGCGCATGATCCCCACGCTCGTGGCGGGGTCGAGGTTGCCGGTGGGCTCGTCGGCGATCAGGATCATCGGCCGGTTGACGAAGGCACGGGCGATGGCGACCCGCTGCTGCTCGCCGCCGGACAGCTCGTCGGGGAACCGCTCCTCCTTGCCCTCCAGGCCCACGAGGTCCAGCACCTCCGGCACGACCTTGCGGATGTGCTCGCTGGGCCGACCGATCACCTGCAGGGCGAACGCCACGTTCTCGTAGACGGTCTTGTTGGGCAGCAGCCGGAAGTCCTGGAACACCGCGCCGATCCGGCGGCGCAGGTGCGGGACCTTCCAGTTGGGCATCTTGCCCAGGTCCTTGCCCGCCACGTGCACCGACCCGGACGTCGGCCGGTCCTCGCGCAGCACCAGGCGCAGGAACGTCGACTTGCCCGACCCGGAGGCCCCGACCAGGAACGCGAACTCGCCCTTGACGATCTCGAGGTTCACGTCGTCGAGCGCGGGGCGGGTCTGGCTGGGGTAGTGCTTGGTGACGTCGGTGAAACGGATCACACGGAGCCTCCCTGCCGGCGCCAGCGGATGCCGGCCTCGATGAAGTCGTCGATCTCGCCGTCGAGCACCGCGGTGGTGTTGCCGGTCTCGTACTCGGTGCGCAGGTCCTTGACCATCTGGTACGGGTGCAGCACATAGGAGCGCATCTGGTTGCCCCACGACCCGGACGTGTCGGTCTTGAGCGCGTCCATCGCGGCGCGCTCCTCGGTCCGACGGCGCTCGAGCAGCCGCGCCTGGAGGACCCGCAGTGCGGCGGCCCGGTTCTGGATCTGGGACTTCTCGTTCTGGCAGGACACGACGATGCCGGTCGGGATGTGGGTGATCCGCACCGCCGAGTCGGTGGTGTTCACGCTCTGCCCGCCGGGACCCGACGAGCGGAACACGTCGATGCGGATCTCGTTCTCGGGGATGTCGATGTGGTCGGTCTGCTCGGTGACGGGCAGCACCTCGACGCCGGCGAACGACGTCTGCCGGCGACCCTGGTTGTCGAACGGCGAGATCCGCACCAGCCGGTGGGTGCCCTGCTCGACCGAGCAGGGTGCCGTAGGCGTACGGCGCCTTGACCGCGAACGTCGCGGACTTGATGCCCGCCTCCTCGGCGTAGGAGATGTCGTAGCACCTCGAAGGTCCAGTCGTGCCGCTCGCCAGACGCGTGTACATCCGCAGCAGCATCTCGGCCCAGTCCGCGGCGTCGACGCCGCCGGCCTCCGAGCGGATGGTCACCAGCGCCTCGCGCTGGTCGTACTCGCCCGACGAGCAGCGTGCGGACCTCGAGCTCGCCGATGTCCTTGCTGCAGGTCGGCGAGCTCGATCTCGGCCTCGGCCATGGCCGTCGGCGTCGGCCTCGTCCTCGGCCAGCTCGACGAGCAGCGGCACGTCGTCGAGGCGCTGCCGCAGCGTGCGACACCCGGCGCAGCTCGCCCTGGACGAACGACAGCCGGGAGGTCACCTTCTGCGCAGCCGCGGGGTCGTCCCACAGGTTCGGGGCCGAGGCCTGCGACCTCGAGCTCGGCGACCTCGGCGCGCATCGCGGGCAGGTCCAGCACCGTCTCGATGCTGGACAGGGTGGACTCAAGCTCAGCCTGAGCCACGGGGAAGTCGATGGCCATGACCGCCAAGCGTACGGGGTGTCAGCCCCCCTGCATCGCCAAGGTGCGGATGACGCGCAGCGCGACCGACAGGGTGGCCAGGTCGAACGTCTCCTGCTCGCCGATCTCGGCCAGCGTGGCGCGGGCACGCCCCAGGCCCTCCGCGTAGCGCTGTTCCCACACCTCGACCCGCTCCAGCGGCGTCCCACCTTCGGGGGTCGCCCGGACCACCTTGGCGGTCAACGACGGCCAACGCCCCGTACAGATCGCTGCGCAGCGCGGAGCGCGCCAGGGTCGTCCAGCGATCCCGCCGCGGGCAGCGCGGTGATCCGACCCAGGAAGCGATCCACCTCGTAGCGCTCGGAGATCGTGAAGTACAGCTGGGCCACCACCCCCGGCTGGGCGTCGGTGCGCTGCGCGATCTCCACGATGTCCAGCAGGGAGAACACGTCGAGCAGCGCAGCGACCTCGGCGGCCAGATCCGGCGGCGCACCGGCGACGGCGAAGTCCGAGACCCGCCGATGCAGGCGGTCGCGCTCGACCCCGACCAGGGAGCCGGGCACCTCCGCCGACAGCTCGGCGACCACGCCGCGGAAGCGCGCGATTTCCCCGGGCACGTCCAGCGTGCCGCCCGGGTCTGGAGCAGCCAGCGGGTCGAGCGGTCCAGCAGGCGCGACACCTCCGTGCGCAGCGCGTTCAGGGCAGCGCTGGGGGCCGACCCCTCCTGGGCGTCGATGCGCTGCCACAGGGATCGCAGGTCGAACACCCCGCAGCTCACCGCGAAGGCACGCGCGATCTCGGCCGGACCAGCGCCGGACTCCTCCGCGGCACGCATGGCGTAGGTGATCCCGCCGCGGTTGACCAGCTCGTTGACCAGTCCGGTGGTGATGATCGCCCGGCGCAGGGGATGGCTGGCCAGGTGCCCGGCGAGCCGAGCCGCCAGCGCCTGCGGGAAGTAGTCGCACCAGCCACGTCTCGGCGAACGGCTCGTCGGGAAGCGTGCCGGCCAGCAGCGCCTCCTTCAGGTCGAGCTTCGTGTAGGCCACCAGCACGGCCAGCTCCGGGCGGGTCAACCCTGCGCCGCCCTCGCGGCCCAGCGCGGCCAGCTCCGCGTCCTCGGGAAGGAACTCGAGCGCCCGGTCCAAGCCTCCGGAGGTCTCCAGCACCCGCATCAGCCGGCCGGTCGCCGGGAGCATCGCGGCGCCGTGGCTGTCCTCGAAGGTCGAGCAGGATGTTCTGGTCGATGTTGTCGGCCAGCACCATGCTGGCGACCTCGTCGGTCATCGACGCCAGCAGCGGGTCGCGCTCGGGCCGGTCGAGGTCACCGGCGGCCGCCGCCAGGTCGCAGCAGGATCTTGATGTTGACCTCGTGGTCGGAGGTGTCCACGCCCGCGGAGTTGTCGATGGCGTCGGTGTTGAGCGCCACGCCCGCGCGGGCCGCCTCGATCCGGCCGCGCTGGGTCAGGCCGAGGTTGCCGCCCTCGCCGACCACCCGGGCACGCAGGTCGCGGCCGTCGACCCGGATCGCGTCGTTGGCCCGGTCGCCGACGTCGGCGTCGGTCTCGGTGGTCGCCTTGACGTAGGTGCCGATCCCGCCGTTCCAGAGCAGGTCGACCGGCGCGGCAGGATGGCGCGCAGATCAGCTCGGCCGGGTGAGCATCGCCGTCACGTAGCCCGGCAGGCCGAGGCGGCCGGCGACCTGCGGGCGTGATCGGGATCGACTTGGCCGAGCGCGCGGAACACCCCGCCGCCGGCGCAGATCAGCGACGTGGTCGTAGTCGTCCCAGGAGGAGCGGGGCAGCGCGAACAGCCGCTGGCGCTCGGCGAACGAGGTCGCCGGGTCCGGGATCGGGGTCGACGAAGATGTGCCGGTGGTCGAACGCGGCGACCAGGCGCAGGTGTCGCTCGAGAGCAGCATGCCGTTGCCGAACACGTCGCCGGACATGTCGCCGATGCCCACGACCGTGAACGTCGAGGTCTCGATGTCCGGGCCGACCACTCGCGAAGTGCGACTTGACCGACTCCCACGCACCGCGGGCGGTGATCCCCATCGCCTTGTGGTCGTAGCCGGCCGAGCCGCCGGAGGCGAACGCGTCGCCGAGCCAGAAGCCGTACTCGCCGGCGATCGCGTTGGCGATGTCGGAGAAGGTCGCGGTGCCCTTGTCCGCGGCGACCACCAGGTAGGGGTCGTCGCCGTCGTGGCGGACCAGCCGGCCGGGGGCACCACCTCGGTGCCGACCAGGTTGTCGGTGAGGTCCAGCAGCGCGCCGATGAAGATCGCGGTAGGCAGGCCACGCCCTCGGCCAGCCAGGCCTCGCGGTCGACGGCCGGGTCGGGCAGCTGCTTGGCGACGAAGCCGCCCTTGGCCCCGACGGGCACGATCACCGCGTTCTTCACCGCCTGCGCCTTCACCAGGCCCAGGATCTCGGTGCGGAAGTCCTCCCGGCGGTCCGACCAGCGCAGGCCGCCGCGGGCCACCTTGCCGAACCGCAGGTGCACGCCCTCCACCCGCGGCGAGTAGACCCAGATCTCGTAGCGCGGCCTGGGCTCGGGCAGGTCCCGGATGTGTGCGGGCTCCAGCTTCACGGCCAGGGCAGGTCGGTCGGGCTGGAAGTGGTTGGTCCGCACCGTGGCCATGATCAGTTCCAGCAGGGCGCGCAGGATACGGTCCTGGTCAAGGCTGGCCACGTCGTCCAGCGCCCGGGCGATCTGGGTCTGGAGGTCTGTGGTCAGTGCGGCGCGGTCCCCGACCAGGTCCGGGTCGAACCGCGTGTGGAACACCTGGATGAGCAGGCTGGCGATCCGCGGGTTGGCCAGGGCCGCGTCCTCGATGTAGGCCTGGCTGAACGTGGAGCCGGCCTGGCGCAGGTAGCGGGCATAGGCGCGCAGCACCGAGATCCGGCGCCAGTCCAGGCCTGCCTCGGCGACCAGCCCGTGGAACCTGTCCGCCTCGGCGCGACCGTCCCAACAGGCCAGGAAGGCCTGCTCCCAGTTGCGGCGCACCTGCCCCATCCGGGCCGAGCCGGTGCTGTGCAGGCCGAAGTCGAAGACGAAGGCACCACCGGGCTGCCCGGACGCATCCGTGCCGATGAGCCGGAACGGCTGCTCGGTGACGACCGCGACGCCCATGCTGGCCAGCACCGGCAGCACCTGCGCCAGCGAGATGTCGTGCAGGCTGTAGAGCTTGAGGCGGGCGTTGGCCTGCTCCCCGCTGCCCCGAGCCGCGGCCTGCAAGGACACGCGCAGGGGTGCGGCCGGGGTCAGCGCCTCGATCTCGGCGAGGTCGGCCACTGCCTCCTCGGGGGGCGTGAACGCCCGGTAGGCCTCGGGGAAGCCCTCGGGGTAGCGGCGCAGCACCGCGTGCGCGCCGGCCTCGGAGGACCTGGCGACCAGCGCTGCGGACAGCTCGTCCTCCCAGGACCGCACGACCTCCGTGATCCGGGCCTCCAGGGCCTCGACATCCACCTCGGGCACCGACTGGCCGCGGGCGACCCGGACCACGATGTGCAGCCGGGCGAGCACCGACTCGGTGACACGGGCGGTGTAGTCGACGCTGGTGCCCCCCACGGCCTCGAGCAGGACCGCCTGGATCTGGAGCCGCACATCGGTCGTGTAGCGGTCACGGGGAAGGTAGACCAGGCAGGACAGGAAGCGCTCATAGGTGTCGTGCCGCACGAACAGCTTGGTGGCCCGTCTCTCCTTGAGGTTCAACGTCGCCTCGGACAGGCTGGTCAGCTCGGTGGTGTCGATGGCGAACAGCTCATCGCGCGGGAAGTTCTCCAGGAAGGCCATCAGGTCCCGGCCGCCGTGCGAGCCGCGGCTGAAGCCCAACGTCTCGCGAACCTGGCGCACCTTGCGCGACACCACGGGGATGGTCTCGACCGACTGTGTGTAGGCAAGTGAGGAGAGCAGCCCGATGAACCTGTGCTCGCCCACCACCCGACCGGTCCGGTCGAACACCTTGATCCCCACGTAGTCCAGGTAGACCGGGCGGTGCACGGTCGAGCGTCGGTTGGCCTTCGTCACGATCAGCAGCCGGGGCTCCAGAGCCTTCTGCCGCACGGTGGGCGGCAGCTCGGCGAACGACGACGACTCTGCCCGCTCCGAGCGCAGCAGGCCCAAGCCGCTGCCGGGCTCCTCGACCAGGCCGAGTGCCTCAGGATCGGCCTGCGAGCCGACGAGCCGGTACTTGCGGTAGCCCAGGAACGTGAAGTGATCGGCGGCCAGCCAGTTGAGCAGGTCGATGGCCGCACTGACCTGGTCGCTGCCCACGCCGCGGGGCGCGGCGGCGACCAGTTCGGCCGCCAGCCCACGGGCCTCGGCCACCATCCGCGGCCAATCGGTGACCGCTCGCCGGACATCGAGCAGGACCCGCGCGACGTTCCCGGCGATCTCCTCGAGGTCCGCGGGGTCGGGCTGCCAGTCCACCTCGATGTGCATCCACGACTCGAGGGTCCCGTCCGCCTCGGCCTCGGGCAGCACGGGCTCGGCGTGCGTCCCGGAGCTGGGCGGTTCAGCCCGCAGCAGGCTGCCGTCCAGCGCCCTGGCCACCGCCACGATCGGGTGGACCACCAGGTGGATCCCGACCCCGATCCGGTTGAGCTCGGCGCTGACCGAATCGACCAGGAACGGCATGTCATCGGTGACGATGTTCACGATGCTGCGTCCCACGGTCCAGCCGTCGCGGTCGACCGTCGGGTTGGCGACCTCGACGACGGCGGACCCGGGCGCCCGCGTCCGCGCGACCGCGATCTGGCGGGTGACCGCCCCGACGATCGCCTCCGGGTCACGGCCCGCGAGGTCGACCGGATCGATGTGCCGGTAGAAGTTGGCGGCCAGGCGCTGATCACGCTCGGAGGTCCAGTTGAACCACTCGGCGAATCCCACGCCCACGCCCGGCTCCTCTCAGGGTCCGCACGTCTGGTCACCCGAGACGGCGCTACGCCCACCCACCTTGCCACGCGGGCCCCGAGGCGGTCGCGCCCACGGAGCAGCCGCCGCCGGATCGGGCCGACGGGATCGGGCCACGGGGCGCGCGCGCCCGGTGGCCGGGCAGCCGGGGCCCTATAGTCCTGCTTGTCCTGCCCGGCAGTCCGCCCAGCACGGCCCGACGGGCCCGACGACCCACGAGGAGCAGCCATGGCCAAGAGGTACGCCGGCGCCATCCACTTCGACGCCGCCCCCGACGTGGTCTTCGCCGCCCAGTCCGACCCGCACTACGTCATCTGGAAGCACGAGCACATGGCGGCGTTCGACGTGTCGGCCGGCGTGGAGGAGGACGGCGAGCACGTGATCATCAGCTCGTCGCGCAAGCTGCCCGCGGAGATCCCCGCCGCCGCGCGGAAGTTCGTCGGCGATGCGATCACCGTCGACGAGGTGCACACCTGGGCGCACCCGGACGTCGACGGGGCCCGGCACGGCACGGTGACCGCCACGTTCGCCAGCGCCCCCATGGAGGTCTACGGCACCCTGGAGCTGCATCCCGACGGGTCCGGCTCGCAGCTCAAGGTGGTCGTGCACGCCAAGGCGCGGGTCCCTCTGGTCGGCGGGAAGCTCGAGACAGTGGTGGGCGAGCAGTTCATGCGCGCCCTGCGCAAGGAGCAGCAGATCGCACCCCAGTGGTTCACGCAATGAGGTTCACGCCATGACGTCCGGACAGTGACCTTCCGGAACGCACGTTCAGCGCGCAACCGCGTCCACGGTCGCCCTAGAGTCCCCTCCCATGGCCGTCAAGGAATCCATGAGCGTCACTGTCAACGCACCCGTCGACCAGGTGCTCACCTTCCTGCGCGACGTCGACAACCAGCAGAACTGGTTCCCCGGCAACACCGCCTCCGAGGTCCTCGAGCGCAACGACGAGGGCCTGCCCTCGCGTGCACGCCTGGTCAACGACGTGAAGGTTGCCAAGGACGAGTTCGAGCTGACCTACACCCACTCGGACTCCGGGTTCAGCTGGGTCCTGGTGGCACCGACCAAGGTCCAGAAGTTGCAGGAGGGTTCCTGGGCCTTGGCGGACAAGGGCGGCAAGACCGAGGCGACCATGACCCTCGAGGTCGACACGCCCCTACCGCTGCCGGGCTTCATCCAGAAGAAGACGCTCAAGGACACGCTCAAGGGCGCCACCTCGGCGCTGGCCAAGCAGTTCTGAGCGCTCGTTCGGCTACTGCCGATCGAGCAAGTCGCCGATTTCCTGTGCGCCGTACCAGGCGAGTTCCTCTGTGAGCACCGCTGCGACGTCTCGGCGCCGCACTGGGCCGGGAACATCGACCCAGCCCTGCGCAGGCTGACCGTCCGGCTTCTGGTCGAGGTCCAGGGCGAGCACCGCGCCACCTTCCAGGTCGGCCAACTGCTGCGCAGCAAGGAGCTGGGCCTCGAACTCCCACTCCTCCTCGTCTACCTCCGGGGCGTCGGTGCGCCACTGCGGATCGACGACGTGGGCACGCCGAGGGCCACTGATCTGGCCGGCCTCGCGCAGCAGGTGCAGGTCCGCCCACGCGACGGGCAGGTAGGCGCGCATCACCCCACCGATGCGAGGTGGTCCGGGCCGAGATGGTCGGGGTCGCGCAGGGCCTCGATCGAGGTGCGGATCGACGTCTCCAGCACGTGGGTGCGCTTCTCGTGGGCCATCAGGTTGCCACCCATCGCCGCGAGGTCCTGGGGCCCCATGCCCAGCACGGTCACGTCGGTCCCACCGGCCCGGACCTTCTCAACCTCGTTGAGGCAGCGCTTGGTCACCTGGACCCGCCAGGTGCGCTCGAGCCGAGCGAGCAGGTGGTCGGGTCGGTCGAGGTGGAAGCTGACCATCGGGGCGATCACGTAGACCTCGTCGAGGCCCAGGTGGGCCACGACATCGACCGAGGTGGCCGACCACGCACCGCCGTCGACGTAGCGATGGCCGTCGATCTCCACCGGGGAGTACCAGGCCGGGATCGAGCAGGAGGCCTGGACTGCCAGCGACAGCGGAACCTCCGGCGCCCCGGGCTGGCCGAAGACCACGCGCTTGCCCGTGTCGTAGTCCATGGTCACGATCCAGACGTTGTCGTGCGGGGACCACTGCCCGATGGGGGTGAACCCCTCCACGAGGTGCGCCACGCGGTCCAGGGTCTTGGAGCCCGTGGGCATGAACGCCGAGAGGACCGCGGTCGGGGGCATCTTGCGGATCCGCGAGAGGCTGTTGCGCATGAGAGAGCGTGACCCCGGCTGCAGCTTCGGCATCCCGGGGCGCGAGCCCCCTGTGACGGCACCGATGTCCCAGCTGAATCCCGCGATCGGGCCGGTCAGGACCTTCTCGCCGCGCTCCTGGGCCGCCAGCTCCTCGACAGTGGCCCCGGCGCCGAGCAGTGCGGCCAGGACCGAGCCCGCTGACGTGCCGACAATGACCTCGGCATCACACGGTTCGAACCCATGGACGTCCTTGAGTGCGGACAACGCACCCACGGCCCACGCAGCGCCCAGGACCCCGCCACCACCGAGCACCAGGCCGCGCCGGATCTCGCGATCGGCCATCGCTATCGCCTCCAGGTCAGCGGTCAGTGGCGCCGGGCGCACCAGGCGCATCTGCTGCGGATACATTACGCCCCGCGACCGTGCTCGGGCTCGGCGAGGCGCGACCGCCTACGCGGTGGTCCTTTTCGCCCGCCGCGGCTTGTCGCCGGAGGTCACGGTGGCCAGCATCTCCTCGATCGCGTCGTCGATGCACTGCGCCAGGACCTCGACGTCGGGCATCGCCTCCCGGTCTGCATTCAGCCCCACGAACATGCCCCCGTCATAGGAGGTCAGGCCGATGGAGACCGCCTGGCCGCGGGCGAGCGGGACCACCGGATAGGCGGCCAGCATGAGCGCGCCGCCGGCGTACAGCGGGAACTGCGGACCGGGCACGTTGGTGACCACGACGTTGTAGACCCGTCGGGACAGGCCCGACACGACCCGGGCACCGAGCGAGTGCACGGTGGGCGGGGTGAAGGCTGCCACTCCGACCAGGGCGGTGGCCCCGAGCATCTGGCCACTCTCCTTGAGCATGTCCATCTCGAATCGGACCCGCTGCAGGCGGATCACCGGGTCCGGCTCGCCGATCGGCAGGTCGCAGAGGAACGCCGCGATCTGGTTGCCGGAGCTGTCCCCCGGGGTGCGGACGCTGACCGGGACCATCGCCCGGATCGAGCTGCGCGTGGTGACGGCCTCGCCGCGGGTCATCATCCAGGCCCGCAGCCCGCCGGCCACCACCGTCAGGACGATGTCGTTGATGGTGCCCCCGTGGGCGCGCTTGATCCGCTTGAGCTTCTCCAGCTCGGTCTCGGTGGTCGCGTAGCGCCGAGCACCACCGATCGAGGCATTGAGCGGACCCGACCGTGCGGGGCGCGACATCGTCCGAGCCGCCGAGGCCAGGCCGACCACGTTGCGACCCAGGTGCGTGACCGTCTCCTGCACATCGATCACCGACGTACGGACGGTGTCCACGACGGCCTTGGGCGAGCGCGCGATCTCGTTGACCGCCCCGGCGATGAGCTCGGCCGACGAGGGCTCGCGCATCGGGTGCCAGGCCTCGGAGGGCACCTCGCGGGGCTCCGGGGTGCCATCGAGGATCACCTGCCCGATGTCCACGGCCGAGGCGCCGTCGACCATGGCGTGGTGGGTCTTGGTCAGGATCGCGAACCGGTCGTCCTCGAGGCCCTCGACCAAGTACATCTCCCACAGCGGTCGGGTGCGGTCCAGGGGCCGGCTCATGATCCGGGCGACGAGCTCGTTGAGCTGCTCGTCGGTGCCCGGCCGGGGCAGGGCCGAGCGGCGCACGTGGTAGGTCACGTCGAAGTTCTCGTCGTCGACCCACACGGGGTTGGCCAGGTGGCCGGGCACCCAGCGCACGCGCTGGCGGTAGCGGGGCACCAGGGCGATCCGGGTCCGGATCAGGTGCACGAGCCGCTCGTAGTCGAAGCCGTCCTCGGGGACCTCGAAGATCGCCACCCCGCCGACGTGCATCGGCGTCGTCGGCTCCTCCATGTACAGGAACGAGACGTCCAGCGGACTCAGTCGGTCAGGCATGGATACTCCTCAGGTCACGATGGCCACTCCAGCGAGGGCGGATACCGCGAGCCATCCTGCCCCATCGCGGGGCCCGTGACGTAGCCACCAGCCACTGCGGCCCTGCCCCGGGGTCGGGGGACCGCCCACGGTTTGGGAAATCGCGGACCGGTTGCGTATGATTCACGATGTCCCCGGCCCCAGGTCAGGGTCGGAACAACAAGCAGTCCGGCCCCATCGTCTAGCGGCCTAGGACGCCGCCCTTTCAAGGCGGTAGCACGGGTTCGAATCCCGTTGGGGGTACGACCAGCCCACGGGTTGGCAAGAGCAGTACCGGAGCACGACAAGCAAGCAGGCCCTGTGGCGCAGTTGGTTAGCGCGCCGCCCTGTCACGGCGGAGGTCGCGGGTTCGAGTCCCGTCAGGGTCGCTAGCAGTACGACACCGGTTCGGCGCCGAACCGTCCGGCCAGGTAGCTCAGTTGGTACGAGCGTCCGCCTGAAAAGCGGAAGGTCGCCGGTTCGATCCCGGCCCTGGCCACTGCGGGCCCCCTCATGCATCCCCCGTCGTGAGGGGGTCCGCTCTGTCCGCGGACCTGCGCCGTCGGGGCACTAGTCTCGGCGCTGTCATGGAACAGCTCCCGCGAGCACGCGCCGGCGCCGAGCGGGCGCCGACCTCCGCGCGCGACATCCTGCGCCTGGCGGTGCCCGCCTTCGGTGCGCTCGTGGCCCAGCCGCTGTTCACGCTCATCGACGCGATCATCGTCGGCACGCTGGGGACCACGAGCCTGGCTGCGCTCGGAGCCGGCGCCCAGGTGTTCACCACCGTGACCGGCCTGGCGATCTTCCTGGCCTACGGGACGACCGCCGTCGTGGCCCGCAGGGTGGGCGCCGGCCAGGTCGCCGCGGGGATCAGCGACGGGATCGAAGGGGTGGCCCTGGGGCTGGGCCTGGGCGTTGCGGCGACCATCGGCACCTGGCTGCTCGGACCGCAGCTGCTCGCCTGGATCGGCACGTCACCGGCGATCACGCCCGACGCCCTGGCCTACCTGCGCACGATCAGCCTGGCGTTCCCGTTCGCCCTGGCCGCCATGGCCGCGATCGGCGTGCTCCGCGGGCTGCAGGACACCGCAACCACGCTGTGGGTGACGCTGATCGCGGTGGGCACCAACCTCGTCCTGGCCTGGTACCTCGTGATCGTCGCCGGGTGGGGGATCACGGGATCGGCGTGGGCCACCGTCGTGGCCGAGGCGATCGCTGCGGCGCTGTTCGTGTGGCAGTTGGCCCGGCGGGCACGCGCTGAGCACGCGGCGCTTCGACCCAGCCGATCTGGGGTCCTGGTCGCCGCGCGCGGCGCCGTCCCGCTTTTCTGGCGCACCGTGGCCCTGCGCGCGGTGTTCGTGCTGGCCGTGGTGGTCGCCGCCCGGTTGGGCGACGAGGAGCTGGCTGCCTACTACGTGACGTTCACGCTCTGGTACCTGCTCGCCCTGGGCATGGACGCGCTGGCGATCGCCGGGCAGGCCCTGCTCGGCCGGCACCTCGGGGCCGGATCGGCGGACATCGCCCGGGCCGTCACGTGGCAGATGACCCGCTGGGGGGTCGGACTCGGCGTGGTCCTCATGGTCGTGGTCCTGATCGCTCGGACCTGGATCCCGGGCCTGTTCGGCGATGATCCGGCCGTGCACGCCCTGGTCGCCGCCGCACTGGTCGTCGTCGCCCTGCAGCAGCCACTGGCTGGCGTGGTCTTCGTGCTCGATGGCGTCCTGCTCGGCGCCGGGGACGCCCGCTTCCTGGTGGTGGCCCAGGTGCTCGCACTCGCGGCGTTCGCACCGGCCGCGTGGTGGGTGCTGGCCACGCAGGGCACGGTCACCGATCTCTGGCTGGCCCTGACGGTCTTCATGCTGGCCCGCGGAGTCACGTTCGGCTGGCGGGTGCGGGGCAGCGCGTGGCTGGTCACGGGTGCCACCCGCTGATCAGGGCGGCGTCGGCTGCGCGGGTCAGGCCCGCTCGGGGTCCTTGGCCAGACCATCCCTGGGTGCGGGGATGGCGTCGAGCAGGCCCCGGACCTCACTCTCCAGGTAGCGGCGGTGCCCGCCCAGGGTGCGGATCGAAGTCAACTTGCCGGAATTCGCCCACCGGGTCACGGTCTTGGGATCCACGCGGAACAGCGCGGCAACCTCAGCGGGGGTCAGCAGCGGTTCCACGTCCTGATGTCGTACAGCCATCACGTCGCTCCTCGGGATTAGTTCGCAGAACGTACTCAATCGGGCATCTGGGCTGAGCATTGCATCCCGCACCCCACCCACACAAGGCGAGCGCGCATTATTCCTGACGCCTCAGATGCAGCCAGCAACGCCACGCCGAACACGGCAGCCGGGGCAACGGCAGGCACGTCGCGGCATCAAGGCGTTAGTATGTCGCTCGGATCGCGCATCGGCGCACTGGCGCGTGCAGAGGACTCACGCCGTCAGTTCACGTACCGCCCGGGAAAGCACCGGAGGAGGGGGTCGAGCCATGGGGCGCGGCCGAGCCAAGGCCAAGCAGACGAAGGTGGCCCGCCAGCTCAAGTACGGCGGACCCAGCACGGACCTGGAGCGACTCCAGGCCGAGCTGGCGCATTCCTCGCCTGTCGAGGTCGACGAGGTGGACCAGGACGACGAGGACTACGACGACCCGTACGCGAAGTACGTGGACGAGTCCGAGGACGAGGAGTCCGACGACGACGGGGACGTCGTCTCGCCGGGCCGCTGACCCGGTGCGCCCGTGACTGGGCCGGACTTCAGGCGTGCTCGCCGAGCAGGCTGACCGTCCCGCCGGTGCCGCCCTTGGCCACTGCATCCGAGACATCTCCGGGCTTTGCCGCGCGGACATGTCCGCACACCCATGCCGGCACGCCCCGGGCGGCCAACCGGCGCACCGCCTGCGCGGCTGACGCCGGGGCCACCACGGCCACCATGCCCAGGCCCTCGTTGAAGGTGCGCTCGCGTTCGGCGAGGCTGACCCGACCGAGCCTGCCGATCACCTCGAAGATCGGCGGAGGGGTCCAGGTGGGGCGGTCGATCTGGCCGTGCAGGCCCACGGGCAGGACTCGCGCGACGTTGGCCGCGATGCCGCCGCCGGTGATGTGCGACACGGCGTGCACATCGCCCCCGGCGATCAGGTCCAGCACGTCGAGGGCGTAGATCCGGGTCGGCTCTAGGAGCTCCTCGCCCAGACTGCGGCCCAACTCCGGCACATGCCGGTCCAACGCCCAGCCGGCGCGGTCGAACAGGACGTGGCGGGCCAGCGAGTACCCGTTGGAGTGCAGGCCGCTGGAAGCCATCGCGATCAGGACGTCGCCGACGCGGACCCGGTCGGGGCCGAGCAGGGCGTCCGCCTCGACGACCCCGGTCCCCGCTCCCGCGACGTCGTACTCGTCGGGTGCGAGCAGGCCCGGGTGCTCAGCCGTCTCCCCGCCGACCAGCGCCACCCCGGCACGACGACACCCCTCGGCGATCCCCGTGACGATCGCCGCGACGCGCTCGGGGAGCACAGATCCCACGGCGATGTAGTCAGTCATGAACAGCGGCTCGGCGCCGCAGACGACCAGGTCGTCGACGACCATCGCGACCAGGTCGATTCCGATCGTGTCGTGGACGTCCATCCGGCGTGCCACGTCGATCTTGGTGCCGACTCCATCGGTCGAGGTGGCCAGCAGGGGCCGGCGGTAGCCCAGCAGCGCTGAGGCGTCGAACAGCCCTGCGAAGCCGCCCACCCCACCGACCACCTCGGGGCGCTGCGCCCGGGCGATCGCGGCACGCATGAGTTCGACGGCGCGCTCGCCGGCCTCCACGTCCACCCCAGCCGCGGCATAAGTCGCCCCCGGTGTGCTCGAGTCGCCGGTTGCCGTCACGGTGTGGCCACCTCGATCTCCAGGAGGTGCTTGCCGAGCAGCTCCGGCTCGGGCAAGGCGATGGGATAGACGCCGTCGAAGCAGGCCCGGCACAGGTTCGGCGCCCCCAGCTCGGTCGCCTCGGTCAGGCCCTCGAGCGAGACGTAGCCCAGGGAGTCCGCCCCGATCGAGGAGCGGATCTCCTCGACGGTTCGGTCATGGGCGATCAGCTCCGTGCGTGTGGCGAAGTCGATGCCGTAGAAGCAGGGCCACAGCACCGGCGGGGAGCTGATCCGCACGTGCACCTCCGCGGCGCCGGCCTCGCGCAGCATCCGCACGATCGCACGCTGGGTGTTGCCGCGCACGATCGAGTCGTCGACCACGATCAGGCGCTTGCCCTCGATGACGTCGCGCAGCGGATTGAGCTTGAGCCGGATCCCGAGCTGGCGGATGGTCTGCGAGGGCTGGATGAAGGTGCGCCCGACGTAGGCGTTCTTCACCAGGCCCTGGGCGAACGGGATGCCGCTGGCCTGGGCGTAGCCGACTGCGGCCGGCGTGCCGGACTCCGGGGTCGGGATGACCAGGTCGCCGTCGGCGGGATGCTCGCGGGCGAGGACCCGTCCGATCTGCACGCGGGTGGCGTGCACGCTGCGATCGGCGATCCGGGTGTCGGGCCGGGCCAGGTAGACGAACTCGAACAGGCAGTGCTTGGGCTCGGCTGGGGCGAACCGGTCACTGTGCAGGCCGCGCTCATCGATGGCGATCACCTCGCCGGGCTCCACCTCGCGCAGGAACGCCGCCCCGACGATGTCCAGCGCAGCGGTCTCGGAGGCCACGACCCACCCACCGCGCTCGAGCTGGCCGATCACCAGCGGCCGGATCCCCTGCGGGTCCCGGGCTGCGTACAGGGTGTTGTCGTCCATGAAGACGAGGCTGAACGCGCCACGCACATGGGGCAGCTCGTCCACCGCCGCGGTGAGCATGGACTCGCCCGGATGGGCGGCCAGCAGCGCGGTGAGCAGCTCGGTGTCCGAGGTGGAGGACATGGTGGTGCCCAGCGGGAGGGCGCCTGAGTGGGCCTCCGCCTCGGCGACGCGCACGGCCAGCTCGTGGGTGTTGGTCAGGTTGCCGTTGTGACCGAGGGCCAGATGCCCCGTGGCGGTGGATCGGAAGGTGGGCTGGGCGTTCTCCCACACGCTGGATCCGGTGGTCGAGTAGCGGCAGTGCCCGACGGCGACATGCCCGTGCAGCGAGGCCAACGCGCCCTCGGTGAACACCTGCGAGACCAGGCCCATGTCCTTGTAGACCATGATCTGGTGGCCGTCGCTGACCGCCATGCCCGCGGACTCCTGGCCGCGGTGCTGCAGGGCGTAGAGGCCGAAGTAGGTGAGCTTGGCGACCTCCTCGTCGCGCGCCCACACCCCGAACACCCCGCATGCGTCCTGCGGCCCCTGATCCTGGGGGTCGAGCTCGTGGGTGAGCATCCCATCGCCGCGCGGCACGAGGTGCAGTCTAGGCGCCGCGGCCGGGTGCGGTGACGCGTGCCCCGAGGGAGATCCGCTCCCCTTGCGACGATCTGCTCCCGACACGAGGGGAGCAGATCGTCGAACCGGGAGCAGATCCCTCAGGAGCAGCCACGGTCGGCGAGGATGGGGGCATGGCCCGCTCTCGGATCCCCACTGCTGACGGGATGGCCGCCGTGCGGGCGTGGACCACCGGCGTCGGCCCGGACCGGCCAGCGGACCGCGCCACGCAGCGGCTGGCAGTCAGGTACACCCTCCAACTGTTGACCGACCGCGCTCCCGGGCACTCGGTAGAGGTCCGCATCCCGCCTTTCGCGGCCGTTCAGGCTGTCCCTGGCCCCGTGCACCGCCGGGGCACTCCATCGGCAGTCATCGAGATGGACGCGCCAACCTGGCTCGCGCTCGCCACCGGGGAGCTCTCCTGGGCGCAGGCGAGCGCTGCCGGTCAGATCCGGGCCAGCGGTGCGCGCGCCGACCTCTCGACCTGGCTCCCCCTGACCCCGCGTGCCCTGACACCGTCTGATCGCCACCCGCCTGCTTGAGGTCCGAGCCCTAGCCAGGACTCACAGGTTGCCGAGGATGAGCGCCACGCCCCCGAAGGCCGCAACCCCCAGGACCGCCAGGCGCGCGATAGGTTCGGGGATCCGCGGGGCGAGCCACATCCCGGCCACGGTCCCGATCACGAGGGCACCGACCATCCACGGGTCGGGCCAGGTCAGGCCGACCACTGCCACGGTGGCGATCCCCTGGATCAGGAAGAACGCCTGCAGGCTGGCGCGCGACTCAGGCGGATCCCATCGCGCGTTGGCCGCGTAGAGCCCGATCGGCGGGCCGCCCACGCCGCCGATCACGTTCAGAGCCGCGCTGGTGATCCCGGTCCCGACGGCCCCAGGCAGGGACACGAGCCGAGCCCACGTCAGCCCCCGCCACAGGGCGATGACCCCGATGATGACCGCGACTCCCGCTGCGATCGCGACCGTCGCGGTGTCCATCCCCTTCAGAACTGCGGCGACGATCGGCGTAGCCAGGAGCGTGGGCACCAGGAGCGTCGCGGTGTCGCGCACCCGGACGCGCCGCCACTGACCCACCAGGGGCAGAACGGCCGCCAGCGCGCCCAGGAGGACCACCACGCCGACCCCCTGGCTGGGTCCCAGCAGGGAAATCAGGGCCGGCGCCGCCACAAGGGCGAACCCGAGGCCAGTGACCGACTGAGCGATGCCCCCCAGGACCACCCCAGCAACGGCAACGACGAACAGCGGTTCCACAGGGCGAGTCCTATCAGGTGCGAACTCCGGATGCCGCGAGGAGTCTGCTCCCGCGTGGCCGATCTGCTCCCATCCACCTGGGAGCAGATCGGCTCAACGGGAGCGGATGCACGTTGGCGAGCGCAGCCTCGCCGAGGGCGTTGTCCACAGATCGGCGCCACGACCGGTCCGGCACTCGCGTCCGCCGGGAGGCTGTCCGGGTGAACATCCCCGCCATCACCCACCTTTCGGACCTACGCGCGATGGGCGTCAGCGCTGCTGAACAGCGTCGGATGGTGGCCGGACTCGAGCGACTCGCGCCCGGCGCCTACGCGAGCACCAAGGGCCTGGACCCGGTAGCCGTCCACATAACCCGATCCTGCGCGGTGCTCGCGCGGGTCTCCGGGGTGGTCGCGAGCCACACGACCGCTGCCGCCTTGTGGGGCTTGCCCCTGCTCGAGCACCAGGTGGGAAGCGTGCAGGTCTCGCGGGTCATGGGGCGGCGCGGCGGCGCGAAGTCAGGGCGCTTCCACCACGTGCATTCCCGAGAGGTCGCCGTGGATGACATCGACACGCAGGCGGGCGTGGCGTGCACCAGTCCGGTGCTCACGGTGCTCGACTGTGCTCGGGTCCTCGATGAGGACTGGGCCGTGGCGATCGCCGACGCCGCGCTGCACACGGGCGTCCTCGGCCACGGCGAACTGGTCGATCGTGCCGCACGCGTGGTCAACTGCACTGGAGCCGGACGAGCGCGCCTGCTACCGGCCCTGACCAGCGGACTGGCCGAGAGTCCCGGCGAGAGCCTCCTGCGTCGGAGGCTGAACCGGATGGGCCTGACTCCCAGGGAACAGGTCGAGATCGGCCGCGACCGGGTCGACTTCCTGGTCGGGGAACGACTGGTGGTGGAGTTCGACGGTCGTGGGAAGTACGAACTGCGTGGCGATCCCGCAGCAGCGCACTGGGCGGAGAAGCGGCGCAACGATCGGTTGGTCGAGCGCGGCTACGAGGTCCTCCACGTCACCTGGGCGGACCTGTGGGACGAGGGTGCGCTCGCCGAACGGATCGCCCGGGCGCTGCGACGGGGGCAGGCCCGCTCAGAGTCCGATCTGCTCCCGGTCCGACGATCTGCTCCCAGCGCGTTGGGAGCAGATCGTCCGAATGGGAGCAGATCCGCCTGAGTCAGCCGACGGCTCGGCGGGACTCCGCGGCGGCGGTGACGATCATTGCGATGCGGGTCGCCCGGGTCTCGGGGCGCTTGGCGCTGACCACGTGCCACAGGTGCTGCTTGCGGACTCCCGGGGGCATCGCGTCGAAGAACGTGCGGGCGGCGGGCTCGGCGTCGAGCGCCTCGGCCAGGTCCGTGGGCACCTCGAGCCGTTCGACGGCGTCCAGGATCTCCCAGGAGCCGTTGGCCTTGGCCACCTCGATCGCCTGCAGTCCTCGCTCGGTCATCAAGCCCGCCGGCATGAGCCGGGACAGACGCTCCTTGTTGCTCGCCGACCAGGTCGAGGTCGGCTTGCGCGGGGTGAGCAACTGGAGCCCGAACCGCTCGTCCCGGGTCCGGACCGTGGAGTCGATCCAGCCGAAGCACAGGGCCTCCTCCACGATCTCGTCGTAGGTGGGCGCCGGATCATCGTTGCCACGTCGGGGCATGACCAACCAGATCCCGGAAGAGGTGTCGGCGTTGGCCGCCAACCACTCTCGCCACGTCGCCCGCGAGGTGACCCTCACATGTTCGAGGTCCTCGAGTCCCACGTCCGGCGATGCTGCCACGCCCGAGCATCGCCGGCACCCCGACTCCGACCGACGAAGCGCGGCCGACGCCGGTCGCAGCACCCGCACTGACCACGAGCCGCTCCCGGTTGCACAGTTTGCTCCCAGCCTGATGGGAGCAGACCGTCGGAACGGGAGCAGATCCTTCGGATGCGCGGGGCGCGGGGCGGGGGCTGGGATCGTGGGGGGCGTCAGTCGAACAGGGCGGGGAGCGTCGCGGCGCGGGTGGCCCGGACCTCCTCGAGGGGCAGCACGACCGATGCCCCGTGGACGCCGTCGACGACGAGCGCCTGGCCGCCGTCGGCGACCCCATGCTCGGCGCCGATCCCGGAGTCCACCACACCGATCCGGGTCGCCGCGAAGCCCCGCGCACCGCACATCTCGGTGAACCGCAGCTCCTCGGAGCGCGCCACCACCACGACGGCGCGCGTGGCCGACTCCGAGAGCAGGAACACGAACGGGTCGATCGCGTCAGGCACCCAGCAGCGCGCGCCGATCCCTGCCCGCAACGCCATCTCCACCAGCGCCACCGCGATGCCGCCGTCGGACACGTCGTGCGCGGCGGTGAGCATGCCGTCGCGGGAACAGGCCACGAGGATCTGGCCGAGCTCGCGCTCAGCCTCGAGGTCCACGTGCGGGGGCATTCCGCCGAGGTGGCCATGCACGACGTGCGCCCACTCCGACCCGCCGAACTCGTCGCGGGTGTCGCCCAGGACGTAGATCAGGTCGCCGTCGCCCTCCCAGGCCATCGGGGTCCGGCGCGCGACGTCGTCGATCACGCCGAGCACGCCGACCACCGGCGTGGGATGGATCGCGACGTCGCCGGTCTGGTTGTAGAACGACACGTTGCCGCCGGTCACCGGGGTGCCCATCGTCAGGCACGCGTCGGCCAGGCCGGTCACGGCCTGTTCGAACTGCCACATCACGCCGGCGTCCTCGGGCGACCCGAAGTTCAGGCAGTTCGTGATCGCCAACGGGACCGCACCGGACACGCACACATTGCGGTACGCCTCGGCGAACGCCAGCTGCGCGCCCGCGTACGGGTCCAGGGCGGCGAAGCGCCCGTTGCAGTCGGTGGCCAGCGCCACGCCCAGGCCGGTCTGGTCATCGACGCGGATCATGCCGGCGTCCTCGGGCTGGGCCAGCACCGTGTTGCCCATCACGTAGCGGTCGTACTGGTCGGTGACCCAGTCCTTGGCCGCGAGGTTCGGCGAGGCCAGCAATGTCATCAGGGTCTGGCGAAGGGCGGCGGCCGTCGCCGGGCGGGCCAGCCGCTCGGGCGTCGGCGCGTCGTCCTGCCGGGCGGTCAGCCAACCAGGTCGCGCGATGGGTCGGTCGTAGACCGGGCCCTCGTGGGCCACGGTCCGCGGGGGGACGTCGACGACCTGCTCGCCGTGCCAGTCGACGGTGAGCCGCCCCGAGTCGTTGACCTCCCCGATGACCACCGCCTCGACCTCCCACTTGGCGCAGATGGCCATGAACGCCTCGACCTTGTCCGGCTCGACGACCGCACACATCCGCTCCTGCGACTCGCTCATGAGGATCTCCTCGGGCGAGAGCGTGGGGTCGCGCAGCAGGACGCGGTCCAGCCAGACGTGCATGCCACCGTCGCCGTTGGAGGCCAGCTCGGAGGTCGCGCACGAGATGCCCGCCCCGCCGAGGTCCTGGATGCCCTCGACCAGCCCGGCGCCGAGCACCTCCAACGTGCACTCGATGAGCAGCTTCTCCATGAAGGGGTCACCCACCTGGACGCTGGGCCGCTTGGTCGGCCCGCCCTCGGTGAACGTCTCGGAGGCCAGCACCGACACCCCGCCGATCCCGTCGCCACCGGTCCGCGCACCGTACAGGATCACCGCGTTGCCGATCCCCTTGGCTGAGGCGAGGTGGATGTCCTCGTGGCGCATGACGCCCACGCACAGGGCGTTGACCAGAGGGTTGCCCTGGTAGGAGGCATCGAACACGACCTCGCCGCCGATGTTGGGCAGGCCCAGGCAGTTGCCGTACCCGCCGACACCGGCCACGACGCCGGGCAGCACCCGCCGGGTGTCTGGATGGTCCGCGGCACCGAAGCGCAGCGGATCCATCACGGCCACCGGCCGCGCGCCCATGCTCATGATGTCGCGCACGATCCCGCCGACGCCGGTCGCCGCACCCTGGTAGGGCTCGACATAGGACGGGTGGTTGTGCGACTCGACCTTGAACGTGACCGCCCAGCCGGCGCCGATGTCGACCACTCCGGCGTTCTCGCCGATCCCCACGAGCAGGGCGTCGGTCTCGGGCTTCTTCTCCCCGAACTGGCGCAGGTGCACCTTCGAGGACTTGTACGAGCAGTGCTCGCTCCACATCACCGAGTACATCGCCAGCTCCGAGGAGGTCGGGCGGCGATCGAGGATCTCGCGAATCCGCGCGTACTCGTCGGCCTTGAGTCCGAGCTCGGCGAAGGGCTGGGCGACGTGGGGCTGGGAGGTGGCCGCGGCGACGGTGTCGGTCATGCGAGTGCTCCCTGCGGGGCGCCGGCCACGGACCCGGTGGCAGCCAGGTGGGTGAGGATCGAGGTGAAGAAGCCCAAGCCGTCGGTGCCGGGTCCGGTCAGCGCCTCGACGGCGTGCTCCGGGTGCGGCATCAGGCCCACCACGTTGCCGGCCTCGTTGCAGATCCCGGCGATGTCGCGCTGCGAGCCGTTCGGGTTCAGGTCCGCGTAGTAGGCGATCACCCGGCCGTCGGCCTCGAGCGCGTCGAGGGTCGCCTCGTCGGCCTGGTAGCGGCCCTCCCCGTTCTTCAACGGCACGACGATTCGCTCGCCGGCCTCGTAGTCGCGCGTCCACGGCGTGGCCGCGTTGGCGATCTCGAGCACCTGGTCGCGGCACACGAAGTGCAGCCCGGCGTTGCGGGTGAGCGCACCGGGCAGCAGGTGCGACTCGCACAGGACCTGGAAGCCGTTGCAGATGCCGAGCACCGGCAGGCCCCCGCGCGCGGCATCGACGATCGAGTCCATCGCGGGGGCGAACCGGCTGATCGCCCCACAGCGCAGGTAGTCGCCGTAGGAGAACCCGCCGGGCAGGACGACGGCATCCACGCCGTGCAGGTCGGCATCGGCGTGCCAGAGCGCGACGGACTCACCGCCGGCGATCCGCACGGCCCGGGCGGCGTCATGGTCATCGAGTGACCCGGGGAAGGTCACCACGCCGATGCGCATCAGGCCTGCTCCCCCGGCTCCGAGGCGGGCTCGCAGACGCAGTCGTCACAGTCGCACGCGACCTCCTCGCCCTCCTCGTAGATCTCGTAGTCCTCGATCACGGAGTTGCAGAGCAACGAGCCGGCGAGTTCGTGCAGGCGCTCGGAGAGGTCCTGGTCAAGGTCTCCCTGCACCTCGATCTCGAAGCGCTTGCCCTGCCGGACCGAGGTGATGCCGGTCAGGCCCAGCCGGCCGAGGGCTCCCATCACCGCCCGGCCCTGCGGGTCGAGGATCTCGGGCTTGAGCATGACGTCGACGACGACGCGGGCCACGGTTGACTCCTGGGAGGGCGACGGGATAGCGACAGGACTGCTGGAGCACAGACTACCGGGGCACCGAACCAGCACCGGACCGCCGCGCACTGCCTTCTCAGCCAGAGGTTGCCAGCGAGGCGGGTGCGGTCCCAGCGCCCATCGACCCGAACAGGGCGCCCGCCTGGGCCTGATCCCACTTGATGACCCATTGCCCGGACTCCCAGTGGTCGGTGTCGTCGATCGGGACGGTGGTCACCTCACCGTTTCCGGCCGCGATCCGACCGGCGCCCACGCCGAACCTGCCCAGGTCGAACAGTCCCGTGCGGGTGTCGACCGTCAGCGCGCCGACCGCGGCGTTGACGATCCCCCACTGTCGCACCGGGTTCAGCAGGGTCTGCACGCTCAGCATCTCGTCGACCATCGCCGCCATGTACTGCTGCTGGCGCTCGATGCGACCGAGGTCGCCCTTGGGATCGGCGTAGCGCATGCGCACCCAGGCCAGCGCCTGTGCACCCTCGAGGGTCTGGCATCCCGCCTGCACATCCAGGCCGCTGTTCTCGTCGGTGATCGCCTCGTCGAAGCAGGCCTCGATGCCACCGACCGCATCGGTGAGGTCGACGATGCCGCCGAACCCGACCTCCATGTAGTGGTCGACGTGCAGGCCGGTGTTGTACTCGATGGTCTGGCTGAGCAGCGGCGCCCCACCGAAGGCGAACGCGGAGTTGATCTTGCCCCCCCGGTCCGGGACCGCGGTGCCGTCGGATCCGGTATGGGCAGGGATGGTCACCCAGGAGTCCCGGGGGATCGAGACCAGCTTCGGCGCCTGGCCCAGCTGCTGGTGCACGAGCATGATCGTGTCCGTGCGCTGGCCCTCGGTGTTGCCGGTGCGCAGCTCGCGCTGCTCCTTCTTGGTCAGGCCCTCCCGGCTGTCCGAGCCGACCATCAGCCAGACGGTGCCGTCGGTCTGCTCGATCGGGTCCGGCGAGAGGGCATCGATCTTGTTCATGGCGAATGCGGCATAGCCGACCAGGAAGATCAGCCAGACCACATAGGCCGCGACCGCCCAGCGCAGGATCCGCAGGGGGCCCCAGCGGCGTCGGCGCTTGGTGGGCGGAGGTCGGACACCTGCGGGGGCGGGGCCCGCAGGCGCTGGACCGGCAGGAACCGCACCAGGCGGCGGGGCACTGGCCTGCTCGGCGCCCGCAACCACCGCGGCAGTGCCCACCACGCCGTCGGCTGTCCGGGCATCCTCGCGCTCGGCGGCCCAGGAGCCGTTGGGCAGCCGCCGATAGAGGGTCGAGCCGGTCACCGGGACATGATGCCACGCAAATCGGGGCACCGACCCCGAACTCGCGTGCGCGCCGTGCCACGCGCCGCGCTCACCGCGCCCCAGGCGGTGGACCTCAATACGCTGGCCGATGGCAGCCGGTGGCTGTCCGACAGGCACCTACGTCCGCAAGCCCTTGAGGAGATGCCATGACCCATGAGCGCGCTGGGCAGCCTGCCCAGGACAGCGACCTCGTCGATGTTGCCAAGCTGATCACCGCGTACTACGCCGAGCAGCCCGATCCGGCCAACATCGACCAGCAGGTCGCGTTCGGCACCTCCGGACACCGCGGGTCGAGCCTGCGGACTTCCTTCAACGAGTTCCACATCCTGGCCACCACCCAGGCGATCGTGGAGTACCGCAAGGCCCAGGGCACCAACGGCCCGCTGTTCCTGGCCAAGGACACTCATGGCCTGTCCGAGCCGGCGTGGACCTCGGCGCTGGAGGTCCTGGCCGCCAACGACGTGATCGTGCGCCTCGATGCCCGCGACGCGTACACCCCCACCCCGGCGCTGAGCCACGCGATCCTGGCCTACAACCGGGACCGCACCACCGGCCTGGCCGACGGCATCGTCGTGACCCCCTCGCACAACCCGCCACCGGACGGCGGGTTCAAGTACAACCCGACCGATGGCGGGCCGGCCAGCAGCGAGGCCACGGGCTGGATCCAGGACCGGGCCAACGCGATCATCGCCGCCGGGATGGCCGGGGTGAAGCGCATCCCGTTGCACGCCGCCCTGGCCAAGGACAGCACCGGCCGCTACGACTTCCTCGACGCCTACGCCAAGGACCTGCCCAACGTCCTGGACCTCGACGCGGTCCGCTCGGCCGGCGTGCGCCTCGGTGCCGATCCGATGGGCGGCGCGGCGGTGGACTACTACGGCTACATCGCCGAGATGCACGGCCTGGACCTGACCGTGGTGAACCCGAAGGTCGACCCGACGTGGCGGTTCATGACCCTGGACTGGGACGGCAAGATCCGTATGGACTGCTCCTCGCCCTACGCGATGGCCTCGCTGGTGGCCCTGCGCGAGCAGTTCCAGGTGGCGTTCGGCAACGACGCCGACGCCGACCGGCACGGCATCGTCACACCCGGCGCGGGCCTGATGAACCCCAACCACTACCTGGCCGTGGCGATCCAGTACCTGTACGCGAACCGGCCCGGCTGGCGCGCCGACGCGGCCGTGGGCAAGACCCTGGTCAGCTCCTCGATGATCGACCGGGTCGCCGCAGACCTGGGCCGGCGCCTCGTGGAGGTGCCCGTCGGCTTCAAGTGGTTCGTCCCCGGGTTGGTCGACGGCTCGTTCGGCTTCGGCGGCGAGGAGTCCGCCGGCGCGTCGTTCCTGCGCAAGGACGGCACCGTGTGGACCACAGACAAGGACGGCGTGCTGCTCACCCTGCTGTCCGCGGAGATCACCGCGGTCACGGGCCGGGACCCCTCCGAGCACTACACGGACCTGACCGACCGGCACGGCGCACCGGCCTACGCCCGTGTGGACGCCCCGGCCAGCCGCGAGGAGAAGGCCAAGCTCGCCGACCTGTCCCCCGACCAGGTCCGGGCCACCGAGCTGGCCGGCGAGCCGATCACGGCCAAGCTGACCGAGGCCCCGGGCAACGGCGCGAAGATCGGTGGGCTGAAGGTCACCACCGAGAACGGCTGGTTCGCCGCGCGCCCGTCGGGCACCGAGGACGTCTACAAGATCTACGCGGAGTCGTTCCTGGGCGCCGAGCACCTTGCCCGGATCCAGGCTGAGGC
Source organism: uncultured Actinomycetes bacterium (assembly GCA_963788325.1). Classification (GTDB taxonomy): domain Bacteria; phylum Actinomycetota; class Actinomycetes; order S36-B12; family CAIYMF01; genus Prado023. Next base: position 122,178 of record CAWBGJ010000009.1, read on the forward strand.
TCGTGAGGTGGTCTCCGAGGCGCTCGAGTAGCCGCCACGCGCACACGTGCCGCGTGAACGGGGGCCCGGTGGCCCTGTAACGCTCGGCGTGATGCCGGGAACATAGGGGTGTGAGCAACGTTCCCGCCCCGCACGACGAGACCTGGCTGACCGACCTGTTCGGCCAGCACAGCCGGGCCGTGCTGGCCTACGCCCGGCGGCGCGTGGCCGGACCCGAGGACGCCGAGGACGTCGTGGTGGAGGTGTTCGCCACCGCGTGGCGCCGCCGCGACGTGGTCCCCGACGAGGCCCTGCCCTGGCTGTACGCCACCGCGGGCAACGTGATCGCGCACGTGATCCGCTCGGACTCCCGGCGCACCCGCCTCGGGGCGCGCCTGGCCACGGTGCGCCCGCTGCACGAGGGACCCACGGATCCGGCCGAGGACGTGGTCGGGGCCCTCGCCGACTCGTCGGTGGTGACCGCGGCCCTCGACGACCTCGCCGAGTCCGACGCCGAGCTGCTGCGCCTGTGGGCGTGGGAGCAGCTGGAGCCCACGGAGATCGCTGCCGTCCTGGGCTGCTCGCCGGGCACCGCCCGCACCCGGATGCATCGGGCGCGTGCCCGGCTGCGCGCCGCGCTGGTCGAACGCGGCCTGACCGGGCCCGGCATCCAGACGGATACCGGCACCGCACCGGTGCAGCCATCCACCCACCAGCCCGAACCCCCTCGGGCCACCGGCTCGGAGGAATCATGAACACCCAGGACACCCCAGACCTCGCTGATGAGCAGCTGCGCGCGCTAGTGGCCGGGGTCGACCCGGAGGCCGGCGACCCAGTGACCGTCGACCCAGCGCTGCTGGATCGGGTCCTCGCCGACGCGGGCACCGTGCCTGCGCAGGTGCCGGGGGCCTCCGCGGCGCTGGCCCGGCCCTCGTTCCTGCGGCGGCACTGGCAGGGCTCGCTGCTGGTCGCCGCGAGCGTGGCGACGCTGGCCCTGGCCGTGCCGACGGTGCTGCCCGGGCTGGGTCTCGGGTCCGGCTCGGACGAGTCCTCGTCCGCCGCGGACGTGGCCGCCCAGGCGGCCGCCGGGGCCACCGGCGGTCAGGACCTCGCCCTGCTGGACTCCGAGGCGGGGCTGGCCCCCGGCACGCTCGAGTCCGGCGCCGATACGGCGGCGACCGACTCCAGGTACGCGCCGGGAACCGACCAGCCAGCCGAGCAGACCCTGGTCCGCTCCGGCAGCATGCTCGTCGGGACCGACGACGTGACCGCCGGGCGCGACTCGTTCGTGGCGGCGGTGCTGGGGATGGGCGGGCGCATCATGTCCGAGACCGTGACCAGCCAGGGCAACGGGGGCGGCAGCGGCGGCGGGGAGGTGCCCTACGGCGCCGACATGATGACCAGCAGCGACATGGGCCTCAGCTACCCCTACCCGTGGTACCCGCAGGGTCCCGGGATCTGGCTGAGTGTCGAGGTGCCGGCGCAGTCCTACGACGAGGCGATCGAGGCCGCCCGGGCCACCGGCGAGGTGGTCCAGCTGCAGCAGTCCGCCTATGACGTGGGCTCCCAGATCACGGATGTGGACGCCCGGATCGAGGCCCTCGAGAGCTCCTTGGCCCGGCTCACCGCGCTGATGGACGATGCCACGGGGATCTCCGACGTGGTGGCCCTCGAGGCCGCGATCGCCGCACGCCAGTCCGAGCTGGACTCCCTGCGCGCCCAGCAGCGTGAGCTGGCCAACCAGACCTCGATGTCCGGGATCAGCCTGACGCTGATGAGCCCCGAGGACGCCCGGGGCACGGTCGACCCCGAGCCGCAGCTGTCCTGGTGGGAGTCGTTCACGAAGGGCCTGGCGCAGTTCTGGAGCTGGTTGGGCCACGCCCTGATCATCGTCTCGCCGCTGCTGCTGGCCGTCGCCATCATCTGGTGGGTGCGCCGGCGCCGCTCGCGGGACTGAACCGCGGAACCGACGAAGGCTCGTCACCGGGTCGAGGGGTGGCGAGCCTTCGTCGTGCGATGTCCCGCACCCGGTCGGGGGCGATCGGGACGATCCGCCCGAACACGTACGGTCCGGACGGGCCCGACGTTACTGCGAGTCGCCCTTCTGGGCGGCGATTTCGCTGCGGACCTGATCCATGTCGAGCCCACGGACCGCCTCGATCACCTGCTCGAGCGCCGGGGCGGGGAGCGCGCCGGGCTGGGAGAAGACCAGCACGCCCTCGCGGAAGGCCATCAGGGTCGGGATCGAGGTGATCTGGGCAGCCGCGGCCAGCGACTGCTCGGCCTCGGTGTCCACCTTGCCGAAGACCACGTCGGTGTGCGTCTGCGAGGCGGACTCGAACACGGGGGCGAAGTTGCGGCAGGGACCGCACCACGCGGCCCAGAAGTCGACCAGGACGATGTCGTTACCCAGGACGGTGGACTCGAAGTCGGTGGCGGTCAGGGTTGTGGTTGCCATGCTGGATTCCCTTGCGTGTGGGGTCATCGGTCAGGGGTCATATACCCCGGTAGGTATCTCAACGATACCTGTCGCCCTCGATATTCCCACGCCCGGCGCCGGCGGGCGAAGGCCGCACGAGCCGGCTCAGCGGCCAGCAGCAGGGGACAATGGCCGGCATGGGACGACGGGCGATGCGCGGCACGTCGCGCCACGTGGTCGCCTTCGGCGTGGCCGAAGCTGGTGCCTGACGCGGACCTGCGCGACGGCTGGGTCCTGCTGCTCGACGGCACCCAGCAGTCGCACGTGGACCTGGCCGAGCCTGACCGGCTCGTGTTCGAGTACATGCGTCGGATCGGGCATGTGATCGACCTGCTGCCGGCCGGTCCGCTGCGCGCCGTGCACCTGGGCGGTGGCGCGATGACGCTGCCGCGGTACGTCAGCGCGACGAGGCCGCGCAGCCGCAACCTGGTCGTCGAGCACGACGCCGCCCTCGTGGACGTGGTGCGCAACGCCCTGCCCTGGCCCCGTGCCCACCAGATCCGGGTGCGCGTGGCCGATGCCCGGCCTGCCCTGGAGTCGCTGCCCGACGCCTCGGCTGACCTCATCGTGCTCGATGCGTTCGCCAGCGCCCGGACCCCCGGGGACCTCACGTCGCTGGAGGCGTTCGAGCACGCCCACCGCGTGGTCGGCCCCACCGGCACCGTCGTGGCCAACATCGCCGACCAGGCGTCGCTTGACTTCGCCCGACGGTTCGTCGCAGGGGTGGCAGCGACCTTCGAGCGGGTGGCACTCGCCGCAGAGCCGGGCGTGCTGCGCGGCCGGCGGTTCGGGAACCTGATCGTGGTCGGCCAGCCGGCCTCCGCGCCTGCCCTGGACCTCGAGGTGCTGACCCGGCGGTGCGCCAGCGACCCGTGGCCCGCACGCCTGATGCACGGCCAGGCACTCGCGCAGTTCTGCGCCGGCGCACAGCCGTACCTCGATGCCACGGCAACGGGCTCGCCGGCCCCGCCCGAGGGCGTGTTCGGAGCCCGCCCCGCAAGCGAGGGCTGACCCCGCCCGGCCGGAGTACCAGCGCAGCGCGGGTGCTAGCGCAGGGCCAGGTAGAGGAACGTGGCGGCCTCGGGCTCACCGGTCGGGGACAGGGCGTAGCCCGGGATGCTGCCGATGGGGATGTACCCCAGGCGACGGTAGAACTCCTCCTCCGGTCCGCCACCCACGCAGTCCAGCGTGATCAGGGTCCAGACCCTGGCGCGGGCATGGGACTCGGCTGCGGCCAGCAGCCTGGTGGCCACCCCGCGCCGGCGCTCGGCGGAGTGCACGAGCAGCTTGCTGAACTCGACCCGGTGCGGCTGGTTGGGCGCCTCGGCAGGACTCAACGAGATGGTGCCCACGACCTCCCCGCCGTCGCGGGCGACCAGGACGATCCGCCGCCCGTGGGCCACGGCGTCGGCCTGCTCGTGCCACCAGCGGGCACCGTCGGCGGCCGAGAACGGGAGCAGGAAGTTGACCCCGGCCCCCGAGTCGACCGCGTCAGCCAGGATCTCACCCAGCCGATCGCAGAGGGCGGGGAACTCAGCGGGGTCCAGCGCCTCGATGGTGACCGGGTGCTGGGAGTAGCGCCGGGAATCCCGCGCAGGGGGGCCGAAGTGGATCTGGACCGCCTGGCGCCAGACCCCGTCGCCGCCGTGGAGGAACAAGCCCAACCGGTCGACCTCGAAGGCGGCCCGGTAGTCGGCCATCGCCGACTCGGCCTGGTCCAGCCATGCCCGGTCAAGATCGTGGGCCACGGTGACATGCGGGTGGTAGGGGAAGTTCAGCGACCTGTCCAGTGGCCCACTGCGGATCCTGGCCTCGGCGGCGCGCACCTCCTCCTCCCCCACCACGATCGGCACGAACACCACCTGGGAGACCGGCCTGAAGCTCCCGGCCCCCTCCAGCACCAGCTCGAAGGGCGTCAGCTGGCCGGCCTGGGCCTGCAGGTGCTCGAGGATCGCCGCGAGATGCTCCTCATCGGCCACCGGCGTGGGCGGGACGAGGGTGATGTGCGCGACGATTGCGTGGGCCAGGGGGTCACCGAAGCGCTCTCGGTAGGCGCCGAGCTCGCCGAGGAAGGGCTCAGGGATGGGCAGCGCCACGCCGATCGTGATCGGCCAGGACGGCGCCTCGTCGCCCAGGACGTCGCCGGTGCCCAGCACGTCGGCGGCACCCAGGGGCGCCCGAACCGACACGGCAGGTGCACTCGGCTGGCTCACGGCCGGCTCACGCGGGCCGCACGAGGCCGAGGTTCCGGTAGACGTCGGCCAGGGTGGCCCCGGCCACCTCGCGGGCACGAGCGGCCCCGGCGGACATCTGGCGGTCCAGCTCGGCGGGGTCGGCGAGCAGCTCGGCGACTCGGGCCTGGAACGGCACCACGAACTCCACCACTGCGGCCGCCGCCTCCTTCTTCAGGTCGCCATACATCCGGCCCGAGAACTCGGGCTCCACCTGCGCGACCGTCCGGCCGGTGAGGGTGGCCAGGATGGTCAGCAGGTTGGAGACGCCCGGCTTGTCCTGCGGGTCGAAGCGCACCTCGGTCTGGGAATCCGTGACCGCGGACTTGATCTTCTTCTCGCTCTGCTTGGCCGGGTCGAGCAGGAACACGCAGCCGGTGGGCGCCGACTTGCTCATCTTCGAAGTCGGGTCGGCCAGGTCCACGATCTTCGCGGTGTCCTTGACGATCAGCGGCTGGGGCATGGTGAGGGTCGGGCCGAACCGGGCGTTGAACCTGGTCGCGAGGTCCCGGCTGAGTTCGAGGTGCTGGCGCTGGTCCTCGCCCACGGGCACCCGATCGGGGCGATAGATCAGGATGTCGGCGGCCTGCAGGATCGGATAGGTGAACAGGCCCACGGTGGTGCGGTCCTTGCCGGCCTTGACCGACTTGTCCTTGAACTGGGTCATCCGGCTGGCCTCGCCCATGCCGGTCTGGCAGGCCAGCACCCACTGCAACTGGGCGTGCTCGGGCACCTGGCTCTGCACGAACACCGTCGAGAGCTCGGGGTCGACGCCCAGCGCGACGAGCTGGGCGAAGGATGCGCGCGTGCGCCGGGTCAACTCCTCGGGCCGCTGATCCACGGTGATGGCATGCAGGTCGGCGACGAAGAAGAAGCAGTCGTTGTCGCGCTGCAGGCCCACCCAGTTGCGCAGGGCACCCAGGTAGTTGCCGATGTGGAAGGAGTCAGCGGTCGGCTGGATGCCGGAGAGCACGCGGGGACGATCGGACATGGGCGTCATTGTCGCAAAGAACTGGACGCGCTGATCACGCCTGCGGCGCGGTCCCGGCCTCGGCAGCTGGGGGGTCACTCGTCGGGCTGGTCCCGGCCGGGCTCGCGCTCGCCAGGACGTCCCCGGTCGTGACCACCCGGACCGGCGAGACCCGCAGCCGGGCCACCCGCCGCCCGTCGAGCTCCACGACCTCGAACTGAGCGCCCGCACCGGGCACCTGGTCGCCGAGGGCCGGCAGGTGCCCGAGCTGGGCGACGAACCAGCCGGCCACCGTCTCGTAGGGCCCGTCGGGCAGCTCGATCCCGGACTCCTCGGCGAAGTCCTCGAGGTTGAGCAGCCCGTCGACGGTGAACGCCGCCCCCGAGCGCCCGACGTGCGGCACGCGCGCGTTCTGGTCGTACTCGTCGTGGATGTCGCCGACGAGTTCCTCGACGAGGTCCTCCAGGGTGACGATGCCGGCAGTGCCGCCGTACTCGTCGGCCACGACCGCCAGGTGCTGGCCGCTGCGGCGCATCTCGGCCAGCGCCGGGATCACCTGCTTGCTGCCCGGGAAGAAGGCCACGTCGCGGGCCAGGTCCTCCAGGCGCACCGAGCGGTTGACCATGGTGGGGGCCAGGATGTCGCGCACGTGCACGAACCCCAGCACGTCATCGGGCGAATCGCCGATCACCGGGTAGCGCGAGTGCGGCATGCGCGAGACCGCGACAGCGGCGCGGAACGCCGGCATCGAGGCGGCCAGGAACGCCACCTCGGTCCGCGGGATCATCACCTCACGCAACTCGGTGTCGCCGGCCTCGAACACGTCGTCGATGAGCTCGCGTTCCGCGTCGGTGAGCTCTGCGTGGGCGGCGACCATACCCCGCAGCTCCTCGCCGGTGATCGCCTCCCGGCCGGAGTCGGGGTCCAGACCCAACAGCCGCACCACGCCGTTGGTCGAGACCGACAGCAACCAGATGAACGGGCGGAACAGTCGAGCGAGCACGTCGATCGGAGCCGCCACCGCCAGGGCCACCGACTCCGAGCGGGCCAGCGCCAGCCGCTTGGGAACGAGCTCGCCGAACACCAGCGAGATGAAGACGATCAGCACCGTGGCACCGATGAAGGCCACCGAATCAGCGACCTGGCGAGGCACACCCGCGCTGACCATCGCATCGGCGAACTTCGGTGCGATCCGACTGGCCCCGAAGGCTGCGGAGATGAACCCGGCCAGGGTCACGCCCACCTGCACTGCGGCCAGGAAGCGGTTGGGGTTGCCCAGCAGGGAGCGCAGCCGGGCCCCCCGGCGAGGGTCGGACTCCTCGAGGCGGCCCACCTGGCTGTCCCGCAACGAGACCAGGGCGGTCTCTGATGCAGCGAAGAAGCCCCCGATCAGTGTGAAGATCAGGATGATGCCGAAAGTCGTGCCCACGTCGCCCACAGTGGCGACGAATGTACCCCAACCCCCGGGGAGCCGGGATGCGCGGATTCCTGGGACCCGCCCTGCACCGCGTACCGTTGGTGCATGAGTGCAGCACAGTCCAGCCGGTCAGCCGCGAAGGCGCCGGCACCCTCCCGGGCCCGTACCGCGAAGGCTCCGGCGAGCGCGTCGGGCGCAACGAAGCCTCCGGCTGCCGCGAAGTCGAGCCCCGCCACGAAGGAGAGCCCGGCGAAGAGGACGAACTCAGCGACGAGGGCCCCCGCGCGGACGGCTCCCCCACCGAAGGCTCGCGCCGCCCAGGCGGATTCCCGGGCCCCCTCGGGGCAGCAACGTCCCCGACGCACCGTCACACGCTCGGGGGTGGCCCGCGAGCGGTCTGCCGGCGCTGCTACTGCCCAGCCCAGCCCCAGCACCGGGGCCGCAGCCGCCGCAGCAGCCCTCGGTGGACGTGCCGACCGGCTTGCCGCGGGCCATTCGGCCGTCGGGGCCCTGCTCGCGACCCACGTCGGGGAACTCGAGGCGGCGCCCGCGCCGCCCGTCCTGGAATCCGCGCAGCCCGGACGCGGCACGCGGTCGGCAGCCGCAGAGCCGGTGCAGGCAGAGTCGGTTGCCGCCGAGTCGCTGGCCGCAGAGCCTGTCTCCGCGGAGCCGGTGACCGCAGGGCCCGCACCGTCGGCACAGGATCCGGCGCCGCCCGGGGCGCCCAGCGTGTCGATGGCCGAGTCCCGCGGCGCCGAGTCCCGCGGTGCCGAGTCCCGCCGCTCCGAGTCCCGCCGGGCGCGGGCCCTTCGCACGAAGCCCGCCAGCGCACCAGTCGTCGCCGTGGCCCCGCGCACCACTCTGGTCGCCCGGCCGGAGCTGCCGCCGATGGACGACGTCGCCCTCGGCGTGCTGGTCGTCGTCGCCGAGCGGACGTGGCGGATCGGGACCAGGGCCGTCGCGGTGGCCGCGGAGGCCTCGATGCGCGCCGTCGAGGTGGTCCGGGCGTTCTCCCCGCAGATCGCCACCCAGCAGGCCGACGCCCGGCTGGCCGCACTGGCGCAGCGCGGGCGCTCGGTCCGCGAGGAGCGCACAGCAGCGGTCAGCAGTGCCTTCAGCGAAGCGATCACCCAGGCCGCAGCCAGCGACGCGATGCGCCAGATGACGGTGACGGCCATCGAGGAGGCGGCGGAGGACGTCCTGGCGGTGGTCCTGCCCACGATGCTCGACGCCGTGGCCGAGATGGAGACCCAGGAGCGCCTCGACGAGCTGATGTCCGGGCTTCTGCTGCGCCAACTGCCCAGCGCACTGGAGAAGACCCTGCCCGGAGTGATGATGCGCACAGCCACCAAGCCCGCCGCCGGGCTGCTGCCGTTCCTCGGCGGCGTGCTGCCCCGGTGACCCGGGTGCCCGCACCTGCTCGGTTCGAGGTGGTCACCGCCAACGTCAACGGCGTCCGCGCCGCGCTGCGCCGGGGCGGGTTGGACTGGCTGGCCGCATGCGGTGCCGCCGTGATGTGCCTGCAGGAGGTCCGCGCGACCCCCGACCAGCTGGCCGAGGCCCTGGGCGCCGGCGGCCTGGGCGACTGGCACCTGGCCATGGCCGACGGGGATCGGGCCGGGCACGCGGGGGTCGCGCTGCTCAGCCGCCACCCGCTGTCCGATGTACGGATCGGGGTCGGCCCTGCGGAGTTCGCCGATCAGGGCCGCTGGGTCGAGGCGCTCGTCGAAGACCCCGCCAGTGGATCGCCGGTGCGTATCGCCAGCGTGTACGTGCACACCGGCGAGGCCGACGGCCCACGAGCACAGGAGAAGGACCAGTTCCTCACTGCGATCGGGGCCTGGCTGGCCACCCACGCCGGCGAGCCCGCCCTGGTCTGCGGGGACCTCAACGTCGCCCACGCCGAGCGCGACATCAAGAACTGGCGGGGCAACCGGGGGAAGGCCGGCTTCCTCGAATCCGAGCGCGCCCACCTGGACCGCTGGTACGGCCCCGCACCCAAGGGCCTGGGCTGGACGGACCTGGGCAGGCGGTACGGCGGCGAGGGGCCCGGGCCCTACACCTGGTGGTCCTGGCGCGGGCGCGGGTTCGACACCGACGGTGGCTGGCGCATCGATGCGGTCCTGGCCTCGCCCACCATGGCTGCGCGCGCCACCGGCGTCATCGTGCACAAGGCCCCCAGCTACGCGCAGCGCTGGAGCGACCACGCCGCCGTCACGGCGTCCTTCGCCTGAGGCAGTAGCCGCCGGGGTCTGGTCAGGCCCGCGCCGAGGTGCTGAGGTCGTCTGGCGGGCGTGAGGCGAGCACGGCCCCCATGCCCAGGGCCATGAAGCCCGGCACGAGCAGGAAGGCGCTGCCCACGCCCACCTGTGCGGCCAGGGCGCCCAGGACGAACGGGCCGATCCCGGAGGCCAGGCCGACGAAGGCCATCGCCGTGGACAGCGCACGGTCCGGGCGGTCGGGCATGACCAGGACGGCCCGGTCCAGGAGCAGCGGGAAGGTGACCGACAGGCCCATCCCGGTGACCAGGAGGCCCAGGACCGCGATCGGCACCGAGCCCGCGGTCCAGAACAGGAAGAAGCCAGCCGCTGCCAGCAGCCACCCGCCCACGAGCAGGCCGTGCGCGGGCAGGCGCAGCGCCAGGCGAGCACCGAACGTCCGCCCGATTGCGACACCGGCCACCGCGGCACTCATCGCCGCCGTTGCGGTCCCAGGCGCTGCCCCGAGGTTCTCGCGCAGCAGCGTCGCCCCCCAGTAGCTCACGGCCAGCTCCGCGCCGGCGGTGGCGAACACAGCCACCATCACGACCCAGATCTGGCGGGGGAAACCACGCCCGCCGGTCAGCGGGTCCGGCGGGTGCAGCGGGTCCGACGCGTCCGGCCGCTCGGCAGGCACCGCGTCCATCGGTCCGGCGATCACGTCAGCAGGCCCATGTTCACCGTGGGCGCCCGCGTCCTCCCAGGCGCCGTGAGCGGCAGACCGACCCCGCAGGGACAGCGCGAGCAGCACGGCCAGAGGGATCGCCACCGAGAGCCCGACCCGCCAGCCCAGGCCGATCGCGAGGAAGCCGCCCATCAGCAGCGGGGACAGCAGCCCGACCCAGGCCGCGGCAGCACTTCCCTCGGTGAGTGCGGCCGGAGCCACGTCGGGATGGAGCACCGTCAGCTCGGCATTGGCTGCCGCAACGGCCACCGATCCCGAGGTGCCCGCGAAGTACGTGCCGATCAGGGACACCACCAGCGTCGGGGCCAGCACCACGCCCAGGATGCCCAGGGCCATCACCAGCAGGCAGGAGACGATGGTCGAGCGACGGCCGAACCGGGCGACCGCCGGTGCAGTCACCACGCCCACGGTGAGCATCGCCGCGGCCATCGCGGTCCCGTGCAGGGCCACGGCTTGCGCGGAGATGCCCAGGTCCTCGGCGATCAGCGGCGTGGCCGGACCGACGCTGTAGAAGAAGAAGGCCGAGGCCCCGTTGACCGCGTACATCTGGAGGGTCAGCCGGTTGCGCACGACCCGGGCGGGCGCAGTCACCGGACCACCCTAGTGTCAGCGCGCTCCCAGCGATCGGGGGCGGCTCCCGCCGGGCGAGCGGGTGGGTCAGGTGCCCAGCGAGGCCAGGATGGCGTTGAACGTCTGGCTGGGTCGCATGACCGCGGTGGCCATGGCCCGGTCGGGACGGAAGTAGCCGCCGACGTCGACCCTGTGCCCCTGCACCGCGATCAGCTCTGCGTCGATGGCTTCGGACGCGGCCACGAGCTGCTCGGCCACCGGGGCGAACACCTCGGCGAGCTCTGCGTCCTGCGTCTGCCCGGCCAGCTCCTGGGCCCAGTAGCGAGCCAGCCAGAAGTGGCTGCCGCGATTGTCGATCTGGCCGACGCGGCGAGCCGGTGACTTGTTCTCGTCGAGCAGGGTCTCGGTCGCGCGGTCCAGGGCGTTGCCCAGGACGCCGGCCCGGGCGTTGCCGTTGCCCGCCTCATGGCGCAGGGACTCCGCGAGCGCGAGGAACTCGCCGAGGCTGTCCCAGCGCAGGTAGTTCGCCTCGATCAGCTGCTCCACGTGCTTGGGGGCCGAGCCGCCGGCGCCGGTCTCGAACAGCCCCCCACCGTTCATGAGCGGAACCACCGAGAGCATCTTGGCCGAGGTGCCCAGCTCGAGGATGGGGAAGAGGTCGGTGTTGTAGTCACGCAGGACGTTGCCGGTGACCGAGATCGTGTCCTGGCCACGGCGGATCCGCTCGATCGAGTACCTGGTCGCCTCGACCGGGGACATGATGCTCAGCTCCAGGCCGGTCGTGTCGTGCTCGGGCAGGTACGCCTCGACCTTGCTGATGAGGTTGCGGTCATGGGCCCGGCTCCGGTCCAGCCAGAAGACCGCCGGGGTACCCGCGGCCCTGGCCCGGGTCACCGCCAGCTTGACCCAGTCCCGGACGGGGGCGTCCTTGGTCTGGCAGGCACGCCAGATGTCGCCGGCCTCGACCTCGTGGGCCATCAGCACCGCACCGCTCGCGTCGAGCACCTCGACCCGGCCAGCGGTGGCGACCTCGAAGGTCTTGTCGTGGCTGCCGTACTCTTCGGCCTTCTGCGCCATGAGGCCCACGTTCGACACCGAACCCATGGTGGTCGGGTCATAGGCCCCATGGGCCTTGCAGTCCTCGATCACCGCCTGGAAGACCCCGGCGTAGGAGCTGTCCGGGATGACCGCGAGTGTGTCGGCCTCCTGGCCATCCGGGCCCCACATGTGCCCGCCGATGCGGATCATGGCCGGCATGGACGCATCGACGATGACGTCGCTGGGGACGTGCAGGTTCGTGATGCCGCGGTCGGAGTTCACCATCGCCAGGGCCGGGCCCTGGGCCAGTCCCTGGTCGAAGGCAGCCCTGATCTCGGCGCCGTTGGGCAGTGCAGCCAGACCGTCCAGGATCCCGCCGAGCCCGTTGTTCGCGGACAGGCCAGCGGCCTCGAGGTCCGCGCCGTGGGTCGCGAACACCTCCGGGAAGAAGGCCCGGACGACGTGGCCGAAGATGATCGGGTCACTGACCTTCATCATCGTCGCCTTGAGGTGCACCGAGAACAGGACGTCGCGGGACTTCGCGCGGGCGACCTGCTCGGCCAGGAAGGCGTCCAGTGCCCTGACACTCATCACCGTCGCGTCGACCACCTCACCGGCCAGGACCTCCAGGCCCTCCTTGAGCACGGTGACGGTGCCGTCCGCGGAGACGTGGCGGATCACGAGGACGTCGTCGGCGGGCAGGACCACCGACTGCTCGTTGGCTCGGAAGTCCCCGGCGGCCATCGTGGCCACCTCGGTCCGGCTCGCCGCGCTCCAGGTGCCCATCGAGTGCGGGTGCCGGCGGGCGTAGTTCTTCACCGCGGCTGGTGCCCGGCGGTCGGAGTTGCCCTCGCGCAGGACCGGGTTGACCGCGCTGCCCTTGACCTTGTCGTACCGGGCCCGGATCTCGCGCTGGGCATCGGTCTGCGGATCGTCGGGGTAGTCGGGCAGGGCGTAGCCCTGGGCCTGCAGCTCGGAGATCGCGGCCTTGAGCTGCGGCATAGAGGCCGAGATGTTGGGCAGCTTGATGATGTTGGCCTCAGGCGTCGTGGCCAGGTCCCCGAGCTCGGCCAAGGCGTCGCCGACGCGCTGCTCGTCGGTGAGGTGGTCGCCGAAGGCCGCCAGGATGCGCCCCCCGAGGGAGATGTCGCGCGTCTCGACGTCCACCCCGGCCGAGGAGGCGAACGCCGCCACCACCGGCAGGAACGAGTAGGTGGCCAGCATGGGGGCCTCATCGGTCAGGGTGTAGATGATCGTGGCCATGGTCCTGGGCACTCCTCGGTGGGGGGGCTGGCTATCTTGACGTCAAGAGAATCGTGGGCGCCGCGCACAAGGATATCGGCGTCTCGCGACAGGGCCCGCAACTGGCCGCAGGCCGGCGTCCGGGCGACCCCTCGATCCCTAGCCACTCACTAGCACAGCGTTAACCACGCGGCGCCGCTGCTGGCGTGATCCGCCTCCGGATGGCGCTACCGTGGCGTCATGACCACCCTCAGCACAGGCACGCGCACCGTCCTGGCCACCGCCGCAGCGGCAGCCCTCGTCCTCGGCTCGGCCGGTGGCGCGCTGGCCCACCCGGGCAAGGCGAAGAAGTCCGGCAAGCAGGAGTACATGCAGTTGCGCACGGTGGACGCGCACAACGGGTTCATCAACGTCAACCCCAAGGCCAAGCATCGCGACCTCAAGCTCAAGGCGAATGTACGCGACACGGTCCGGGCCGCAGACCCGACGTCAGTCACGGTGACCCTCGCGCACTTCGACGCCAGGCGGGTCCCGGCGACCGCGCCACTGCTGGACCCGATGCCCGTCGCGCTGGCCCTGAAGGGCAAGGCCGGCAAGAAGTCCCAGAACTACCGGGCCACGGTCGACGGTGACGTGATCGCCGGGCTGCTCGCGACCAAGGTCCCGGTGGGCAGTTCCGTGCTCGTCTGCATCAGCGCGGCAGGGCTCACCGCCGCCGATGGGGTCACCGTCAAGGCACCACGGCGCCAGGTGGAGCGCAAGCTCGGACGCGACTGCGTCCGTGTGGTCAACATCGATCCCACCACCACGAAGAGCCGCTCGGACGACCGGGCATCCTGAGCCCGGTCCGGTCTGATTCGATCCGGCACTGGCTCGGCGGCCCGAACGCAGCCCGACTCACTGCTTCTGCGCGGCCCTCGCGAGGCGATCACGGACCGCGTACGCCAGGGGACCGGCGCCCGGGTCGGGCAGCACCACGACCACGCTGCCCAGACCCAGCTCGTCGGCCCGGCGCAGGGACGCGTACAGCACCCGGGCATACTCCTGGGCGGTCCGTGGACTGGCCAGCCGCGTCCAGCCCGCCGGCGTGGGCACGTCCGCCTCGGCGATCAGGCCGCTGGGGGATCCCGATGATGCCTCGGCCGACCTCGCGATGTCCCGTGCCGCGGGGGGCTCCAGCAGGACGACCCGGGCCGAGGGCGCGTAGTGCGAGGCCAGCGTCCCGGGTGCACGGACCGAGGTGGACCCGGCCGCACCGAGCTCCGGCTCGCCCTGTGCGACTGGGGTCGCCAGCACGGCGTCGACCTGCTCCTGGCTGATCGCCCCGAGCCGCAGGACGCGCGGCGGGGCGACGGTGCAGTCCACGATGGTCGACTCCACGCCCACCGCGCAGGGTCCGCCATCGACGACCAGGTCACGGTCCGGATCCAGTAGTTCGCCGAGCTCGTCGACGACGTCGGCGGCGCGGGTCGGACTCACCCGGCCGAACCGGTTGGCGCTCGGCGCGGCCACCCCCCGCGCGCGGTCACCGGAAGCCCGGGCCAACGCGCGCAGGCAGGCCAGGGCCACCGGGTGGTCCGGGCAGCGCAGGGCAACGGTGTCCTGACCGCCGGTGATGAAGTCACCCGCACGCGAGCTGCGCGCCACGATCACCGTCAGCGGCCCGGGCCAGAAGGCCTGCGCCAGCTGATGTGCGGTCGGGTCGGGCGCGGCCGACCAGCCATCCAGAGCCTCGGGGCCGGCCACGTGGACGATCACCGGGTGGTCGGCGGGCCGGGCCTTGGCCCGATAGATCCGCGCCACGGCGGTGGCGTCCTGGGCGTCGGCCGACAGCCCGTACACCGTCTCGGTCGGCAGGCCGACGAGCCCACCGGCCAGCCACGCCCGCGCCACCTGCTCGGCGACCGCCGGGTCAGGCGTTCCGTCCATGGCCAGCCCGGCCAGGAGCGTGAAGGTCACCGGCTGGATCAGTTCTGCGTCCGCGGATCACCGTGGCAGCGCTTGTACTTCTTGCCTGACCCGCAGGGGCACAGGGCGTTGCGGCCCACGCCTGCGAACTCGTCGACGCCCGCGGCGACCTGGGTGGGCTCACCGGTCTCCGAGGGGGCCGTGTACTGCAGGCGCTCGGGACGACGCGGGGCCAGCCCGGCCGCGTTCAGGTCGGCCAACGGGTGACCGACCTGGGCGCCGACAGCTGGGGCGGGGCGGGCCGGGCGAGCAGGTGCGGCCGGCGGCTGGCTGTCCTCGTCGGCGGAGTCCTCGACGAACTCGACGCCGTCCTCGATCTCGATGCCCTGCGCATCCTCGACGTCAGGCTCGGGCTCGTCGACGGTCACCTCGAGGTGGAACAGCAGCCCGACGGTCTCCTCCTTGATCGACTCCATCATCGCGTTGAACAGTTCGAAGCCCTCGCGCTGGTACTCGATGAGCGGGTCGCGCTGGGCCATGGCACGCAAGCCGATGCCGTCGCGCAGGTAGTCCATCTCGTAGAGGTGCTCACGCCACTTGCGGTCCAGGACCGACAGGATCACGCGACGCTCCAGCTCGCGCAGTGTCTCGGCGCCGAGCTCCTCCTCGCGGGCCTCGTAGGCAGCGCGCGCATCGGCCAGGATCTCCTCGCGCAGGAACTCCCGGGACACCGAGGAGCGTGACCCACCGGCCTGGGCCTCCAACTCCTCGATGGTGACCTCGATCGGGTACAGCGCGCCCAGGGCCCGCCACAGCTCGTCGAGGTCCCACTGCTCGGGATAGCCCTCGGCGGTCGCTGCGCCGGTGTAGCCGCTGATCGTGTCTGTGAGGAAGTGCTGGACCTGCTCGTGGATGTCCTCGCCCTCGAGCACGCGGCGGCGCTCGTCGTAGATGACAAGGCGCTGGCGGTTCATCACGTCGTCGTACTTGAGCACGTCCTTGCGGATCTCGAAGTGCTGAGCCTCGACCTGGGTCTGTGCCGAACGGATGGCGTTGGTGACCATCTTGGACTCGATCGGCTGCTCGTCGGGCACGTTGGCCCGGCGCAGGAAGGCATCGACCATGTCGGCCTTGAACAGGCGCATCAGGTCGTCCTGCAGGGACAGGTAGAACCGCGACGCCCCGGGGTCGCCCTGACGTCCCGAGCGACCGCGCAGCTGGTTGTCGATCCGGCGGGACTCATGGCGCTCGGTGGCCAGCACGTAGAGCCCCCCGAGGTCGGTGACCTCGACGTGCTCAGCCGCGAACGCCTCCTGCGCGGCCGTCAGCGCTGCGGGCCAGGCCTGCTCGTACTCCTCGGGGGACTCGCTGGGGGTCAGGCCCTGGTTCTGCAGGGACAGGTCGGCCAGGAAGTCGGCGTTGCCGCCCAGGATGATGTCGGTACCGCGACCGGCCATGTTGGTCGCCACGGTGACCGCACCCTTGCGCCCGGCCTGGGCGATGATCGTCGCCTCCTTGTCGTGGTACTTCGCGTTGAGCACCTGGTGGGCGATCCCCGCCTTGCGCAGCAGCGTGGACAGCTTCTCGCTCTTCTCCACGCTGACCGTGCCGACCAGGATCGGCTGGCCCAGCTCATGGCGCTCGGCGATGTCGGACACCACGGCATTCCATTTGGCGTCCTCAGTGCGGTAGACCAGATCGGCGAGGTCCGCGCGCACCATCGGACGGTTGGTCGGGATCGGCACGACGCCCAGCTTGTAGGTCTTGTCGAACTCGTTGGCCTCGGTCATGGCGGTGCCGGTCATCCCGGCCAGCTTCGAGTACAGGCGGAAGAAGTTCTGCAGGGTGACGGTGGCCAGGGTCTGGTTCTCGGCCTTGACCTCCACGCCCTCCTTGGCCTCGATCGACTGGTGCAGGCCCTCGTTGTAGCGACGGCCGGCCAGGATCCGACCAGTGTGCTCGTCGACGATCATGACCTCGCCGTTCATCACGACGTAGTCACGATCGCGCTTGAACAGCTCCTTGGCCCGGATCGCGTTGTTCAGGTAGCCGACCAGCCGGGTGTTCACCGGCTCGTACAGGTTCTCGATGCCCAGCCAGTCCTCGGTGCGCTCGATGCCGGTCTCCAGCACGCCCACCGTGCGCTTCTTCTCGTCGACCTCGTAGTCGACGTCCACGCGCAGCCGGGTGGCCAGCTTGGCCATCTCCTGGTACCACTTGTCGGCCTCGTCAGCGGGACCGGAGATGATCAGCGGGGTGCGCGCCTCGTCGATGAGGATCGAGTCCACCTCGTCGACGATCGCGTAGTTGTGCCCGCGCTGGACCATCTCCTCGCGCGTCCAGGCCATGTTGTCGCGCAGGTAGTCGAAGCCGAACTCGTTGTTGGTGCCGTAGGTGATGTCAGCGGCGTACTCCTCGCGGCGCTCGGCCGGAGACATGTTGGACAGGATCACCCCGACGCTCAGGCCCAGGAAGCGGTGCACCCGGCCCATGTTCTCGGCGTCGCGGCGGGCGAGGTAGTCGTTGACCGTCACCACATGGACGCCCAGGCCGGGAAGGGCGTTGAGGTACGCCGGCAGCGTGGAGACCAGGGTCTTTCCCTCGCCGGTCTTCATCTCGGCGATGTTGCCCAGGTGCAGGGCCCCGCCCCCCATGATCTGCACGTCGTAGTGCCGCTGCCCCAGGGTGCGCTTGGCTGCCTCGCGCACCGTCGCGTAGGCCTCGGGCAGCAAGGCGTCGAGGCTCTCGCCGTTGGCCAGCCGCTCCCGGTAGGCCGGGGTCAGCGCCTTGAGCTCCTCGTCGGACATCGCCTCGAACGCCGACTCGAGGGCGTTGACCTGCTTGGCCACGGCCTCCAGCTTGCGCAGCGTCTTGCCCTCGCCTGCGCGCAGGATCTTGTCGATGATGGCCACGCGGGCCCCTCTCGCAACTCGGGTGCACAGCCCCCGACGCAGTCCTGCCCGGGGTTCACTGGCCCCATCGTAATGCGCGGACCGCCCGGGGCGGACCCCTCAGTCGGGCAGCGCCACGAGGCCACGGCGCAGGGCGATGGCCACCGCATCCGTGCGATTGGTGGCCTCGAGCTTGCCCATCACGGAGTGCACGTGATTGCGCACGGTGTTGGCGCTGATGCCCAGGCGCAGACCGATCTCGGCGTTGGTCGCCCCGGAGAGCAGGCCGGCCAGGACCTCCAACTCGCGTGGGCTCACCCCGGACGGGCCTGCCCCGGAGGACTCGACGAGCAGCTCCGCGCGCAGCCCCGCGGCCAGCGGGGCCGCCACCCAGTCCTGCCCGCGCACGGCAGCCGAGACCGCAGCCACGAGCTCAGCCGGCGTGCACTGCCGGTGCACGAGCGCGCGGGCACCGGCCTCCATCGCCTGTATGCCGCCCTCGGCGGACGTCCGGCGGACCACCACCACCACCGCCAGCTGCGGGGCGCGATCGATCAGGTCCGCGACGAGCTCAGCGGCGTAGGGGGTCCGGGCAAGCGCGGCATCGAGCAGGACCGCGGCCGCCCTGCGGTCGGCCAGCCCGCGCAGAGGCGCGCCGTGGGCGTGCACGGTGGGGCTGAACCCACGCTCGGCCAGGACCGCGCTGGCTCCTGCGGCGAAGACCGGCTCGGCGTCGGCCACGACGACCTTGGCCGAGCGGGTCGCGCCCAGGCCCAGTCGACCGATGAGTCCCTCGCGCGCCGCCGGCCTAGCCGTTGCCCTCCCCCTCCAGGCGCAGCAGTCCGTAGTTGTAGCCGCGCCGGTGGTAGACCACCGACGGCGCACCCGACTCGCTGTCGCGGAACAGGTAGAAGTCATGCCCCACGAGTTCGAGGGCCTCCACCGCCTGGGCGACACTCATCGGGTCCGAGACGTGCTCCTTGAGGCGCACGACGATGGGGCCCTGCGCCCAGACCGTGCCGTCGTCGGCGCCCGCATCGCCCTGCTCCGCGTCCGGCTCGGGTCCTGTGGCCGGGGCTGCGGCCGGGACGACCAGGACCTTCTCGGTGCGCCGGTTGCGCTTGCGGTCGGCGGCGCGACGCAGCCGCTCCTCCAGCCGGCCGAGCGCGACGTCGGTGGCTGCGTACTTGTCCGGGGCATGGGCCTCGGCGCGGATCACCGGACCGGTCCCGCGGCAGGTGAGTTCCACCTCGTAGGCCCGGTCGGACTGGCGCGGATTGACCTCGTGGGTGACCTCGACGTCGACATGGGTGATGGGCATCCCGAACCTGTCGATCCGGTCCAACTTGCCCTCGACATGCTCCCTGAACCGCTGTGACACATCGAGGTGACGACCCCTGACGACGATGTCCATGTGTCCTCCGAACGTAGGTGCCCGCGCATCACACGCCGGCGAAGTGAGTACCTCTCCCGCACCTGCAACGCTAGTCCGCCCCGGCCACCGACGCACGGTGCCGGGTCGGCCGACCGGCCCGCGTGATGGTCCCCGCACAGCAGACCGACGCACCGGCAGCGCGCAGGGCCCGGACCGCCTCCGTCAGGGTCGCTCCCGTGGTGGCCACGTCATCGACGACGACCACCAGCCCCGCCGGCACCACGCCGGCACGCAGCGCCCCCGCGAGGTTGGCCCGACGTTGCGCACCGGACAACCCGACCTGGTCAGGGGTCGCCACAGCGTGCTCGAGGCAGCGCAGGCGATGGGCATCGATCCCGGATCGGCGCAGCTCTCGGGCGCCCCGGGCAGCCAGGACCGCCATGTGGTCCGCGCCGCGATCACGCACCGCGCCCCTGCGGGAGGGCACGGGGACCAACCAGATCGGGCCGGGTGCCGGGCGGGGCGCTACCCGGTCGCCCCCTCGTCCAGTTGCGTCGTGGTACCCCGCGTCGACCACGCCTGCGTCGACCAGCGCCGCGGCGACAGCCCGGGCGAGCAGGGCACCCAACGGCGTGGCCAGCCGGCGCACCTGCTCGTCCTTGAACGCGACCACCGCCCGGCCTGCCGGCCCCGCATGCTCCGCGGCGGCCCGGGTCGGCACCCGACCGGGCACCCACAGGGCGCTGCCCAGCACCGCCCGCTGGCACTGCGGGCACCACGCGCGGCCGGGTCGTCGGCAGCCGGCGCAGGACTGCGCCACGACGAGGTCCAGGGCTGCTTGCCCGGCCAGCGACAGCCAGGCTGTTGCCGGTCCCGCGCTCATCCGGGGTAGGCCACCGAGCGCCCGGGGCCCTGGGGTCGCCACTGCAGGCCGACGTTGACGAACAGGTTCTCGGCGCTGCTCACCAGGGACTCCGAGCCCGGCGCCGCGGCGACCTCCGTGGGCTCCGGCGGTGCCCCGAGCGACTGGTCGCCGCCATCACCGACCGAGACGCGGAGCACCTGCCGGCCAGCCCCGCCGGAGGAACCGAGCACGTCGAGGGTGATCGAGTCGTGCCAGGCGGCGTCGGTGGCCTGTGTCACGGCCAGGCCCAGCCGATGGACCGACTCGACGCTCAGGGCACCCTCGGCGTCGGCGACCACGGCCCCCAGGTAGATCAACCCACCGGCGATCAGGGCAACCCGGGCCCCATCGCGGGCCAGGTGCACCGAGGTGATCGGGTCGGGGAGGTCAACGCCAGCCACCGGCACGTCCCTGGGTTCACCGTCGGAGCCGAGTCGCCGGAGCGTTCCGTCTTCGACGAACCACAGCGCCCCGTCGGTGTCGAAGCTCGCCCCACCGATCCGGCTACCCTCGATGCTCCGCTCGACGAGGTCCCCGTCCAGCGGCACCAGCCACAGGGTGCGCGCATCCGGGGTCACGGCCGCGGCGACGCGCTGGTCGAGGGCGACTGCCAGGCCCAGCAGTTCCTCGGCCTGCGGGACCTGCAGCGCGATCGCGGTCCGGCTGGCCTCCGAGATCCTGAGCACCGACGACCCGTCCAGCGCGTAGTAGGGCGTCCGAGCCTCACCCAGCGCCCCGGTGGACAGCACGTCGGGGCTGCGGGCCGACAAGGTCGCCCTATCCATCAGGGTCGGGGTCCCGGGCACGTCGAGGTCCTCCCCGCGGACCCGCAGTCGCACGGCCGACACCTCGGGCAGCTGCGTCAGCGTCCAGGTCAACTGGGCCGCCAGGTCGCGGCGCTGGGCGTCACTGGCCGTCAGCACCGAGTCGGTGAGCTCGACGACCGCCACCCCGTTGGTCACCGGCACCGCGCCCAGTGCGAGCTCGGTGCGCTGCGGCGCCCCCGTGCGCACCGCCGGGGACAGCCAGCTCGAGGGGCCCGCCAGCAGCCGTTCGGCCAGGGCCGTCGGCAGGCTCGGTCCGACCACGGGCAGCAGGCGACCGTCGGGGACCAGCGCGTTGCTGCGGGCCGAGGCATAGTAGGTCTGGTACTGCCGGTAGGCCCGACTCAGATCCGTGTCGTTGATCCACAGGCCCGTCGGCGGGGCTGCGATCCGCCACTGGGGCAGGCCTGAGGCCTCGTCGGGCACCAGCTCGAGGCCGAACCGGACCTCCGCACCCTCGGCCGGGTCCACCGACTCCGGGGAGCCATCGGGCAGCAGGCGTCCGGTGATCTGCATGGTGGCCTCGATGGTGTCCTTGGACAGCGAGTCCAGGGCCAGCGAGGACCGCTGGTAGACCGTGGTCGACTCGTCAGGATCCCAGGCCGCGGAGGCGGCCGGCGTCAGGTAGCGCCGCGCGATCGCATGATCGGACTCGAGGCTCGCACTGGCCTCGAGGAACCCCCGCACGATCTCCTCGGGACTGGCCCCGACGCTGGGCGGTGCTGCGATCACCCGGATGAACTGCGAGCCCTCACCGGCGTCCACGACCGGGCCCTCCCGCACCGGCCCCGAGGTCGGGACCGATGCACATCCGGCCAGGACCACGCCCACGGCCAGCAGCAGGGCCACCGGCCACCCTCGGGGGGCCCCGCCACGGATCGCCGAGCGCTGGTCGTCACGGCCCCTCATGCGATCACCACGCCCTGCGGGGCCAGGGGCAGCCGGAGGGTGAAGGTCGCTCCAGCACCCGGTTCCCCGGTGACGGTCAGCGATCCCCCGTGTGCCCGGGCGTCGCCCTGGGCGATGGACAGGCCCAACCCGCTGCCGCCGATCCGCCGCACCCGGGAAGGGTCAGCACGCCAGAACCTGGTGAACACCTGGGCGGCTTCCTGCTCAGTCAGCCCGATGCCCCAGTCGCGGACCAGGACCTGGGCGAATCCGTCGACGCTGCGCACCGTCACGACCACGGGCTTGCCCATGCCGTGCTCCAGCGCGTTGGAGATGAGGTTGGCCACGATGCGCTCCACCCGCGGGGCATCGCAGGGGACGACCAGGCTGGACAGCCCGCCCACCTGCACCTGGCTGCCGAGCTCGGCCGCCAACGGCGCCAGGGACATCGCCACCTGCTGGCACGTGGCGCGCAGGTCGACGTCCTCGTAGTCCAGCTGCACTGAGCCGGCATCCTGGCGCGAGGTCTCGAGCAGGTCGGCCAGCAGCACCTCGAACCTGTTGAGCTGCTTCTGCAGCAACTCGATGGCCCGGGCGTCGTCGGTCTGCAGGGTCTGGCGCTTTCCGTGCAGGAGGTCCGCTGCCATCCGCACGGTGGTCAACGGCGTGCGCAGCTCGTGGGACACATCGGCCACGAACTGCTGCTGGACGGTCGAGAGCTTCTCCAACTCGTCGATCTGGGCCTGCAGCGTGCCGGCCATCTCGTTGAAGCTGATCGCCAGCTGGGCAACGTCGTCCTGGCCGCGCACGGGCATGCGCGCCTCGAGGTGCCCCGAGGAGAACCGGCGAGCGGTCCGGGCAGCCTCGTGCACGGGGCCGACGATCATGAAGGTGACCAGTGCTGCCAAGCCCGCGAGGCCGAGGATGACGAACAACCCGGCGACCGTCGTGGCGTTGCGGATCAGGGTGAGGGTCCCCTGCTCGCTGTCCAGGGGGAAGAGCTGGTAGAGCTCGTAGGGCCCCACATCGCGCACGGCCAGCGGCGCCCCCACGACCAGGCCCGGACCCTGCCGGCCGTCGGTGTAGCGCATGGTGGTGTAGGTCCAGGCCTGCCGCTGGCTGCCGGCCACGACCTCACGCAACTCGGGCGGGACGCTGGTCTCCGAGATCAGGTTGGTCCCCCGCTCGGGGGTAGCCCCGAGCCCGGCGGGCTCGGAGGCCAGCATGAGCACCTCGAACAGCCCCGCCTGGGCACCGCGTGCAGCCATGGCCGCCACGACGGCATCGATCGTCCTCGAGGCAGGCGCATCGGCGCCGCTGACAGTGCTCGCGTCCAGGATCCGCTGGGCCTCACTGCGCGCGGCGGTGGCCTCGGCCAGCGCACTGGACTCCTTGGCCCCCAGGACGCCAGAGGAGATGCTGCCAAGCAGCACCGGCAGCAGCACGATCAGAACCGCCGAGGAGCCGAGCACCGTGCCGAGGATGACGCGGAAGCGCAGCGACTGGCTCCACCGCGTGCGCAGCAGGCTGGGCAGGGCCCGGACCCGCCGGAACATCAGGCCGGTCCGGCGCGGTACCCGACGCCCCGCACCGTGACGATCACCTCGGGGGACTCGGGGTCGATCTCGACCTTGCCGCGCAGGCGCTGGACGTGCACGTTGACCAGGCGGGTGTCCCCCGCGTGCTGGTAGCCCCACACATCGGCCAGCAGCTGCTCTCGGGTGAAGGCGAAGCCCGGCCGGGCGGCCAGGGCCGCCAGGAGGTCGAACTCCAGGGGGGTGACCGGTATGGGCTCGTCGCCACGGGTGACCGCGTGCGCGCCCCGGTCGATGAGCAGGTCACCGATCATCAGGACCTCGTTGGCGGTCTCCTCCAATCGGCGCAACCGCGCGTCGACCCGGGCCACGAGCTCCTTGGGCTTGAACGGCTTGACGATGTAGTCATCTGCGCCTGCCTGCAACCCCTCGACGACATCGAGGGTGTCCCCGCGCGCGGTGAGCATCACGATCGGGACGGTGGACTCCGCCCGGATCCGGCGGCACACCTCGAGGCCGTCCATGCCGGGCAGCATGAGGTCGAGCAGGACCAGGTCGGGGCACTCCCGCCGGAAGGCCGGTACGGCGTCGGTGCCGTTGTGGCAGAACACCGGATCCATGCCCTCGCTGCGCAGGACGATCCCGAGCATCTCGGCCAGATCGAGGTCGTCGTCGACGACCAGCACGCGTGCCCTCACGGGCACATGGTCGCACCTGACGCGCCAGGCTTGCCAATGGCTGTCCACATGGCACGATCAACCCATGTCGGAGAACACCGCGCCCCCGGGCCCCCCGGAGCCGCCGCAGTGGAGCCCGCCGGCCGGGTGGTCCGCCGATCAACCTGCCCCCTGGCCTCAGAACCCGCCTCCTCCCGGACCCACGCAGAACCCACCTCCCCCCGGGTACGGCCAGGCCCCACCGCCGCCCGGGTACGGCCAGGCCCCACCGCCGCCCGGGTACGGCCAGGCCCCACCGCCGCCCGGGTACGGCCAGGCGCCGCCGCCGGGCTACGGGCAAGCGCCGCCGCCCACCTGGGGTGCGCCCGGACAGCAGTGGGGACCCCCGCCCGGACAGTGGGGACCCCCCGCGTGGGCCCCACCCCCGCCCGCGCCGAAGCCGGGGATCGTCGCGCTGCGCCCCTTGGGCGTCGGCGAGCTGCTCGACGGCGCCCTGGGCCTGATCCGCAGCAACCCGCGCACGGTCCTGGGCCTGGCCGCGACGATCTCCGCCGTCTCCGCGCTCCTGCAGACCCTGGGCCTGTGGCTCTCGCTGCGCCTGCTGGACTCGACCGCCACCACCATCACCGGGGGAACCACGACGACGGTGGACGTCGAGGGCGAGATCACCGGCATCCTGGCCGGCAGCATCGCCCAACTGGGACCGGCTCTGGTCGCCGGCTTCCTGCAGGTCCTGGCCAGCGGGCTGTTCATCGTCCTGGTGGGCGGCGCGGTGCTCGGCCGCCGCCTGGATGCCGGCGCGACCTGGGCCAGCCTGCGCCCCAGGTTCCTGCCACTCGTGGGCCTGACGGTGCTGCTGGGCCTGGCCAGCCTGGTCGGCATCGCACTGCTGGTGGGTGTGATCGTCGGACTGGTGATCGCCTTCGGCCCCTGGGCCGCCCTGCCGGGCCTGCTGATCGCCGCGCTCGGCGGGCTGGCCCTGGTGTACCTGTACGTGAAGCTCGCGCTGGCCTCGCCGGCGCTGGTCATGGAGGGCTGCGGGGTGCTGGAATCACTGCGGCGCTCCTGGGCGCTGGTGCGCGGGTCGTGGTGGCGGGTGCTCGGCATCCTGATCCTCTCGGCGATCATCACCAGCCTGCTCACGGCTGTGGTCACGGTGCCGATCACGGCGGTCTCCTCGATCCTCACCGAGTTCAGCGAGTCCCTGGTGCCCGTGGTGGTCGCCTCCGGGATCGCCACCCTGGTGTCGGGGATCGTGGTCCTGCCGTTCAGCGCCGCGGTGACCGGCCTGCTCTACATCGACCTGCGGATGCGCCGCGAGGCCCTGGACATCGCGCTCGTCTCGGCCGGGGTCGACCCCGACGGCGATCCGATGGCGCCCTACCAGCCCACACACTGACCGTGCCGGCCGTCCTGAGGCACCCGGCTCCGCTCGAGGTCCCGATCGACCTGACCCGTGACCCCGCGCAACGCCTCGCGGAGCTCGAGTTGGCCGACCCGGCGTACCGCGCCGGGGAGCCGGGACTGATCCAGCGGGCGATCCAGTGGCTGGTGGACTGGGTGCAGCGCGCAGTCGATCAGGCCACCGACGCCGCCCCCGGTGGGTGGCTCGGGATCCTGGGCCTGATCCTGCTGCTCATCGTCGTGGGGCTGTTCGTCCGATGGCGGGTTGGGCCGGTGGCCCGCTCCGGGGGCCTCACCTTCACCGTCGATCCGGGCACGAGCGCAGCCCAGTACCGCGCCCGCGCCGAGCAGCTCGCCGCGGCCGGGCAGTGGGACGAGGCGATCAGCACGCGGATGCGCGCCGTGGTCAGGTCGAGTCAGGAGCGCGGCCTGATCGACGCCCAGCCCGGGTGGACGGCCGACGAGGTGGCCCGGGAGGTGGGCCGTCGGGTCCCCGAGGCGGGAACGGCGATGGAGCGCGCGGCGCGCGGGTTCGACGATGTGCGCTACGGCGGACGACCGGGTTCGGCCCACGTCTACGGCGACCTGGTGGCGGCGGACACGCTCGTGTCCGACGCTGCTGTCGTCGCTGCCGCCGGGACCCCCGGATCGGGCTCCGCATGAGCACCGTGACGGGCATGCCCGCCGACCCGGGGCCGCCGACGCCCGCCGGGCCCCGAACCACAGCCGGCGCTGCATCCGGCCCGGTATCCGGCGCTGTATCCGGCGCTGTGACCAGCGACGACACGACCTGGGACAGGGTGCGCCGGTGGCGGCCCCGTCGCCGGGGGGTCCTGCTGGGACTGCTGCTCCTGCTCGCCCTCGTCGTCCTGGTGCTGACCAGCCCGCGGGGGACCGGGTACCTCGATCCGGGGGCCGTCGAGCCGGACGGGTCCAGGGCGCTGGCCCGGGTTCTGGACGACCTCGGGGTGCAGGTGATCGACGCGCGCACCACGGCCGACGCGGCAGCCGGGGCCACGGGGGCCACGGTGCTGATCACGGACTCGACACTGCCGACCGACGCGATGCTCGATGACATCCTGCGGGCCGGGCCGCGCCGCATCGTGCTGGTGGATCCGCTCCCCGAATCGGCCGCCTTCGAGTCGCTGGGATCCGGGGCCACGTCCGTCCTGCCCGAGGGCGACGAGCCGGTCGCCCCCCGATGCACGCTGCCGGAGGCACTGCGCGCCGGCCCGGCCACCCTGCCGGGCGCGCGATACCGGGAACCGGGCCTGGCCACCGGTGCGCGGATACCGGGCGTGGCTGCGTGTTACGACAGCAACGGGTCGGCAGCAGTCGTCGCGATCCCCGCCTCGGCCGAAGCGCCCGAGGTGGTGCTGCTCGGCAGCGCCCATCCCCTGACCAACGCGGGCCTCGACGAGCAGGGCAATGCCTCCCTGGCCCTGGGACTGCTGGGCAGCCGCGATCAACTCGTGTGGTGGCGACCGACATCGGCCGACCCCGCGCTGGCATCGGTGGCCGGGACCTCGCTGATCGACCTGCTCCCCCCCTGGGTGCTCCCCGTGCTGATCCAGGTGGTGATCGCCTGGCTGGTGACCATCCTCTGGCGGGCACGCAGGCTGGGCCGCCTGGTCGTGGAACCGCTGCCCGTGGTCATCCGCGCGGGCGAGACCACCGCCGGCCATGGCCGACTGCTTGCCGCACAGCACGCCCGCGGCGAGGCGGCCGTGCACCTGCGGGCCCAGGCCCTCGAACAGGTGCGGGTGCGGCTGGGCCTGCCGCCGGGCGGCCCGCCCGAGCGGTTGGTCGCCGTGGCCGCGACGCGCTCCGGGCGACCCCCCGAAGCAGTGCACGACCTGCTGTACGGTCGGCAACCGAGCACCGACACCCAGCTCGTGGCACTCGCCCACGATCTGGCGGAACTGACCACGGAGGTGGGTGGGGCATGAACCAGACCGATGCCAGGGTGCCGTTGCTGGCGCTGCGGGCCGAGGTGGGCAAGGCGGTCGTCGGCCAGGACGCCGCGATCACGGGCCTGGTGATCGCGCTGCTGTGCCGGGGCCATGTGCTGCTCGAGGGAGTGCCGGGCACGGCCAAGACCCTGATGGTCCGTGCACTGGCGGCGAGCCTGTCCCTGGACAGCGCCCGGCTGCAGTTCACCCCGGACCTCATGCCCGGGGACGTGACCGGGTCGCTGGTCTACGACAACCGGACCTCGCAGTTCTCGTTCCGGCCCGGGCCGGTGTTCACCAACCTGCTCCTGGCCGACGAGATCAACCGGACACCGCCCAAGACCCAGGCCTCGCTGCTGGAGGTCATGGAGGAGGGCCAGGTCAGCGTCGAGGGAGTCCCGCGGGCGCTGCCGGATCCGTTCCTGGTGGCGGCCACGCAGAACCCGATCGAGTACGAGGGGACCTACCCGCTGCCCGAGGCGCAGCTGGACCGGTTCCTGCTCAAGCTCACGGTGCCCCTGCCCGAGCGCGACGAGGAGTACGGCGTGCTGTCGCGACACATGGCCGGGTTCGACCCGCGCGACCTCGCCGGAGCCGGCATCGTGCCGGTGGCCAGCGCAGAAGACCTGGTGCGGGCCCGCGCATCCGTGGCCGAGGTCGCGGTCGCGCCGGAGGTCACCGCCTACTGCGTCGACCTGGCCCGGGCCACCCGGACCTCACCGTCAGCGGCCCTCGGCGTCTCCACCCGAGGCGCGATCGGCCTGCTGCGCACCGCCCGGGCGTGGGCGTGGCTGGCTGGTCGGGACTATGTGACCCCTGATGACGTCAAGGCCCTGGCCCGACCCGCGCTGCGGCACCGGATCTCGATCCGGCCGGAGGCCGAGCTCGAGGGGGTCACCGCTGATGCGGTGATCGACTCGGTGCTGGGCAGCGTGGCCGTGCCGCGCTGATGGTCCTGACCGGTCGGGCGGCCCTGCTGGCGCTGGTCGGCACCGGTGCCGTCGGGCTGCTGGTGGCTGCCGGGCTGGCCCCCTGGGCGGCGTTGCTGCTGGTGAACCTCGGTGTGCTGGCCGTCGTAGTGGCCGACGCGCTGCTCGCTGCCCGCCCGCGGGACCTGGCCCTGGCTCGGACCGGAGACCGCAGGGTCCGCCTCGGCCAGGTGGCCCACGTGCGGCTGGCAGTGACCAACGCCGGCCCCCGGCGCTGGCGCGGACTGCTGCGCGACGCGTGGGCGCCCACCGCGCATGCCACCCTCGACGGCCGCTCGGACCGCGCGGTGCTCGACCTTGCCGCGGGCGCGACGGTGCACCTCGACGTGGCGGTGGCACCCTCGCGGCGCGGGGACCGGCCCACGGACCGGGTCACCCTGCGGGCTTTGGGGCCGCTGGGGGTGGCCGGCCGGCAGCGCAGCTTCGCGGCGGACTGGTCGGTGCGCACCCTTCCCCCGTTCGCCTCCCGGCGGCACCTGCCCTCCCGGTTGGCCCGGCTGCGAGACATGGATGGTCGGCAGGCCATCGCGGTGCGCGCCCAGGGCACGGAGTTCGACTCCCTGCGTGAGTACGTGGCCGGGGATGACGTGCGCTCGATCGACTGGCGGGCCAGCGCCCGGGCAGCGGACGTGATGGTGCGCACCTGGCGCCCGGAACGCGACCGGCAGGTGGTGCTCGTCCTGGACACGGGACGCACGAGTGCGGTGCGGATCGGCGACGAGACCCGCTTGGACATCCACATCGATGCGGGCTTGCTGCTGGCCGCGCTCGCCGGGCGGGCTGGCGACCGGGTCGACCTGATAGGCCACGACCGACGCCCCCGGCTGCAGGTCAGCGGTGGCAGCGGCCCTGCCCTGCTGCCGCGGCTTGTGGACGCGATTGCCGACGTCCAGCCTGACCTGATCGAGACCGACTACCGCGGGCTCGTCGCCGCCGTGCTGTCGCGGGTGCGCAAGCGGGCCCTGGTCGTCCTGTTCGTGGCCCTGGACCGACCCTCGATGGAGGAGGGGCTGATCCCGGCGCTTCCTGTGCTGACCGCGCGGCACACCGTGGTCGTTGCCTCGGTGCGCGAGCCGGTCGGCGTGCCGTCGGCCGTCGCGGGGTCCGGCGCGGGACGGCCCGATGCACCGAGTGCCTACCAGGCCGCAGCGGCCGCCCGGGCAGACCTCGACCGGGCGCATGTGGCCAGCGCCTTGACCCGGCTCGGAGTCCGGGTCGTGTCGGCGGATCCGGAGCAGCTGGCTCCCGCGCTGGCCGACGCCTACCTGGACCTCAAGGCCGCCGGCAAGCTCTGACCTCCGAGCGCCAGCCAGCCGGCACATGGTCCACGCACAGAATCTGGGATCGAGTTGCTCTCAGAGGAGCAACCACATCCCAGGTTCCGGCGGGGGCCGCCGGGCTGCCGGCCGGGAGCTCAGCCGGCCATCGGAGCGAGCTCGGTGGCCCCACCCTCGGCCGTGAGGTCCCCGGTGAAGCCAGCGCGTTCAGCCCGCCGTCCGTAGACGGCCACATAGACGAGGAACCCCGCCAGTGCCAGCGCGCCGATGGCGATCCGGGCCCACGTCGGCAGCCCCGAGGGGGTCACGAAGGCCTCGATGATCCCCGAGACGAGCAGCACGACGACCAGCCCGAGGGCGATGGCCACCGCAGCCCGGCCCTCCTGGGCCAGGGCAACGCTGCGCGGCCGGTGGCCGGGATCGAACCACTGCCAGCCCAGTCGCATCCCCGCACCGGCTGCCAGGAACACCGCGGTGAGCTCCAGCAGCCCGTGCGGGGCGATCAGGCCGAAGAACAGCGCGCCGCGGTCGTTGGCGACCATCAGCCCACCGACGATGCCCACGTTCACCGCGTTCTGGGCCAGCACGTACACCGCGGGCAGGACGAACAGCGCCCCGGCGATGAGCGCCAGCGCACTGACCCACGCGTTGTTGGTCCAGACCCGGGCGGCGAACCCGGCCGCCGCGTCGGAGGAGTAGTAGTCCTCGAAGTCCTGCTCCACCAGCGAGCGGATCGCCTCGGGCGTGCCGATCCCGGCCTGCACCGCCGGGTTGCTGGCCACCCAGGCGCCCACCGCGAACGCCACGACCAAGAAGCCCACCGTGGCACCCAGCCACCACCACCGGGCCCGCCAGACAGCGACCGGGAACGTCACCCGGAAGAACGTGAGCAGCTCCCGCCACATCGGGGGGTGCGAACCGGTGACCCGAGCGCGAGCCTGCGCGACGAGCTGGGTCAGCCGATCGACCAGCGCCGGGTCCGGGGCCGCGCTGCGCACCATGGACAGGTGCGTGGCGGTGCGCTGGTAGAGGTCCACCAGTTCGGTCGCCTCACTGCCGGTCAGGCGGCGCCGACGAGTGAGCACCGCCAGCCGCTCCCACTCCGGCCGGTGCGCCTGAGCGAAGGCATCGACGTCCACGGCCCACACCCTAGGTGCGCAGCGGCCCCCGCGCCCAGAGCCTTCCCCGGTGCGAGGATGTGCCAGTGGCCAACCTGATCACCGGGGATGCAGTGAGCCTCGACCTGCGCATCGCCGGACTTCCCTCGCGCACGCTGGCGCTGGCCGTCGACGTCGTCGTACAGGTCGCGCTGCTGATGGCCGGCACGATCCTGGTCGGCTGGGTCTTCTCGGGAGGCGGTAGCCCGGGTGCCGCCGCCGCGATGACCCTGGGTGTGGTGGTGCTGGCGCTGGTGGTGTGGCCCACGATCCTGGAGACGGTGACCCGGGGCCGGTCACTGGGCAAGATGATGATGGGCCTGCGCGTGGTGCGCGACGACGGCGGCCCGATCCGGATGCGGCACAGCCTCGTGCGGGCCCTGGCCATGGTGTTCGTGGACCTGTGGGTCACCTCGGGCGTCGTCGGCGGCCTCAGCGCGCTGATCTCCACGCGGGCCAAGCGGATGGGCGACCACCTGGCCGGCACCCTGGTCGTCGGCGAACGGATGCCCCGCTCGGCCGTGGCGCTCGCGGAGATCGCCATGCCAGCACCCCTGGCAGGCTGGGCAGCGGGCCTGGACCTGGTCGGCATGCCCGACGGCCTGGCGCTCAACGCGCGGACGTTCCTGCACCGGGCCTCGGCGATGGACCCGGCGGTGCGCGAACGCACGGCCGCACGCCTGGCGACCGAGGTGGCCGGTTACGTCAGGACCCCAGCACCGCTCGGCACCCCGGCGGAGGCCTACCTCGCGGCCGTCCTGGCCGAGCGGACCCGTCGGGCCAGTCTGGGGGCCCAGCCGGGAGCCTGGACCACCGGCCCGTCGGGCACTCCCCACGCCCCGCCCAGCAGCCCGCCGCCGACCTCGGCCCCGGGATCACCGCTCAGCCCACCAAGCACACCCACCAGTACCCCTGCCACCCAGCCGAGCGGGCCGTCACCGACCGCACCTCCCCCGACCGAGCCTCCCCCGACCGGGTTCACACTGCCGAGGTGAACCCCGGTCGGAATCCCCGAACCGAACCGACAGCCGCATCGACACCTCGTGCCGCTGCCCTGCGGGATGGTGTAGGCCGGCAGCAGGGCGGGGTCGGCGACCGTCACCTGCCCGGAGCGGACCTGCACCTGGGCGTCGCGCCAGGCGGTGTCGACCAGGACCTCCTGCAGGCGTGCGTCGATGTTGCCCAAGCCACGGTCATTGTCGGTCAGTGTGCGCCAGTAGTTGGGTCGCAGCAGACCGGCCAGCACCTCGACCGGGCACTGTTCCGCGCCGGGGACCCGCCAGGACGCCAGGTGCCCGGACCGGCGGTCGACCCGGAACATCGAGCCGAGCGCCCGGACCGTCCGGCCACCGGGATCCTCCACATGCGTGATCCCGGCCAGCTGCATCGCCCCCGCGCGGCGGGACTGCCGGCGCACCGGGTCGGGGCCGGGCTGCACAGGACTGATCGACCCCGCAAGCGCCTGGGAGCTGGATCGTGTCGGCAAGCTCAACCGTCGTGGCGCTACTCGACGACCATCGGCCGGTAGCCCCAGAAGACCTCGCGGGCGCTGGAGTGCTCGGCCCGGTCGGGGTCCAGGATCGCAGGTTCGCATTCGGGCGAACGCCGAGCTCTGGCGGAAAGGGCCTGTCTCGACCCGGCCCGGACCGGCATTCGCGCTCCGCGTGGTGGATAGACCCGCCCACGCGGCACCGGGTTCAACCACAACTCGGCGAACCGGGCCGAACACGTGTCGCGGACGCCGTCTATCGACCACAACCCGGCGAACCACCTCTGGCCGGTGAGCCGGGACATACCGCGACCCCGACCGCGAGGGTGGTTCCCGCTGCCGGGGTCGTGGGCGTTGCCGTGATCAGAGCGTCTGGCACTCAGTAGCGGTACATGTCCGCCTTGTACGGGCCGGCCACGTTGACACCGAGGTACTCGGCCTGCTCCTTGGACAGCTCAGTGAGCCCGACACCCAGCGCGTCGAGGTGCAGCCGCGCGACCTTCTCGTCGAGGTGCTTGGGCAGCACGTGCACGCCGATCTGGTACTGGTCGAGCTTCGTGAACAGCTCGATCTGGGCCAGCGTCTGGTTGGTGAACGAGTTGCTCATCACGAAGCTCGGGTGCCCGGTGGCGTTGCCCAGGTTCAGCAGGCGACCTGCCGACAGCACGATCACGCTGTGGCCGTCCGGGAGGTCGACTCGTCGACCTGCGGCTTGATGTTGATGCAGGTCACGCCCGGGTAGCGGTGCAGTCCGGCCATGTCGATCTCGTTGTCGAAGCTGGCCGATGTTGCCCAGGATCGCCTGGCGCTTCATCGCGGCCATGTGCTCAGCGGTCACCACGTTGTAGGCAGCCGGTCGCGGTGATCACGATGTCCGCGATGCCCAGCACGTCCTCGAGGCGCGCCACCTGGTAGCCGTCCATGGCCGCCTGCAGCGCACAGATCGGGTCGATCTCGGTGACGATCACGCGGGCGCCCTGGCCACGCAGGGACTCCGCGGAGCCCTTGCCGACGTCGCCGTAGCCGCAGACCACGGCGACCTTGCCGCCGATCAGCGTGTCCGTGGCGCGGTTGATGCCGTCGACCAGCGAGTGCCGGCAGCCGTACTTGTTGTCGAACTTGCACTTGGTGACCGAGTCGTTGACGTTGATCGCGGGGAACGGCAGCGAGCCCGTCGCGGCCAACTCGTAGAGGCGGTGCACACCGGTGGTGGTCTCCTCGGTGACGCCCTGGATCCGCAGCGGCGATCGCCGTCCAGCGACCGGCGTCCTCGCTCAGCGGAGCGCTCGCAGGACCGACAGGAAGACCTCGTACTCCTCGGAGTCGTCGACTCGTCGGCCGGCGGCACCACGCCGGCCTTCTCGAACTCCATGCCCTCGAGCACCAGCATGGTGGCGTCGCCGCCGTCGTCGAGGATCATGTTCGGCCGGCTCCGTCGGGCCAGGTCAGCATCTGCTCGGCGCACCACCAGTACTCCTCGAGCGTCTCGCCCTTCCAGGCGAACACCGGGACGCCCGCTGGGGCTCCTCGGGTGCCGTGCGGGCCGACCACGACGGCGGCCGCGGCGTGGTCCTGGGTGGAGAAGATGTTGCAGGACGCCCAGCGGACCTCCGCGCCGAGAGCGACGAGGGTCTCGATCAGCACGGCGGTCTGGACGGTCATGTGCAGCGAGCCCGGAGATCCGCGCGCCCTTCAGCGGCTCGCCGGTGCCGAACTCGCGGCGCAGCGCCATCAGGCCGGGCATCTCGTGCTCGGCCAGGCGGATCTCCTTGCGGCCGAACTCGGCCAGCGACAGGTCGGCGACCTTGAAGTCGTTCATTGATTCTCCTCAGTGCGGTGCGGTGCGGCGCAGGGCGCGCAGGGGTGCCGCCTGTCCGACGGCCGGCCTGCGAACGGCACGAGGCTTCGATGGTTCGCGGTGGGGGTGCAGCGTCACCGACCGGAGCCGGTGGACTCCGAGTGTCTCACGATCCGTGCCGGTCGACCAGTCACGGCTGGCGCTCGACCGAACGCAGGATGTCGGGCTCGATGTAGATCCAGCGCGCAGTGGGAAGCACGGCGCGGACCCGCACCTCGACCCCATCGATCATCTCCGCGACCGCCTCGACGGGTATCCCGGCCGGGACGGCGACCTTCACGGCCACCAGGAGCTCGTCGGGACCGGTGTGCAGCGTGCGCATGTGGATGATGGACTCCACCCCCGGCTGGCCGAGGACCGCGGCGCGGATCGCTTCCTCCTGCTCGGGCAGCGCGGACTCACCGATCAGCATCGAGGCCATCTCGAAGGCCAGGAACACCGCGATGATCACGAGCAGGACGCCGACGGCCATGGCACCCACGCCGTCCCAGCGGGGGTCGCCGGTGACCTCGGCCATCGTGATGCCCGTCAGGGCGAACACCAGGCCGATCAACGCCCCCGCATCCTCGAGCAGGACCACGGGCAGCTCCGGCTGGCGGGCATCGCGGACGAACTGCAGCAGGGAGCGCGAGGACCGCGCCTTGTTGGCCTCCACCAGCGCCGTACGGAACGAGAAGCCCTCGAGCAGGATCGAGACGATGAGCACGGCGTAGGCGATCCAGGCCTTGCTCAGCTCCTCGGGGAAGTGGAACTTGTGCCAGCCCTCGTAGAGGGAGAACAGGCCGCCGAGCAGGAAGATGATGATGGCAACCATGAACGAGTACACGTAGCGGGTCCGGCCGTAGCCGAACTGGTGCATCTGGTCGGCTGCGCGCTGCGAACGCTTGCCCCCGATCAGGAGCAGTCCCTGGTTGGCGGTGTCAGCCACCGAGTGCACGGCCTCGGAGAGCATCGAGCTCGACCCCGTGGCCAGGAATGCCAGGAACTTGGTGACGGCGATGCCGCCGTTGGCCGCCATGGCAGCGATGACGGCCTTCGTCCCGCCCTCGGTGCTCACCTCAGCCCTGGGCGCCGGAGAGGTCGGCCCCGATCCCCTGGGGACCGGGCGTGGCCTCGTCGAGCAGCATCACCGGGATGTCGTCACGGACCGGGAACGAGGTGGCGCACCGGGTGCACACCAGGCAGGTGGCCTGCGCGAGGTCCGCGGAGTCCGGCTCGACCGGGGCGTGGTGCTCGCACGGACAGGCCAGGATCTCCAGAAGCAACGGATCGATGTTCACGGCTGGTCCCCCTCCCGGATCAGTGCCAGCACCTTATCGCGCAGCACCGACATCGCTGCGAGGTCCGCAGCCTCGGCGTTCAGGCGCAGCAGGGGCTCGGTGTTGCTCGCCCGGACGTTGAACCACCAGCCCGGTCCCGAGACCGTCATCCCGTCGAGGTCGTCGAACTCGACCCCCG
This sequence comes from uncultured Actinomycetes bacterium, assembly GCA_963788325.1. Taxonomy (GTDB): domain Bacteria; phylum Actinomycetota; class Actinomycetes; order S36-B12; family CAIYMF01; genus Prado023. Next base: position 157,633 of record CAWBGJ010000009.1, read on the forward strand.
GCTGACCCTCGTAGGTCGCCCGGATCCGGGCCACCGCAGCCGGACCGTCGCTGACCACCGAGTTGATCTCCCCGCTGGCCACGTAGCGCTCGTAGGGTGCGAGCAACTCCGAGAGGGTGGTGCCGGCGGGCGCGCCACCCAGTGCAGCCAGCACGTGCAGCGCGGCCAGCATCCCGGAGTCGGCCCGCCAGAAGTCGCGGAAGTAGTAGTGCGCCGGAGTGCTCGCCGCCGAACATCGCGCCGGTCTCGGCCATCGACCGCCTTGATGAAGGAGTGGCCGACCCGGGTGCGCACCGGGACGCCGCCGTGCTCGGCGATCACCTCGGGCACAGCGCGCGAGGTGATCAGGTTGTGGATGATCATGGCCCCCGGGCTCGCTTGGCCAGCTCGCGGGCGGCGACCAGGCGCGGTGACCGCCGACGGCGAGACCAGCTCGCCGCGCTCGTCGACCACGAAGCATCGGTCGGCGTCGCCGTCGAAGGCCAGCCCGAGGTCGGCGCCGTGGGCGAGGACGGCCGCCTGCAGGTCGACGCAGGTTGGCCGGCTCGAGCGGGTTGGCCTCGTGGTTCGGGAAGCTGCCCGTCGAGCTCGAAGTACAGGGGCACCACGTCCAGGGCGGGCGCGCCAGGACGGCCGGCGCGGTGTGACCGGCCATGCCGTTGCCCGCGTCGACGACCACCTTCAACGCGCCGGATCCCCGACAGGTCGACCAGGCTGTGCAGGTACCCGGCATAGTCGGCGAGCAGGTCCCGGGTGCTCACGGCACCGCGGGTGACCTGCGCGTCCGGGATCGGCGTCGGCGACCAGGCCGCGGATCTCGGCCAGTCCGGAGTCCTGGCCCACGGGCGTCGCCCCCGCGCGGCACATCTTGATGCCGTTGTACTGGGCGGGGTTGTGGCTGGCGGTGAACATCGGCCCCGGGCAGGTCCAGGTGGCCGGAGGCGAAGTACAGCTGGTCGGTGCTGGCCAGCCCGATGTCGATCACGTCGACACCCTGCCCGGTCGCGCCTGCGCAGAAGGCGGCGACGAGCTCGGGACCCGACGGGCGCATGTCGCGGCCGACGACGATCGCACCGGGGCCGCCCTGGGTCCGGGCTGCGCCCACCACCTGCACGAATGCCGCACCCACCCGGTGGGCGAGCTCGGCGTCGAGCTGATCGGGATAGATCCCTCGGACGTCATAGGCCTTGATGATCTGGCTCAGGTCGGGCACGGCGGTCACACTAGTGGGCAGGCTGGCCCTTTGGCCGACCTGCCGGCTGGCCACCGCCCTGCGACGGGCCTGCTACTGGATGGCCGCCGCGTCGTCGATCACGTCGACGGAGCGCAGCACCCGCAGGTGCCCCCGCCGGCCCACCTCGACCATCGAGTTGCTGCCGACCTCGATCCGGGGCCGGGCTGCCTCACGCACGGCATCGGCCAGGGCTTCGAGGTCGTCGCTGCTCGGGCGCAGCGCGTCCGGGTCGGGCTCGAGGCGCACGACCTCCCAGCCACGCGGCACCGTCATGCGCTCGCTGTGCGGCTGGCACAGGTCGTAGCAGTGCGGCTCGGCGTAGGTGGCCAGCGGGCCGAGGACAGCTGTCGAATCGGCGTAGACGTAGGTCAGCGTCGAGACAGCCGGCCGCGCGCACGACGGCTTGGAGCAACGACGGGCTGGGCTCACAGGGGAAACCTACTCCGCGGGGCTGACATCGCCACTGACCCGCGGGCCGAGCGCGGTCGTGTCGCCCGATCAGCCGGTCGGGGCGAGGATCCCGACGTCCTCACGCACGTCGACCGCCTCCACCACGGAGGCCACGGGCCACCAGGGGTACCCGGTGGCCAGGGGGACGTCCTCGTCGAGGGTCAGGTGCGAGATCGCCGCCGGGCCGGAACCGGGGGCCGAGCGCCACGTCACCGTGACCAGGCCCCCCTGCGCGCCCTCCGAGACCACCGTGAGGGTCCGCTGGGCGCCCGAGGGCACGCTCACCGCCTCGGTGCGGGTCTGCACGGGGGCATCGGGCACGGCCACCTGCGGGGAGCGCCGCTGGCCCTCCTCGGCTTCCTCGGGTCCCGTGGCCGGTGTGGCTCCGGTGAGGGCCGTCGTCGCAGCCGACGTCGACACCGTCGTGGTGAGCTCGCCCACCACGGCACCACCGGGTGCGGCGATCGTCACCGACGTGGTCAGCCCGGGACCGGAGGCCACACCTGCGGCGCCGCCGAGTCGATCGGGATCGCCGACGGTGGGCACGGCCGACAGCCAGCTGACGTCGCGGGTCGTGCTGCCCCAGGCGGCCCGGACGCCTCCGGTGACCGGAGCATCCGACTGCAGGTCAAGGGAGGCACTTGTGCCGGACAGGACGCGGGCGAGGTCCACCTGGATGACCGAACCCGCCGGGACCGCGATGGCGGCCAGGCCCTCGACCGGCGCCGGCCCGGACTCGGTGAGCAGGCGGGGGGTGACCGTGGCGAACTGGGTGCCCGGATTGACCAGCAGCAGGCTGCGATCCCCGGAGCCGGCTGGGATACCCGCCACCACCAGGCGCGTCCCCGGCGGCTGGGCGGCGGGGATGAAGTCGACCCCGCGGGCCTTCTGACCGCTGGGCACGGCCACGTCGCGCACCGCCGCAGACACCCGCCCGCTGCTGGCCTCCACCTGGATGGCCAACAGGTCCTGGTCCGGGGCAAGCGCATCCAGGCGCAGGCGGACATGGGAGCGCGGGCCCAGGTCGATCCCCTTCCCGGCCAGGGCCTGCACGGGCCCGGCCGTGGAGAACAGGGAGATGTCGAAGCGGGCCGGCTCGTCGGCCGGGTTGGCCACCAGCAGCGCGGCACCCCGACCGAGCTGCGAACCCGCGCCGACGAACCACCACGTGGGCCCGGGTGCCGTACAGGCCGCCGAGGACAGGCCCTGGCTGGTGTCGGTGCGCTGTCGGGTGCTGACCCCGGCCAACGCCGAGGGGGCCCAGGACCCGTCGGCCTGGAGCAGGATCGGCGGCTGCGAGCCGGCAGCGGTCACCAGGGCCACCGGCTGACCGACCGCGAGCAGCCGGACCAGGTCCGTGGTCGCGGCCATCGGTCGCAGCGAGGCGCCCCCGGGGCCCTGCGCCGGGCCGGCCACGACCGCGGCGAGTGCGCTGCTGGCCCCACCCGCCCCGCTCAGCTCGGGGCACACCAGCAGCGCGCTGCTGACCGGCCGGAAGCTGGCAGCCTCCTGCGGGGGCGCCGGCGCCGGCGCCAAGGCGGCCGCGACCAGGCCCACCACCACCAGGACGAGCAACAGCACGCGTCTCATGACAGGACCACCGGCTCCGGGGCCTCGGGCGGGCCCTCGGCCGGGCGCTGCGCCGGGCGCTGCGGGGCCGGCTCTTCTGCATCGGGATCGACCGGGCGGCGCTTGGGCAGGGACAGGACGAGCAGCGCGGCGAACAGCACCAGCTGGGCTCCCGCGACGTAGGGCCACCAGCTCGTGTGCACCAGGCGCAGCTCGCCGGTCGTGGCGATCTCGGCCGAGATCATGCCCTGCGCATCAGCGGAGAGATCCAGCCCGGCGCCGGCCAGCGAGCCGGCCCAGCCCGCGTCGAAGTCCTCGGCGAGGAGCAGGCGACGTGGCAGCTCGGTCTGCGGATGCAGCACCACGTCCACCGAACTCGGCGAGGTGAGCACCGGCACCTCCACCGCCGGGATCCCCGTGGGCGCTGGCGGCGGAGTGCCGAGGCCCCCGGGCTGCTCGGTGCCCGATCCGGTCAGCTCCGCTCGCGTCGGGTCCCCCGCGACCAACCAGAGCGACTGCTCCGCCGCCCGCGCCAGCTGGCGCAGGCCGATCGTCGCGTCGAGCTCGGCGACCAGGGGGTCCGTCGAGGGACCGTTGAAGACGACGTAGCGGATCGCCCGGCCACCGAGCTCCTGCTCGACCTCGCCACTGGCGCCCGAGACCAGGCCGGCGACGGCGTCGTCGAACGCCGGGTCCACACTCGACCCCGCCAGGGCTTCTGCGTCGCCGAGGCGCACGGCCGGTCCGTGCGTCACCGCGAAGCGCAACCCGTCGGGCACCCGGGCCAGCACCAGCGCCCGGGGCCGGGCCGGTGACTCAGCCTCGAGGCTCACCACCGGCGGCACACCCCGCGAGGCGCTCACCGACAGCGCACTGGGAGTCGCCCACCAGCCCAGGAACAGGACTCCGACCGCCAGCAGCCAGGCGGCTGAGAGGGCGCCGGTCCAACGGCCGGCGGAGCCCGCTGTGACCGGGCCCGCGCGGCTCACTGAGCCGGCGTCGGAGTCCACGGCGCCGGCCACCAGCGCGATCACCAGGGCACCCGCGAGCAGCGTCAGGACACCCGGCCAGAGGCTGGCGGCGGCCTGGTCGGGCCAAGCCCGGCTCGCCAGCGGCCCGATCCAGGCCGCGCCGGCCAGCAGACCCCCGACGGCGACCAGCAGGGCCAGTGCCCGCGTCCGGAACCTGGCCACGACCACGGCGGCGAGCCCGACGACGAGCAACGGGACCCCGGCCCACGCGATCGAGGTGGGCCCGCCCGGGGACAGGCCCCACACGGCGGGCCCCGGATCGACCAGGGTCGGGTCCGCGACGCCGAACTCGCTGAGCACCAGCCAGGGCGCGCCCACCACACGCGGGATCCACAGTACGAGGAAGAGCGCTGCGATCCCGAGGATCATGAGGCCGGTGCGCAACCTCCGGCCGGGGAAGCCCAGCAGGATCCAGGCCGCGGTGCCGGCCACGAGGGCCAGCGGGAACACAACCGGGGCGAAGGCGACCACGACGCCCAGCATCGTTCCGGCCGCAATCGTGGGCCGGATCCCATGGGCGCGCCGTCCACCCCACCCGAGGGCGACGGCGATCAGGCGGGCGGTCGGCGGGGCCAGCAGCACCACCGCCAGGGTGGAGATCCGCCCACCGCCCGCGGCGGCCACCCCCGCAGGCAGGACGCAGTACCCCAGGGCCGCGAGCAGGCGGGTCCGCGGCACGATCCGCCGACCCAGGCTGACGTAGCAGCTGAGGAACGCCAGCGGGACAGCCAGGCCGAAGGCCAGCCGGAGCAGGGCATCCACCGAGCCGAGCAGCGGAGCACTCGCGGCCGCCAGCAGCGGCAGGTGGGCGGGCAGGGGCAGCGGCGTACCGAACCGGGTTCCGTGCCAGCTGGCCAGGTACTCCCCCAGCAGGGCCATGGCGCCCGGGGCAGGCAGCAGACCGCCCCCGCGCAGCGTGCCGGACCCGAGGAACTGCCCAGGGGAGCGCAGGAACGAGGCCACGGCCAGGGCGGCAGCGATCAGCAGGGGCTGCCACATTGCGGCGGGCAGCGGCCACCACCGACGCCGGGTCGTGCGTCGCGCAGCAGTCCATACGTCCAGGCCATGGCCCAGGGCGACGCCCCGTCGCGCCCGCACATGCGGCGGTCGGGTCAGGTCGGTCACCGGGGGCAGGCGCAGCCGTCGGCGGGCCCGGCGGATCCGACCGGCACGGCCCAGCACCTGCCAGGCACCGGCCACCTCGGCAGCAGCCTCCTCCGGCTCCCGGGTCAGCAGCAGGGCCAGGGCCCGAACTGCGGTCGCGACCCACCCGCGCAGGTAGCGCCACGCGAGGGCGGTGCCCGGGGCCTGGCTCAGCTCCAGGATGAGCTGCCCGGATCGGGCAGCCTGCCGCGGATGGGCCACGCCGGCCTGCGCGCGCACCCCGCGATGCCCGGACTGCCGGTGGGCGAGCACCGCTGCGGGGATGAACATCACCTCGCCGCCGGCCCCCCACGCGCGCCGGCACAGATCGGCGCTGGCGGCCCAGTCACCCACACCCGGATCCATCCCGTCGAGGGCGGCCCAGGCATCGGCCCGCACGAGCATCCCAGCGCTGTCACCGGAGTAGACGGGACGATCCACGTCGTACTGCCCCTGGTCACGTTCAGCGGGGTCCAGCGGATCGACCACCGGCGCCCCGGGTGCCCACCTGTTGCCGACTCCGACCAGCAGGCCGGAGTCCGACCACCCCACGGTCTTGGGCACGAGCACGGTCGCTGCCGGGTTGCGGTCCGCGCCACGCAGGAGCGCCTCCAGGGCACCGGCCTCGGGCGCCGAGTCGTCATGCACGATCCAGTACCACGCGACGACACCTGCGTCCGGGCCCGTGTCGGTGTCGGCGCCCCCGTCCGGGCCCGCGTCGAAGTCGGGCCCCCCGTCGTCGGCGTGCTCGTCAGGGGCGGTCCCCGTAGGCGCTGACGCACCCGCCACCCCAGCGGCCAGCGCAACAGCCACGCCCGGACCCTCTGGTGCCGTCGCAGGTGCGCGGACCAGGGCGATCCCCGACGCGGCGATCAGTGCCGCGCTGGCATCGGCCGAACTCGCGTCGATGCCGCGCACCACGTCGGCGGGACGGTCCTGGTCCACCAGCGCGGCCAGCGTCCGGGGCAGCCAGTCAGCGCCGGACCGGGCCAGCAGCAGCGCGGTGACGTGGTGGCTGCGGGTGACGATGCCCACGTCCGACGGTGGGAGGAACCGGTCCAGGGCAGCGTCGGCGAGCGACTCCTCGTCCGGGAAGTCATCGCCAGCGGAGCCCTCGGCCCGCACGCCACTACCCGGCTGCGGATCCTGCCCACCGACGCTCACGGTGCGACACGTTAGCGCCCCGGGCTGACCTCGACCCGCATCGTCAGACGGCGCGTGCCTCAGACGGCGAGCTTCTTGAGCCGGCGACGCTCCCGCTCGGACAGTCCGCCCCAGATGCCGAACCGCTCGTCCTTGGCCAGTGCGTACTCGAGGCACTCCACCCGGACCTCGCACGAGGTGCACACGCGCTTGGCCTCGCGGGTGCTGCCGCCCTTCTCGGGGAAGAAGGCCTCGGGATCAGTCTGCGCGCAGAGTGCCCGCTCCTGCCAGGACGCCTCTTCGATCTCCAGCAGCGGGATGACCTCGGCTTCAAACATCGTTCCTCCTCGACCCTGCGCGATCCTGCCGCCCCCGGTGCCCGACCGCTCCGGGAGGTGAATCACATGGGTGAAATTACACTGGTGGTACCCCGGCGCGTCAAGGCGAACGGGCAACGAATTCTGATATGCGTCCACCAGGTCGCCCTCGGGCGACACGGGTGCCCGACCTGAGGTGATTTGGCCGTTCCGGGACACCCGATCGAACCCCCGTGAGAACCGGACCTGCGCCCTCGCGGCGGCCGGGGAACCGGTGCGAGGATGCCCCGGTGACGTACCGCCGCGCCGTGCGCCAGACCGGCGAGCCGATGACCGGGGCTCATGAGCGCCTGTGGACCCCGAGCTGGCCGATCGACCTGGTGGCCACCCTCGGCCCGCTCTCACGGGGCGGTGCGGACCCGACGATGCGGATCGGCGCGGACGGGATCTGGCGCACCACGCGCACGCCCGCGGGCCCGGCCACCGTGCACTACAGCCGCACGGGATCAGACGTGCTCATCCGGGCCTGGGGGCCCGGGGCGCAGGCCGAGCTCGACCTGGCCCCGACCCTCCTGGGCGCGCAGGACGACCCGTCGGGATTCGCAGCGACCGCGCACCCGGTGATGCGCGCCGCCTTCGAGCGGTTCGGGGCCGGCTGGCGGGTGCTGCACACGCATCGCGTCCTCGAGGCGCTCGTGCCGGCGATCCTCGAGCAGCGGGTCACTGGCGTGGAGGCCCGGCGCTCATGGGCGTACCTGGTCCGCGCCCACGGTGAGCCCGCCCCTGGCCCCGCGACCGGGCCGCCCGCCCTGCTCGTGGCCCCGGATGGCCCGGGGTGGGTGGCGATCCCGAGCTGGTCGTGGCACCGGGCCGGGGTGGATCCGGGCCGGGCCCGGACGATCGTCACCGCCGCAGGTCGGGCGGCCACGCTGGAACGGCTGACCGGACGGCCACCCCAGGACGCAGCCCAGGGGCTGGCGACACTGCCCGGGATCGGGCAGTGGACATCCGCCGAGGTCGGGGTGCGGGCGTGGGGCGATCGGGACGCCGTGTCGTTCGGCGACTTCCACCTCGCCCGGGTCATCGTGCACGCCCTGACCGGGCGCACCGACGGCACAGACGAGCAGCTGGCCGAGGTGCTGCGGCCCTGGGCGGGCCAGCGGGCGCGGGCCGTTGCCCTGTTGAGCATGCATGCCCCGGGCCCACCCCGGCGCGGCCCGAAGGCGACGATCACCGACCACCGAGGCTGGTGACCACGGATCCGAGGACAACCCCAGAAGGTGATCTACAGGTCCGAGGAGAACCGCACCGCCGTCTCGCCGAGCGCGACGCCGGGCCAGACCCGGGCGCCGTGCGTCAGCTCGTTGCCCGGGCCGATCATCGCCCGGTCGCCGACCACCACACCCTCGAGCGTGGTGCCCGCCCCGACGATCGCCCCGGACCCGATCACGCTGTCGCGCACGACGGCGCCCGCGCGCACGATCGCCCCGTCGAAGAGCACGGATCCGATCACCTGGGCGCCGGCACCCACGCTGGCGCCGGCCCCGACCACCGTCCCGCCGCCCAGCACGGCGTCCGGGGACACCTCCGCCCCGATCAGCACGAGGAACTCCCCGCGGGGCCCCGGGACCGCCGGTGAGGGGGCCCGGCCGGTCACCAGGTCCGCCGAGCCGGTCACGAACGCCAGGGGCGTGCCCAGGTCCAGCCAGTAGCCCTCGTCGACCACGCCCTGCAGCCGCGCCCCGGCGGCGAGCAGCTCCGGAAAGGTCTCGCGCTCCACCGACACCGGACGGCCCGTCGGGATGCGGTCGATCACCTCGCGGCGGAACACGTAGCAGCCGGCGTTGATCTGGTCGGTGACGATCTCCTCGGGCGTGCTGGGCTTCTCCAGGAACGCGGTCACCCGGCCCTGCTCATCGGTGGGCACCAGGCCGAACGCACGGGGGTCGCCCACCCGGGTCAGGTACAGCGAGACCTCGGCGGCGACCCGCGCGTGCTCGGCCACCAGGTGGGTCAGGTCCACGCCGCTGAGCACGTCGCCGTTGAACACCAGCACCGGGTCGTTCAGGCCGGACTGAAGGTGCGCCGCGGCATTGCGGATGGCCCCGCCGGTGCCCAGTGGCTCGTCCTCGACGGCGTAGACCAGCTCCACCCCGAAGTCGCTGCCGTCGGCGAAGTAGTCGGAGAACACCTCGGCCCGGTACGAGGTGCCCAGGACGATCCGGGTGACGCCCGCCTCCCTGGCCCGGGCGATCTGGTGCTCGGTGCAGGGCACGCCCGCGACCGGGAGCATCGGCTTGGGGGCATGGATGGTCAGGGGGCGCAGGCGGGTGCCCTGGCCCCCCACGAGCAGGATCGCCTCAGTCATGTGCCCACCTTCGTGCACCCGGCCCCGCGGTTGCCTGCCAGATGTCCCGCGCCGGACCGCCCGGCCCGTCTGGCCGCACGCACCTCAGGCGCCATGGGCACCGATCCCCTCGATGGCCTGCAGCCGCTGAGCCTGCGCCGCGCTCAGGCCCGTGCCGAGGACGACCGATCCCCGCCCGAGCAGCGGCGCGAGGGCGCTGTCGTGGAGCAGCCGGTCCCCGGGGACGGCCTCGTCCACCCACAGCCGCGGTCCGGCGCCGGACCCGGCGCGATCCCCGGCGCTGAGGTCGCCAGCCGCTGCGAGCAGGTCCGACCAGCCCACGAGGTCCGCGCCGACCTGCAGCGCTGCCGCAGCCGCCGCCCCGGGCTCAGCGACGAGCACATCCGGGTGGGCGCGCACCTCCACGCCCACGTCGAGGATCCCCGGCGGCACCCCACCGGGCACCGGCATGCCGAACGAGTCGCACGAGCAGGCCAGCACCTCGTCGGCACCGAGGTCCACCCCAGCGCGCAGGTCGGCCAGCCGATCTGGGCCCACCAGCCGGACCTCGACAGGCCCGGGGAGATCCCGGCCGCAGACGCCACCCACGGACAGTCCGGCGAGCACCCAGACCGGCAGCTGCCAGTGCTGGGGCAGGTCGATGCTCACGCGCTCGCCGGGGGCAAGGCCCAGTCCGTCCCGCAGCAGGCCTGCGGCCTTCGCCACTGCGTTGGCGACGCTGGCCACCGACAGCTCCACCCGGCGGTCGGGCCCGTCGTAGTGGGTGACCATCGGCCGGCTGCGGTCCGGGTAGCGGCCCAGCAGGTCGTACGCGCTGGGCGTCGCCGCCCTCACCGGCCGCTCACTTCGTGACGCGCACGTAGTCGCTCGCGGTCTTCTTGGTGCCCACCAGGATCCGCCAGCGCCCGGATGTGGTGGCCTTCAGGTAGGTCCGCGCCCGACCCGTGGTCGTGCGGCCCGAGGCGACGGTCTTGTACTTCTTCGTCCCCTTCGCCTTGAACTGGACCGTGAACGCCACGCCCGAGGGCACCTTGCGGTACGAGCCGTCGGAGTACTTGGCCTTCACCGACTTGACCTGCACGCGCAGGGTGCGGCCCTTGCGGATCGGTTCCGGGCTGGCATTCGTGCGCGACACCTTGTAGGTCGTGGTGGGCGTGGCGGCGGGCGGGTTCGACCCGACGGCGACCCCTGGCGGCGCCCAAGGCAGACCGAGCAGGACGCGACTGGTGGCGCCGAGGACCTCGTCGGCGAGCCAGCCGGAGCTCACTGGGGTGGTCGTGGCCCGCAGGGACGGCCGGGAGGTCAGGAACGCGGCCACCTGCGGGGACAGCGTCGGGCTCGACGTGATCAGCAGGGGCACGCCCGCGGCGGCCGCGATCGGGGCGCTGGTCCAGGCTGAGGGGTTCTCCGGCAGCACCATCGCCGACTCCGGTGCGCCGGGGACGGCACCGGCCACCGCCACCGAGGCCGTGACGGCATCCGCCCCGGTCAGCCGCTTCCACGGCACGGCGCCCAGCGCTGACCGGATCGCGGCATCCGGGAGCATCGTCGAGGAGGCCACCGTCACCGCCGGGCGCCCGGCCAGCGCAGTGCGGGTTGTGGCCGGGATCGTGGTCGAATCGGCCACCAGCAGCGGGATGCCCTGCGCGGCGGCCAGGGCTGCACCGGCCACCGCGGTGGCGGGGGATCCGGTCGGGTTGACCAGGACGGCCGCGGTGGCGGGCTTCATCCGGGCTGCCACCGCCGCGGCAGTCGCGGCCGGGGTGGTCCCGGCCAGCCGGGTCACCGACGCCCCGAGTGCCGCCACGGACTTGACGGTCGCAGCGGAGACCACGTCAGTGCCACCGACGACCAGGACCGAGGTGGCCCGCCGGGCACGCAGGTCGGTGCTCACCTCACTGGCCAGGCTCGAGGCCGACGTGAGCAGCAGGGGGGCGCGCAGGCTGCGTGCCAGCGGCGCGGCGGCCAGGCCCGCTGCCACGGCCGAGCCCGAGGTTCCGGTCCCGGTCAGCACGACCGTCTTCGCACTGGGCGCCGCGATCCGACCCCACAGCACGGACGTGGCCGACAGGTTCGCACCCACCACCCGACTCGCGTTCGCGCAGGGGCCCCAGGCCCCGCCGGGAGCAGGTGCGATGGTCAGTCCGGTGCTCACGGTCGGCACCGAAGTGCCGTCGGCGGCCACCCCGCTGATCCGCAGCGTGTAGGCAGCCGGAAGCACGGCCTTGCCCGCCGCGTCCCGCAGGTCCCACCGGATGGAGATCGGCCCGGCCTTCGATGTCTTCCCCGTGATCCTGCGGACCGGGGTATCCGAGCAGGGGCTGAGCACGTCTGCCGTCCAGGACACCGCCCGGTTGGCGGAGGTCGAGAAGGTCACTGAGGACTTGGACCCGGACACGAACTTGGAGTCAGCGGGCGTCGGTGCGCTGATCACCACCTTCGAGTACCGGCCGCCGAGCGCCCGGATCGAGGCCAGTTGCGCCTGCATCGAGTCCCCGGGGCAGCTCGTGTAGTTGACCGTCTGGTGGCTGGAGGTCGCCGAGATCGTGGCCACAGAGCCCTTGGGGTACTTGGTCGCCCGGATGAACCCCGCCGAGGTCAGCTTCACCGTGGAGTCCGGGCTGACCCCCGAGAGCCCCAGCTTCCAGGCGAACAGGCGCGCGAGCGAGTCCTTGATCGAGGCCATGTCCGATGCGCCAGGGGTGAACGTGGAGAAGTTGCCCAGCACGACAGCGGCGAACGTGTGCTCGTTGAAGCCTGCCGTGTGCCCGCCGAGTACCGCGCGGTCGATACCGCCAGCCCGGCCCTCGTAGATCCGGCCGAACCTGTCGACCACGAAGTTGTAGTCGATGTCCGAATGGTTCAACGACTTGGTGTGGTAGGCGTAGATGGAGCGGATCTGGGCCGCGGCCTGTGCCCGTGAGTAGCTCGAGGTCGAGGCGGTGTGGTGGATGAAGCCGGCTCGGATGTTGTTCGTGTAGTACGGCGCGCGGCCGCGCCACGACTCGTTGGCACCCCACTGGGCGCGCGTGACGATCGAGGGCCGCCCGACCGTGCCGAGGGCGGACACCTGGCCGGCCTGGTCGTCGGCGGGTGCGCTGGGCGCGTCGACGAGCGTGAGGTCGGTACCGGCCGGCAACTGGCCCGACGGGGTGTCGATGCGCACCTGGGCGCTGGTGGCCCCCTGGGCCATCAGGGGGTCGGTGCCGGTGCGGGCGCCCCGCGCCTCCTCGGAGTCCGGGTCAGGGCCGTGCCCGGATTCGACGTGCAACTCGGTCCACGAGCTCCAGCCGTCGGACTCCTGGACCCGCACCTGGATGGAGGCACCCTCCGGGAAGGCCTCGTCCGCGGTCACCGCGATCAGCTCGGCCGGGTCGTCGATCGTCACGGTCGCCGCGGCAGCCGGGCGCACGGGCGTCTCCACACCCAGCGCCCGCACCGAGCCCTCTGGCTCGTCGTGCGCATGCGGCGCCGGTGCCGCTGCCAGGACAGCCGCGTCGATGCCGGTGAGCCGGACCTCCGTCACGGTGGGCGAGGTGACCTGCGCACCAGCCACGGGCCCCGCAGCGGGAGCAGCCGTGCGCCCTGTGGCCGCCGCCGGACCGATCCCCGGGGCGACGAGCAGCGCGGGCAGCAGGGCCCCGGCCACCAGCACGGCCCGGGATCTGGGCTGCGACATCCGGCTTTGACTACGTGCTGTGCGCATCGTGGACCCTCCCAGCCTGGGCTGCCCCAGGCTCGACTTCTGCCCCCGTGACCGGGGGCACCCGGCAGTCTGCCCCCCTCGGCAGCCCACAATGAGCCATCTGATCGTGACTTTCCGTGATCAACCGTGCAGTTTACGCATGCTTATCTGGCCAGTCACGTACCCTTATGGCGTGTCGAGTCATCCCCGGCCCAGGCGCCATCGGGTCCTGCGCGCCCTCGCCGGCCTCACGTCGGCCGCCGCGCTGGCCGTCACGGTCGCCGCCGGCTCGGCCACGGTCGCGGTCGGCAAGCTGCACGACAACGTGACGACCATCGACATCAGCGACCAGGTGGGCGAACGCCCGGTCAGCTACGGGGACCTCTCCGGGGGCCCGGTGACGTTCCTGCTCATGGGCTCGGACGCGCGCACCGGCAAGGGCAACAAGTCCTACGGCTACTTCGAGGGCGCCCGCTCGGACACGACCATGCTCCTGCACGTCTACCCCGACCGCGAGTCCGCGGTGCTGGTGAGCATCCCCCGGGACACCCTCACCGACCTGCCGGCCTGCAAGGACTCCGAGGGCACCACGCTTCCCCCGGTCCGCGACCGGTTCAACGTGGCCTTCGACCGCGGCGGCCCGGGCTGCACGGTGAAGACCGTGGAGGCCATGACGGGCCTGGGCATCGACCACTTCGTCGTGCTGGACTTCAATGGGTTCAAGCAGACCATCGATGCGCTCGGTGGGGTCGAGGTCTGCCTGACCCGGCCGCTGCAGGACAGCAAGTCCGGGATCGACCTTCCTGCAGGACGCACGCGGGTCAGCGGGGAGGATGCCCTGGCCTTCGTGCGCGTCCGGCACAGCATCGGCGACGGCTCGGACATCAGCCGGATCAACCGCCAGCAGCTGTTCCTGTCCTCGATGATCCAGGAGGTCACCGGCTCGGGCCTGCTGACCGACCCGCTACGGATGTGGAAGGTCCTCGAGCAGTCCAGCAAGTCGATCGCGACCGACGAGGCGCTGGCCGACCCGCAGGGGACCATCGCCCTGGCCGCCAGCCTGGCCGGCCTGCGCCCCGATGACATCACCTTCGTCACGCTGCCCTGGCTGCCCAGCGGGGACGGCGCCACGATCGTGGCCGACCAGGCCAAGGCCGACCAGATCTGGGCCGCGGTGGCCGCTGAGCAGCCCTGGCCACCGCCCCCGACCAAGGGCGCGGATGGCAAGAAGCTCACCGTGGCTCCGGCCAGCATCACCGTCGACGTGCACAACGCCACCGGTACGCAGGGGCAGGCCACCCGCGCGGCCGAGGACCTGGCCGCGCAGGGCTTCATCATCGGCGCGCTGGACACGCGGGAGAAGGCGGTGGCGGCCACCACGATCCGGCACTCCCCCGCCCAGCTGGAGGCCGCGCGCACCCTGCAGGCCGCCATCCCCGGGTCGGTGCTCAAGGAGCAGCCCGATCGGGGCGAGCGCCTGGACCTGACCCTCGGCCAGTCCTACGACGGCGTCGAGGAGATCCGGGTCAAGGCCTCGAAGAGCGGGTCCGGCGTGGGGGGCAACGAGGCGAGCACCACGGCCGATCAGGACATCTGCACGGGCTGAGTCGCCCAGGGGTCGATCTGTCGCACGTCGCGGACGCGCGGACGGATATCGTTGCCGCTCAGGCACATCCCGCAGGAGGATCTCGTGGACAAGACCGTCTCCAGCGCCGCGGTTGCGGTGGCAGACATCCCCGATGGCGCCCGGTTGGCCGTCGGCGGCTTCGGGCTGTGCGGCATCCCGAGCGCGCTGATCGCGGCACTGCTGGAGACGGGCACGACCGACCTCGACGTCGTGAGCAACAACTGCGGCGTGGACGACTGGGGACTGGGCCTGCTGCTGGCCCAGCGCCGGATCCGGCGGATGACCTCCTCCTACGTCGGGGAGAACAAGGAGTTCGAGCGGCAGTTCCTCTCCGGGGAGCTCGAGGTCGAGCTGACCCCGCAAGGGACGCTGGCCGAGCGGCTGCGGGCCGGCGGGGCCGGCATCCCCGGCTTCTACACCCCGGCCGGAGTGGGCACCCAGGTGGCCGACGGCGGGCTGCCCTGGCGCTACGACGGCCACGGCGGCGTGGCGCTGGCCTCCCCGGCCAAGGAGACCCGCGAGTTCGATGGCCTGACCTACGTGCTCGAGCGCGGGATCACCGCCGACTTCGCCCTAGTCCGCGCGAGCCTGGCCGACACGATGGGCAACTGCGTCTTCGACACCAGCACCCGAAACTTCAACCCGCTCGCGGCGATGGCCGGGCGGATCACGATCGTGGAGGCCGAGCAGGTCGTGGCCCCCGGCGAGATCGACCCGGCGGCCGTGCACCTGCCCGGCATCTTCGTGCAGCGGGTGCTCGCACTCGGGCCGGCGGACATCACCGCCAAGCGGATCGAACGGCGCACTGTGCGCCAGGAGGGGTCGTCCTGATGGCGCTCACCCGCAACGAGCTGGCCGCACGCGTGGCCCAGGAACTCGTCGACGGCCAGTACGTCAACCTCGGCATCGGCCTGCCCACGCTGGTCCCCAACTACCTGCCCGGCGGGGTGTCGGTCGTCCTGCAGAGCGAGAACGGCATCCTCGGGGTCGGGCCCTACCCGACCGAAGCGGAGGTCGACCCCGACCTCATCAACGCCGGCAAGGAGACCGTGACCATCCTGCCCGGGGCGAGCTTCTTCGACTCGGCGCTGAGCTTCGGGATGATCCGCGGTGGCCACGTCGATGCCGCCATCCTCGGGGCGATGCAGGTCTCGGCCCGCGGCGACCTGGCCAACTGGATGATCCCCGGCAAGATGGTCAAGGGCATGGGTGGGGCGATGGACCTCGTCCACGGCGCCAAGCGCGTGATCGTGATGATGGAGCACGTCGCCCGCGACGGTGGCCACAAGATCGTCGAGGAGTGCTCGCTGCCGCTGACCGGCGTGGGCGTGGTGCAGCGGATCATCACCGACCTGGCCGTGCTCGACGTCACCGCCGAGGGCCTGGTCCTGCGCGAGTGCGCGCCGGGGGTCACCGTCGACGAGGTCCGCGCGGCCACCGGCCCGCCGATCATCGACGCGCTGGCCTGAGGCGCCCGCCCCCCGCTCGGCCGACTGGATCCGCTCCCCCTTCGCCGATCCACTCCCGGAATTCGGGGAGCGGATCGGGCGAACGGGAGCGGATTGTCCGGGACACCGCCCCGTGCTCAGCCGCGGGTGCGCCGGTGCGAACGCCAGGGTGCCGGGAGCAGCCCGGGGACCCCGGAGGCATACTCGTCGTGCTCGGTGCCGTAGCGGGCCCGCAGCAGGCCGTCCTCGAACCGGGCCTTGCCGACCAGCACGACCACCAGGCACAGCCACGCGACCAGGGACAGCAAGCGCCCAGTGGACAGCGTGACCCCCAGGCAGGCCAGCAGCACCGCCAGGTACATCGGGTGCCGGACCCATGCGTAGATGCCGTGGGTGCGCAGCCGGGTCGCCTCACCGGGCACCGGATGCACGCGGGTGTCCTCCCCCAGGGACGCAAGCGCCCATGCGCCCACGCCGGCGGCCAGCGCCAGCGCGAGCAGGCCCCACCCGCGCAGCCCGGTCCAGATCGTCGGGCCGATGGGCAGCAGGCACAGCCCGATCAGCCCGAACTGGGCGAGGACCAGCAGGCTGCCGATCCGCTGGTGCCGGGGATTGGGCGCCATCGCTGAGGCCTCCTGGATCGTCGGGACCGGAGTGGGGCCGGCACATGCACGCGCAGGAACGACAGCACTTTCGCACAGGCCACCCACGCCGTACCAGATCCCCCGCCGAGGCCGCGCCGGGTGCGCCGGGTGCGGTGCGAGCGGCAGGTGCGGCAGAATCCCCCCGGCGGGCACCGCCGGCCACAGGGAAGGACACGACATGGGCAGGTTCAGGTCCTGGGGGCTGCGCGCCACCAATGGCGTCGGCTGGAGGCTGACCCAGGCGGGCGCCAGACTCAGTGCGCGGGCCGTGATCGAGGGCGAGGTCGAGCCGCGCGGGGAGTCCATGGACGCCTCCTCGTTGCTGCGCAACGGGTGGCGGGCCCCCGAGGTCGACGCGCTGTTCTACTTCCCCGACACGGTGTCCAAGATCTACCAGATCGAGCAGTGGCTGCCGGTCATCGCGGCGCACAGCGGCGACCTGAACTTCGGCATCGTGACCCGCGCCCGCTCCTCGTGGACCCAGCTGATGAACTCCGACCTGCCCGCGCCCAGCTTCCTGGCCGTGACCTTCCCCTCCCTCATGGACCTCTACCGGGTCCTACAGCCCAAGGCGATCATCTACCCGAACAACGGCCTGCGGAACTTCCAGTCGCTGGTCTGGGCCGACGCGACGCACATCCACGTCAACCACGGCGAGTCGGACAAGGTGTCGATGGTCTCCAACCAAGCCAAGGCCTACGACCGGGTCTTCGTGGCTGGCGAGGCCGCGGTCCGCCGGCATCGCGCGGCGCTGGTGGAGCTCGACGAGTCGCGGTTGGTCAAGGTCGGCCGGCCTCAGCTGGACCTGAGCCCCCAGCCGACGCTGCCGCCCAGCGCCCGGCGCACCCTGCTCTACGCGCCCACCTGGGAGGGCGAGGACGAGATGAACAACTTCACGTCCCTGGACTGCTACGGCCGAGCACTGATCGACGCGCTGCTGGCGACCCCCGACGCCCGGGTCATCTACAAGCCCCACCCCCGCGTGGTGCTCAGCATGGCGCCCGCGATCGCCGGGGCGCACGCCGAGATCGTCGCGCGGATCTCCTCGGCGGCGGCCGCCGACCCCAGTGCCGGGCACACCTACCTGCCAGCCGGCGACATCCTGGCCCTGTTCCCCGCCGTGGACCTGCTGGTCTCCGACATCTCCAGCGTGGGCCTGGACTTCCTCTACTCCCGGGTCGAGGCACCCCTGGTGCTGACCGACCGGCGCACCGACCGCCCGGGCCTGCTGCGCGAGGCACCGATCGCAGCCGGGGCACACATCATCGACGCGGACAGCATCGGCACGGCCCGGGCCGACCTCGCAGGACTCCTCGACGTGGATCGGTTCGGTGCCCAGCGCGTCGAGCTGCGCGCCTTCTACTTCGACGATGCGGCGCCCGGGGAGAGCACGCGCAAGTTCCACGAGGCGCTCCTATCCGCGATCGACGAGCACCAGAGCCACCTGAGCGCCACGCGGCGTTTGGCCGAGCACGGCATCTGGCCGGTCGAGGCCTGAGGCCCGCGCTGGCCGCCCGTGGCCGTGGCTCCGGCTCGGCGGCGAGGGCGCGGCGGGCGGGCACCTGGCTGGCTGGAATACTCGTCGGTGGCCTGATGGGAGCCGCGCTCGCCCTGGCCCTCATCGGGATCGGCCTGGGGTCGGGCGCCAGCGCCCGCAACCCCGCCAACAAGGCCCGGGCCGCCAGCAGCGGGGCGCGCATGGCCGCGCAGTTCTTGGTCGCGGCCCTGCCATTGCTGGTGGCCGGTGCCCTCCACGCCCTGCGCGGGCAGGTCGCCCCCGGGTTCATCCCTCGCCCTGGCCTTCGCTCTGCTGCCGCTGGGAGCCGGCGTTGCGTGGGCGGGCGACGAGCTCGGGGCCAGGTGGCTCACCCGAGACCCTTGGCGCGTCCGCGAACTGTCTCGAGCCGTAGCCGTCGACGGTTTCGTCCGGGGCCTCCTCAAGGTTCTGCTAGGCAGTTCCTAACGCGTCGCGCCCGGCTGCCCGATGGGCCCCCTGCGACAATGCGGCCTGAGACAGTGACAACCGGCCGCCCAGCGGCATGAACAGGCCGCCGTGGGCGGCCGATGGAGGAGCATCGATGTCCCAGGTCCAGGTCACCATCCTCGCCGCCGGAATGGGCACGCGGCTGGGCCGGCCGTTCCCCAAGCCGCTGACCCGCCTCAAGTCCGGCGAGACGATCATGGAGCAGCAGGTCGCCAACATCCGCAGGGTCTTCGGCGAGGACGTGCGCATCACCATCGTGGTGGGCTTCAAGCTCGACCTCATCATGGAGCACCAGCCCGACGCCGTGTTCGTCTACAACGAGAACTTCGACCAGACCAACACCTCGAAGTCCCTGCTCAAGGCCCTGCGCGCCTCGCACGAGGGCTCGGTGATCTGGATGAACGGCGACGTCGTCTTCGACGAGGTCATCCTGCAGCGGCTGACCCCCTACATCGTCTCCGGGCGCTCGGCCGTGGCGGTCAACACCGCCACGGTGGCCGAGGAGGAGGTCAAGTACACCGTGGACGAGCGTGGGCACGTCCGTGAACTGTCCAAGACCGTGGTCGGCGGCCTCGGTGAGGCCGTGGGCATCAATCTGATCGGGGGCAAGGACAAGGCTGCCCTGATCCGCCAGCTCGACGCCTGCGAGGACCAGGACTACTTCGAGCGCGGCATCGAGTTGGCCATCGACCACGACGGCATCGAGGTGACGCCGGTGGACATCTCGGACCTGTTCGCCGTCGAGGTGGACTTTCGAGGGGGACCTGGAGCGCGCCAACGCACGCTGAGGTCACACGCCCCGCCACACCGGTGGGCGCGGGCAGAACATGGGGAGAGGGGCAACGACGTGCCGAGGGGCTCGAGGAACGGATGGATCCGCTCCGGGATCGCCACCGGGATGGTGGGGCTCCTGCTGGGCACCGCCGGAGCACCACCGGCCATCGCTGCCCCGAGTGACGAGCTCGTCTGGGAGGAGGGCCCGGTCAGCTCGATTGCCGACGGTGACACCCTCGTGGCCCGTCTGGACACCGGTCCCGGCTACCGGGGCACCCGGCGCGTGCGCACCATCGGTGTCCAGGCGCCCGAGGTCGCGCACAGCTCGACCCGGGCCGAATGTGGCTCCGCGCAGGCCACCCAACGGCTCAAGGCGCAGCTCCCGGTGGGCTCGCGGGTGCAGACCCGCTCGGTGGACGTGCGCTCCAACGACGACTACTCCGGCGGGCGGATCGTGCGCTCGCTCTACGCCCAGGACCCGGAGGGCAACTGGTACGACACGTCCCGGGGGACGGTCAGTGACGGCTGGATGATGTGGTTCCCCCTGAGCGAGTCGTCGTCGAACAAGCCGGAATGGGCGCACAACCTCGAGTACCGGGTGCTGGCCGACGATGCCGCCGCCGAGCGCCGCGGGCTGTGGTCGGCCAACCTCTGTGGTGGCGCGCCCTACCCGAAGGCGGACCTTCGGGTGTGGGCCCAGTACTGGGGCACTGAGGAGGTCTACGTCGAGAACCGCAGCGGGTTCGCGGTGGACCTCAGCGGGTGGACCGTCCGGGACTCCGCGATCTCCGGGTACCAGACGCTGCCCCGCGGCACCGTCGTGCCGGCCGGATCGGTGCGCAGGGTGTTCCGCGGCGACATGAACCTGAACAACCTGCCCAGCGACAACGCGGCGTTCCAGGGCGATGCGGTGTACCTGATGGACAACGCCGGTCAGTACAAGACGGGCAACCTGCGGGCCTGGTTCCCGTACCCGTGCAACCCCGACGACTGCACGGATCCACTGCAGGGCAAGCTGGCCCTCGACGTGGTCCAGGCCCAGGACCCCGCGCAGACCAAGCCGAGCGCCCCCGGTTCCGTGACGGCGGTGGCCAGCACTGACGGAACCGGCGTCGCGCGGGTGAGCTGGGCCGAGCCGGTCAACCTCGGCGCCCCGTCGGTGACCTACACGCTGACCACCACCGCGCTCGATGGCGGTGTGGCACCGCCCCCGGTCGCCGGCCTCACTGCGCTGAATCGAACGGTCACGGGGTTGACCCTGGGTCGGGCCTACGCGTTCGCGGTCACCGCTCACAACGGCGCCGGCGCCTCCGCGGCCACGGCCAGGACGCCCGCCGTCGCGCCCACCGGGCTGCCCGGCGCCCCGTCGGCTCCCACCGTCGTGCCGGCCGGAACCTCCGCAGTCGTGTCGTGGCTTGCCCCCGCCGGGCTGCCCGGCGAGCCCTCGGTGCAGTACGCCGTGCGCGCCCTGGCGGATCCGGCCTCCGGGGCCGCCACGCAGACCTGCGCCACGACTGCCGGCCAGACCTCCTGTCGGCTCGACCCACTCGTCGCCGGGGTCGGCTACTCGGCCACCGTGACCGCCACCATGGGCAGCCAGACGCTGAGTTCCTCGGCGACCGCCTTCCAGGTCCCGGTCGCACCGATCGACCCGCCGACCCCCGATCCCGCGGATCCGGCTGCCTCGACCCCGTCCGGCGACCCCGGGGCACCCAGCGCGGTCCGGACGCTCCCCGGCGACGGCCGGATCGTGATCTCGTGGACGGCCCCCGACGAGGCAGCCAGCGGCCCGGTCGAGGGCTACGACGTGACCGTGCGGCCCGCGTCCGGTGGTGCTGCCGCCGGAACGTGCAGCACGACCGGCCCCACCTCCTGCGTGGTGGACGGGCTGCGCAACGGCACCGCCTACCTCGCCACGATCACGGCCAGCATCGGATCGCTGACCGGACCGCCGTCGGACCCGTCGGCACCCGCGACCCCGTTCGCCCATGAGTCCCGCCGGACCGGCGGCCCCACGACGGCGCCGCCGGCTGCCGACATCTGGGTGGGTGGCGAGATCGTGCGCGTGACCAACCGCTCCGACCAGGACGTGCACCTCGGCGGCTACGGGCTGTGGGACCGGTACTCGGCCAGCGAGGCCTCGTCGGCCTTCGCCCGCCACCTGTTCCCGGCCGACCAAGTGCTCGGCGGGAAGGGGTCCCTGCTCGTGCACTTCGGCGCCGCGCCATCGACCAAGCCCGCCGCCCCGAGCGCGTCGGCCTGGTTGTGGACCGGACAGGACACGTTCATCAACGCCGACGACTTCGTCGAGCTGGCCAACCTCAACCGCGCCCAGGTCGACTGCGACACCACCGGGGCCGGCACCTGCCGTGGCTCCCAGCCCACCTCGGTGGCCTCCTCGCCGGTCGGGCTGACCGCCAAGTCCTCCCCGCGCAGCGTGTCGGTGAGCTGGGGGGCTCCGATCTCGCGCGGGGGCACAGCGGTCACCGGCTACACCGCGACCGCCTACAACGCGCCTGTGGGCGGCAGCCCGATCGCGCGCTGCTCGACCGGCGGGTCGGCCCGTGCGTGCAGCTTCCCGGCCGCCATCGGGCGCACCTACTACGTGGAAGTGGTCGCAACCAACGCGCAGGGCACCTCCGGGCCGTCGTGGCGGGTCCGCGCCGTGCCCAGGACCATCCCCGGCGTCCCAGGCTCCCCCCGGGTGACTGCGCAGGGATCCGGCGTGCGGGTGCAGTGGTCCGCGGCTGCGGCCAACGGCGCCACCGTCACCTCCTACCGGGCCTCGGTCTACACGGCGGCTACCGGCGGGAAGCCCGTGACCAGCTGCGTGGCCAGCGGGGGCGCGCTGGAGTGCGTGCTGACCGGGCTGGACCTGGGTCGCAAGTACTTCATCGACGTGACCGCGACGAACCGGGCCGGCACCGGGGCGGCGAGCAGCCCGCGGGCAGCAACGTCGGCGCTGGGCGCTACCTCAGCGCTGAGCACCTACTCCAAGAAGCGCATCACCGTCCGCTGGGACGCCCCGGCGCGTGGGTTCGCACCGGTCACCGGGTACACCGCCCGGGTCTACACGAAGGCCTCCGGTGGCAGCTACCTGGGCAAGTGCAGCGCCTCGACCGGGGCCACGAACTGCCGGACCGGCAAGCTCAAGAAGAAGTCGACGTACTACATCGAGCTCACCACGTACCTGACGACCGGTTCGTACCGGACCACACCGCGGATCAAGACCGGGCCGCCGCGCAAGGCAGGCAGACCCACGGTGACCAGCGCCGTCTCGTCGGCGCGTCGGGTCGTGTCCACCTGGCGGGCCCCGGACTTCACGGGCTACACCTACCTGACGACCTACCAGTCGCGGCTGTACAAGAAGTCCAAGGGTGGGAAGGCGCAGGCCACCTGCTACGCCAAGGCCGGTACGACCACCTGCACGACCAAGACCATGAAGAAGGGCACCTACTACACAGCAGTCCGGGTGAAGAACTCCAAGGGCTGGTCGAGTTGGTCCAAGCGGGTCAAGGTGTACGTGCGCTGAGGGCTGCGAACCCTCAGATGATCGGGGGGCGTCCGGCGCGGGTCAGCTCCCAGACCGCCCGCCAGTGCATCGGGCGGCACTCGCCCGGGGTCCATCGCCCAGCCCTCTCGGAAGCCGCCCCACCAGGCCCGTCGGGCGGCCCGGTCGCGCACCCGGGCGGTGGTGAGCGCGGCCCACGTGCCCGTGTAGACCGGCCGGAGCACCACCGGCAGGTTGCGCCGGGCCAGCAGCACCCGGTTGCGCGCGTTCATGTGCCAGAACTCCTCGTGCCGGCGCGGGTCGATCACCGGGTGGTGGATCTCGATGTCCCCGGCGTACCAGGGGACGTAGCCGGCGTCCCACACCCGCCAGCACAGCTCGATGCCCTCGTGGGCGTAGAAGAACAACCCCGGCCAGCCGCCGACCTGGTCGAACACGGCGCGGCGGATGGCCACCGCCCCCTCCCACAGCGAGGTCGCGGGGCCAGGCTCGCCCGGATCGCCGGTGCGCAGCCGGGGCACCCAGCGCCCCGGGGCCGGCCGGCCGCTCGGGTCGACCACGCGAGGCTGGATCAGGCCGACCTCCGAACGCGCAGCGAACAGGCCCGCGAACCTGGCCAGGGTGTCGGGGGCGGCCAGGGCCGCATCGTCGTCGAGGAAGAACAGCAGGTCGCCGCGGACCTGGTCCACGCCCGCGTTGCGCCCCGCCGGGATCCCGACGTTCTCGGCCAGGGCGTGCCCGCGCACCCCGTCGGGCAGGTCGGTGGGGACCCATCCGTTGCCGACCACCACGATGTCGGTGCGCACCCCGACCTGGGCCAGCACGGAGTCCAACCCGCGACGCAGGTCCGCCGGTCGCTGGCCCATGGTCAGGACCACCACACCGAACAACGGCAGCTCAGGAGTCATGGGGGGCCTTCAGCTTCGTCGAGGACAGGATCGCCAGCAGGTGCCCCGGCACGGTGATCACGGCGAACACGAGCATCACCACCAGCAGCGCGCGGGTCGCCGAGGTGCCGCCGAGCACGACATCGCCCAGGGCCGCGACGAACGCGAGGATGGTCATCTCCACCGAGTGGAAGATCCGGTTGAAGGGAAGGAACCGGACCAGGCCGCGAACCCTGGCCAGGCCCGTGCTCGTGGGCGTTCCGACGCCCGCAGCATCCTCCAGCCGCGCCAGGCCGGTGAATGCCCGGGAGACGTGCACCATGTCGTTGAGGGCCTTGTTGAACATGATCAGCAGTGCGAGGATCGTTCCTGCGTAGGCGTAGGGCCCGGGTTGGGACCAGCTGAAGTCCGAGCCGGCGGCCCGGATCCCCAGGGCCACCGGGATCACCGACTCCGCGGTGTAGTGCCCGACCTTGTCCAGGAAGGTTCCCGCCGGGGAGAACGTCCGCCGCCAGCGGGCGACCTCCCCGTCGCTGCAGTCCCAGAGCATCTGCAGCTGACCCAGGAACAGGGCCAGCAACGCTCCCGGGATGCCCGGGATCAGCAGGGCGAGCCCCGCGCTGGCCCCGGTGATGATCATGAACCAGGTGACCGTGTTGGCCGAGATGCTGGTGCGCAGCAGGCCCCGGGTCAGGTAGGGCGAGATCTGGCGCAGGTAGACGTCGGCGACCCAGTGCTCGGAGTTCTTCCGGCCGCGCACGGCCGGCGGCTGGGTCACTGCACGCAGCTCGGCGATCGTGGGGCGCGTGGGCCGCGCGGACTCGTCAGGCATGGGCCCCATCCTTGCGGTTCATCGACCGGACCCACTGCGCGGACCCGACCACCACGAACAGCAGACCCAGGGCGAGGCTTCCCCAGCCGAGCAGTCCGGCCAGCGTGGGGGCGCCCAGGAGTGCGGCACCGACCACGAGCAGGGTACGGCCGTCCCAGCCCAGACCGGCCCAGACCAGCCAGCGCGGGGGCACCGCCCCGCCCAGGGCCCGGTACAGGGTGTCGTAGTGATGGAACACGACGACGAACACCCAGGCGAACAGCCACGCGCCACGGTCGGGCACAACCAGCGCGGCGGCGACCCAGACCGTGCCCAGCTCGAGGACCCGCATGCCCGCGGGCCAGGCCCAGCCGAACGCACCGGCCACCGGGTCCCGGCGGCTCATGGTGGCGTCCCAGACGGGCTGGCCGAGGGGGCCGAGGTCCAGCTGCGGGCGCAGGAGCCACGCACCACTGCGATCGACCGGATGGTGCCAGGTGCGACTGCGCAGGATGCGACCCGCGGTCGTAAAGGCCAACGCGACAAGGCCCAGACCCAGCAGCACGAGCAGGGTCCCGCGGGGGCCGATCGTGACCGCGCCCACCGACAGCACCAGCCAGCGCTCCCCGATCGGCATGCTCAGAACCTTCTTGCCCCAGCGCACCCCGGCCTGGCGGTTGAGCTGGGCGGACAGGGCCAGGGTGGCGCCCGCGCCACCCGCACCGCCGTCGGACGGATCCTCGATCGGACGCCCCGGCACCCAGCCCTCCCGGATCCGCTGGACCCGGGAGAACGCGTAATCGGTCATGTGTCGCACGGTCTGCAGGCTCATCACCAGCACCGCGAGCAGCCATAGGTCGGTGCCGGAGCGCGCCGAGCCCAGAGCCAGCCCGGCGTAGGCGGCGTACTCCTTGACCCGGTCGGTGGAGGCATCGATCCACGCGCCGAGGTCCGAGAACGACCGGGTGAACCGGGCGACCTCGCCGTCGACGCAGTCGATGACCAGGGAGGCCTGCATCAGCAGCGCCCCCACCAGCAGTCCCGGCCAGGTGCCCGTCGCGAAGCTCAGCGCCGCCAGCAGCCCCACCGCCAGCGAGAGCAGCGAGATCTGGTTGGGCGAGAGGCCCAGCCGCAAGGCCAGGGCGGTGACCGGCGTGGACGCCCGGCGCAGCACGTGGGTGGAGTAGAACCCGTCGTCGGGGCGGTTTGCCCGCTCGAGGAGCACCCGGGCCTCGTCGATCCCGGCCAGCTCAGCGCCCACCTGGGTGCGCTGCCCCGGCGTGCCACCCCGCAGCGTCGGTCCCACCCCAGTGACGCCGGACATCGGCACCTGGGCCCGGACCAGGGCCACCAGGGCCAGGTCGACCGGGTCGACGTCGGTCCAGTCCGCGCGGACCATGGCCCGGGCCGCCTCGCCCAGTGCGTCCGCGGCGGTCGGCGCCGCCGAGGCATCGATGACCAGGGCGCCCAGGCTGGCGTGCGTGGCGCCGGTGACCTGGTGGCGCGCCGAGCCGGCGCTGGCGATGCGACGCTGGGCGACCCGGACCGGCACGGCCGTACCTGGGGTCCTGGCGGCTGCTGGGGCCAGCGGAGCCAGCAGCGCCCCCGAGCGCACAGCCGGGTCGTCCACCAGCTGGCCGAGGCTGGCATCGGCCACGATCAGGTCCGCGTCGACCAGCAACGTCCGTCCCGCCAGGCCGGCGGCCACCGCCTCGAGTTGGACCCCGCCGGGGGCCGAGGGGAGGACGACGACATCCTGGATGCCCAGGCGGCCAAGCCGTTGGCACATCGTGTCGACCGCGTCCGGTCCACATGCACCCGGACGGACGAACGCCCTCACCCCTGGGACTCGCGCAGTCCGGGTGGCGAGGTGAGGAAGCCGGTCCCCCAGGCACCGTGCATGGTGGCGTACACCAGCGGGAGTCGGGCCTGCGCGGCCGCTGGCAGCCCGCGGCCGGCCAGCGCGGCACCGGCGGTGACCAGCCCCAGGTACCCCAGGGGCGCGAGCCACCCCGCGCGCAGGACGCGTGGGCCGACGGTGGATCCCATGAGTCCGGCTGCGGTGCCGGCAGCGACGCCCAGGACCGCGGCCGGAGGGGCGAAGTAGCGCATAGCGGAGGTGCGCGAGGCGGTCTCCGGGTGCCGGCGCATAACCTCCCGGCGCCACCGGCCGTAGTGGTAGTACTGGCGGGCCAGGCTGCTGGCATCCGGGCGCGGTCGGTAGGTGACCTCCAGGTGGGGGGTGAACCACACCTTCCCGCCGGTGTCGCGGATCCGGTGGTTCATCTCCCAGTCCTGGGCGCGCAGGAACGTCTCGTCGTAGCCGCCCACCCGGTCCAGTGCGGACTTGCGGAAGCATCCGAGGTAGACCGTCTCGGCCTCCCCCTCGCCGCCGCCCACATGGAAGGAGGCCGATCCGACACCCAGCGTGCTGGTCATGGCGCGGGCGACCGCCTGCTCGAAGGGCGTCTCACCCTGGGCCGCCATGATCCCGCCGACGTTGTCCGCACCCGTCCTGGCCAGTGTCGCGACCGCGGCGGACAGGTAGCCCGCTGAGAGGATCGCATGACCGTCCACCCGGATGATTACCTCATAGCGCGACGCCTCGATCGCGGCATTGAGGCCCGAGGGTGTGCGACCGCTCGGGTTGGGGACCAGGACTATCCGGTCGTCGAGCTGGGCCAAGCGGCGGGCCACCTCGTCGGTGCGGTCCGTGGACGGGCCCAGTGCCAGCACGATCTCCAGGGGTCCATCCCAGTCCTGGGTGAGGACGCCGCTGACGGCCTCCGTGAGGTGCCGCTCCTCGTTGAGCACCGGCATGACCACCGACACGCCGTCGGGCCATGCGGCCACCGCAGGTTCGCCCATGCGCGCGACGGTATCGGAGCGCGGGCCGTGAGGCACCATCCGGGGAGTTCGCGGCGCACGCGTCGCGGGGAGGTGGTCCTGCCCCACGCCCTGGTCCCACGACCGGCGGGGTGCCGTGTCAGACCCCGGTCCTAGCCTCGAGGTCCGGTGCGAGCCGTGAGGCACGTCGCGTGGGGCAGGAGGACGGGGCATGGCTGGGGATCATGGACTGCCGCTGCACCTGACCTTCCCGTGCGCGCCGGCACCAGGGGCTCGCGCGGTCCGGCACCGGGTCGACATCGACCTCGGCTGGTCGGTGCGCACCGGTCATGACGAGGCCCTGGAGCGGGTCGCCGCAGCCCTCGGTGGGGGCGCCACCTGCATCGGTGCGCTGCAGGCAGTGCTGCCCGGCCTGCGGATGTGGTGGCAGCGGGCCGGTCGCGAGACGGGGCTGGGCATCCGCAGTCCGGACCACGCAGCCACCTGGGTGAGCAGCCAGGGCGTCCTGCCCTGCTGCCCGGCGGCGGGGTTCGACGACCCACACCTGGCTGCGGCCCATGTCCGCGACGTGCCCCATGTGGCGGCCGTGACGGGCGTGTCACGTCGGGACCTGCGCGCGGCAGTCACCGGCCTCGGGCCGGAAGCCGCCCGGGCCGCGGCGCTGTCGGAGTCGGTGGACGACCTCACCGCCGACGCCTGGTCGTGCGGTCTGGACCCGGCCTGGGTGCAGCGCGTGCGCACCGACCTGGCCGCGGGAGATCCGACCACCGACGCCGCGGGGGTGCCGCGCCCGATCAGCGTCGAGCTGCTGCTCGCGATCGCGCAGACCGGGGCCGACCCGGGCTGGCTCTCGCGGCACTGCGGCGCCGACGACACCCTCGAGTGGCTGGCCTGGACCTGCACGGACCTTGATGCCGATCATCCGAACGCCCGCGGCCAGTGGCTGGCCACCGGTGCCCGGCGCAGCGACATCGTGGCGCTGTCCGAGGCGGGCTATCAGGCCGGCACGGCGACCGAGGTGGCGCGTACCTGGGGACTGTCAGTGCCGGGAACCGCCAAGCTGCTCGCCCGCTGGTGCGAGGTGGGGTACCGGCCCACGGCCACTCAGTTCCAGTCCGTCGCCGAGGTGGGGGTGGGCTACCCGCCGGCCCCACCTGCGGTCTCGGCGGTCGAACGGGTGGCGCGCGCACTCGGAGTCCGGCGGCCGACCGAGGCCCAGCGCACCACGCTAGCCATCGCTCTGGTCCGGTGCGGCACCGTGCCCGACACCGTGGCGATGCTGCGCACGAGCCGCGCGGGCGACCGTGGGCGCGAGCCCGAGCAGGTCGACTCAGGGTCGCCCCGAGCCCGGACCCGGGCGCATGTCGATGTCTGACCCCGCGCCTAGCGTCGGGGGCGCCCCCGCCGGGGTACCGAAGTCCACGGCAACGTGCCGGGGCAGCCTTGAGGGGAGCCGACATGGCCAGGGATCGCACCGGGTACGAGCAGGTGCTGCGCGCGGTGGGGGTGTGCATCAGCACCCGGATCCCGTTCCTGCTCTGGGGTGAGCCGGGCGCGGGCAAGACCGCGGTCATCGAGTCCGCCACCGACTCGGGTTGGCACGTGGAGACACTGATCTGCTCGCACTACGAGCCCAGCGACTTCGCCGGGCTGCCCGTGGTCAACCACGGACGTGTCGACCTGGCGCCCCCGCAGTGGGCGGTGCGTGTGGCCGAGGAGCCCAGACCCAGCGTGGTCTTCTTCGACGAATGGACCACTGCCTCGCCGGCCGTTCAGGCCGCCGCCCTGCGGCCGCTGACCCACGGGGAGGTCGGTGCGCTGCGCCTGCCCGAGCGGGTGTCTTTCGGGGCCGCCGCCAACCCCGCCGACGTGGCCGCCTCCGGGTGGGAGCTCGCCGCGCCCACGGCCAACCGGTTCGTCCACCTCGAGTGGAACCTCCCCCTGGATGTGTTCTCCGAGTCCCTGGTCACGCAGTCCTGGCCGCGCATCGAGGTACCGACCCTGGGGGAGGACTACCCGGTGCGGCTGGCGGCCAGGCGGGCGCAGGTGGCCGCCTTCCTGGCTGTGCGCTCAGCGCAGCTGTCGGCGGTCCCCAAGGACGCGGCGTCGCGTGGCCGAGCGTTCCCCACCCCGCGCACCTGGGACTACACCGCACGCCTGCTCGCCGCGGCGGACCCGGCGGACATCGAGACCATGCGCCTGCTCGTGCACGGTGCGATCGGCGCTCCCACCGGCCATGAGTTCCTGGCCTGGCTCAGCGCCCTGGACCTGCCCGACCCGGAGACCCTGCTGGCCGACCCCGGCGGGGACCAACTGGCTGGCCTGCGCGCGGACCGGGTGCACGTGAGCCTGCAGGGGGTACTGGCCGCGGTGTCGACGCGCACGACCGCGCCGAGGTGGGAGGCCGCGATGGGGGTCTGCGTCCGGGCCGCGGAACTGTCCGGAGTCGACCCGGCCGTGCCGGTCGTGCGCAGCCTGTTGCGGATCCGGCCCGCGCGCGCAGCCCTGCCGGCCGGGCTGTCGGTCTTCGCCGGACCTTTGGCCCTGGCCGGCCTGCTCCCCTCATGACTGGGCTCGACCGGGAGTCGGCCGACCTGATCGCCGCAGCCAAGCTGTGGCTGACCAGCCCACCGACTGCCGGCGGACGGCCCACCGGGGACATGCCCTACCTGTCGAGCGCCCTCTACGCACTCGTGCCGGTACCGACCGAGCAGGTTGCTGCGATGTCGACCGACCTGGCGTGGCGGCTCTACGTGAACCCCGCCTGGCTGCACGACCCGGACCGCGACATCGCCCAGGTGGGCCACGAGCTGGCCCACCACGTCTGGCACCTGCTGGCCGACCATGGCGGCCGGGCCCACGACCTGGGCGTCTGCGGGGCGACCGCACGCGCCTGGCGAGTGGCTGCCGACGTGACCATCCACCCGATCCTCGCGAGCCTTCCCGGCCTGCCCTCGCCGCGCACTCCCGCACCGGTGGCGGCCGCCCGTGAGGCTGCCCTCGGCGAGGAGCATCAGGTGCTGCCCGCCGCGAGCCTGGGGCTCCCGCCGGGGCTGTCGACTGAGGAGTACTTCGCGATCCTCTCGGGCCTGCCCGCGCAGGGCACGCAGCCGGATGCCGATCCTGCCCGGGAGCCCCGGGCGCAGGATGACGACAAGCCGGTACCTGGGCCCGACCCCTCCTGCGGCAGCGGCTGTGACGGTCTGCACCGCAGCTACGAGTTGCCCGAGGCCGCCGAGCAGGGTGGTCTCAGCGAGGTGGCAGGTGAGGCGATCCGGCGCACGGTGGCGATCTCCATGCGCGAGTCGGTAGGTCAGGGCAGCCTGCCCGGGGACTGGCAGCGCTGGGTTGAGCAGGTGCTGGACCCCATCGTCGACTGGCGCAACGTGTTGCATGCCGCGGTTCGGCGGGGCCTGGGCTGGGCGCATGGTCATACCGACTACACCTACTCGCGGATCTCGAGGCGTCAGGCCGGCGCAGGGCCGGTCATCCTGCCCGCGCTGCGCCGACCGGTCCCTCGCGTGGGGATCGTGGTGGACACCTCCGGCAGCGTGGACGACGGCCTGCTCGCCCAGGCCCTCGGCGAGATCGATGGCGTGCTGGGGACGCTCGGGGTGCCCGACCCGCAGGTGAGCGTGCTGGCCGTCGATGCCGCCGTGCAGACCGTGACCGCGGTCCGCACGGCCCGGGCCATCCCGCTGGCCGGTGGTGGGGGCACGGACATGTCCCTGGGGATCGCCGCTGCCCAGGAGCTGCGACCGCGGGTCGACGTGATCATCGTCCTGACCGACGGTTGGACCGGCTGGCCGCGATCACCTGCCCCTGTCCCGGTGATCGCGGTGCTGATCGGGCGGGAAGGGGCTGGACTGCCCAGCACTCCTGAATGGATCCAGCGCGTGGAGTGCGTCCGGTGACTCCTCGGGCCCCGCCGGACCGAGGCACGAGGCACGCGTCCACGCCTGCGGTCAGTCCCCCTGCTCCGACGGGCTGGGGTGCACCCGACCACGGTGCACCTGGTCAGGTGCACCGAACACGGCATCGACGACCCGCCTGGCCGCGTGTCCGTCCTCCCAGGCGTTGAACTTCGCCTGCCAGGCGGCGTATCGGGGGCCGAACTCGGCCACCATGCTGGGCACATCAGCCAGCCGAGCGATCACGTGCTCGGACGTGGTCAGGATCGGGCCGGGGGCCTCGGCAGCAAAATCCAGGTAGAAGCCACGGGCATCGCGGTAGGCAGCCAGGTCGGGAGCGAGGAACAGGATCGGCTTGCCGGTGACTGCGAAGTCGAACATCAGTGACGAGTAGTCCGTGAGCAGGGCATCGGCAGCGATCAGCAGGTCCGTCACATCCGGGTAGCGAGTGACGTCCAGTGCGCCACCAGCGATCGACGTGTCGTGCGCACCGTGGGTGTGCGAGTGCCCGCGGAAGGCCAGCCGCCACCCCTGGGGCAGCCGGCTACTCTGGTCAAAGTAGTTCACGGGCGCGAACTGACCCGCCGCAGTGCGCCGGCCGGTGCGCCAGGTGGGCCCGTAGAGCAGCAGCTTCTCGGCCGGGTCAGTGACCCCGAGCCGCTCACGGATCGCCTGGCGCTCCTGAGCGTCCGCGGTGACGAGCCGGTCGTTGCGGGGATAGCCCACCGGAAGGATCGTCCCGCGGTAGCCGAAAGCACCACTGAGGGCCTTCACGCTGAAGTCGTTGGCGGCCACCAGGTAGTCCCAGGCTGCCGCCTCGCGGTCGTACAGCGCCAGGAATTCGTCGCTGATCGTTCCGGGCGGCATGTCGTGGGCCAACCTCTTGAGCGGCGTGCCGTGCCATGTCTGGCAGTAGACTTGGCCCTCGGACTTGCGGAAGTAGCGCGGGAAGTTCGTGTTGTTGACCAGGTACCGGCTGGTGGCCACGGCTTCGAGCCACTGCCGCGAGCCGTGCACGACCGCACGGGTGCCCTCCGGCACCGGCATGTCCGGGTCACTGACCGTCCACAGCATCTCCAGCGAGGTTCCCCGGTCGGCGAGCTCGCGCTGGATAGCCAACGGGTTGTCGCCGATCACCTTTCCGGCGAAGGACTCGAAGTGCACGGCCTCTCGCAGCGGCTGACCCTGGGCGCGGCGCAGGCCCACCGAGCCCCCCCACTGCTGCCGGCGCCTGCCCACCGCGCCGCGCAGGCGCGCGGGCGTGTACCGGGATGCTGCTGATGCGCGCGTCATGGGCAACTCCCGTCCTGGGTCCTGGGGCTGGTCGCAGTGGGGGGAGCGGCTCGCACGGCCGCACCCGGACCACCACGGCCTACCGTACGCACCGACGGGCACCATGCCGGCTCGGGCGTGCTCTCCCACCTTCCGCATGTCGGGCTCGGGATTTGTCCACGAGGCCGAGGCCGAGGTCGCACTGATCGCCCGTCATGCCCCGCCGACCTTGATGACCTGGCACGCCCTTCCTCCGCAGGGCCGCATGAGAAGACGTTCCGATGTCGGACCGGGTTGCTAGTGTTCGAACATCAGTTCGGACGGGGGGTCGGTGTGACCAGCAGCATGCAGGACCAGCACACCGCGGTCGACCCGCGCGCGGTCGGTGCGTTGCCCGACGCCTCACCGGAGGTGGCCGACCTGTGGGACCGGGCCACCGCGTGTGCGGCCGGGGACCTGCCCGCGATGGGCCTGCACGCCGGGGACCGGCCATGCGCCGATGTCGAGGTGCTGGCCGGGGTGTTCGCCGCAGTCGAGTACGAGGTGGCCCGCCGCATGCACGCCGCCACCACCGCCGGGGCCCTGCCCCTGATCGGGCCCGGTGCGGTCCTGACCGCCCGCGGCTGGTCCGCACCACACGCCCGCCGACTGGCCCGCACCGGGGCCCTGGCCGCCGAGCACCCCACGATCGGTGCCGCGTGGGCGGCCGGGACCATCACCTCCGAACACGTCGACGCCGTGGCCCGCCACACCGCACCCCTGACCGCGCAGGAGTTGGCCGCGGTGATCCACGAACTGGCCACGCACTGGGGCCACTGGTCCCCCGCAGCGATCACCCGGTTCGTGACTGCCGCCGCCCGGATGCTGCACCCACCCACCGACCCAGAACCCGGCGAGACCGACGCCCACACCACCCGCAACCTGTCCTTCTCCCAATACGGAGACAGCGTCCTGCTCTCCGCGGCCCTGCCCCGCCTCGAAGGCGAAACCGTCATCGCCGCGATCGACGCCTGGGCCGAGAAACTACGCACCACCGCCGACCACACACCCACCGGGGCACGCCGCGCCGACGCCCTGGTCGAACTGGTCAACACCGCCGCCAGCACCGGGGTACTGCCCACCCGCGGCGGACTCCCCGTCGCACTCACCGCCCCTCGAGCACACCCCGGCCGGAGACCCCATCTGGACCACCAACCACGGACACCACCTCACCCCCGCCGAACAACGCTTCACCGCCTGCGACCCCACCATCACCCCGGTGCTCGTGGGCAGGCCCGAGGACCCCGACTGCACTCAGGCGCGGCGCGGCACGCGAGCCACCGCTCGCCCAGCCACGGGGGACCACGACCGTTGCCCCACGACACCCACTCCCACCGTGCGCATCGCCGCCCTCGCCGAGCGGCTGCTCGGTGGGCCGCAGTTCCCCCTGGCCGTCGGACGGAGCAGTCGCACCGCGACAACCGCCCAACGCCGCGCCCTCGCAGCCCGCGACGGCGGCTGCATCATCCCCGGCTGCCAGATACCAGCCGAAACCTGCCAAACCCACCACCTCACCGAATGGGCCGCAGGCGGCCGTTCCGACCTGCCCAACCTCGTGCTCCTGTGTTGGAGCCACCATCGCCAGGTCGACCTGCACATGTGGACAATCACACCAGCCATTCCCGAACGCCCGACACCACACCCACCACCCGCAGCACCACCCGGCACCCCCTGGCCAGCCAACAACAACGCCCCCTTCACCATCACCCGCACACCCCGCACCCGCTGGCGCCAGTGAGGGACACGGCCCATAACTGACCGTGCGTGCGCGGTGCGGCCTACGCTGCAGACATGGACTCCGACGCTCGGACCTATGTACTGATCGATGGCGAGAACATCGATGCGACGTTGGGCGTCTCCATCTTGGGCCGTCGGCCGAACCCGGAGGAGCGCCCCCGCTGGGACCGGCTGCTCGCCTTCATGGAGGACCGCTGGGCACAACCGGTCACGGGGCTGTTCTTCCTCGCGGTCAACGGCGAGATGCCGCACTCGTTCGTCCAGGCGCTGCTGGCCATGGGCTTCCGGCCGATCCCGTTGTCAGGCGGTGCTCAGGAGAAGGTTGTCGACATCGCCATCCAGCGGACTCTGGCTGCCCTGACCGAGCGGTCCGGCGACGTCGTGCTCGTCAGCCATGACGGCGACTTCCTCCCGCAGGTCGAGGGGCTCCTGGATGGCCGGCGGGTTGCGGACATGGGCTTCTCGGAGTTCCGCAACCGGGGCTTCGCCGCCCTGGAGGCACGAGGAGTCGAGTTCTTCGACCTCGAGCACGACGTGAAGGCGTTCCGGACGCCCCTCCCGCGCGTCCGAGTGATCCCGATCCAGGAGTTCGACCCGCTCGAGTTCCTGTAAGGCGCGACCCGCCTACTTCAGCAGCTGACGAGCCATCACCATGCGCTGGATCTGGTTGGTGCCCTCGTAGATCTGGGTGATCTTCGCGTCACGCATGTAGCGCTCGACCGGGTTGTCGCGCACGTACCCAGCCCCGCCGAACACCTGCACCGCGTCGGTGGTGACCTCCATCGCGATATCTGAGGCGTAGCACTTGGCAGCCGCGCCGAAGAAGGTCAGGTCCGGCGCACCGCGCTCGCTGCGGGCGGCGGCCGCGTAGGTCAGCGCCCGTGCGGTCTCGACCTTCATCGCCATGTCGGCCAGCAGGAACTGCACGCCCTGGAACGACCCGATCACCTTGCCGAACTGCTTGCGGTCCTTGGCGTAGGCGACCGCCGCGTCGAGCGCTCCCTGCGCGATGCCCAGCGGCCTGCGCGCCGATCGTCACCCGGGTGTGGTCCAGGGTGCGCATCGCGGTCGTGAACCCGGTGCCGGGCTCCCCGACGATCCGGTCGGCCGGGATGAAGCAGTTCTCGAAGTAGATCTCACGGGTCGGCGAGCCGTGGATCCCCAGCTTGCGCTCAGGCGTACCCAACGAGAACCCCTCGTCGTCGGCGTGCACGACGAACGCCGAGATACCCGCCGGGCCCTTCTCCGGCTCCGTGACGGCCATCACCGTGTAGTACTTCGAGATCCCCGCGTTGGTGATCCACGACTTCTGCCCGTTGAGCACCCAGCCGCCATCGCCAGCCACCGCTCGGCACTTCATCGAACCTGCGTCCGAGCCGGCCTCCCGCTCGGACAGGGCATAGGAGAACATCGCCTCGCCGCTGGCCACCTGGGGCAGGTAGCGCCCGAGCAGCTCGTCGGAGGCGCCCACGATCAGTGGCATCGTCCCCAGCTTGTTCACCGCGGGGATCAGCGAGCTGGAGGCGCAGACCCGAGCCACCTCCTCGATGACCAGGCAGGCCGCGAGCGCGTCGCCGCCCTGGCCACCGAACTCCTCAGGGATGTGGATGGCGTGGAAGTCGTTGGCGCGCAACGCCTCGTAGACGTCCCACGGGAACTCGCCGGTCTCGTCAATCTCCGCCGCGCGCGGGGCGATCTTGTCCTCGGCCAGCTCGCGAACGGCTGCCCGGAGCATCGCGTGCTCCTCGGGAAGGGTGAATGCGTCGAAATCCGGGTTGGGGTTCAGTGCCATGGACAGAAGGCTACGCGCGCGCAGGGCCGCACCCGCAGCGGCCCCGGATCGTCACACACAGCCGCGATCGGCGCTTCGGGGGGGACTGCCTCGGCCTAGACTCCGGGGCGTGGACGAACCTATGCGGATCACGGTCATCGGCACCGGCTACCTCGGCGCAACGCACGCCGCGGCCATGGCCGAGTCCGGCTACGAGGTGCTCGGCGTGGACGTCGACCCGGCAAAGATCGCCGCGCTGGCCCGCGGCGAGGTGCCGTTCTTCGAGCCGGGCCTGTCCGAGCTGCTCGAGTCCAACGTGGCCTCCGGGCGCCTGCGCTTCACCACCGACATCGCCGAGGCCGCGGACTTCGGCGACATGCACTTCATCGGCGTCGGCACCCCCCAGCACCCGCGCACCAACGCCGCGGACCTGTCCCAGCTCGACGCCGCCATCGGCGCCCTGGCCCCGCTGCTGCGCCGGCCGTGCACGGTGGTCGGCAAGTCGACGGTCCCGGTCGGCACCGCCGAGGGTGTCCGCGCGCGCCTGCAGGCCACCGCACCAGCCGCCGGGGAGGTGGACCTGGTCTGGAACCCGGAGTTCCTGCGCGAGGGGTTCGCCGTGGCCGACACGCTGACCCCCGACCGGATCGTCATCGGGGTGGCCCATCCTGCTGGTCCGGGCGAGCCGCCCTCGCGCGACGAGGCCATCATGCGCCGCGTCTACGCCCCGATGATCGAGTGGGGCGCACCGTTCCTGGTCATGGACTACGCCACCTCCGAGCTGGTCAAGGTGGCCGCCAACAGCTTCCTGGCCACCAAGATCTCCTTCATCAACGCCATGGCCGAGGTGTGCGAGGCCACCGGCGCCGACGTCACCCTGCTCGCCGAGGCGATCGGCCACGACGACCGGATCGGCTCGAAGTTCCTGCGCGCCGGGATCGGCTTCGGCGGCGGCTGCCTGCCCAAGGACATCCGGGCGTTCATGGCACGCGCCGGCGAGCTCGGCGTCTCCGACGCACTGGGCTTCCTGCGCGACGTCGACGGCATCAACAATCGTCGCCGCGCCTCGACCGTGGCCCTGGCCCGCGAACTGGTCGGGGGACGATTCGTGGACAAGCGGATCGCGGTGCTAGGCGCGGCCTTCAAGCCAGACTCCGACGACGTGCGGGACTCCCCGGCCCTGGACATCGCAGCGGCCATCTACACCGCCGGCGGCGACGTCGTGGTCCATGACCCGCAGGCGCTGAACAACGCGCGCATCGCCTATCCGCCGATGGCCTATGCGCAGGACATCCACGAGGCCCTGACCGGGGCCGACCTGGTACTCCTGGGCACCGAGTGGCGCGACTACACCGACCTCGACCCGTTCGACGTCGTGCACCTGCCCACGACGCCCCTGATCCTCGACGGGCGCAACGCGCTGGACGCGGCCCGCTGGCGATCGGCCGGGTGGACCTACCGCGGCCTGGGTCGGCCCAACGCCTGAACCGGGGCGCTCGGGGACCCCATCAACCCGGCCCGGGCAGACCCCAGCCCGGTCAGCTGCTGTACTCCTCGCGCAAGCGCTGGCCCTTGGACTGGGCTGCCACGCGCAGGCCGGCCCGGTAGGCGTCCATGTCCGGCCACAGCCGCTGATCGGCAAGGCCCAGGATCCGCGCGGCGAGCAGCCCCGCGTTGCGCGCCTGACCGATGCCCACGCACGCGACGGGCACGCCCGCGGGCATCTGCACGATCGACAGCAACGAATCCATCCCGTCCAACGTGCGCAGCGGCACCGGAACACCGATGACCGGCAGCGAGGTCACCGAGGCGAGCATCCCCGGCAGGTGCGCCGCGCCACCCGCGCCAGCGATGATCACCTTGAGCCCGCGCTGCGCAGCGCCGCGCCCGTACTCGAGCATGTCCTCGGGCATCCGGTGGGCCGAGACCACGTCCACCTCGTGCGGGATGCCGAAGTCGGCGCAGGGCCTGGGCCGCATCGGCCATCACCACCCAGTCGGAGTCCGATCCCATCACCACGCCGACCAGCGCCGGGGACCCGGTCTGCACCTCACTCATCGATGACTCCGCTCAGGTAGTCGGCGGCATGGTGCGCCCTGGCAAGCAGGTCGTCCAGGTCATCGCCGTACACGGTCACATGCCCTATCTTGCGGCCCGGCCGCACGTCCTTGCCGTACATGTGCACCCGCAGTCCCGGGTCCCGGGCCATGACGTGGCGGTAGGCGGTGTACATGTCGGGATGGTCCCCACCGAGCACGTTGACCATCACCGTGTAGGACGCGCGCGCGCTCGGGGCGCCCAGCGGGAGGTCCAGGACCGCCCGCAGGTGGTTCTCGAACTGGCTGGTGAGCGCCCCGTCGATGCTCCAGTGCCCACTGTTGTGCGGGCGCATCGCCAGCTCGTTGACCAGCACGCCCTCGGGGGTGTCGAACATCTCGACGGCCAGCATCCCGACCACGTCGAGCGCCTCGGCGATCCGCAGGGCCACCGCCTGGGCTGCCATCGCGTGCTCATCGGAGAGCTCGGGGCACGGCGCGACGACCTCGGTGCAGATGCCATCGGTCTGCACCGTGCGCGACCACCGGGTAGACAGCCACCTGGCCCGACGGGGATCGGGCGATCTGGTGCTGCGAGCTCGCGGGTGAACGCGACGTACTGCTCGACCAGCCACTGGACGCCGGGTGCCAACGGACTCCCCGCGAGTACGTCGGCCGCCTCCGCCGGGTCGTTGAGCACCCATACGCCCCGGCCGTCATACCCACCCGGGACACCTTGAGGACCACTGGCCAGCTGTGCGCAGCGGCGAAGCTGGTCACGTCCCCCAGGTCCTGGACCACCGCCCAGGCCGGGCACGGCGCCCCGGCGGCGCTGATCGCCGCTCTCATGTGCACCTTGTCCTGGGCGTGGGCCAGGGCGCCCGGACCGGGGCGCACGACGACCCCGGATTCGACCAGGCCGGCCAGGATCTCCTGCGGCACGTGCTCGTGGTCGAACGTGACCACATCACACCCCTGGGCGAAGGCCGCCACTGCCACCGGGTCGTCATGGGCACCCCAGCGCAGGTCCCCGCCCCCCCGAGCGGCTGACTCACCAGGACCCGCGGCCAGCACGCGCAGCCCCACCCCCAGGGCCAGGGCGGCCTCCTGGGTCATCCGCGCCAACTGACCGCCACCGATCATCCCGACCACGGGGAAGCCGTGGGCGGGGCCCTGCCCGCGGGCCGGTTCGCCACTGTCTGTCACGCACGCAAGACTATCGCCGGCCACCGGGCACTATCGTGTGCCAGTGGCCGGCCCGGGCGAGGAGGTGCACCGATGTCCGTAGTTGAGCCGGAGCCCGCTCCGGCCCCCGACGGCCAGGACCTGCGTGCCCTGGCCGCGCAGTACGGGTTGACCTCGAGCTCCAAGCGCCAGCCGATCGGCAGCTACCTGGCCGAGCTCGCCTCCCGGCGCGACTTCATCGTCGCGATGGGCACGGGTCGCAAGAGCGCCCAGTACCGCGACACCTCCCTGGGCCGGCTCTGGCAGGTGATCGGCCCGATCCTCAACGCGATCGTCTACTACTTCATCTTCGGCGTGCTCCTGCAGACCAGCAAGGGCGTCGAGAACTTCCCGGCCTTCCTGATCATCGGGGTGTTCACCTTCACCTACACCCAACGCGTGGTGACCGGCGCCACCAAGTCGATCGCCAACAACCGCGCGATGATCCGTGCGATCCACTTCCCGCGCGCGGTGATGCCGCTGTCGGTGATCGTCCAGGAGTTCCAGCAGCAGATCGTGTCCCTGGGCGTTCTGGGCGTGATCGTGCTGCTCACCGGTGAACCGCTGTCCTGGACCTGGCTGGGGGTGCTGCCCATCCTGGTGCTCCAGAGCCTGTTCAACACCGGCCTGTGCCTGCTCGTGGCCCGGTGGACCGCCGCGAGTCGTGACGTCGCCCAGCTCGTGCCGTTCGTGATGCACACCTGGCGCTACCTGTCCGGGGTGATGTTCAGCATCCCGGTGTTCGCCGCGGACCTCGCCCCCTGGGTCATGGACCTGCTCTACCTGAACCCGATGACCGGATACCTCGAGCTCATGCGCGGCTGCATGCTCAGCGACTACCCCGTGCCCGCCTGGTTGTGGCCCCTGGGCGCGGCCTGGGCACTGCTGACCCTGGTGGTGGGCTTCGTGGTGTTCTGGCGAGCTGAGGAGTCCTACTCCCGTGGCTGAGGTCGAGCTGGACCAGGCACGTCCGACGGTGATCTGTGACGACCTGCACGTCGTGTACCGCGTCGTGGGCAGCTCCAGCAGCGGGTCACCGGGGCTGGCCCTGCGCCGCATGCTCAAGCGGCAGAGCACCAGCACGGTGTTCCGCAAGGTCCACGCGGTGCGCGGGGTCTCGTTCGTGGCACGCGAGGGCGATGCGATCGCGCTGATCGGGCGCAACGGCTCGGGCAAGTCCACCCTGCTGCGCGCGATCGCGGGCCTGTTGCCCGCCGAGGACGGGGCGGTGTACACCTCAGGTCGGCCCTCTCTGCTCGGGGTCAACGCCGCCCTCATGCGCGACCTGCCCGGGGAGGAGAACATCCTGCTGGGCGCCATGGCCATGGGGATGACACGCGAGCAGGCCCTGGCCCGACGCGAATGGATCGTCGAGTTCGCCGACCTGGGGGACTTCATCAGCCTGCCGATGACGGCCTACTCCTCGGGGATGGCCGCCCGGTTGCGCTTCGCGATCGCCGCCTCGACGGGCCACGAGATCCTCATGATCGACGAGGCCCTGGCCACCGGTGATGCGGAGTTCCGCCGCCGCAGCGAGCGGCGGATCATGGAGCTGCGCGCAGACGCCGGCACGGTGTTCCTGGTCTCGCACTCCCTGGGCGTGGTCCGGATGACGTGCAACCGCGCGATCTGGTTGGAGAAGGGCCGGGTCGTGATGGACGGCGAGGCCAACGAGGTCGTCGATGCCTACGAGGCCCTGTACGACCCTGAGCAGGAGGCGCTCGAGCGCAAGCGTCACCGCGCCAGGAAGCGCAATGAACGGCGCGCGGCTGCGGCGGAGGCACAGAAGGTCGCTGAGGCGGCGCGACTGGCTCGGGTGGCGGCCGCCGCCGAGGCACAGGTGCCCGCTGATCCGCCCCCCGAGCCTGGGGCCCCGCCCCCCGAGCCGGGAGCCACGCAAGCCACGCCGCCCACGGGGACCAGCTGACGGTGCTGGTCACCCGGATCGCACCCACACCCAGTGGCTACCTGCACCTGGGCAACGCCGTGAACATGCTCCTGACCTCGTGGCTGGCACGCGCCGGCGCCGGTCGGCTGCTGCTGCGCATCGACGACTTCGACGTGGCTCGGGTCCGCCTGCCCTACCTGGCCGACATCTTCGCCACGTTGGACTGGCTGGGCATCGCCATCGACGAGGGCCCGTCGGGGCCGGCCGAGTTCCTGGCGCAGTGGTCGATGGCCACCCGCCTCGATCAGTTCCGGACCGCCCGCGACGCGCTGATCGCCGAGCACGCCGACGCGGTGTTCGCCTGCCGGTGCTCGCGGCGCAACCTCGATGCCCAGGGTCGGTGCCAGCTCGACTGCGCTGCAGCGACGCACCGACTCGCGCCCGGGAGCTCTGCGCTGCGGCTGCGGGTGCCCAGTCCGGCCCCGACTGTCGCCCTCGGTGCCGATCGGAAGCAGGTTCCGGTCGGGGACCACGTCCTGTGGCGCCGCGATGACCTGCCGGCCTACCAGCTCGGCTCGGTCGTGGCCGACGAGTCGCTGGGGGTCACCGCCCTCGTGCGCGGCGCCGACCTGCGGGACTCCTCTGCGCTGCAGGTCCACCTGGCCGGGCTGCTACCGGCCCCGGGTTTCGCGGGAGCGGACCTGCGCCACCACGACCTGCTACGGGACCCGCAGGGGCGCAAGCTCAGCAAGAGCGCAGGTGCGGGCGCCCACCCACTCGAGCACACCGACGGGCTTCGCGAGCAGGTCCACGCAACGGCAGCGGAGCTCGGCGCGAGGATCGGGATTCCCCGGCCCTGAGCCAGCCCTCGGGTCAGCTGGTGCGATCCACCGAGATGGTGAACGCCGCACGGAAGGTGCCCCCGCGGGGCACGACCTCCATCAGGTCCTGGCCCGAGAACGGGTCACTGGCCGCGGTCATCGGCTCGATGCAGATGTGGTCGCGGTGCGGCGGGCCGTACAGGATGGCCCAGTCGTAGCCGAGGTCGAAGCGGATCGACATCCGCCGGCCATTGCCCCGGATGTAGGCGGTGGTGCCGTTCTTGACGTCGGCGAACAGGTCGTCCAGCGGCTGGTCGCCCAGGGTCCCGATGATCGGTTCGACCGCCTCGCGGGTGCCCAGGGGCAACTTGGTCGAATCCAGCGGGCAGCGGCTGGTGAAGGGGATGTAGACGTCCCAATCCGCGCGGGGCGCCCCCGGAATCGACAAGTAGGGATGCCAGCCGAAGGCGATGGGCACCTCGTCCTGGCCGGTGGCATGGATCTCGGTGGAGAAGGTCAACGACGTGTCGCGCAGGGTCATCTTGAGGTCGATCCTGTGCTCGAACGGGAACGCCGGGAAGTCGGTGCGCTTCTGGTCGAAGTCCAGGTGCGCGGTCAGCCATGCTTCGAGGCCGGTGGTCGCCACCTCGTCGACGACCCAGTCCTCACTGCCCCGCAGCAGGCCATGAATGGGCTGGCCATAGGGGTCCAGGCGCAGGTGCGGGATCTCCGGACTCACGTCGATGCGGCGCACGCCACCGCCCTCATGGACCACCGCGTAGGCCATCTTGCCCAACCGGTTGGCCCACGGGGCGAGGATCGGCACACCGAACGTGCGACCGCTCTCGAGGTAGCCGGCCAGGCCGTAGCGCTGGCCGAGCATCTCCTCGCCGTCATGGGTCATCGAGTTGCAGACCATGCCGGCCTTCGGCACGAACGAGGCCGTGACGTTGGCCGGGGAGGTCAGGGTGATGACCTCGAGGTCCGGGAACTCCTCGTGCGGGGCGCGCGTGATCTCGTACACGGCGCCGAGCCTAGTGCCCACTGGCCGGCGAACCGGTGCCGGCGCGGACCGCGGCCTGCCGGGCCCTCACTGCACCGCCATGCCCAGGTCCCGGGCGATCAGCATCCGCTGGACCTCCGAGGTCCCCTCGCCGATCTCGAGGATCTTGGCGTCCCGGTAGAACCGGCCCACGGCCGAGTCGAGCAAGAAGCCGAACCCGCCATGCACCTGGGTGGCCGCGCGGGCGTTGTCCATGGCCGCCTCCGAGGAGTACAGCTTGGCGATGCTGGCCTCGCGTGCGAACGGCTGGCCCGCGCTCATCAGGCCGGCAGCCTGTCGCCAGGCCAACCGAGACAGGTGCGCGCGCATCTCCATGTCGGCGACCATGAACTGGATCGCCTGCCGGGTGCCGATCGCGGCGCCGAACGACTCCCGGGTGGCCGCGTAGGCAAGCGACTCGTCCACGCATCCCTGGGCCAGGCCGGTGGCCAGTGCGGCGATCGCCACCCGGCCCTCAGCCAGGATCGACAGGAACTGCCCATAGCCGCGCCCGCGCTGCCCCACCAGGTTCGCCAGCGGGACGCGCACGTCGGTGAAGCTCAGCTCGTGGGTGTCCGAGGCGTCCCAGCCGACCTTTGCGTACTTGGGCGCGACCTCGAAGCCGGGGGTGCCCGCGGGCACGATGATCGCCGAGATCTCCGGGCGTCCATCGGGACGCGTGCCGGTCAGCGCCGTGACCGTCACCAGCCCGGTGATCTGCGTGCCGGAGTTGGTGATGAACGACTTGGACCCGTTGATGACCCAGGAGTCGCCGTCCACCACGGCGGTCGTGCGCACGCTGCCCGCATCCGATCCGCTGCCCGACTCAGTCAGGCCGAATGCGCCGAGCATCTCGCCACTGGCCAGCGCGGGTAGCCACGTGTCCTTCTGCTCCGGGGAGCCGAAGCGCAGGATGGGCATCGCCCCCAGCGAGACCCCGGCCTCGAGCGTGATCGCGATCGACGAGTCGACCCGGGCCAGCTCCTCGATGGCCACACACAGGGCCACGTAGTCCCCGCCCATCCCGCCGTACTCCTCCGGGATCGGCAGGCCGAACAGGCCCATCTCGCCCATCCGCCGCACCAGCGGCAACGGGAACTCGCCCCGGCGGTAGTAGTCGCCGATGACGGGTGCCACCTCGTCGCGGGCGAAGCGGGCCACCACGACGCGCAGTTCCTCGTGATCGGGGGACAGTGCCAGGTCCATCGGTGCCTCCTTGGGGAACGCCCCATCAGGCCTCGGGGCGATGGGCCCACGGTATGGGATGACGGTGAGAGACTTCTCAGGCAGCCGGGGATTGGGAACCGGGTCGAGCGGGTAGTGCAGCACACATGGGTCAGACACAGGTGGTGGAGCCGGTCGTGGACGGGCACGGACAGGGTCGGGTGGCCGGTGCTACGCGTCGGCTCGGCGCCGAGATCGCCAAGTTCGGGACCGTGGGCGCCTTCGCCTTCGTCATCGACGTGGGCCTGTTCAATGTGCTGCGTGCCGGGGTTCTGGCCGACAGTCCGCTGACCGCCAAGACGATCAGCGTGCTGGTGGCGACCACGTTCGC
Source organism: uncultured Actinomycetes bacterium (assembly GCA_963788325.1). Taxonomy (GTDB): domain Bacteria; phylum Actinomycetota; class Actinomycetes; order S36-B12; family CAIYMF01; genus Prado023. Next base: position 202,402 of record CAWBGJ010000009.1, read on the forward strand.
CTTCCTGGCCAACCGGCACTGGACCTACCGGGACCGGGCCCGCACCGGCTACGGCCGCGAGACCGTCCTGTTCTTCGCCACGAACGGCGCCGCGCTGCTGATCTCCTGGGCCTGCCTGGCCACGACGCACTACCTGCTGGGCCTGGACAGCCAGTTGGCCGACAACATCAGCGGCAACGTGGTGGCTGTCGGTCTGGGCACGCTGTTCCGGTTCTGGGTCTACCGCACCTGGGTCTTCCCCGAGAGCGACGAGCAGGAGCAGCTGACCCCGGTCGCTGATCCCACCGCTGGCTGAGCCAGCCTGACACCGACCGGGATCCGCGGTCCGATCAGCCGGTCCCGCCGCTGATCGGTCGCACGCGCGGGGCCACGCTGATGGCGCGCACGAGCCCGAGCCCGCGCAGCGGCCGTGGCCGCAGGTGGCGCAGGATGTAGGGCTCCCGGTCGGCCAGGGCCTCCTCCGTGGCCGGATCGATCAGGGTCCCGCCGGGGCGGGCGATCGCGGTCAGTCGGCTGGCCAGGTTCACCGTCCCGCCGTAGAAGTCCCCCATCCGCGAGATCAGCCGACCGGAGGCCAGCCCGATCCGCAGGCTCAGCTCCCCCAGCCCCGGGGCAGCAAGGCCGTGCATCGCCACGGCGATCGCCAGCGCATCGTCGGCATGGGGAGCCACGAACATCACCTCGTCGCCCAACGTCTTGACCAGCCGCCCGCGATGGGTGGCCACCAGGTCGGCCGCCCCGGTCTCGAACGCCTGGACCATCGCGGCCAGGTCGTCCTCGTCCAGGACGCGCGCCAACCGGGTGAACCCGGCGATGTCGGCGAAGCCGACGGTGGCCGTGGCCGGCTCGGCCAAGCCCTCGGGGTCCGCGGCCACGAACGCCAGCCCACGGTCCAGGACCGCGGCCAGGTGCCGTCGCCACGCATGCACCAGCAGCGACTCCAGACCGGGCAGGATGTCGGCCAAGCCCTCGGCGACATCGTCGAGGTCGATGGGCGGGGGCGCCTCGGCGAGCAGCCGGGAGATCGTGTGGACCTGCCAGTCGGCCAGCCGGGACCCGGTCTGGCCCAGGCTGCGGACCACCTCCATGGTGGTCGCCTCGTCCAGGATGCCCTCGTCGACCCAGCTGACCAGCAGGCGCAGGGATGCCACGTCCCGCTGCGTGAACGCCGTGGCCTCACCCACGCCGGCGAAGCCCATGGCCCGCCAATAGGGGCGGGCCCGCTCGACCGGGATCCCGGCTGCCTGGGCAGCCTCCTCACTGGTGAACAGGACCGGACCCCCGAGCACGATCTCGGAGATCAGGTCCAGCTCGGTGCGGGCCACTGGCTCGCTCACGTCACTGCGCGGCGGCGTGGGTCACGTCGCCCACCACGACGGTGACCTGCTCGCCCCCGGTGTCGACCACCAGCCCACCGGTCGGGCTGATCCCGGTACCGGTCCCGGCCAGGTCCGGCACCCCGGGTCGCGCGACAGTGAGCTGCGCGCCCAGCGAGATGCACCGCTCCCGGTAGGCCACCAGAAGCTGGTCCAGGGACTGCGCATCGCTGCCCACCGCGTCCCACGCGGTGGCCCAGTGCTCGATCCGCGACAGCGCCCGGCCGATCAGCTTGGCCCGCCGGGGCCGGGTGACGCCGGCCAGGGTCAACGAGGTCGCCCCGGGCACCGGCAGGTCCGCCTCTCCGAGGTCGACGTTGATCCCCACCCCCAGCACGATGGCGCCGGTCTGGGCGTCGCGCTCAGCCAGGATCCCGCCGACCTTGCCACCGCGACCGCTGGGGGCGTCCTCGTCGCGGATCACGATGTCGTTGGGCCACTTGAGCGAGGCGCGGATCCCGGTGACGAACTCGATCGCCTCACAGATGGCCACCCCGGCCAGCAGCGGGAGCACCCCGAACTCATGATCGGTGCCGTGCGGCAGCAGGACCACGGAGAACATCGCTGAGGTGCCCGACGGGGCTGCCCAGGTGCGGTCCAGCCGGCCCCGGCCGGCGGTCTGCAGGTCGGTGACGAGCACCACGCCGCTCGGGCAGCCCGCCGAGGCCAGCGCCACACCGACCGTGTTGGTCGAGGCGATCTCGGAGAAGACCGTGACGCTGCGCCAGGAGCCCCCGCCCTTTCGGATCGACTTGATCACCGCCGAGGTGCCCAGATCCACGGGCCACTGGTCGACGTAGGCCACCCCCGCAGAACGCAGGCGTCCGTCCGGGCCGGGAACCAGCGGTGCGGGAGTGGGGGCCACCGGCCCCGAAGCAGTGTCGGACACGGGGATAAGGTACTTCACGAAGAGCACTCAGGAAGAGGGATGAGATGAGCGCCAGCGCACCGGAGCCACAGGCCGCCCCGCAGGACCTGGCGCCAGCCGTCGACCTGACCACGACATCGGGCAAGATCGCCGACCTCGAGCACCGCCGGCACGAGGCGATCCTGGCAGGCAAGGCAGCCCGGATCACCAAGCAGCACGCCAAGGGCAAGATGACCGCCCGCGAGCGGCTGCGCCACTTCCTCGACGCCGATTCGTTCGTCGAGATGGACGAGTTGGCCAAGCACCGCTCGCACAACTTCGGTGGCCAGCGCAACCGACCCTACGGCGACGGCGTGGTCACGGGCTACGGCACGATCGACGGCCGGCCGGTGTGCGTGTTCGCCCAGGACTTCACCGTGTTCGGCGGCTCGCTCGGCGAGGTGTTCGGCGAGAAGATCATCAAGGTCATGGACCTGGCCCTCAAGAACGGCTGGCCGATGATCGGGATCAACGACTCCGGCGGCGCGCGCATCCAGGAGGGCGTGGTCTCGCTCGGGATCTATGGCGAGATCTTCCGCCGCAACGTGCACGCCTCGGGCGTGATCCCGCAGATCTCGCTGATCATGGGGCCCTGCGCGGGTGGCGCGGTCTACTCCCCGGCGATCACCGACTTCACCGTGATGGTCGACAAGACCTCGCACATGTTCATCACCGGCCCGGACGTCATCAAGACCGTCACGGGTGAGGATGTGGCCTTCGAGGAGCTCGGCGGGGCGCGGACCCACAACACCAAGTCCGGGGTCGCGCACTACATGGGCCAGGACGAGCACGACGCACTGGAGTACGTGCGCGCCCTGCTGAGCTACCTGCCCAGCAACAACCTGGAGCGCCCACCGGTGCTGGGCGACGAGGTGGACCTCTCGGTCACCGACGCGGACATCGCCCTGGACACGCTGATCCCGGACTCCCCCAACCAGCCCTACGACATGCACCGGGCGATCGAGACGGTCCTCGACGACGAGGAGTTCCTCGAGGTCCAGCCGCTGTTCGCGCCCAACATGGTCTGCGGGTTCGGCCGGGTCGAGGGTCACTCGGTGGGCATCGTGGCCAACCAGCCGATGCAGTTCGCCGGCACCCTGGACATCGACGCCTCGGAGAAGGCAGCACGGTTCGTGCGCACCTGCGACGCGTTCAACATCCCGGTGATCACGTTCGTCGACGTCCCGGGCTTCCTGCCGGGCACCTCCCAGGAGTGGGACGGCATCATCCGCCGCGGCGCCAAGCTGATCTACGCCTACGTCGAGGCGACCGTGCCCAAGATCACCGTGATCACCCGCAAGGCCTACGGCGGTGCCTACGTGGTCATGGGCTCCAAGCACCTCGGCGGTGACATCAACATCGCCTGGCCGACCGGGCAGATCGCCGTCATGGGAGCGCAGGGCGCGGTGAGCATCCTGTACCGCAAGGAGCTCGCGGCAGCCGAGGACCCCGCGGCCACCCGCGCGGAGCTCGAGGCGGAGTACAACATGCAGCTGGCCAACCCGTACCTGGCCGGTGAGCGCGGGTACATCGACCGGGTGATCCTGCCCCACGAGACCAGGGCCCAGGTCACACGGGCCCTGCGGGTGCTGCGCAACAAGCGCGAGACGCACCCGCCGAAGAAGCACGGGAACATCCCGCTGTGAGCGCCGAGGAGCCCCGCCCACACCTGCGGATCGTCGGTGGACAGCCCAGCGCCGAGGAGATCGCCGCGGTCGTGGCTGTGCTCGCTGCGGCCGGTGGCCAGGCCGTGGACCCCGAGCCGCCGGCCAGCTCGCAGTGGGCGCCCCCACCGCGGCTGATGCGCGCCGCCGTGGCGCCCTCGGGCTGGTGGGAGTCCGCGCTGCCCCGCTGACCGGCTCCGTGGCTGCGGGACCGAGCCTGCGTGCCCGGATTGGTTAGGCTGCCCCGGTGATCTCCGAGCGGCCCTTCGCAGACGGTCGGCACACCGCCGTGTTCGTCTTCAACCGGCTGCGCCCCGACGCCGGCCGGCTGACCCAGATGTGGCTGGCCCGGCTGTGCGCGTTCGCCGATGCCGGCTGGGCCACGCACGCGGCCCTGATCAACAAGGATGCCCAGCTCGACCGGACTGTGGCTGCCCTGGTGGCCGAGGGCAGGCTCCCGGCCAGTACGCAGATCCATCACTACGCCGTGCGCGATCGGCGGATCCGGCCCTCCTGGTGGACGCCGCTGCCGCACGGCGCCTCGATCGATCCCCGGGTGGGGGACTGGCTGGACTGGCTGACCGGCCAGATCCCCGGTGCGGTCGTCGTCGCTGACTCCCCAGCCGCCTACCCCTACCTGTCGGCCATGTCCAACCCCCTGGTCGCTCGGGTCGCGGGGATCCAGCTGTCCCACCTGGCCGGTGGATCACGGACCCTGGACCCCGTCACCGCGCCCCTGGCCGAACGATTCGACGATCGACTGGCCGGCCACGAGCGCTCGTTCGACGCCCTCGTGACGATGACCACGGCGCAGGCCGAGGACCTGAGGGCCCGCTTCGGCCCCGACCTGCCGGTGTCCGCGATCCCACCGGCACTGCCCGGTCTGATCGACGGGGCCCTGTCGCTGACAGACCCCCGCGCCGGGTCGGCACCGCAGCCGGCCACTGCCGCTGGGCGACGCATCGTCTCCGTGGGTCCCCTCGAGGCGCCCTCGCACCACGACGACGTCCTGCATGCTGCCCGGGAGGCCCTGCTGGCCGATCCCGGTCTGAGCCTGGACATCGTCGGGCAGGGTGAGCTGAGCGACCCGCTCCTAGCCCTGGCCGACGCCCTGGGCCTGACCGGGCGGGTCCACGTGGTCCCCGCACAGGACGACCCCACGGACTTCGCCGGCGCCGCGCTGACCATCTGGGCCGGCCGACGCGAGGCGTTCCCGCTGGCCATCGCGAGGTCGCTTGCTGCCGGCGTCCCGGTCGTGGCGCGCGATGTTCGCTATGGGCCCGCCGAGATCCTCACCGCCCCTGAGCTCGGTGACTGCGTGCACGGACGCGATCCCGAGGCGCTGGCGCTGGCGATCGGCGCTCGACTGGCGCAGCCGCCCACCGAACCGCGGGAGTTCCGGGCAGCCGCGGACCGCGCCCTCGGCGCCCTGGCGCCCCGCGCGGTGTGGTCGCGCTGGCTGGCGCTGGCCGAGGTGCTGGCCGAGGGGGCCAGCGATCGGCGGCACCCGGCGCTGCTGATCGAGTCGGTCACCACGACCACCCGCGTGCTGCGCCTGCCAGGGGTGCTGGCGGACTCGGCCACGAGCCTGACCGGGTGGTCGTGCGAGCTGCCCGGCCTGCTCGAACCCGCCGGGTGGCTGAGCCCTCCGGCCACGCCCCCGGGCTTCCCGGAACCCGACGAGGAGGACCTGCCCGTGCACCCGCACGCCGCCGGCCCGACACGCGAGGTGGTGGTGCAGCTGCGCTCCAACGCCCTGGCCTTCGTCGCTGCCGAGCGGGGTGCCTACCGTCTGGACTTCACCGACGGCACCGAGACGGTACCGCTGCTGAGCACGGCCTTCGAACCCCGGCTGATCGCCTCCCGCGTGGGCAACGCCACCCTGGAGGGTCAGGCCGACGGTTCGATCCAGGTCAGCCCCCGCGACGAGCTTCTGTTCGCGTCCAACGTCGACGGTGGCCTGCTGGTGCGCCTGGACCCGGACGGCCCTGCCAGTGACATCACGCACGCACTGGACTGGATCGTGGACATCGACTGGGCGGACCTGGTCGCCACCGAGGAGGGTGCCGCGTTCACCGGCATGCTGCGTGCCACCGGGATCGCTCCGGCCGACGACTCCCCGCCGTCGATCTGCGTGCCGGACGTGGGCGGGTTCTCCCGCACCGTGGGCCTGCTGCACTACACCGCCGAGCCCACCATCGAGCACCTGGCGTGGAGTGCCCCGGTGTCCGGGGTGATCCGCAGCGATCCCCTCGTGGCCACCACTGACCTGGCCCGCCGGGCCCTGCCCCTGCACGTGGGCTACCCCGGCCTGCTCATGCCCATCGGGGGCCTGTGGACCCATGGTCACCGCGCGCCGGTGCACCTGACCTGTCCCCGGGGGGTGGTGACCCTGCTGCCCTCGCCCGGGGGCCGGGTGATCGCGGCACCTGGCCGGGGCTACCGAGCCCGGGTCTCGGGCTCGGTGCGCGCCACCCTGGGCGGCCTGACCCGTGGCTGAGGCCGCCCCGGCCGCAGCATCGGAGCGCCAGCCCCCGCTGCTCGTTCTCGGCTCGGCCTCGCCAGCGCGGGCGACCCTGCTGCGCAGCGCCGGGATCAGCCCGGTCATCTGCCCCAGCACCGTCGACGAGCAGGGCCGCCTCGACGCGGCCGGGCACCTGGCCGGGAATCCCGGGGCCCTGACGCAGCTGCTGGCCACGGCCAAGGCCCGCGACGTGGCCGACCAGGTGCGCGCGGACGGCCTTGTCGGCCTCGCGCCGGGGGCTGCGGACCGGCGCGTCCTGGTCGTGGGCGCGGACTCGATGCTGGCCTTCGACGGCCAACTGCTGGGCAAGGCCGGCAGCGCTGCCGAGGTCCGGTCGCGGTGGGCAGCCATGTCCGGGCGCTCCGGGACCCTGCTGACCGGGCACACCGTCATCGACCTCACCGACGGTCGCGTGCTCGAACGGACCGTGGCCACGACCGTGCACTTCGGTCGCCCCGATGCCGACGAGCTCGCGGCCTACATCGCCTCCGGCGAGCCCCTGGCAGTCGCGGGATCGTGCACGATCGACGGCCTGGGCGGGGCGTTCATCGACGGGATCGCCGGGGACCACACCAACGTGATCGGGCTCGCGCTGCCCACCCTGCGGGCCATGCTCGGCGAGCTCGGGGTGCGCTGGACCGACCTGTGGGACCGCGCCTGAGGGTGCCCGCGAGTCGCCTGCGCGCCGTCCGTAGGATGACAGGAGTCCCACTGCCCGGTACCGGGCGCCGAGTGTTGTCTGAGGGGTGCGCCGCATGAAGAAGGTACTGATCGCCAACCGCGGGGAGATCGCGATCCGCGTGGCTCGCGCGTGCCACGACGCAGGTATCGCGTCCGTGGCGGTCTACGCCGATCCCGACCGGGACGCGCTGCACGTCAAGGCGGCCGACGAGGCCTACGCCCTGGGCGGCACCACCGCGGCCGAGACCTACCTGGTGTTCGACAAGATCCTCGACGCGGCCCAGCGCTCCGGCGCCGACGCCGTGCACCCGGGTTACGGGTTCCTCTCGGAGAACGCGGACTTCGCCCAGGCGGTCATCGACGCGGGGCTCATCTGGATCGGCCCACCTCCCTCGGCCATCCGCGACCTCGGTGACAAGGTGTCGGCGCGACACATCGCCGCCCGGGCCGGCGCCCCGCAGGTGCGTGGCACCGCGGATCCGGTGGCCGGCGCCGACGAGGTCGTCGCCTTCGCCGAGGAGGTCGGCCTGCCGATCGCGATCAAGGCGGCCTTCGGTGGCGGCGGTCGCGGCCTCAAGGTGGCTCGGACCCTCGAGGAGATCCCCGAGCTGTTCGACTCGGCTGTGCGCGAGGCCGTGGCTGCCTTCGGCCGCGGGGAGTGCTTCGTCGAGCAGTACCTCGACAGCCCCCGGCATGTGGAGACCCAGGTCCTGGCCGACCAGCACGGCAACGTCGTGGTGGTCTCCACCCGCGACTGCTCGCTGCAGCGCCGGCACCAGAAGCTCGTCGAGGAGGCCCCGGCACCGTTCCTGTCCGAGGATCAGGTGGCGCGCCTCTATGAGTCCAGCAAGGCCATCGTCCGGGAGGCCGGCTACTACGGTGCCGGCACGTGCGAGTTCCTGGTCGGCAAGGACGGCACGATCTCGTTCCTCGAGGTCAACACGCGTCTGCAGGTCGAGCACCCGGTCTCCGAGGAGGTCTCGGGCATCGACTTGGTCCGCGAGCAGTTCCGGATCGCCGACGGCGAGGAGCTCGGCTACGACGATCCGCAGCTGCGTGGCCACTCGATCGAGTTCCGGATCAACGGAGAGGATCCGGGCCGCAACTTCCTGCCCGCTCCGGGTGCGCTGAGCGTGTGGCAGCCACCGTCCGGGCCCGGGGTCCGCGTCGACGGCGGCTTCGCTCAGGGTGACGTGATCGGCGGCAACTTCGACTCGCTGCTGGCCAAGCTGATCGTCACCGGCCGCGACCGCCAGCAGGCCCTCGAGCGCTCGCGCCGCGCCCTGGCCGAGTTCGAGGTCGAAGGGATCGCCACGGCGATCACGTTCCACCGTGCGGTGGTCAGCGATCCCGACTTCGCCCCGGCGGATCCCGATGAGGCCTTCACGGTGCATACGCGCTGGATCGAGACCGAGTTCGTCAACGAGATCCCGGCCTACGCCGGGGCCACCACCGACGTGGCAGCCCCCGAGGAACGCGCCACGGTGGTCGTGGAGGTCGGCGGCAAGCGGGTCGAGGTCAGCCTGCCCGAGGGCATCTCGATCGGCGGCGGCGGGGCTGCCAAGAAGGCCGGCCCACCCAAGCGGGGCGGCCGCAAGAAGGCGGGCGCAGGCGCGACCGGCGACTCCCTGGCCGCACCCATGCAGGGCACCATCGTCAAGATCGCGGTGCAGGAGGGCCAGACAGTGGCCGCAGGCGACCTGATCGTCGTCCTCGAGGCGATGAAGATGGAGCAGCCGCTGAACGCGCACAAGGCTGGCGTGATCAGCGCGCTTACCGCGGAGGTCGGGGCGACCGTGCCCACCGGCACCGTGCTCTGCGAGATCAAGGACGCATAGGCGCGTCCCCCGCGGGCAGGAGCAGGCGTGCTGACCGTTCGGCTGGCAGAGCTCGCGCAGGTGCGGCGCCTCCAGCTGGAGGTGCTGCGCCCGCACGGACCGCTGCCCGACGACCGGCCGATGCCGGCCGCGGCCCTCCATGTGGGCGCCTTCGAGGGCTCCGGGGACGTGCGGGCGGACGTGGTGGGGGCCGATGTCGTGGGGGCCGCGTCCGTGCTGGCCGCGCGATGGCCCGGGCCCGGGCCGCTCGCGCAGCCGACCTGGCAGCTGCGCAGCATGGCGGTCCGTGCCGACCACCGTGGGTCGGGCGTTGGGCGCAGGGTGCTCGACCTCGCTGTGGCCACAGCGCTGGCCCGGGGAGCCGGCGGGATGTGGGCCGCAGCCCGCCTGGGGGCCGTGGGCTTCTACACCGCGGCGGGCTGGTCAGTGGTCGGTCCGCAGTGGATCAAGCCCGGGGTGGGACCGCACCGGTATGTGATCCTCACCGCCCCCTCATTGGGGTTGGGGGGCGAAGGGACGTAGGTCCTCTCCGCCGGCATGGACGACCACGCAGGAGGACTCGGCAACCTCACTCCAGGCACCGGGAAGGTCGCCCAGCGGCTCGGAGACGATGAGACGGCTGTCGTCGGAGAACTCGCGCAGCACCGGGTTGTCGGGGTACCGCTGGCGGAGGCCCGCCACGTCGTTGCTGTGGAACAGAGAGCGTGACACACCTTCGCTGGAGTATCGGAAGGCCCAGACCGTCTGCCCGTCGGTCGTGGCCACCGACATCTGGATCGGATGCTCGATCCCGTGACGGTGGCCGGTCTCCTCGATGAGGCCGACGGCCTTCTCGACGGCATCGATCGGGTCGTCGACCAGACCCATCGTCAGGGCCAGGTGGAAGAAGACCTCGGAGTCCGTGGAGCCCTCGATCAGGGGATAGAGGCTGGGATCCACGGCGAAGGCCAGTTCACGCTTCACGGTCGCGAAGTCCCTGATCAGCCCGTTGTGCATCCACAGCCAGTTCGCGTGCCGGAAGGGATGGCAGTTGGTCTCCTGAATGGGACCGCCGGTCGCGGCGCGCACGTGCGCGAAGGCCAGCGGGGAGACCAGGTGCCGTGCCAGGTCCGCCAGGTTGCGGTTGTTCCAGGCCGGTTGCGTGCTGTGGAACGTCCCGGGTGTGTCGGCCGCGCCGTACCAGCCGAGGCCGAACCCGTCGCCGTTGGTGGTCTCAGCCCCCAACCGCGAATGCAGGCTCTGGTAGATCAGGGAGTGCTTCGGGGCCAGCAGCAGTTCCCCCAGCGGGATCGGTGATCCACGGTAGGCCATCCATCGACACATCTGCGCTCCTCGTCCGCGACCTGGCCGGTTGGCGGTCGTTCCCCTGCCTACCAGCGGGAATGGGCCAGTTGCGCGGCGAGCCGATGCTGTCGGTGCGGATCTGGGCAAGAACTCGGAATCCCGTTGCTCGAAGTAGAGCAACACGATCCCAGGTTCCGGCGGAGGCGCGGGGGCTGGGCGGCCGTTACGGGCTGGCGTCGACGAGGGCGCGACGCAGGGCGTTGACCGTCTCATCGTTGAGGCGCAGGCCCGTGGCCACATAGCCCTGGATCGACCCGTACTGGGCACGCACCTCGTCGAAGGCCGCCTCCAGGTAGGCGGCTGTGACGCCCAGCACGGGCCCGAGCAGCGTGGGGTCGCCCCCAGCGGCGGCGAACTGGTCCAGGATAGGGGCCAGCACCGGGCGCAGCAGCTCGTTGGTGCGCAGGTACTCGGCCAGGACGTCGTCCTGGCTGACCCCGAGCAGCAGCAGCAGGACCGCCACCGCCCACCCGGTCCGGTCCTTGCCCGCAGTGCAGTGCACCAGCGCGGGTTGGGCCTGGGCGCAGGCCAGATCCCGGAACAGGTGCCGATAGCTGCGCCGCGCGCTGGGCAGCGTGACGATCTCGCGGTAGGCCACGTCGAACAGGGCCTGCACCCCACCTCCACGCAACGTCCGCGTGGCACCGGGGGGGTCAGCCAGCAGCGCTCCGAGGCTCGCGGGGATGGCCATCGTGGAGTCGGCCAGTACGTCCAGGGAGCGGTAGCCCGCCCCGAGCGGCAGCACGTCCGGGGCCGCCAGCCGCTCGGCGGCAGTCCGCAGGTCGAACACGGTGCGGATGCCCAGCGTCGCGAACGTCGACAGGTCCGGCTCGGCCAACCGACTCAGGTCCGTGGAGCGGTAGACCAGCCCGGACGCGACCCGGCCGCCCCCGGGCACGCGCCACCCCCCGATGTCGCGCAGGTTGGCCACGGTCGACAGCTCCAGCGCCCGACCTACGGTCGCCTGATCCCCAACCCCGGTCACCGGGTCCTCCTGTTCAGTCGACGGACCGCAGCCGGCGCGCCGCCTCGGCGATCGACCCGGTCAACGACGGGTACACGGTGAAGGTGGCCGCCAGCTCGTCGACGGTCATCCGCGCCTCCACGGCCAGGGCGAGGCCGAACACCAGCTCGGAGGCCTTCGGGGCCACGACCACGCCGCCGATCACGATCCGGGTGCCCCGCCGGCAGATCACCTTCACGAAGCCGTCGGTCATCGCCTGCATCTTGGCCCGGGCGTTGGTGGCCAGGGGCAGCGTGACGACCTCGGCATTGACCCGCCCCGAGTCCACGTCGGCCTGGGTGTAGCCCACCGTGGCGATCTCCGGGTCGGTGAAGACGTTGGAGCTCACGGTGCGCAGGTCCAGGGGCGCCACCGCGGCTCCCAGCGCGTGCCACATGGCGATCCGGCCCTGCATGGCTGCCACCGAGGCCAGGAGCAGGACGCCGGTGCAGTCACCGGCCGCGTAGACCCCGCGTGCCGAGGTCCGCGATACGCGGTCGACCTCGATGAACCCGGAATCCGTGCTGCGCACGCCCGCCTGCGCCAGGCCCAGGCCCTCAGTGTTGGGCACTGAGCCGACCGCCATGAGGCAGTGCGAGCCGGTGACCGTGCGCCCGTCGGCGAGCATCACCTGCACCTCATCGCCCACGCGGGTGGCCGACAGTGCCCTGGAGCGGCGCAGGACGGCCATCCCCCGGCGCTCGAACACGTCCTCGAGCACCTGTGCGGCCTGCGGGTCCTCGCCGGGCAGGACGTGCTCGCGGCTGGACACCAGCGTCACCTGCGCGCCCAGGGCCTGGTAGGCGCAGGCGAACTCCGCCCCGGTGACCCCGGAACCGACCACCACGAGGTGCTCAGGGACCTCCTGGAGGCCATACACCTGCTCCCAGGACAGGATCCGTTCACCATCGGGCGCGGCGGTGCCCAGCACGCGGGGTCGGGCCCCGGTGGCCAGCAGGATCGCATCGGCGTCGATGCGTACCTGCTCCCCGCCCGCCAGCTCCGCCACGACCGCGCCGGGGCCCTCGAGGCGCCCACGGCCCACCAGCAGCCGGACGCCGGCCTGCTCGCATCGCCGTGCGGTGTCCTGGCTCTGGGCGCTGGCCAGGTCCCTGATCCGGGCGTTGACGGCAGCGAGGTCCACGCCCACGGCGGACGCGGCCCCCGTGATCCCCAGCGCACCGCTGGCGCGCACCTGGGTCGCGGACTCGGCCACGGCCAGCAGGGCCTTGCTCGGCACGCAGTCGGTCAGCACCGCGGATCCGCCGATCCCGTCGGAGTCCACGAGCGTCACCTGCGCGCCCAGCTGTGCGGCGACCAGCGCCGCCTCATACCCGCCGGGGCCACCGCCGACGATCGCCACCGAGGTCATGGCGCGATCATCGCGCATCCCGGCCACCGCGTTCGCGGCGGATCGGCTGTCCACGTCCCGCTGTTCCCCGGCCTTCCCCGGCCTTCCCGGGCGGGCGTCGAACAACTACCCTGTGCGACGTGGTCCTCTACGCGGCGTACGGGTCGAACCTCGACCCCCGGCAGATGCTCGAACGAGCACCACGCTCCCCCGCGCTCGGACCCGGCTGGCTGACCGACTGGCGCCTGACCTTCGCCGGCGAGGACCTCGGCTGGGAGGGCGCGCTGGCCACGGTGGTCGAGGATCCCGGCCACAGCGTGTTCGTGATGCTCTACGACGTCGCCCCCGAGGACGAGCCACTGCTCGACCACTGGGAGGGCGCGGAGCTCGAGATCCACCGCAAGCTGCACGTCCGGGTCCAGACACTCAACGGCGACGAGATGGCCTGGCTCTACGTGGTCGACGCCTACGAGGGCGGCCTGCCCGGGGCGCGCTACCTGGGCATCATGGCCGACGCCGCCCGCGCGGCCGGCGCTCCCGACGACTACGTCACCGCGCTCATGAACCGTCCCTGCCAGTAGCTTCGGCGTCGCCGAGTCCGGCCGCCGCAGCGGCCAACCTGCGCTCCAGGGCCGTCACGCGGGCGGTCAGCGCAACGACCGCCGCAGCTTCGGCACCTGTTTCCTCGCCCGGGACCACCTCGGCCGTGGCGCCACCCTCCGGCGCCCCAGAGCGCCGGCGTCGGACGAACTTCAGGTAGCCGAGTGCCAGGGAGACCCCCAGCGCGGCGACCAGGACCAGGAACCGGGTCAGCGAGCTTCCCGAGGCCAATCCCCAGCCGACCCCGTAGAGCATCGTGAAGAGCCCTCCGAGCAGGATGCCGTTGCTGAGCACCGAGACAGAGTCCCCGAGGGCCAGGGACAGCGCCATGAGCAGGGTCGCGAGGACGATGAGGGTGACGCTCGTGGTCTGCTGCCACTGGGACTGCTGCTCCGCAGCGGTGCGCTGGAGGTCGGCGATCTGGGCGTCGATGGCCTTCACCTGGCCCTGTTCGGCCGCGGTCAGCTCGTCCCAGTCGCGGCACTGGCCAGGCGTGGGCGAGTTGCACCCGTCGACCTGGGCACGCTGGTCGTACAGCGCCTCGACCTGGTCGTTGACCGCCTGTGCCGGGTTGGGGTGGAACGTGTACACCCCGACCCCGACGACCGCCGTGACCATGAGCCCGAGGAACACGGCGAAGATGGCCTGCAGCACCCCGCGGCCGATGTTCGGTACTGGCGCGCTGTCGGGCATGGCGACCTCCTGCGCGCAGGCTACCCCCCGGCGGACAGCCGGTGCCCGACATCGGCGGCCACGGCCGCGAGTGCATCGCCAGCGGCAGCCCGTGCCGCGGGCAACCCGGCGGCGCCCACGGGTGCCCGTACCTCGAGGTAGGCCTTGATCTTGGGCTCGGTCCCACTGGGTCGCACGATCACCCGCACGTCGGCCACGCCCGCCATGCCGTGCAGCAGGTAGCGCAGGCCATCGGTCGGGGGCAGGTCGGGCGAACCCTGCTCGAGGTCGGTCACCTGCGCGACCGGCAGGCCCCCGAACCCCGCCGGCGGATCAGCCCGCAGGCCGGCCATCAGGGCCGGGATCTCGGACTGGTCGGTGAACCGCAACGAGACCTGGCTCGTCGCGTGCACGCCGTGGCGCACCGCCAGATCATCGAGGACGTCCTGGACCCCACGTCCCTGGGCCTTGAGCGTGGCGGCCAGCTCGGTGACGAGCAGGCCCGCCGAGATGCCGTCCTTGTCGCGCACCCCGGCGGGGTCCACGCAGTAGCCCAGGGCCTCCTCATAGCCGAACACGAGGTCCTCGGCGGCTCGCGCGATCCACTTGAACCCGGTCAGCGTCTCGCGGAACCCCAGCCCAGCGTCCCGGGCGATCGCCCCGAGCAGCTGCGAGCTGACGATGGAGTTCGCATAGGTCCCCGTGACCGGAACGCCGGCGAGCGCGCCGCGCTGCAGGATCCACCAGCCCAGCAGCGCACCCACCTCGTCGCCGGTCAGCATCCGGAAACCCCCGTCAGCCACCGGGATCCCCACCGCGCACCGATCGGCGTCCGGGTCGTTGGCCAGCACCAGGTCGACGTGCGCGGATCCGGCAAGGTCCATCGCGAGGTCCATCGCCCCGGGCTCCTCCGGGTTCGGGAACGACACGGTCGGGAAGTCCGGATCAGGGGCATCCTGGGCGAGCACGGCCCACGGGGCCGGGAACCCGGCACCGGTGAGCGCCGCCCGCATCAGGGGGCTGCCGACGCCGTGCATGGCCGTGTAGGCCACAGCGATCTCGCGGGGCCCACCGGGCAGCACCAGGCCGCACACCCGGGCCAGGTAGCCGTCCACGACCCCCTCGTCGAGGATCGTGTACCGGTCGCTGCGGACGAGGTCGGCGAGGGCCCCGACGGCCTCGATGGCCGCAGCGATCTGGGCATCGGCCGGGGGCACGATCTGGGCGCCGTCGCCGAGGTAGACCTTGTAGCCGTTGTCCTGCGGCGGGTTGTGCGAGGCGGTGACCACGACCCCCGCAGAAGCGCCATAGGTGCCGATCGCGCCGGCCAGCACCGGCGTGGGCAGCGGCCGCGGGCAGAGCAATGCCTGGAAGCCGGCGCCGGCGACGATCTCGGCCGTGTCACGGGCGAACACCTCGGAGTTGTGCCGGGCGTCGAAACCGATGACCACGGCAGTCCCGGCCCGGCCGTCGTCGCGCAGGTACTGGGCCAGGCCGGCGGCCGCCCGGGAGACCACGACCCGGTTCATCCGCTGCGGCCCCGGGCCGAGCTTGCCGCGCAACCCTGCGGTGCCGAACTGCAGGGTGCCAGCGAAGGCGTCGGCCAGCTCTGAGGCAGCCTCCCGGTCCCCAGCCTCGGCTGCCCGGATGCGCTCCCGCAGCTCGGCAGCAGTGGCGGGGTCGGGATCCTCGTCAGCCCACTGACCGGCACGCTGGGCCAACCGGGGATCGAGGTCGCTCACAGCTGCCCCACCACGGCCGCGAGCAGGCTGCCCATCCGCTGGGCAGCGAGCCTGCCCGCCTCGAGGACCTCCTCGTGGTTCAGCGGCTCACCGGTCATCCCCGCGGCGAGGTTCGTGACCAGGGACAGGCCGAGGATCTCCATGCCGGCCTCCCGGGCGGCGATGGCCTCGAGGGTGGTCGACATCCCCACGAGGTCCGCGCCCAGGACACCGGCCATCCGCACCTCGGCCGGGGTCTCGTACTGCGGACCCCGGAACTGCAGGTAGACCCCTTGGGCCAGGGTGGGGTCGATCTCGGTGCACAGCGCGCGCAGCCGGGCGGAGTAGAGGTCGGTGAGGTCGATGAAGGTCGCCCCGCGCAGTGGGGAGGCGCCGGTCATGTTGATGTGGTCGCTGATGAGCACCGGGGTGCCCGGGGACCATGCGGGGTTCAACCCCCCACAGCCGTTGGTGAGCACGAGGGTGCGGCAGCCGGCCGCGGCTGCCGTGCGCACGCCGTGCACGACCGCCTCGACGCCACGACCCTCGTAGAAGTGCGTGCGGCCCAGGAACACCAGCGCCCGTCCGCCGGACTCGGTGGCCACGCTGCGGATCATCCCGGCATGACCGGCGACTGCCGGGGCGGCGAACCCGTGGAGGTCGGTGGCAGGGAACTCCGCATGCGTCTGGCCGAGCAGGTCCACGGCCGGCAGCCAGCCGGAGCCCAGGACGAGTGCGAGGTCGTGGCTGGCCGCTCCCGTGAGCTCGGCGAGTTGGGTCGCTGCGTGGGCAGCGGCCGCGTGCGGGTCATCGGCGAGCAGGGGGGCAGGTGCGGTCATGGCCGCCACGCTATCGCCGGGCGCCACCCGGTACGACTCCCGGCGGCCCGACCCACCAGAATGCCGAGCATGGCGATGTCCCGCGCGCAACTGGCTCAGCTGGTCGACCACACCCTGCTCAAGCCCGAGGCGACTCCCGACGATGTGGCGGCCCTGTGCGTGGAGGCCAACGAGCTCGGTGTGTTCTCGGTGTGCGTCTCGCCGTCGTTCCTCCCGCTGCCCACCGGGCTGCTGGACCCGAGGGTCGCCACCTGCACCGTGGTGGGCTTCCCGAGCGGGAAGCACCATGGCGCGCTCAAGGCGGCCGAGGCGGTGCGGGCGGTGTCCGACGGCGCAGTCGAGGTCGACATGGTGGTGGACGTGGGCGCGATCAAGGCGGGCCTGTGGCGGGTCACGGAGAAGGAGATCTCGGCCGTCCGGGTGGCCTGTGAGGGCGTGACGCTCAAGGTCATCCTCGAGACGGCCGCCCTGACCGACGACGAGGTGGTGCGCGCGTGCGTCGTGGCGCAGGAGGCCGGCGCAGACTTCGTGAAGACCTCCACCGGTTTCCATCCCGCGGGCGGGGCGAGCACCCGGGCGATCTCGCTGATGGCCAACACCGTGGGTCCCCGGCTCGGCGTCAAGGCCAGTGGGGGGATCCGCACCGCGACCGACGCCCTGGCGATGGTCGCTGCCGGGGCCACCCGGCTCGGCCTGTCGAGCACCCGGGCGGTGCTCGATGGGCTGGCCGACCCCGCCGGCGGGGCTCGCTCCGACGCGTCCGGCGATGGCTACTGAGCCCTCCGGGGACCGATCCCCCGACCCACGCCGGGTGATCCTGCTGGCCGGGCCGAGCGGGTCGGGCAAGTCGACCCTCGTGCGCGCCGCGGGCCTGCCGATGGTCTACCTGGATGACTTCTACAAGGCCGGCTCGGACCCGACCCTGCCGCGCCAGGCCGAGCTCGGGATCGTCGACTGGGACGACCCGGCCAGCTGGGACGCCCAGGGCGCCCTCACTGCGCTGACCACCCTGTGCCGGCGCGGCACCTGCGCGGTACCTGTCTACGACATCGCCGCTGACGGCCCGACCGGGACCCGGATGGTGCATGTCGGGAGCGGCCCGTTCGTGGCCGAGGGGATCTTCGCCCCGGAGCTCGTCGCCATGCTCCGCGCCGCCGGCCTGCTGCTCGACGCGATCGTGGTCGTGCGCGACCCGTGGAAGAACTTCGTGCGCCGGGCCGCACGCGACCTGCGGGAGCGGCGCAAGCCGCCCGGCACGATCCTGCGCCGGGGCTGGCAGCTCTACGGTCGCGAACCGGGGATCGTCGACGCGGCCCGTGCGGCGGGCTGCCGTCCGCTCAGCGCGGCCCAGACCCGAGCCGCCCTCGACGTGTACGCCAGCGCCCCTCAGCCGGCGAGGTAGCCCAGGGCGCCGGGCACATGCCGGCACTGGTCACCGATCGCCAGCGGCGCTATCCGACCCGCCACGCTCAGGTCGCGCAGGGAGCTGACGACCCGCTCGCGCAACTGGGCAGGGGCGATCGTGTTGACGTTGATCTTCGTGCCGCCCTCGAAGCCGGCCAGCGTCGAGATCCGCCATTTCAGGTTGATCCGCCAGGGCATCGCCACGCCCGCGCCGGGGGGTCGGTAGTGCCACTCCTCGTTGGTGGGCACCAACCGGCCGGTGGCCGCGTGGCAGGCGTGCAGCAGGTCCGACATGCCGCGCAGCGCCTGCGCGGGGTGCTCCCAGGGCCGGTGGGCGCCGCCGGTCGAGTAGATCTCGATCGTGGGATACCGGTGCCCGACCCCGGCCAGGGCGATCGCGTGGTCGTTCTCGGCGATGACCAACCGGTCGCGGACGGCGTGGTCGACGATCGCGAGGTTGAACAAGTCCGGGGTGGCCTCGAGCAGGCCCATGATCCGGGTCATCAGCGGGCCGTACTCGTCGATGGCCACCAGCTGCTTGTGCAGGTGCTCGAACGAGGCCCCCGCGGCCTGCAACCAGTTCTGGAACACCGCGACGTAGGCGGCGAACGGGGTGGAGCCCGAGAGGTCGGCCAGCGCATCCACGGTCAGGGCCAGGAAGGCATGGTGCTCGTCGGGCGTGAGGTCCCCAGCTGAGGCGAGCTCGTCGTCGGCCGTGGCCCCGTCGACGTAGTGCCGCCGCGCGACGATCACGTCGTGCGTACTGGCGAACAGTCGCACCGACGCCGCGAGCACGTCGTCCGGGGCCAGGGCTGCCACCTCGTCGGCGGTGGCACCAGCCGCGCGCGCACGGGTGCCCATGATCCGGCGCAGGTGCTCCCGGCCAACCGTCGTCTCGGCGTAGGACTGCGCCCGGTGCGCCACCTCGGCGGGGATCGCGACGCCGTGGTTGGCATGCCAGTACTCGAAGGGCAGGATCTCGAACAGGTTGGGGATCTGGCGGACCTCGGCGACCGTCTCGTCGAGCTGCTCGGCACCCAGGTGGCGCAGGATCTGCCACGGCTGCCCAGACCTCGCGGCGTCTGGATCGCGCACCAGCCGAGCCTTCTCCGGCGGGGTCTCCAGCCGGCGGGCGGCACAGAACGCACATCGATGGTCGTGGTCAGCGGGCGCAAGCGGGGCGGGCGTCGCCCGGGGCGCCGACAGCGGCCGGTGCGATCGGCCCGGAACCGTCCAGACCACGGTCCCGCTCAGGGGCGAGCGCTGCCGCACCGTGCCGTCGGGCAGGCGCTGCAGGTGGTAGCCCGCCAAGGCATCCAGCGAGGGGTCCAGCGGTGGGTCCAGCGGTGGATGGGGGCCGTCGCGGTCCGCGCCCACCGGATCAGCTGGCTGCGGACAGGGCCGCGTAGCCGGGCTTGACGACGTCATTGATCAGGGCCAGCCGCTCGTCGAAGTGCAGGAACGAGGACTTCATCGCGTTGATCGTCAGCCACTGCAGGTCGGCCAGGTCGTAGTCGAAGGCGGTCGCCAGCAGGTGCATCTCGCGGCTCATCGACGTGTCGGACATCAGCCGGTTGTCGGTGTTGACCGTCACCCGGAAGCCCAGGTCGCGCAGCAGGCCGATCGGGTGGGTGGCGATCGAGGCCGCCGCCCCGGTCTGCACGTTGGAGCTCGGGCACATCTCCAGGGGCACCCGGCGATCGCGGATGTAGGAAGCCAGCCGGCCCAGGTGCACCGACCCGTCAGGCTCCCGACTGATGTCATCCATGATCCGTACGCCGTGGCCCAGCCGCTCGGCCCCGCACCACTGGATCGCCTCCCAGATGCTGGGCAGGCCGAACGCCTCACCAGCATGGATGGTGAAGTGGGCGTTCTCCCGGCGCAGGTACTCGAAGGCGTCCAGGTGCCGGGTCGGGGGGAAGCCCTCCTCGGCCCCGGCGATGTCGAACCCGACCACGCCCTCGTCGCGGTACGCCACGACCAGCCCGGCGATCTCGGCGCTGCGCGCAGCGGTCCGCATCGCGGTGAGCAGCGTGCGCATGACGATGGGGGTTCCATCCGCGGCCGCCGCCGCCTCGCCCTCGCGGAAGCCGGCCAGGCCGGCCTCCACCACCTGGTTCAGGGTCAGGCCGCCGTCGATGAGCAGCTCTGGGGCGTAGCGCACCTCGGCGTAGACCACGCCGTCGGCGGCAAGGTCCTCCGCGCACTCCCGGGCGACCCGCCGGATGGCATCCGCGGTCTGCATGACCCCGACCGTGTGCTCGAAGGTCTCGAGGTAACGCACCAGCGAACCGGAGTCGGCCGACTCCTGGAACCAGCGGCCCAGCGCCTGCGGATCGGTGCTCGGCAACCGCTCGTACCCGGTCTCGGCGGCCAGTTCGACGATCGTGGCCGGGCGCAGGCCCCCGTCGAGGTGGTCATGGAGCAGCACCTTGGGGGCGCGTCGGGCGGTCTCGAGGTCAAGGGTCATGCCCGGCACACTATCGCCCGGGTCCGACCCGCGCGGGCCATGTCGATCGGCTGTGCCCGGCTCGGCCCGGGCAGGTCAGCGGCAGGTCAGCCGGGCAGCGCGCTGGCGTCGAAGGCGTCGGGCAGGACCTCGGCCAGGGACCTGATCCCGGTCGAGGTGTGCAGCTGACAGGTGGCACCGCCGTGCTCCCAGAGCAGCTGCCGGCAGCGCCCGCAGGGCATCAGGTCCGCCCCCGTGGCGTCGACGCAGACGACGGCCACCAGCCGACCGCCCCCGGTGGCGTGCAGGTCCGAGACCATGCCGCACTCCGCGCACAGGCCCAGGCCGTAGGAGGCGTTCTCCACGTTGCAGCCCGAGACCACCCGGCCGTCGTCGACCAGGCCGGCGGCCCCGACCGGGAACCGCGAGTACGGGGCGTACGCATGCCCCATCGCCGCCACGGCCGCCGTCCGCAGGCCAGCCCAGTCGGTCAGTCTACCCGCCCCACGCCGGTAGACCTGGCCATCGGCGGCGGGCATCCGCAATCGTTGCGTGGCCAACGAGAGCACGAGCAGCGTGGTCACGTACGGGGTCATGAAGGCGAACTGCGGCGGGACAGTATCGGTGAGCAGGTACCAGAGCAGCAGTCCGATCGCGATCGCCCGCGAGCACCATGGCCCCGACCTTCGACCCACGCCGGATGCTGAGCACCGCCAGGACGCCCAGCGCGATCGCACCGACCAGCAGCAGGGCGTGCACGGCGACTGCGCTGCGCAGCTGCAGCGCGTCGGCGTAGCCGAACAGACCGGCGCCGGCAGCCAGCCCACCGGGGCGCCAGTTGCCGAAGATCATCGCCGCCAGGCCGATGTAACCACGGCCCGCGGTCTGGCCTTCGCGGTACTGCTGGGCGGCCACGATGGCCAGGTAGGCGCCGCCGAATCCCGCCATCGCGCCGGACACCACGACCGCGATCGTCTTGTACTTGTAGACGTTCACGCCCAGGGACTCCGCGGCGTAGGGGGCCTCCCCGCAGGAGCGCAGCCGCAGGCCGAACGAGGTCCGCCAGAGGATCCACCAGGTCAGCGCCACCAGGAGCAGAGCCAGGATCGTGATGTAGGAGACGTTGGTCGTCAAGCCGCCGATCACGCCCGCGACCTGTGAGACGAAGAAGATGTCCTGCTCGGCCAGGCTGGCCATCGCGCTGGAGATGCCGGGCAGCGTCACCGTGCCCATCGGGGAGATGAACGGGGACTGGCTGTCCCCACCGCCGGGCACGCCGGCGAAGGTCGCGGCCGCCAGGTAGGTGGCCAGGCCCAGGCCGAGGATGTTGATAGCCACACCGGACACGATCTGGTCCACGCCGAAGCCGACCGTCGCCAGCGCGTGCAGGGCCCCACCCAGGGCACCCATCAGCACAGCCATCGCCAGGCCGGCCCAGGGACCCCACTGGTAGCCGGCCCAGCCGGCCCCCCAGGTGCCCAGGATCATCATGCCCTCCAGGCCGATGTTCACCACGCCCGCACGCTCGGCCCACAGGCCGCCGAGGCCAGCCATTCCGATCGGTACGGCCAGGCCCAGTGCGGCACCGATGGTGCCCGGGCTGGTGAGGTCGTCAGCGCCGGAGACCGCCTCGACGACGGCGAACAGCAGGATCAGGGCCGACAGGCCCAGGAGCAGGCGGGGCAGCACCCGCCGCCGGGGTCGTGGAGCCGCCGGGGCGGGCACGGGTCCGGGGTTCGGGCCGGACACGGGGGTGGCGGTAGGGGTACTCATGCCTGCGCTCCCGTCGTTGCCGGGGCGGGTGCCGCGGTGCCCAGCTGCCGCCCCACGGAGGCCGCGACCTGGCGCACCTGCCAGCGCCGGACCAGTTCATAGGCGATCACCACGCTGAGCACGATGACGCCCTGCATGATCTGCACGATCTCCTTGGGGACGCCCTCAAGGTCCAGGATCTGGGCGCTGTTCTCCAGGAACCCCCAGAGCAGGGCGCCGAACGCGATCCCGATCGGCGAGTTGCGCCCGAGGAGGGCGATCGCGATCCCGGTGAAGCCCAGTCCGGCGGGGAAGTCCAGCGAGTAGGTGTAGGAGGCGCCGAGGAGCTGCGGCATCCCGACCAGGCCGGCCACCGCACCGGAGAGCAGCATCGTCAGCACGATCATCCGCTTGACGTTGACCCCGGAGGCCACCGCGGCGCTCTCGTTGCCGCCTGTGGCCCGCAGGTCGAAGCCGAACCGGGTGCGGTTGAGCAGGAACCAGTACGCCGCACCGGCCGCGGCCGCGACGAGGATGAAGCCGTACACCTCGTTGGGAGCACCGGGCACGAGCTTCAGGCCGGGGAAGTGCCCGGACGCCGCGATCGGTCGGGTGCCGATGTTGTTCGACCCCGCGATCGGCTCCGCCAGCCGACCGGGGGTGAGCAGGTAGGCCACGATCCCGGTGGCGATGAAGTTCAGCATGATCGTGGAGATGACCTCGCTGACCCCGCGGGTGGTCTTCAGCAGGCCGGCGATCCCCGCCCACAGGGCGCCCACGAGCATGGCCACGAACACGATGAGCGCCACATGCAGCGGCGCCGGCAGCGACACCGCGCCACCCACCGAGGCCGCGACCATCGCTGCCAGCCGGTACTGGCCGTCCACGCCGATGTTGAACAGGTTCATCTTGAACCCGATCGCCACGGCGAGCGCGGACAGGTAGTAGATCGTGGCCGAGTTCAGGATCAGCACCTGCGTGCGGGGCTGCATCCCGTAGTCGAGCATCGACGCGTAGGTCTCCATGGGGTCATGCCCGCTGAACAGCAGGACCACCGAGGTGACCAGCATGGCGAAGGCGATCGCGAGCAGCGGGGCGGCGAGGGCAACCACGATCCGCCCGAGTCGGCCGTTCATGCTGCCGTCCCCGGTCCCTGGTCCCCGCGTGGGCTCGGCCCGGCGCCGGTCATGGCCGAGCCGAGCTGTTCGGGGGTCACGGTGGCTGGGTCCACCTCGGCCACCACGGCACCGCGCAGGATCACCTGCAGGGTGTCGGACAGCCCGATCAGCTCATCGAGATCCGCCGAGATCAGCAGCACCGCCAGGCCCTGCGCCCGGGCCGCACGCAGCAGGTCCCAGATCGCGGCCTGTGCCCCCACGTCGACCCCACGGGTCGGGTGTGCGGCTATCAAGAGCCGGGGCGCGGCACTCATCTCGCGACCCACGATCAGCTTCTGCTGGTTGCCGCCGGACAGGGCACCGGCCAGGACGTCGATCCCCGGGGTGCGCACGTCGTACTCGGCGACGATCCGTTCGGTGTCGGCCTTGGCCGCCCGCAGGTCCAGCAACGGGCCACGGGCACTGGGGGGCTGGGTCTGGTGGCCCAGGATCCGGTTCTCCCACAGCGGGGACTCCAGCAGGAGGCCGTGGCGGATCCGGTCCTCGGGGATGTAGGCGATACCAGTCTCCCGGCGCGCACGGGTCGACCAGCCCGTGATGTCGACCCCCTCCAGGGTCACCGTGCCGGCGCTCGCGCGGCGCATGCCCATGATCGTCTCGACGAGCTCCGCCTGGCCGTTGCCCTCCACGCCCGCGATGCCCAGCACCTCGCCGGCGTGGATCCGCAGGTTGATGTCGGTGAGCAGCGCCCGGCCGTTGGCCACCAGGCTCACTCCCTCGACAGTCAGGACGACCGTGTCGGTGACGGTGGAGTCCGCGGTCTGCGGGCTGGGCAGCTCGCTGCCGACCATGAGCTCGGCCAACTGCTGGGCGGTGACGTCCTGCGGCCGGACGGAGGCGACCGTGGTGCCCCTGCGGATGACGGTGACGTCGTCGGCAACCTTGAGGACCTCGTCGAGCTTGTGCGAGATGAACAGGATCGCCAGGCCCTCGGCCTTCAGGCCGGCCAGCGCCTCGAACAGCTCATCGACCTCCTGCGGGACCAGGACCGCGGTCGGCTCGTCGAGGATCAGCGTGCGCGCCCCGCGGTAGAGGACCTTGAGAATCTCCACGCGCTGCCGGTCGCCGACGCCGAGCTCCTCGACCAGGGCATCGGGGTCGACATCCAGGCCGTAGTCGCTGGCCACCTGGTTGATCCTGGCCCGCGCCGCGGCGAAGTCCAGCGAGATCCCCGAGCGCGGCTCGGCGCCCAGGA
This sequence comes from uncultured Actinomycetes bacterium, assembly GCA_963788325.1. Taxonomy (GTDB): domain Bacteria; phylum Actinomycetota; class Actinomycetes; order S36-B12; family CAIYMF01; genus Prado023. The sequence continues at coordinate 226,900 of CAWBGJ010000009.1, forward strand.
CGATGTTCTCCAGGACCGTGAAGTTGTCGGCGAGCTTGAAGTGCTGGTGGACCATGCCGATGCCATGGGCGATCGCGTCAGCTGGGGAGTGCATGACGACCTCGACGCCGTCGACCAGTACCTGACCCTCATCGGGCCGGTGCATGCCGTACAGGGTCTTCATCAGGGTCGACTTGCCCGCGCCGTTCTCACCCACGATGGCGTGCACCGTGCCGCGACGGGCCACGAGGTTGACGTCCGAGTTGGCCACCACCCCCGGGAACGTCTTGGTGATGTGCCGCAGTTCCACGGCGGCCGGGATGCCCTCTGCGCTGTCCACGCGGGGCACGCTACCTCACCCCGACACGCCGATGGCCCGGCTCCACCGGAACCGGGCCATCGCGTTGCTGGGCAGTCGCCCAGCGAGGTTGATCAGGAGCTGGCGACCGTGACGGCCCCGCTCTTGATCTGCTCGGCCGCCGCGTCCGCGCTGGCCTTGTAGGGCTCGACGGCTGCGTTCGAGGTGGAGTAGCCCACGCCGCCCGCGGCCAGGTCGAAGTTCTGCACGCCAGTCAGCGGGGTGCCGTTGACCGCGGCCTCGATGGTGTTGAACACCGAGACATCGACAGCCTTGACCATCGAGGTCAGGATGACGTCCTTGACGTCGTCGCCGGCCGTCAGGTACTGGTCGGAGTCGACACCGATGGCCCAGCCCTCAGCGGCCGTGGCCGCCTGGAACACGCCGCCACCCGAACCACCGGCCGCGTGGTAGACCACGTCGGCGCCGGACTGGAACATGCCCTCAGCCGCGACCTTGCCCTTGGCGGGGTCACCGAAGCCGCTGAAGTCCGGCGGCTCGCTGAGGTACTTGACGTCGATCTTGATGTCGGGCTTCACGGACTGGGCGCCCGCGACGTACCCGACCTCGAACTTCTTGATCAGCGGGGTGTTCACGCCACCGATGAAGCCGATGTGGTCAGCCTCCGAGGCCTCGGCAGCGATGACGCCCGTGAGGTAGGAGCCCTGCTCCTCGGCGAAGATGAGGTTGGCGATGTTCGGGGCGGTGGAGGCCTCCGACGCGTCGTCGACGATCGCGAAGTTGGTCTCGGGGAACTCAGCAGAGACCTTGCCCATGGCCGGCGCGTAGGCGAAACCGACACCGATCACCGGGGAGTAGCCGGCCTCGGCCAGCAGGCGCAGGCGCTCCTCCTTCTGGGCGTCGGTCTCGTTGGAGCCCGCCTCGAGCTCCTTGACCTCGACGCCGAACTCAGCGACGGCCTTGTCCAGGCCGGCAGCCGCGGAGTCGTTGAACGACTGGTCGCCACGGCCGCCGATGTCGTAGGCCAGGCCTACCTTCACGTCTGATGCTGCGGCCGAGGACTCCCCGGCCGCCGGGGTCGCCGCGGTGTCGCTCTCGCTGCTTGAGCAGCCGGTCAGGGCAATGGCCCCGACCAAGAACGCCGAGACGAGGCTGATGCGCTTGGACACGCGATTCCTCCTGATAGTCGTGGCCACCGAAGGGGTGACCCACAGGAATTTTAGGCCAGCCCGTGGGCAGCTCAGGACCAGACTCGCGCCCCAGGGCCAAGCCGCGATCACGATTCGGTAACGGACCGCCCGCAGCGGCCCCAGAGTCCCGGTCCGGCGTGGCTCAGAACACGTCGTGGGGCACGTACTCCCCCCACACGTCGCGCAGGGCGGTGCTCACCTCGCCGACAGTGGCCCGCGCCATCAGAGCCTGCTTCATCGGGTAGAGGACGTTCTCGGAGCCGCGCGCGGCGTCGCGCACAGCCTCGAGCAGGGCGCTGATGTCGCCGCGCTCAGCGCGCAGCTTGGCCAGGCGAGCCCGCTGCTCGGCCTCGATCGCCGGGTTCACCCGCAGGGGCTCGTAGGGCTCGTCAGCGTCGATCGTGAACTTGTTCACGCCGACGACCACCCGCTCCCCGGCGTCGATCTCGTTGGCGATCCGGTAGGCCGAGCGCTCGATCTCGGCCTTCTGGAAGCCCTCCTCGATCGCGGCGACCGCGCCGCCGAGCTCGGCCACCTTGTCCATGAGCTCGACCGCGGCCGCCTCGACCTCGTCGGTGAGCGACTCGACGGCATAGGACCCAGCGAACGGGTCCACGGTCTTGGTCACGTCGGACTCGTAGGCGATGACCTGCTGGGTGCGCAGGGCCAGGCGCGCGGCCTTCTCGGTGGGCAGTGCGATGGCCTCGTCGAAGGAGTTGGTGTGCAGGCTCTGGGTGCCGCCGAGCACCGCGGCCAGCGCCTGGATGGCCACCCGGACCATGTTCACCTCGGGCTGCTGGGCGGTCAGCTGCACACCCGCGGTCTGCGTGTGGAAGCGCAGCATCATCGACTTGGGGTTCTTCGCGCCGAACTCCTCGCGCATCACCCGCGCCCAGATCCGCCGTGCCGCGCGGAACTTCGCCACCTCCTCGAGCAGGCTCGTGCGCGAGACGAAGAAGAACGCCAGCCGCGGGGCGAAGTCGTCGACGTCCTGGCCGGAGGCGATGGCTGCGCGCACGTACTCGATGCCGTCGGCGAGGGTGAAGGCGATCTCCTGCGCGGGCGTGGCCCCGGCCTCGGCCATGTGGTAGCCCGAGATGGAGATGGTGTTCCACTTGGGCAGCTCGGTGGCGCAGTAGCTGAAGATGTCGGTGATCAGTCGCAGCGACACCGCCGGCGGGTAGATGTAGGTGCCGCGGGCGATGTACTCCTTGAGCACGTCGTTCTGGATTGTTCCGGTCAGCGCCGAACCGGCGATGCCCTGCTCCTCGGCGACGATCTGGTAGGCCAGCAGCAGTACCGCGGCCGGGGCATTGATCGTCATGGACGTGGAGACCTTGTCCAGAGGCAGGCCGTCGAACAGGATCCGCATGTCGTCGATCGAGTCGATGGCCACCCCGACCTTGCCCACCTCGCCGGAGGCGAGCGGGTGGTCGGAGTCGTAGCCCATCTGGGTCGGCAGGTCGAATGCCACGGACAGCCCGGTCTGGCCCGCGGCGATCAACTGGTGGTAGCGCGAGTTGGACTCCGCGGCCGTGCCGAAGCCGGCGTACTGGCGCATCGTCCAGGGTCGACCGGTGTACATCGAGGGGTAGACCCCGCGGGTGTAGGGGTACTGGCCCGGCGCCCCGACCGCGTCCGGGTCCGCATCCGCGCGGGAGTCGGCGTCGTAGAGGGGGGCGAAGGGAAGTCCGGACTCGGTGATGGCCATGGGGCAAGGCTAGGCCCGGGCGGTGCCGGACACGGGATCACCCCGCCCTGTTCGCCCAGGACCAACGTCCCCACCCGTCCCGCGCACCTCGCCCGCCCCGCCCGGTCGCCCCACCGGCCTCCCGCCCCGCCCCGCCTGCCCGCCGCCCCCCGGCTGCCCCGCCCGGCCGGCCGCCCGCCCCGCCGGAACATTCTGGGATCGACTTGCTGCAACAGGAGCAACACGTTCCCGGATTGATCGTGCTCAGGGGTGCGGCTCTACCGTTCGGACCAACTGCCGGTGCGCCGCTCGTACCCACGCGGCACGCCCACCTGTGGACAACCGCTGGTGGATCCTGGCGTGTGGCGCCACGATCCACGCCATGCCCCGCAGGAACGCCGACCTCGCTCGAGTTATCACCGCGCTGGAGCGCGACGTCGAGGCCGTTGGCCACGTCTGCACCTACCAACAGGCGCGCGCCGCGGGAGTCCCGGCCGATGCGATCCGACGCCTGGTCGACTCCGGGCGGTGGGTGCGCGTGCATCGCGGGGTCTTCCACCTGCGCAGCTCACCGCCGGACCTGCTGGCCCGGATGTGGGCGGCCCACCTGGCACTGGGACCCACCAGTGTGGTGGCGGGCGCCGCCGCGGCTCACTACTGGGGCCTGCTCGAGGGCGGCCTGCCCGCGGATCAACCCATGCACATGCTGCTTGCCGAATCCGTCCGCCGGCAGGCTCCTGGAGTCCAGGTCCGCCGGGTCCCGCACCCACACGAGCGAGCACACCCGAGCCGCCGGCCCTCGGTCCTGTCCGTCGAGCACACGGTGATCGATCTGGTCGGCACGTGTGCCACTGACGCGGCGGCGGTGGAGATCGTGCTGCGGGCCGCCCGGATGCGCTTGACCACCCCGCAGCGGATCCGAGCCGCGCTCGCCACGATGCACCGGGTGCGCCGGCGCGCACTCATCACGTCCCTGTGCGCCGAGGTGGAGGCGGGACGGACCAGCCCCTTGGAGATCCGCTACCACCGCGACGTCGCCCGTCCGCACGGCCTGCCCCCGGCCGCGGGACAGGTCCGGGCTTCGACAGGTTCCGCAGTGGCTTACCGCGATGTCCTGTACGCGAAGTTCGCCACGATCGTGGAGCTGGACGGGCGAGTGGGCCACGAGTCGGAGTTCGACGCGTTCCGCGACCAGTCGCGTGACAACGCGGCCACGCTCACCGGTGCGGCCACGCTGCGCTTCGGGTGGTTGGCGGTGACCCGTGATCCCTGCGCCGTCGCCATGGACGTCGGGCGCCTGCTGCAGTTGCGTGGTTGGACCGGCGCGCCTCGACCCTGCTCACCGAGTTGTCCTGCAGCCCGCGCGCCACGGTCGAGGAGGGCCGCCGCCTGACCGGCGATGCGCCGAGCTGCCGCGACCCGACCCGACCCGACCCGACCCGCACCGCACCGCCCCCGCCCCGACCCGCCCCGACCCGCCCCGACCCGACCAATCCCAGATCAATCTGGGATCCGGTTGCTCCTCAAAGGGCAACGGGATCCCAGATTGAAGTCCGCGGTGGCATGGAGGCCCAGAGGTGGGCGCGGCGGGCACGGCGAGGGCGGAGCGGGGCATGGCGGGGGCGGAGCCAGGGCGGAGCGGGGCATGGCGGGGGCGGAGCCAGGGCGGCGCGGGGGCATGGCGGGGGCGGAGCCAGGGCGGCGCGGGGGCATGGCGGGGAGGGCTGGGCGGGACGGGACGTTCGACCCGGGCTTGCGGGCATCCTCGCCGTGCGCCCCCACGCGCCGGGACTAGACTGCCCACCATGTGGCGGATGCCCTGCCACGGATGCCCACTTCGCCCACAAGGAGGCTCCACCGATGGCCAGTGCGCCTGCGGGGACCCTGTACCGCGGCGGTGAGGGGATGTGGTCCTGGGTGGCCCATCGCATCACCGGCGTCGCGGTGTTCTTCTTCCTCCTCGTCCATGTCCTGGACACTGCCCTCGTGCGGGTCTCCCCGGACGCCTACGACGCGGTGATCGCCACCTACAAGACCCCGATCGTGAACCTGCTCGAGGTCGGCCTAGTCGGCGCGGTGCTCTACCACGCGCTCAACGGGATCCGGATCATCCTCGTGGACTTCTGGGCTGAGGGCCCCCGGCACCAGAAGGGCATGTTCCGCGGCATCGTGATCGTGTGGGCGCTCATCATGATCCCGGGTGCCTACTTCATGCTCAAGCACACGGCCGAAGCCCTGTTCGGGAGTACCTCATGAGCATCGAGATCGCCGACCCGCGCAGCGCGCGGACCACCGGTTCGTCGAGCAACTTCGAGCGCTACTCGTGGATCTTCATGCGCGTCTCGGGCCTGGTGCTGGTGTTCCTGGTGCTGGGTCACCTGCTGATCATGAACATCCTCGACGGCGGCGTGCAGCGGATCAACTTCGGCTTCGTCGCCGGTCGCTGGTCCAGCCCGTTCTGGCAGACCTGGGACCTGCTCCAGCTCTGGCTGGCCATGCTGCACGGCGGCAACGGCATGCGCACCGTGATCAACGACTACGCCGAACGACCGGCGACCCGGTTCTGGCTGCGCGCCCTGTTGGTCGTCGCCTCGGTGTTCATCCTCGTCCTGGGGACCCTGGTGATCTTCACCTTCGACCCCAACATCGCCTGATCGGAGAGTGGCGCCAGCCATGCAGAACCACAGCTACGACGTCATCATCGTGGGCGCCGGCGGGGCCGGCATGCGCGCGGCTCTGGAGTCCGGCCCGCGCGTGCGCACCGCGGTGCTGACCAAGCTCTACCCGACCCGGTCGCACACCGGCGCGGCCCAGGGCGGCATGTGCGCTGCGCTGGCCAACGTCGAGGAGGACAACTGGGAGTGGCACACCTTCGACACGATCAAGGGCGGTGACTACCTGGTCGACCAGGACGCCGCGGAGATCATGTGCAAAGAGGCCATCGACGCGGTCATCGACCTCGAGAAGATGGGCCTGCCCTTCAACCGCACGCCTGAGGGCCGCATCGACCAGCGCCGGTTCGGCGGGCACACCCGCAACCACGGCGAGGCCGCCGTGCGCCGCGCCTGCTACGCCGCGGACCGGACCGGCCACATGATCCTGCAGACCCTCTACCAGAACTGCATCAAGGCCGGCGTCGAGTTCTACGACGAGTACTACGTCCTGGACCTGCTGCTCGCCGAGGTCGACGGCCAGACCCGCACGGCCGGCGTGGTGGCCTACCAGCTCTCGACCGGCGAGATCCACACGTTCCAGGCCAAGTCCGTGGTGTTCGCCACCGGCGGGTTCGGGAGGGTCTACAAGACCACGTCGAACGCGCACACGCTGACCGGCGACGGGATGGCCATCGTCTACCGCCAGGGCCTGCCCCTGGAGGACATGGAGTTCTACCAGTTCCATCCGACGGGCCTGGCTGGCCTCGGCGTGCTGCTCACCGAGGGCGCGCGCGGCGAGGGTGGCATCCTGCGCAATGCCTCCGGCGAGCGCTTCATGGAGCGCTACGCACCCACGATCAAGGACCTCGCCCCACGTGACATGGTCGCCCGGGCGATGGTCCAGGAGGTCCGCGAGGGCCGCGGCGCCGGCCCCCACAAGGACTACGTCTACCTGGACCTCACGCACCTGCCGGCCGCGCAGATCGAGGAGAAGCTGCCCGACATCACCGAGTTCTCCCGCACCTACCTGGGCGTGGATCCGATCACCGAATTGGTGCCGGTCTTCCCCACCGCGCACTACGCGATGGGCGGCATCCCGACCAACGTCAACACCGAGGTGCTCAAGGACAACGACACCGTCGTGCCGGGGCTGTACGCCGCCGGTGAGTGCGCGTGCGTCAGCGTCCACGGCGCGAACCGTCTGGGCACCAACTCACTGCTGGACATCAACGTGTTCGGCCGACGTGCGGGCATCGCTGCCGCCGAGTACGCAGCCACCGCCGAGTACGTGGACCTGCCCGAGGTCGGTGCCAGCCGGGTCGACGCGCTGGTCAGCCAGCTCCTGGAGAGCACCGGCACCGAGCGGGTGGGCGACATCCGCCGGGCCATGCAGGAGACGATGGACTTCAACGCGCAGGTGTACCGCACCCAGGAGACCCTGACCCAGGCCCGCGACGACGTGCGGGCGCTGCGCGACCGGTTCGCCAACGTGGCCATCCACGACAAGGGCACCCGGTACAACACCGACCTGCTCGAGGCGATCGAGCTCGGCTTCCTGCTGGACCTGGCCGAACTGGTGGTCGAGCGGCGCGCTGGCGCGCAAGGAGTCCCGCGGCGGGCACGCCCGCGAGGACTACCAGACCCGCGACGACGTCAACTTCATGGCGCACACGATGGCCTACCGCGAGGTGGCCCCGGACGGTGCTCCCACGGTCCGCCTGGACTACAAGCCCGTCACAGTGACCCGTTACCAGCCGATGGAGCGCAAGTACTGATGGCCACCGACACCGCCCAGCCAGCCGCAGCCGCACCTTCGCCGGCCCCCGCCGCCGAGGCCCCGCCGAAGCCGTTCCCGGTCACCGTCCGGATCCGCCGCTTCCTGCCCGACGAGGGCCCGGAGCCGTTCTGGCAGGACTTCACCGTCGACGTGTTCCCGACCGACCGGATCCTCGACGCCCTGCACAAGATCAAGTGGGAGCAGGACGGCACGCTGACGTTCCGACGCTCGTGCGCGCACGGGATCTGCGGCTCGGACGCGATGCGGATCAACGGCCGCAACCGGCTGGCCTGCAAGATCCTGATCAAGGACCTGCAACGCCAGCAAGCCGATCACCGTCGAGCCGATCAAGGGCCTGCCGGTGGAGAAGGACCTGATCGTGGACATGGAGCCGTTCTTCGCCGCGTTCCGCGAGGTGATGCCGTTCCTGATCACGACCGGCAACGAGCCCACCAAGGAGCGCATCCAGTCGGCCGAGGACCGCGCGATCGTTCGACGACACCACCAAGTGCATCCTCTGCGCCTGCTGCACCACCTCGTGCCCGGTGTTCTGGACCGACGGGCAGTACTTCGGCCCCGCGGCCATCGTCAACGCCCACCGGTTCATCTTCGACAGCCGCGACGAGGGCGCCGAGCAGCGCCTGGAGATCCTGAACGCCAAGGAGGGCGTCTGGCGCTGCCGCACCACCTTCAACTGCACCGATGCCTGCCCGCGCGGCATCGAGGTGACCAAGGCGATCCAGGAAGTGAAGCGCGCACTGATCTACCGCGACTGAGCCGGGCGGTGTCCGCACGCGACACCCGCGGCCAGGTCGGCGGAATCGGCATGCGTCTTGGGCCGCGTCGCTGCCGGGAACTGGGCGCCGCGCCGCCTAGCCTGTGACCCGTTATGGGTGCCACTTCCCGCGTGCTCGCCGCGCTCACACTGTCCGCCGGGCTGCTCCTGCCCGCCACCGCCGCGATGGGCCTGCCCAGCGAGGATCCCGCCCCGGCGGCCTCGGCACAGGCCTCCGCCGACGTTCCGATCCCGACCGGGGCCCCCGTGGCCAACAGCAGCATCGCCGTGCCCGACTTCGGCACCGCGAGCTGGCTCCTGGCCGACCTGGACACCGGGGAGATCCTGGCCGCCCGCAACGCGGAGGCACCGGTCCGGCCCGCCTCCACCCTGAAGCTGCTGACCGCCCTGACGGTGGCCCCGCGGTTGGCCCCCGAGCAGCCATACCGCGCGGTGAAGGCCGACGAGGAGGCTGAGGGCAACCGGGTCGTGCTCTACCGGGGGCTGCAGTACAAGGTCGCGGACCTCCTGCATGCTGCCCTGCTGCCCAGCGCCAACGATGCCGCCGAGGCACTGGCGCGCGCCAACGGCGGCATGGACGTGACCGTGGACCAGATGAATGCCGAGGCCGCGCGGCTCGGGGCGACCAGCACGACCGCGAAGAACCCCAGTGGCCTGGACGCTGACGGCCAGCTCACCACAGCCCTGGACATGGCGCTGATCGGACGCGCCGCGTTCGCCAACCCCGAGATCGCTGACTATCTCAAGCTGCGGGTGGTCGACTTCCCGGGCAAGAGCGAGGCGGGCAAGCGGGTCATCTACCCGATCTACAACCACAACCGGATGCTGGCCCACCCGAACTTCGTGGGCCCCCTCGGCGGCAAGTCCGGCTACACGAGCAAGGCCGGTCGGACTCTGGTGGCTGCGGCCGACCGCGACGGTCGGCGCCTGCTCGTGACGCTGTTCCACATCGGCGGCAACACCTATCGGACCGGGGAGCAGCTGCTCGATTGGGGCTATGCCAACATCGATTCGCTGGCGCCGATGGGGACCCTGCCGACCCCGAATGCCCCGTCGCCCAGCTTCGACCGCGCCATCATGGCCCTGCCGGAGGTGGGCACGGCCCCCGTGAGCCGCACCGTCGAGCAGGCCGATGTCCCAGCCGCCGACGCGCCCACGGCGTCGCGGGGGGCGAGCACGTTCGGCCTGCCCGGGCTGCCCTCTCCGCTGACCGTGCTGACGCTGATGACGGCCGTGGTGGTCGCCCTGCGCGCCCGGGTCTACTGGATCGCCCACCGCAACCGGACCTCCTGGATCGAGTTGGACTCCTGGGCCCGACGCCAGGCGAGGTCCTCGGCGCGCCGTGGTCCTGCGGACCGCAGGGTGCGCCCCGCCCGACCCGACCACGCGCACGACCCCGACGAGGGCCTCATCGGCGCGCGTCGCTAGCTGCGCGGACCACGCACACACCACGATCCCGGGGCGGGCACCTCATTCGGTGCTCGCCCCGGGACGTCGTGCGGGTTGCCCGCTCCGGCCAGTGATCAGGCCACAGCGGCGTGGGTCAACGACTCCTCGATGGCCTCGTCGGTGATCGGGTTGCGCGACTTCAGCGCGGTGACCATGAACCCACTGACCAAGGTGCCGGCCACGATCGCGACCAGGTACATGATCGGGTTGGAGACCAGGCTGATCACCCAGATGCCACCGTGCGGAGCCCGCAGCTCGGACCCGAAGGCCATCACCAGGGCGCCGGTCAGGGCGCTGCCGGTCATCAGCGACGGGATGACCCGAAGCGGGTCGGACGCGGCGAACGGGATCGCGCCCTCGGTGATGAACGAGGCACCCAGCAGCCACGCGGCCTTGCCGTTCTCCTGCTCGGACTCGGTGTACAGCTTCGGGCGCAGGACCGTCGAGCTCAGCGCCATCGCCAGCGGCGGGACCATCCCGGCAGCCATGACCGCGGCCATGATCTGCAGGGCCGGGCCGTTGTTGTCCGCGATCGCCGTGGTGAGGTTCAGCGTGGCGAAGACGTAGGCCGTCTTGTTGACCGGGCCGCCCATGTCGAAGGCCATCATCAGGCCCAGGACCGCACCGAGCAGGACCGCGTTGGCACCGGACAGGCCAGCGAGCCAGTCGGTCAGGCCGGACTGCACGGCGGCCAGCGGCTTGCCCAGGACGGTGAGCATGAGGACGCCGTTGAGGAAGGTCGCCACGAGCGGGATGACGACGACCGGCATGACCCCGCGGATCGCCTTGGGCACGTTGAGCTGGGACAGCCAGCGGGCGATGAAGCCACCGGTCAGGCCACCGACGATCGCACCGAGGAACCCGGCGCCGATGGTGCCGGCCGCCACACCGGCCACGAAGCCGGGAACGAGGCCCGGCCTGTCGGCGATGGCGTAGGCGATGAACCCGGCCAGCACGGCGTTGAGGAACCCGAAAGCCGTCGCGCCGAGGATGAACATCAGCCCGGCCCAGTCGTTGATGCTGAAGAACCCGAACTGGTCGATGAAGCCCGGTACGTCGTCGTTGACGGCCGTGATCTGGTAGCCGCCGAGCATGAAGCTCAGGGCGATCAGGATGCCACCACCGGCGACGAACGGGATCATGTACGACACACCGGTCATCAGATAGCCGCGCAGGCGGATCCCCCAGTGACCCTCCTCCACCTTGGTGGCCATGCCGCCGCTGCTCGCGGTGGGCGCCGCCGCCGCTGCCGGCACAGCACCGGGACCGGCCTCGACCGCGGCAACGGCCTCGTTGACGATGCCCGACGAGTCGTTGATGGCGCGCTTGACGCCCACCTGGACGGTCGGCTTGCCGGCGAAGCGCCCCTTGTTGCGCACCTCGACGTCGTTGGCGAAGATCACGCCGTCTGCGGCGGCGATCACGGCGGGGTCCAGGGACTTGAAGCCCCCGGAGCCCTGCGTCTCAATCGCGATCTCGTGTCCGGCTGCCTTCGCCGCCTGCTCCAGGGCCTCGGCGGCCATGTAGGTGTGGGCGATGCCGGTCGGGCAGGAGGTGACGCCGACGAACTTCATCGGCCTGGGGCCCACCGCCGGTGCGCCGGTCGCTGCGGCAGTGGCGGCCGCGGTGGGGGGCGCACTCACCGTGGGCGCATCGAGCGCCGCACTGGTCGATGGCTGCGCAGAAGCTGCGGCCGGATCGGCAGCGGTGGCCGGAGCGGTCGCGCCGGCGGATTCGGGGTTCGCGGCCGCGTTGATGGTGTCCGCGACCACCTGGGGGTCGGTGGCGCCGAGCAGGGTGTCGCGGAACTCCTGCTTCATCAGGGCCCGGGACAGGCTGGCCAGCAGCGTGAGGTGCTCGTCGCCGGCCCCCTCGGGCACCGCGATGAGGAATACGAGGCGGGCCGGGCCATCGGCGGCACCCCAGTCGATGCCGGTGGTCGAGCGGCCGAAGACCACGGTGGGCTGGCTGACCCCGGTCGAGCGGGCGTGCGGGATGCCGATCCCACCCTCGATCCCGGTGGGCAGCAGGTCCTCGCGGGCAGCGACATCGGCGCGCAGCGTGGCCGGGTCGGTGGACCGACCGGCTGCCGCGGCCACGGCGACCAGGCGGTCGATCGCCTGATCCTTCGTGGTGGCGAACTCATCGAGGGTCAACTCGACGAGGTCTGTGCTGGTGACGTGCATTTCGTGACCTCCATCTGGGAAGCGGGTGGTGCAGGGTGGGTGTTCGGGGCGTTCCTGGGACGTGCTGGGTAGTTCTCGGTGGGCGCCGGCGCGGCCGGTGCCCAGGTCAGGCGGGGGCAGCAGCGATGTCCACCACCTCCACGGCATCGGGATCGATCAGCTCGGCGGGCGGGACGCCCGTACCGGGGGTCTGGACCGCGGCGGTCGCCCAGGCGATGCCCACGCGCAGGGCCGCGGGACCGGAGCCGCCTGCGTGCAGGAAGCCCGAGAGCAGGCTGTCCCCGGCTCCGACCGTGCTCAGGACGGCCACCTTGGGGCCCTTGGCCAACCAGCGGCCACTGCCGTCGACGAGCACCGCGCCCTCGGCGCCCAGGCTGCAGATGACGGCCTCGGCACCGCGCGCCCGGGCCTCATCGCAGCCCGCCAGGACCTCGTCGAGGGTGCCCAGCTCCCGACCGAGGATCTCGCCGAGCTCCTCGGCGTTGGGCTTGATCAGGTCCGGGTGGGCAGCAAGTCCGTCGGCCAGAGCGCCACCGCTGGCGTCGAGGGCGAAGCGGGCGCCTGCCGCGCGGGCGGCCTCGGCCAGCTGCCCCACGATGCCGGTGTCCAGCTCGGCGGGGAGGCTGCCGGCCACGACCACCCAGCCACCGGGGGTGACCAGCTCGGCCATTGCGGCCAGCAGGTGCTCGACGTCCTCGGGAGCCAGCTCGGGCCCGGCCTCGTTGAGCTTGGTGGTCGTGCCGTCGGGCTCGACGACGGTCACATTGGCACGCGTGGTGCCGGCGATCGCGATGGCCGTGTGCGGGATCCCGGCGTCGACGAGCAGGCCGAGCAGGCCGCGGCCGATCGATCCCCCGGCGGGCAGGACTGCCACCGAGTCGGTGCCGTGGGCGGTGAGGAACCGCGTGACGTTCACGCCCTTGCCGCCGGGGTCCTCCTGGGTGGAGTCGACCCGGATGACCTCACCCCGTTTCAAGGCTGCGATGGCCAGCGTCCGGTCGAGGCTGGGGTTGAGGGTCACTGTGACGATCATGCGAGTACCACCTCCGGTCCGGCCGCCTCGAGTGCGACGACTGTGGATTGGTCGAGGTCTGAATCACTGACGAGCACATCCACCTGGTCGAGGTCGGCGACATGGGCGAAGTGGTCGTGCCCGAACTTCGTGTGGTCGGCCAACAGGACCCGGCGTTGCGCTGAGCTCACGAACGCCGATTTCACGGCGGCCTCGGCGGCATCCGGGGTCGTCAGGCCACGAGCCAGGGAGAATCCGTTGATGCCGAGGAAGGCGACGTCGACGTGCACGTGGTTCACGTACCCGACCGCAGCGTCGCCAACCGTGGCCAGGGTGCGTCCCCGGACCCGGCCACCGACCAGGTGCACCGTGAGCGCGGGCTTGGCAGCCAGCACCGAGGCGATCGGCAGGCTGTTGGTGACCACCGTCAGGGGCCGGTCCCCGGGCAGGAGCACGGCGAGCTGGTAGGTGGTCGAGCCGGCGTCCAGCGCGATCGCACCCTCATGTTCGGGGAGGTGGGCCAGCGCGGCGCGGGCGATGTCCACCTTCTCGGCGGTGAGCACCGCCTCGCGCGCGGCCAGGGCCGGCTCGAAGCCGATCAGCTCGGTGGCCAGCGCCCCTCCGTGCACCCTGCGCAGCACACCGGCGCGCTCGAGGGAGGTCAGGTCGCGGCGGATCGTCTCGGGCGTGACGTCGAACGTCTGCGCAAGGTCGAGCACATCCACGCGACCGTCGGTGCGGGCTCGGCCCGCGATGGCTACCTGCCGCTCTTCCGCATACATCCGAATGGCTCCGTTTCTGTCTGTAGATGCTCAGTAGACACCCATTTCAAAGCGATGTCAACACAAACAGACAGATTCCCACGAAACAGTCGCACAAGCGCGCCGCCCACCGCCACCCCGCCCCGCTGGTCGGCCGACTGGATCCGCTCCCCTTTCGCCGATCCGCTCCCGGAATTCGGGGAGCAGATCGGGCGAACGGGAGCGGATCCCCCGCGACACGGTCGCGAGTAGACCCACCAGCCCCGACTCCCCGCCACAACGTGACGACAGACCTAGGGACACCCCATGCGGAATCGCTTCAAGATCACGGGGCTCTCGGCGACTTCATCCAAGTCCGCTGGGCCTTGGGCGCCTCGAACTTGGATCGAACGGGGGGCGGGTGACGGGGCGGTGGGGTGGTGGGGTGGTGGGGTGGCTGGCTCAGCTGTTCCAGCGGATGACCGCGGCGGACTCCTTCTCGTGGCCCAGGATCGACACGCTGGCCACCTCCAGGGGGAAGCTCTGGCCGAAGATCACCGGGAAGTCCAGCCACGTCAGGGCCAGCACTCGCGAGGAATGCCCGTGCCCGAAGCAGATTGCCCGTTCAGCCCCGGAGTCACGCACCCTGGCCATGACGCGCGTCAACCGGGCCCGGACACGATCAGCCGATTCACCGCCGGGGCAGCCGTTGAACCAGATCCGCCAGCCCGGGTGCTGCTCGCGGATCTGCGGGCTGGTGAGGCCCTCGAAGTCTCCGTAGTACCACTCCGCCAGGTCTGGTTCCACCTCGGCGTTGTCGAAGCCGGCCAACTCGGCCGTGCGCCGGGCGCGCAGACGGGGGCTGGTCAGGATGAGATCGAATCGGGTTGGGTCCAGGCGGGACTTCAGCGACTGCGCCTGTTCGACGCCCCGCTCGGTGAGGTCAAGCTCGGTGACCGAGGTGTGTCGGCCGGACCTGCTCCACTCGGTCTCCCCGTGACGGACGAGGTACAGCAGGGTCATGGTGCCTCCACTTCCTGGGCGTGCCCCGCCCGGACCATGGCGATACTGCCACGCGAACCAGCCCGGAAGCAGGACGGTCAGCCGGCACTGCGTCGGGCAACCGGCCTCGAGCGGCCAGCCTGCAGCACCACCGACGGTCTACAGACGGCCGGCCTCGTGGACCCGGCGCAGGAAGTCCTGGGTGCGCTGGTCCTGCGGGTCGTGCAGCAGCCCCTGCGGGGTGCCCCGCTCGACGATCGTGCCCGCCGACAGGAAACAGACCTCATCAGCGACCTGCTCGGCGAACCCCATCTCGTGGGTGGCGATCACCATCGTCATGCCCTCGGCCTTGAGCTCCCGGACGGTCATGAGGACCTCGTTGACCAGCACCGGGTCCAGCGCCGAGGTGACCTCGTCCATGAGCATCAGTCGCGGCGCCACGGCCAGCGACCGCACAATCGCAACCCGCTGCTGCTGGCCACCGGAGAGCCGGTCCGGGTACTGCGCGGCCTTGTCCGCCAGGCCGAACCGCTCGAGAAGCGCCCGGCCGTGCTGCTCGGCCTCGCCACGACTGACGCCGTGCACCTTGCGCGGGGCCAATGTGATGTTGTCCAAGACATTCAGGTGCGGGAACAGGTTGAACGACTGGAAGACCATGCCGATCTGGCGGCGCACGTTGTCGGGGTCGACCTCAGGGTCGGTGAGGTCCCAGCCGTCGAGGCGGATCACCCCGTCGTCGACCGGGGTGAGCAGGTTGATGCAGCGCAGCAGCGTCGACTTGCCCGAGCCGCTGGCGCCGATCAGGACCGTGACCGTGTGCTCGGGCACGGCCAGGGAGACCCCGCGCAGGACGTCCTCGGCGCCGAACGACTTGTGCACGTCGTCCACGCTGAGCCGGGGCCAGGTCGGGTCGGTCATCCGCCCACCTGGGCGTTCTGCCGCTCGATCGCCCGGTGGACGAAGCGGTCGGTCATCCGCGTCAGGGGAATCGTGATGAGCAGGAACAGGACCGCGGCGACCACATACGGCGTGTAGTTGAACGTCTGGGAGGACTCGATCTGGGCGGCGCGGATCGCATCGATGACACCCAGGACCGAGATCAGTCCGGTGTCCTTGAGCAGGGACACGAAGTCGTTGAGCAGCGGCGGCACGACGCGGCGGATCCCCTGGGGCAGGACCACGTACCGCAGCGCCTGCGCGGAGGTCAGGCCCAAGGAGCGGGCCGCGGCCACCTGGCTGGGATGCACGGACAGGATCCCGCTGCGCAGCACCTCGGCGACGTAGGCCGCGTAGACCAGGACGATCGCCGCGGTGCCCAGAATGACCACCGAGGAGGTCATCCCGGCCAGGCCCAGGGCCGGGACACCGAACCCCACCAGCAGCAGGACCAGCAGGGTGGGGACGCCGCGGAACAGGTCCACGTACACGGTGGCCAGGATCCGGAACGGGGCCAACGCGGGCGCACTCGACGTCCGAGCCAGGGCCAGGCCCAGGCCCAGGGCGGCGATCAGCACCGAGCCGATCAGGGTCAACCGGATGTTGAGCAGCAGCCCCTGGGCCACCGCGGGGAGCACCTCGCGGGCGTAGCTGAGGTCGAAGAACGTGCTGCGCACGACCGGCCAGCCCGGCGAGCGGACGACGATCGCCACCAGGGCACCGAGCACCACCACTGTCGACGCGGTGGCGATGCCCCTGCGCCGACGGAACTGCCGCTGGCGCACACTGCGTCGGCGCAGCTCCTCGGCACTCGGGGTGCGTAGGCCCGCTGGTTGGCTCACCGGCGCTACTGGAGGGTCGGTGCGCCCGCGTCGGTGCCCAGCCACGTGTCCTGCAGCGTGGCCAGCGTGCCGTCCGCGCGCAGCATGTCCACGGCCTGGGTCGTGCACGCGGTCAGGGCGCTGTTGTTGGTCAGCAGGATCCCGAACTGGTCGGTGGGGGTGCCCTCGGTGCCGGCCAGCTGGCCCACCAGGACTCCTCCATCGATCTCGGCCGCCACCAGGTAGAACGCAGTCGGCAGGTCCACGACGATGCCGTCGATCTGACCGTTCTTCAACGCGCTCACCGCTGCGGCGTTGTCGTTGTAGACCCGCACCTCCTTGCCGGTGGCCAGCGCCTGGGCTGACACCAACGAGGTGGACCCGACCGCAGCGCCGAGCTGGGCGTCGGACAGGTCGGCCAGGGACTTGGCGTCAGCGATCGCCGAGTCCTTGTCCGCGACGATCGCCTGGTTGACGTCGTAGTACGAGGAGGAGAAGTCCACGGCCTTCTCGCGGTCGGTGGTGATCGAGAACTGCTGCAGGTTCCAGTCGAAGTCCTTGGCTCCCGGGGCGATCGCACCGTCGAAGGTGGTCCGGACCCACTGCACGTCGGCCTTGTCGTAGCCCAGCTTCGCGGCCGCCGCATAGGCCACGGCAGGCTCGAAGCCCTCGCCGGACTCCGGGGCGTCGTCGACGGCCCAGGGCTCGTAGGCGGGCTGACCGGTGGCCACCACGAGCGTGCCCGGCGTCTTGGTCTGCAGGCTGGCCTTGTCACAGGTGGCGCTCGGCGAGGCGACGTTCGCGGCATCGCCGGCGGAGTCCTCCGAGGGCGAGCAGGCCGTCAGGGTCAGTCCGGCTGCGGCCAGGGCAGCGAGCACGCGCATGCGGGTCATGGGAATCCTCCGAGGGGTGGGGTCTGCGGACCCGAAGATACCCGGTGCGGGCGACATCCCTGAATATCGGTCGGCGCGGCTCGTGCGGGCCGAGTCGCTCAGGCCCAGTGCCCTCGGACCGAGTGCCCTCAGGCCAAGTGCCCCAGAGCCAGTGCCCTCAGGCCGAGTGCGGCAGCGCAGGGGACTCGGCCGGGGCCTGCGGTGCGGCGGGCTCCAGGCGCAGGGCTCGCACGGCGAGGACCAGCACCCACACCAGCGCGAAGATCCGCACGGTCTGGATGGAGATCCCGATGAACCCACCGTCGATGATGTCGATGTAGGAGAACGGGTAGAGCGCCTGGGCCGCCAGTGCCGTGATCGCCACCGGGACGGCCACCCGACGCATCCGCGGCGAGCCGGCGGCCCACACCAACGCCAGCATCCCGACCAGCCAGACGTTGTACTGCGGGCTGAGCACCCGGGAGGTGACCATCAGCCAGACGATGGCCACGAACGCGATATCGGCGACCGAGGCGTGGTCCAGCCGCCCCAGCGCGCGGACGGCGATCAGCGCCAGGAGGCCCAGTGCGGTGAGCACGACCAGCCACGGAGCGATCGCGTCGGCCAGCGGCACGCCGACCTCCGAGGAGCCGTAGCGGAACTCCTCGGGGATGTCGTGGCCCACGAACAGGCGAGCCCAGACGAACGGGAGGGCGGCCACGGACTCGGTCTGCAACCCACGCGCCTCGCCGTTGCCCAGGAAGCTGCTGCCCACTCCCGGGAAGGCCCAGGCAGCCGTCACCAGCACCACGGCGGTGGCCAGAGCTGCGCCGAACGCGCCTCGGATCCAGTCCCGCTGGCTCAGGGCCAGGGCCATGACAGCCGGCCACACCTTGAGGGCCCCACCGATGGCCAGGATCGCCCCGGCTGCCAGCGGCACGGACAGCGCCAGCAGGCCGCCCATCGCCGCGAGCGTCGGGATGCCGTCGTAGCGGCCATACAGGATCGGGCCGATCAGCAGGGGCGCGAACAGCCAGATGGCGTACCCGTCCCAGCGACCCCGGGACCGGGCGTCGCGGGCGAGCAGCCCGCTGATCGCCAGGTCGACGGCCACGAACAGCACTGCGAACAGCCAGGGCTGGGCACCGATCAGCCCGATGCCGCCGAACACGAAGGCGGCCAGGGGCGGGTACTGCCACATCGGGTCATCGACGGGCACCTGGCCGGCGGCAAGCAGCTGGCCCCAGCCCGCGTAGACGTTGAGGTCGTCGAAGATGTGCTTCCAGTCGTGATGGAACATCATCGCCAGCGCCATCAGCCCGACCACCGCCCGGGTGGCCAGCCACCAGGTCAGCCGGTAGCGACGCTCGGCAAGCCGATCCAGGTCAGGGCGCACGGCCGAGAGCCGGGGCCGGCGCTGACGGGTGGGCACGGACACGCTGGCATTCTCCCCCGAAGCGCCGGTGAACAAACCCCACGCGGCCCAGATCCTCGCGGGCACGCGCCTACTGGTAGGACACCCACCAGGGCTGCGGGTCGATGCCGAACGTGATGGCCGGGCTGGGCGTCGGCTCGTCCTCGTCGTAGAAGTTCTTCCACCCGAACCGCAGTGCCTTGGGCGCCTGCGCGCGCAGCGCCGCCCAGGTGTCGAGCTTCTGGCCCAGGGTGCCGTCGCCGTCCATCTGCACGATCACGGCCAGCTCGTCGTGAGTGAGGTTCAGGTCCGCGCGGTCGGTGATCATGTCGGTGCGGAACTGGTGGAGCAGCACCATCTTCTGCGGCAGGTCCGCCTCGGCGGTCAGCTCGGCCAGCCAGTCGAGGGTCTGGTTGACCTCCGCGGCGCTGACGGTGCCGACCTGGGCCAGCGGCTTCTGCGTGCCGTACAGCCGCCACTCGGGGTCCAGGGCCAGGCCGACGTGGGGCTCGCGGAGCAGCTCCTCGTAGTCGCGCGCCTGGCTCAGGAAGTCCGACCTCCCGGACTGCAGGTCCAGCACGACGTAGATCCCGGCCGCGGCGGCCGCGTCCACCAGCGGGCGCAGGACGTCGATGTCCCATTCGTTGGAGTAGTTGCCGTCCTTGCCCGCGCTGCCCGCAGCCACCGTGGCGATGATCTCGAATGCGGGCACGATCGTGGCGTCGGTCAGGGCCTCGTACTGGGCCGCGACCGCACGAGCGCGGGTGACCGACCTCTTCGGGCCCTGCTCACCGAGCACGCCGAGCCCGCCGGTCAGTGGGTGGCCGTAGAGCGCCACGTAGCGCTTGTCATCGAAGACGGTCTGCCCCCCGCCGGGGAGCTGGACCCCGGTGGCGGCCGCCGCCACGCGCCCGGCGAACGTCTCGTCGGACCCGAAGTCACGGCCCACTCCGACCGCGACGGCCGGGTCGGCGGTGGCCAGCGCCTCGATATCGGCCGGGTGGATCCGGGGGTCGGGGTCGCCCACCACGAGCGGGGTCGCCCCCGCAGCCTGCAAGGTGGCCAGCGCGGCCACGTGCGCCGGCCGGGTCTCCCCCGCCACGACGATGCTCGCGACCTCGACCAGCGGCGTGGGGGGAGCGATCTCGGGCAGATCCGCAGCCGAGGGGACTGCCCTGACCCCGGGCAGCTCGGGAGCGTTCGGGCCGACGTGCAGCACGTGGGTCGCACCGAGGCGGGTCAGCTCGGCCAGCGCTGGGGCCAGCAGGTCCATGGTTGCCGGGGCCTGCGGGCTTGCGACCGCCGACGCGCCATCGTCGGGGACCGCAGGTTCGGGCAGCACGAGGACAGGGACACCGAGCTCGGTGGCCTGCGCCGCTGCCTGCTCGAACGACCCCGGATCCCTCACCGTGAGAACGACCGGGCTGGCCGCCCAGACCGCCTCGCTGGCCTGGATCGACAGCGCGGCGGCCCCCCGCGCGTCCAGGACGACGGAGCTGGCCGGCGCGACGGCCCGCGCGGTGGCGGGGTCGGCGGAGTCCGTGGTGCCCGCGGTCGTTGAGCCCGCGGAGCCCTCCGGCGAGGTGCACGCCGTCAGCGTCATGATCGCCACGAGCATCCCGGTCAGCAGCAGGCGCGGTGCGCGGGTCATGGCTCGTCGGTGGGGTTGATCACCGGTTCGTCACTGGGCCCATCGGACTCCTCGGACACCTCCGGTGCGGGCTGCCCGGCGACCTCGCAGGGGTCCACGCCCTTGACGGCCAGGACCGCCGCGGCTGCGTCGTTGAGACGCTCCTGGCTGACGGTGCCGTCCTGGAGGGCCTTGCGCAGGGCGCGGCGACCCTCCTGGGAGCCGCCGGGGCCGACGATCCCGAGGTCCCCGCCCGCGGCGAGGAATCCCACCAGCGCACCACCCTGGGTGGGCTCCCCGGAGGCAGCCATGCCCAGCGCGTCGCTGACGATCAGTCCATCGAAGCCCAGCTCGTCGATCAGCAGGCCCTCGATCGTGGCCCGCGACTGGCTCGCGGGGGTGTCGGAGTACCCGGGGATGGTGGTGTGCCCGATCATGACGCCGACATCGACCTCGTCGGGGATCTCGGCGAAGGGCACCAGGTCGACCGCACGCAGCTGGTCGATCGGCGGCCCGACGGCCAGCTCGTAGTGGGTGTCCGCTGTGGCGCTGCCCTGGCCCGGGAAGTGCTTGAGCACGGGCAGCAGGCCCGCGTCGGCATAGCCCTGCGCAGCGGCGGTGCCGAACTCGGTGACCACGTCCGGGTCGGTGGAGTAGGACCGCGCACCGATCCCCGGGCCGTGACCGACATCTACGACGGGTGCGAACACGAGGTCCACGCCCCAGTCCGCCAGCGCCTGGCCGTGCCCGAGGTACATCGCGCGCACCTGCTCCGGGGACATCGACCAGGCCTGCCGCTGGGCCGAGGGGATGGCCCCGATCACGTCGGCGTACCTCGAGACCGGTCCGCCCTCCTCATCGGCGGCCAGGAGGGCCCCGTAGCGGGTCCCCGTGGTAGCCAGCTCGAGGGCCGCGGCCGTGGGTACGTCCAACCGGCCGTTGGACAGGATCCCGGCGATCAGGCCATCCTCGAGCCAGGGTTGCACGCGGCCGAGGTCGGTCGTGGTCACCAGCATGGTCTGGCCGATGCGCACGTCCAGGGGCAGCCGTGCCATGCAGGCGGCGATCGGGTCGGCGGTCTGCGTGGGGGTGGGTGCGGCGGGGACCGTCGGCTCCACTGACGCCGGACCGGGCGCGGCGAGCGCTGGCGCTTGCGGTGCAGGGCTCGAACAGGCCGAGAGCGCCACGATGGCCATGGCCATCACACCTGCCGATGCCAGTACCCCGCGCACCGGGCAATCATGCCATCCGCGGACGAAAGCGGCGCTCGATCTACTCCTCGACCTCGACGATCGTGGCCTCGGGGGCGTTGGTCTTCACCGACGCGATGCCATCCAGAGCGGACTTCCGCGTGGAGTAGCCCTGACTGGCCGCAATGACCTGCCCATTGCTCGCCTTGAGCCGGAACCGGTACTTCCCAGCGTTATCCGTGTAGAGCTCGAACTTCCCAGCCATGCAGGTACCCCTTCCGCGGTCCGAGTGACCTGTGCGCGAGTATGGCCGCCGCGAGTGCGTTGTTGCGCGCCATGCGCCTACCGACGCCCACCGCCACGCACCTTGGCCATGCGGCGCCGGCGCGCCTGGCCCAGGCGCGTGCGCAGCAGCGCCGCGGTATCCCTGGTGGTCAGGCCCTCGATCGCCTGGTCGGCGGCCTCGTCCAGGTCGGCCTGGCTGGGCAGCTCGGCCACCATCCCGAGGACACCGCCCAGGACCGCCTCGGCGGCAGCACCGACCGGCAGGAGCAGCTCGCTCGGCGGCTCCCCGGCCGGGATCGGGTCGGCCAGGCGGCCCAGATCCCCGTGGACGGCGATGCCCAGGGCGGCCACCCGGTCGGCGGTCTGATGACCGAACTCCTGGCCCGCGTGCACCGCCCACTGCGGGGTGACCAGCCCCGGCTCGGCGCGGCTGGGCCGACGCGACTCGACCATCCGCAGCACCGCCCCTCGCCGGACCCCGGCCTGGTAGGTCGGCCAGTCCCACTCGCTGGCACCTCCGGCGTTGACCAGACGGAGCATCTCGGCCTCGGCCGCGGTCATCGACCGGTTGCTGGCGCTGAGCTCCGGGTCCGGGACGAGCGTTCCCTCGGGCAGGTCGAGCAGGGCCTCGAACGTGCGGAACAACCCGTCGCGGTCGGACTCGTCGAGCACCACGAGCCGCACCCGCTCGGGTCCCAGCCGCGCTGCCCAGCGCTCCATCACCCCGGCGTGGTCGTTGCGACGCCAGAAGTTCGGCGATGCGAGGCACTGCGGTGGGTTAGCGAAGGCGCTCTCCAGCCACTGCTCGTAGGGCAGCGCGAGCCCGTACTTGAGGTACTGCTGGTAGGAGGACGCCAGCAGCCGGGTGAAGGGCCGCAAGGTCGTGATGACGTGCAGCCGGTCGGCACCGAGGTCCTCGACGATCCGGTCCATGTGCTCGGCCTTGGCCAGCGACAGCGCCTCACTGGACAGCATGACCCGCCCCTCGTGCTCGCTGCTGGCGCTGACCAACTCCTCCCAGTACTTGGCCCGCGGCGGCCGACCGCCCTTGTCCCCCACCCCCAGGTGCGATCGGTGACAGCCATCGCCGCGCGATGATGTGAGCGCAGCGTGCCGGGGTAGAGCACTCCGGCCTCGCGCATCTGGGCGCGCGTGCTGGCGAACGCCGACTGCAGCGCGGTGGTCCCGGTCTTGTGGAACCCGACGTGCAGCAGGATCGCACCCTCGGGCAGTGGCTCGATGTGGGCAGACATGGCGACCTCCTGGACGGGACCAATGGATGCCAGCAGGTTACCGACGCCGCCTGCCGACCCCGGGCAGCAGCACCCAAGGGGGCACTAACGTCCGGTTGTCCCGCTGCTGCGTGCGTCCACAGCCTCGCGGACGTAGCGGCGCTGCTGGTCCTCGGGCACCACGAGGCGCACCTCGGTGTGCAGCAGGCGATCGAGCAGGGTGCGACGCCGGGGGTCGAAGAAACTGATCACCCCGGTCATCACCCACACGATCACGCCCAGGGCACCCAGCCAGCTGCGCACCATCGCACGCCCGAAGTGCGGGTTGTGCCCGTCGGGCGTGCAGACCCGGGTGCCGACCAGCCAGTCGCCCAGGGTACGCCCGGTCAGCCACCAGGCCAGGCCCATGTAGATCGGGACGACCGAGGCCGCGATGGCGCCCAGCACCAGGACCAGCCACTGCGGGACCGGCGAGAGCAGCGAGTCCAGCAGGTTGACCAGCGCGGACAGCCCCTGGCTGACCAGCCAGCCGACCAGGCTCACGTCGGCTGCGAATGACAGCACGCGGGTCACCACCCCGGCATGGGCGAACTCCCGGCCCGGGGGCGGCGGCGCGACGGGCATCGAGCGCCACGCACGGCGCTGTTCGGCCAGGTTGTCCAAGGTGGCGCGCGTGGCTGATCGGCCCGTGCCTCCGGTCGCGGTCAGGACCAGGTCGAGTCCGGACTCGGGCTGGGGCCGGGCTGGGCGCCGGACCAGTCGTCGGCCCACGTTCTCCACGAGGTTGTCGACGTCGGCGAGGTTCTCGCGCACCGACTCCAGCGCGTCGAGGAACAGGCCCTGGCTCTGCTCGCGGATCAGGTCGCGCACCCGTGGGTCGTCGATGATGTCCTCGAGGATCACCGGAACGACCTCGGTGCGGATCTTCGGCATGAGTGCGTCGACCAGCTCGGGTGCGATCTCGTCGCGGATGCTGGGCAGCAACGCATCGACGAGCTGGGGGGCGATCTCCGCCTCGATCATCGGCATCAGCGCCCGGACCAGGTCCGGGGCGATCTCGTCACGGATCGTGGGCATGAGCGTCTCGAGCAGCTCAGGGGCCACCGTCTCAGACAGGTGCGGCACGAGCGCATCCACCACCCGCGGGACCAGCTCGGCCTCGAGGTACGGGCGCAGGTCCTCGAGGATCCGGGGCAGCAGGTCCTCGACCAGCGTCGGGGTGAGTCCCTCGAGGATCTTGGGGATCGCCTCGTCGACGAGGTAAGGCTGGAGCTCCTCGATCACCTGCTGTGCGGTGGAACCGGTGACGTCCATGGCGACGCCGCCGACTGTGTCGGTGACCCGGCCGACCGTCGCGCCCACGGCTCGGCGGGCCCGGCCCCGCAGGCCCGACGAGCCCCCGGACCCCTCGGGCTGGTCGGCGTGGTCGCTCATATGCGGCAGGCTACTTGCAGCGACGGCCGCGCGGGGCTTGTGCGCCACGCGGCGCGTCGGGCCGGCGCTCCTACGCGTCGAGCTCGGGGAACTCGTCGTCGCGGACGGCCCGAGCACCCGGGACGCCGCCGAGCGCGCCAGCGATCGCCAGGCCCTGGGCCACGGCCGGGCCGATCAGCAGCGCGAAGAGCACCGTGCCCACTCCGACGGTGCCCCCGAGCAGCCAGCCCACGCCCAGCACGACGACCTCGATGCCCATCCGCACCCGGCCCACGGGGATGCCGGTGCGCTGGTGCAGCCCGGTCATCGCTCCGTCACGGGGACCCGGGCCGAGGTTGGTGGTCAGGTAGAAGCCGCTGCCGATCCCGACCAGGGCGATCCCCACCAGGACGAAGCCGAGCTGGACCACCACCCCCTGGGCAGCAGGCAGCAGCCAGACGCCGACCTGCAGGGCCAGCGCGATCACCGCGGCGTTGGCGATCGTGCCCAGGCCGGGCCGCTCGCGCAGCGGGATCCAGAGCAGCAGGACCACGATGCTGACCAGCAGGGTCGCCGCACCGATGGACATCGGCAGGATCGTGGACAGGCCCTGGGCCAGGACAGTCCACGGGCTCACCCCGAGTCCGCCGGCCACGATGAGCGCCTCCCCCGTGCCGAACGCGTACAGCCCTGCGAGCAGCACCAGCAGGCTGCCCGGGGTGGCCGACCACCGACCCGGCGAGCGCCACCGGGTGACCGGTACCGTGCGCGCCGGCTTGAGCCACCCGAGCATCTGCACCCGCGCACCCTAGCTGCGCGGGGATGGTAGGACTGAACCCATGAGCGCACCCCTGCCCACCGGCATCGAGTACCAGTTGATGGTCTCCGGCGAGCTGTACCTACCCGCCGATCCGGAGCTGACGGTCCTGCGCGAGCGCGCCCGGTCGCTGGAGTTCCGCTACAACCACACACCCCCGGAGCAGGTGGAGCAGCGCCAGTCGATCATGCGCGAACTGCTCGGCTCAGCCGGTGAGACCTTCGAGATCGAGCCCAACCTGCACGTGGACTACGGACTGAACATCCACCTCGGCGATGGCTTCTACGCCAACGCGCACTGCGTCATGCTCGACGTCGCGGAGATCCGGATCGGCGCCGGGACGATGTTCGGGCCCGGGGTGCAGCTGCTGACCGCCACCCATCCGATCGACCCGGTCGAGCGACTGTCGGGCCGGGAGCTCGGCTTCCCGATCACGATCGGTGCGCGGGTCTGGCTCGGCGGTGGGGTCATCGTGGGCCCGGGAGTGACGATCGGAGACGACGTGGTCGTGGGGTCCGGGGCCGTGGTGGTCAAGGACCTGCCCGACGGTGTGGTGGCTGTGGGCAACCCGGCGCGGGTGGTGCGCTCGATCTGAGCCCTGGTCAGAACCGGCGGAACCATCCGGTGACCACGCCACCGAACTCGGCGCCGGCATAGGTCGCGATCAGGTAGACGAGCAGGGCCAGCAGGGCCAGTCCGAACAGGACCTTGACGGCACCGGAGAAGTTGGTGGGCTGGGCGGCCCTACCCGAGTAGATCGATCCCATGGTGACTCCTCGTGGGTGGCGTGCCAATGATTCTACTCCGCGGGCAGCCCCGGCGTGGTCCACTCGCGGCCGGCGCCACGCCGGCCGTCCGCGGCGGCCTCAGCAGGCGGCGGCACCGTCGACCCGCAGTGGCTCGGCGTCCAGGAAGGCGTCCAGCGCACGAGCCGTCGAGGTATCGGTGACCAGTGTGTTGATCAGGCCCGCCCGGACCGCGCCGATGGCTGCCTGGACCTTGCTGACGCTGCCGGCCAGGCCGATGGAGTGTTCGACCGCCCGGAACTGGGTGGGTGTCACGCCGAGCAGCACCCGCTCGTCGGGGTGCGCCACGATCGTGCCGTCGATGGTGACCGACCAACCCGCCACGTCCCCCACGGCCTTGCTCAGGGCTGGGTCGTCGACGGGGAAGCCCGCGGCCGCGTAGCTAGGGTCCGGCTTGGGCCACGCCCCCACCCCCACGACCGACACCTTGGCCGCGTCCCAGAGGCGCCCCACCTCCCGGATCTCCCGCTCGGCGCGCAGGGGGGCGGCCAGCGGCGCGGACACGAACGCCGGCGCGTTGAGGTAGACCGGAATGCCGTCCAGCGCGCGCGCCAGGGTGCGCACGATCTCGTTGGGCTGGAACCAGGGCCGGTCGCTGGCGTTGCCACCCATCGCAGGGACGACCACCAAGCCCGGGATGGACCGCCGCACGGTCCGGCTCACGCTGTAGACCGCACGTCCCCACGACGACACCAGGACGTCTCCACTGCGCAGGCCGGTGCTGTCGAGGGCCACCCCGAACGGCCCGGCGAGCAGCGGCCCGGGATCAGCCTCGTTGGCCCGGCCCGGGGCCACGTGCAGGGCACGCAGGCCCAGTCGTTTCCGGACCCGCTCGATCAGAACCTCGTCGACTCCGGGCGGGACGATCTCGATGCGCACGATGCCGACCTCACGGGCGCGCTGCAACAGCCTGCTCACCGACGGCCGGCTGATCCCGAGCCGGTCGGCGATCTCCTGCTGCGAGGCCGACTGTTCGTAGTACATGACCGCAGCTGTCATGAGCGGTTCGGTGTCCTCCTCGGAGATCTTCTGGGCCACCCGACGGAGCCTAGTCGCGGCCACTGGGCGAACTGGTTCCGAAGCATCTTGAACACCTGTGCTGGACATGCGTGCATCGTACCCCCTATGCTCGCCATTGTCGGGGTGACCGGAGACACACTCTGGATCGTGCCGACGGCAGACCGAACAACAGAGGTCGCTGCAGATGGACTGCGGACCACCGACCCCTCAGAGGAGAGGACCAAGAAATGGCAACGGCCATCGATTACTCGCAGCCCCCAGGTACGTCGGTCCGGGTGCGGGTGCAGAAGTTCGGCACGTTCTTGTCGAACATGATCATGCCGAATATTGCGGCGATCATCGCGTGGGGTCTGATCACGGCTTTCGTGATCCCGGTGGGTTGGACGCCCAACGAGAAGATCGCCACGACGGTGGGTCCCTCGATCATCTACCTGTTGCCGCTCCTGATCGGCTACACCGGCGGCAAGATCGTCTACGGGGTCCGTGGTGGTGTCGGGGGGGCGGTCATCGGCGTCATCGCGACAGCCGGCCCGTTATCGGTGGACGGCTACGCCGTCCCGATGTTCCTGGGCGCGATGATCATGGGTCCGCTCGGCGGCTGGGTCGATGAAGCGGATCGACGGTCTGTGGAACGGGCAAGATCAAGCCCGGCTTCGAGATGCTGGTCGACAACTTCTCCGCCGGCATCTGGGGCGCGATCCTCGCCATGTTCAGCCTCTTCGCGCTCGCGCCGCGTTGATCGAGGATCATCGACCGGTTGGGGCAGGTCGTCGACTTCCTCGTCAACAACAACCTCATGCCGCTGACCTCGATGTTCATCGAGCCGGCCAAGGTCCTCTTCCTCAACAACGCCATCAACCACGGCGTGCTGACCCCCCTGGGCATCGAAGAGGCCGCCCAGACCGGCAAGTCGATCCTGTTCCTGCTCGAGGCCAACCCGGCCCGGGCCTCGGCATCCTGCTGGCCTACATGGTCTTCGGCAAGGGCGTGGCCCGGGCCACCGGCCCCCGGCGCAGCGATCATCACTTCCTCGGCGGCATCCACGAGGTCTACTTCCCCTACGTGCTCATGAAGCCCCCGATCCTGATCCTCGCAGCCATCGCCGGCGGCATGACCCAGATCTTCATCAACGTGCTGTTCAGCACCGGCCTACGCGCCCCCGCAGCACCCGGATCGATCTTCGCCATCTACGCCCAAACCCCTCAGGTGACTTCCTGGGCATCACCCTGTCGGTGATCGGCGGCATCGCGGTCAGCTTCGTCGTGGCCGGGTTCCTGCTCAAGACCGACAAGGGCGACTGGGACGAGGGCGACCTCGAAGTCGCCACCCAGAGCATGGTCGACATGAAGGGCAAGCAGTCGCTGGCCTCGACCATGATCACCGGCTCCGGGACAACCGCCACCCTGACCAAGCCGATCACCAGCATCGTGTTCGCCTGCGACGCCGGCATGGGCTCCTCAGCGATGGGCGCCTCGGTCCTGCGCAAGAAGATCAAGGACGCCGGCTACCCCGACGTCACCGTGATCAACAAGGCCATCGCCAACCTCGACGACACCTACGACGTCGTCGTCACCCACAAGGACCTCACCGAACGGGCCAAGCCCCGAACCTCGTCAGCCATCCACGTCTCAGTCGACAACTTCATGGCCAGCCCCCGCTACGACGACATCGTCGCGATGGTCCAGGCATCCAACAACCCGGACCCAGACCCCACCCCCGCCACCCCCACCACAACCACCGCACCCCCAGGGGCCTCGATGCTCCCCGACGAAGCCATCGTGATGCAGGGCACAGCCCGCACCCGCGACGCCGCGATCGAGGAAGCCGGCCAACTACTGGTCGCCACCGGCGCAGTCACACCAGGCTACGTACAAGCCATGCACGACCGCGAGAAGTCGGTATCAACCTACGTGGGCAACCACCTGGCCATCCCGCACGGCACCAACGAAGCCAAGGAGACCATCAACCACACCGGACTGTCCTTCGTGCGCTACACCGACGGAATCGACTGGAACAACGACGGCGAACTTGCCTACTTCGCGGTGGGCATCGCCGGAGCCGGTGACGACCATCTGGCCCTGCTCAGCAACATCGCCCACGTCTTCCTCGACGACGACAAAGTCACCGCACTACGCACAGCCACCACGAAAGCCGAGGTATCAGCTGTGCTCAACAACGTCGACCTCACCTGACCCACACCCCGCCACTCACCGGCAACCACCTCACCCAGGACTGCCGGCGAGCGGGGCACCCCCGACGCACAAGCGTCGGGGGTGGAGGGGTTTCGTCGACGCAGTCCAGGCCGTGATGGGCGCGACTGCGATCAAAGTGACCATCGAACCGTGACCGAGTGGTCCGGGAGGGCTGCACCCAGCAGGATGGGGCTCTCTCCCGGATCACGTCCGGGCGGTGGGCGGAGGGGTTCGATGTACGCGGAGCAACGCCAGGCGGTGATCCTGGACCTGGCACGGACGGCTGGCCGGGTGGAGGTGGCCCGGCTCGCTGAGGACCTGGACGTCACGCCAGAGACGGTCCGCAGGGACCTGACGGCGCTGGCCGGCGCGGGCCTGCTGCGCCGGGTGCACGGCGGGGCGATCCCGGCCGATCCCAACGGCTTCGAGCCAGCACTGGCCGTCCGCGAGGCGGTGAACACCCAGGAGAAGGCGCGCATCGCTCGGGCAGCACTGCAGTGGCTGCCCGAGCAGGGGGCGATCGCGCTGGACGGCGGTTCCACCACCCACCAGTTCGCCGAGATCCTGCCCTTCGACCGGGCGCTGACCGTGGTGACCAACAACCTGGCCATCGCCCTGCCGCTGGCCGACCGGACCGACCTCACGGTGCATATCGTCGGCGGCCGGCTGCGGGGGCGCACGCTGACCACCGTGGACGAGGTGGCCCTGGACTACCTGCGACACGTCCACCTCGACGTGGTGTTCCTGGGGACCAACGGCTTCTCGGTCGGCCGCGGCCTGACGACCCCGGATGCCGCAGAGGCCGCCGTGAAGCGCGCGTTCATCGCCGCGGCCCGTACGAAGGTCCTGCTCTGCGACCACTCGAAGTTCGGCCATGACCATTTCGCCCACGTTGCCGACCTCGCCCAGATCGACGTGCTCGTCACCGACACGGACCTCCCGGACGCCGTCGTGACCGAGATCTCCGCTGTCGGCCCCCAGGTGGTCCGGGCCTGACCCGGGGCATCCAGCGACCCGACGCCCTGCCCCACACCTGTGACGGGACGCACACACGCCACGGGAATGTGGCTGACCCACAGTGGGTTGAGCGGCCATGAGCACCCCCAGCGCCGCCGCCCCCACGACCACCGACGTCGTGTCCCCGCGCCGGTGGAGGGCCCTGGCCGCGCTGGTCGTCACGCTGCTGGTCGTGGTCCTGGACAACACCGTGCTCAACGTGGCACTCAAGACGATCCAGGAGGACCTCGGCGCCACGCAGAGCCAGCTGATCTGGGCGATCAACTCCTACTCGCTGGTGTTCGCCGCGCTGCTGTTCACGTGGGGCGTGCTCGGCGACAGGTACGGCCGGCGCAAGATCCTGATCATCGGCCTGCTGCTGTTCGCAGCAGCCTCGTTGCTCAGCGCGTTCGCCACGACCCCCGAGCAACTGATCGTCGCGCGGGCACTCATGGGCATCGGTGGCGCCTCGGTCACGCCGGTCACGCTGTCGATCATCACTGTCATCTTCCCGCCGGAGGAGCGCGGCCGGGCGATCGGTATCTGGGCCGCTGCGGTGGGCGGTGCCGTGGCCCTCGGCCCCCTGCTCGGCGGGTTCCTGCTGGAGCACTTCTGGTGGGGCTCGGTGTTCCTGATCAACATCCCGATCATCGCCATCGGCGTCGCCGGCATCATGCTCAACGTCCCCGAGTCGCGCAACCCGCACCCCGGCAAGCTGGACCCAGTCGGCCTAGTCCTGTCGATCGTGGGCCTGCTGGCCCTGGTCTACGGGATCCAGGAGGCTGGGTGGAGCGACCCGGCGACCTACGCCTGGATCACGCTCGGGCTGGTGGTCCTGGCCCTGTTCATCTTCTGGGAGTCACGCACCGACCACCCGTCGATGGACCTGAGCCTGTTCAGGGTCCGGTCGTTCTCCGTGCCGCTGACGGCGGTATCCCTGACCTTCGCGGCGCTCAGCGGGTCCCTGATCTTCCTGGCCTTCTACTACCAGGTCGTGCGGGGATGGTCCCCCCTGCAGTCCGGTGCCCTGACGCTGCCGTTCGCGGTCGGCCAGCTCCTGGCAGCACCCCGCAGCGGCAAGATGGTGGCACGGTTCGGCGCTCGGCGGGTCATCTCCGTGGGGCTGGTCCTTGCCTCGGTGGGCATGTTCGGCTTCACGCAGCTGACCCTGTCGACGCCGGTGTGGGCACTGGTGCTCATCCCGTTCGTCTTCGGGTTCGGGATGGGCAACGTGATCGCGCCGTCGACGACCCGGATGACGTTGGCCACGCCTCCGCAGCGCTCCGGCGCCGGGTCGGCGGTGCAGAACACCGTCCGGCAGGTCGGCGCGACCCTCGGGGTGGCCGTCATCTCCTCCGTGGTCGGCGCCCGCTACTCGAACTCCATGTCCGGCGCGGTGGAGGGCACTCCGTTGCCCGAGGGCCTGCGCGCCGCGGCCACGGACAGCGTCGGGGCCACCTATGAGGTCGCCGGGCAGCTCCAGGCCTCCGGGCAGGCGACGGCCACCCAGGCAGAGGCGCTGCGCTCGGCCGCCGATGCTGCCTTCATGCCGGCTTTCCACGTGGCGGCCCTCATGGGACTGGGGCTGCTGCTCACTGCGCTGGTCGTGATCCTGGTCTGGCTACCCGCACAGGCCGAGGCGGTGGCGTGGAAGGTCGGTGGGACCTCGGCACCTGTCCCGGGCCCGGTGCCGGCCGAGGAAGGGGTCGGCGGGGACGGTGCGCAGGATGCCGACGACCCGTACCTGGCGGGCGTCGATGCTGCCCACCAGGTGCATCTGGTCCAGGAGGACCCCGCGCACCTGAGCCATGTCGACGAGGCACCTCTGGAGCACCCGCTGGGTGGGCCAGCGCCCAGGCGACCGTGAGGCCACCGGCCAGCGCGGGGCAACCGTCCAGCGCAGCTGCGCTGGCTACCGGTTGAGGATCAGTTCCGGGTAGACCGGGGACCACATGGCGTCGAACACCTGCTGGACGGGGTTGTCCAGCACGCGGGTCGCCACGCCGTCCTGCGCAGCGGCGGCGGCGACGGCGATCGCGACCGTGGCCGACACCATGCGCAGTTCGCTGACGTCCGGGAGCAGCGACGCCCCGGGCCGATCGACGTGGGCGAGCCCGGCCACGGCTTCAGCGGCTGCTGCGATCATGTGGTCGGTCACGCGGGTCGCCCGACACACTGCCACACCGAGGCCCAGGCCGGGGAACACGAAGGCGTTGTTCGCCTGGGCGATCCGGTATTCCCGATCGGCGAGGTGAACCGCGGCGAACGGCGACCCGGTGGCGATCAGCGCGCGACCGTCGGTCCAGGCCAACAGGTCCGTGGGGGTGGCCTCAACCAGGGACGTAGGGTTCGACAGCGGCATGATCACCGGGTGGTCCACATGCGCGGCCATCTCGCGGATCATGGGCTCGGTGAAGGCCCCGGGCTGGCCGGAGGTCCCGATGAGGATCGTGGGTCGGACGTTGCGGACCACGTCGGCCAGGCCGATGTGCCCTGGCGCGTCCATGGTCCAGTCATCGGTCTCGGCGCCCTGGCGCGCGTACGGCCGCTGGAACGGCCGGATCCTGTCCCCGAGCGCGGTGGTCAGCAGCCCGCGGCTGCCCAGCCCCCAGAAGGCGTCCGTGGCCTGCTGCGGCGTCGCGCCCTCGTGGATCATCATGTCGCGCATCAGGTCCGCGACGCCCACCCCGGCGGTGCCCGCGCCGTGGATGACGATGCGCTGGTCACGCAGGCGCCCACCCTGCGACCGGACCGCGGCCAGGGCCGCGGCTGCCACGACCGCCGCGGTCCCCTGCACGTCGTCGTTGAAGGTGCAGATGCGCTCCCGGTACGCGGCGAGCACCCGGTGGGCGTTCGCGGCGCCGAAGTCCTCCCAGTGGATCATCGCGTGCGGGAACACCGTGGTCACGGCGCTGACGAAGTCCTCGATGAAGTCGTCGTAGCGCTGCCCGCGGACCCGGCTCTGCCGCAGGCCCAGATACAGCGGGTCGGACAACAGGGTCAGGTTGTCGGTCCCTACGTCCAGGACGATCGCGATGGCCCGGTTCGGGTCGATTCCCGCGGCTGCCGTGTACAGGGACTTCTTCCCCAGCGCGATCTGGATACCGCCCACACCCTGATCGCCGATGCCGAGGATGCCTTCGGAGTCTGTGACGATGAGCAGGTCGACGTCGTCGGGGTTGCGACCCTGGCCGCGCAGTGAGTGCTCGATCTGCTCGGGGCTCTCGATCGACAGGAAGACCCCGTGCAGGCGCTGGTATGACTGGCTGAACTCGATGATCGCCGCCCCGATCGTGGGCGTGTAGACGATCGGCATCATCTCCTCGAGATGCTCGCTGAGCAACCGGTAGAACAGGACGGTGTTGCGATCACGCAGCGCGGACAGGAAGGCGAACTTGTCCAAGTCGGTCTCCGCGCGCTGGAACTGGTGGTAGGACCTGTGCAGCTGGGCCTCCAGCGACGTGACGCCGGTCGGTAGGTGCCCGATCAGGCCGAATGTCTCGCGCTCCTCGAGAGTGAAGGCGGTGCCTCGGTTCAGCCGCGGGATGCGCAGCAGCTCGCTGCCCGTCACCGACACGCGGATCCGGCCCCCGTGGGGGCCCGGCAGAACCTCATAGGGGCGTGACGACATGCCCCCAGCCTACGAGCACCGGGACGCACCTCGACCCAGTTGGGGCCGTTAGCTGCGCCGATACCCCCCCACCCATTGACCGTCCGGTGAGGGATGCCTACCCTGATCGCAACGGGAGTCACGTCGTCCACGCGACTTGGCCCACCCGGGCTAGTCGAGGCCCCGCAGCGCACCCCCCGTCGCGCTGTGGGGCCTCCTTGCGGGGCCCCAGGCCGGTGGACGTCAGCAGTCCTGCGACGAGCGCACTGCGTCGATCAGCCCCAGACCACTCCCGTGGGCCATCGGTCATCGTGGCCCAGGCGAGGCGTGCCCACCCGGGCTCCCGCGGTGACGAGGTGCTCGTCGAGCTCGCCGCGCAGATGCG
This sequence comes from uncultured Actinomycetes bacterium, assembly GCA_963788325.1. Classification (GTDB taxonomy): domain Bacteria; phylum Actinomycetota; class Actinomycetes; order S36-B12; family CAIYMF01; genus Prado023. Next base: position 261,313 of record CAWBGJ010000009.1, read on the forward strand.
CTGAGATCAGGGCAGCGACCGTGGCGCGGGCGCGCTGCGCGTCCGGTCCCCCTGAGCACAGCGTCCTCCCCCAGCGCAGCACCCGGCCGGTGCGCATCCGCGTGGCCGCACTCCTGGACCGTGGCATGGATCCGGCCATGGGCTGCGGCGGCGAACCACTCGTGGTTCACGCCTACGGGGGCGCATCGGGAGCCCGACCCGTGAGGACGGCAGGGCCGATCCGGTAGAGCTGGGGACGACCACCCGCAGGCCAGGATCGGCCGCGACCAGGGCGCTCGCCAGGCCGGTGTACGAGCGCGCCGGGGTGACGAAACCAGGTAGGAGCACGAGGACCCGGTCGCCTCCAGTCCCCACCTCCACACCACGCGGCATCGGACACCTCCGGGACCATCATCCCCGTTCAGCCCGTGCGCCGGGCAGGATGGGGCCATGAAGGTCGCCGCACGGGCCCAGGTGCCGCCGTTCGCCGTCATGGAGATCATCGCGGCTGCGAACGCCCGGCGAGCCCTGGGCCAGGACGTGCTGAACCTCGCCGCCGGCGAGCCAGCTGCGGGGGCAAGCCCGGTGGTGCGTGCGCGTGCGATCGACCTGCTCGGGGTCAGCGGCGGGCTCGGGTACACCGAGGCCCTGGGGGTGCCCGCCCTGCGCGCGGCGATCGCCGCGCACTACCGGGACGCCTACGACCTCACGCTCGCCCCGAGCAGCGTTGCGGTCACGACCGGCTCCTCGGGAGGCTTCACCCAGGCCTTCCTGGCCGCGTTCGACACAGGGGACCGGGTCGCGCTGGCCCGCCCCGGCTACCCGGCCTACCGCAACATCCTGACCGCCCTGGGGTGCGAGGTGGTGGAGCTGGCCTGCGGGCCGCAGACCCGGTTCCAGCCGACGGTCGAGATGCTCGCTGCTGCCCACCGGCAGCTGCCGCTCGACGGCCTCGTCCTGGCCTCCCCGGCCAACCCGACCGGCACCATGATCGACGCCGCTGAACTCGCGGACATCGCCGGATGGTGCACACGGCACGGGGTGCGCCTGGTCAGCGACGAGATCTACCACGGCATCACCTACACCCAGGCGCAGGTCCCGACCGCCGCGGCGTACCTGGGCGAGGGGGCGATCGTGGTCAACTCGTTCTCCAAGTTCTGGGCGATGACCGGGTGGCGCCTGGGCTGGCTGGTCCTCCCCGAGGACCTGGTGGGGCCTGTCGACGCGCTGGCGGGGAACTTCTCGCTCTGTCCCCCGACCTTGGCCCAGCATGCCGGGATCGCGGCCCTGGGCCCGGCCGGGATGGCTGCGGCACGCGCGAACGTGACGGGCTACGCGGTGACCCGGGACCTGCTGCTGGCCCGGCTGCCGGAGCTGGGCTGGACCCGGGTGGCTCCCGCCGACGGCGCCTTCTACCTGTACGCCGACGTGTCGGCCAGTGGGCTGGACTCAGTCACCTGGTGCGCGCGCCTGCTCGACGAGGCGGGCGTGGCCCTGACCCCGGGCACGGACTTCGACCGCGTCGACGGGCACCGCAGCGTGCGGCTGTCGTTCGCCTCCCCGGTCGATGTGGTCGGTGCGGCTGTCGACCGGATCCTCGCGTGGCAGGCGGGCCTGCGCTGAACGTGAGGCACGAGTTCGGCGCCCGACGCGGGGCGCCACCTGTCCGGCCAGCGTGGGCTCGTCTAGCATCGGGCACCCGAGACAAAGGCGGAGGCTGCCGTGGAGAACCTGAGCGCCACAGTGGGGATCATCGGCGGATCCGGGCTGTACTCGATGTTCGAGGGCCACGAGGTCCAGGTCGAGACCCCCTACGGCCCGCCCTCGAGCGCGGTCACGATTGCCGAGGTGGATGGCAACCCGGTCGCCTTCCTGGCCCGGCACGGCACGGACCACCGGCTTCCTCCGCACCGGATCAACTACCGCGCGAACATCTGGGCGCTCCACAGCCTGGGGGTCCGCGCGATCCTCGCCCCGGCGGCCGTCGGGGGCCTCTCGCCTGGGCTCGGACCCGGGGACCTCGTCGTGCCCGACCAGCTGGTGGACTGGACCCGGGGCCGCACCCAGACCTTCCACGACGCTTTCGACGACGGACCCGTGCACGCCTCGTTCGCCGACCCCTACTGCCCCGAGCTGCGGCAGGTCGCCCTCGACGCCGCCGCGGCGCAGGGGTGGGACGCGGAGGATGGCGGGGCGATGGTCGTCATCGAGGGGCCCCGGTTCTCCACCCGTGCCGAGTCACTGTTCTTCCAGACGCAGGGGTGGTCGGTGGTCAACATGACCGGGCATCCCGAGGCCGTCCTGGCCCGCGAGCTGGACCTCTGCTACGCCACGATCGCGCTGGTCACCGACGTGGACGCCGGCGCCGCCACGGGCGAGGGCGTCACTGTGGCCGAGGTCATGGCGGAGTTCGCCCGCAGTACGGATCGGCTGCGCCGCGTCCTGGTCGATGCAGCCGGCCGCGCCGCAGCGCTTCACTGCGAGCAGGGCTGACCAACACCCACAGGATCGGCCAGGGAGGCCCGCATCGGGGCGGTCGCGAACGCCCGCAGGCCGTCGTGGGCGTGGATGCGGGCCCGGAATCCGAAGGTGCGCTCAGCGAGCTCCGGGGAGGCCGTGATGTGCCGGACATCGCCGATCCGGAACTCGCCGGTCACGAGCGGAGAGATCTGGCCGTCGCCCACCCCCGAGCAGACCGCGTCGGCCATCTGCGCGATGGTGGTCGGGCGACCCGTGGCGATGTTGTAGCAGCCCAAGATCTCCTCAGGCGCGGTCAGGGCCAGCTCGGTTGGCCAGGGCGACGTCGGCGACATGGATGAAGTCACGGCGCTGCCCGCCGTCCTCGAAGACCCGCGGCGACCGGCCGGCCTCGCACGCACTGCGCACGATGCTGGCCACGCCTGCGTAGGGGGTGTCTCGCGGCATCCGCGGCCCGTAGACGTTGTGGTAGCGCAGGCTGACACGACGTCGGACCCGGTGGCCGCGGCGAACGCGTGGCCGAGGTGCTCCTGGTGCACCTTGGTGGCGGCGTAGACGTTGCGCGGGTCCAGGGGCTGGTCCTCGGTCACCACCTGCGTCGCGAGGCTGGCGCCGCAGGTCGGGCAGCCGGGCTCGAACTCCCCGGCCGCCAGGGCCTCGCGGGTACGCGGGCCCGGTCGGACCGTTCCGTGCTCCGGGCAGGCGTAGCCACCCTCGCCGTAGACGACCATGCTCGAGGCCTGCACGAACCGCCCGGCGAATCCCACCCGGTGCAGCGCGCGCATCAGGACCGCGGTGCCCAGGTCGTTGTCGGCGACGTAGGCGCTCACGTCATCGAAGTCGACACCCAGCCCGACCCGAGCGGCCTGGTGGCACACGGCATCGATGCCTGAACACAGTGCCGCGATCGCATCGACGTCCTCGAGGGCCAGGACGTGGTACTCGGCGTGCGGGTTGCGGTAGTCGGGGTCGACGGCATGAGCGGCCGGGCTCAACGAGTCCACCACGACGACGCCGTGGCCCTCGGCGACCAGGTCGTCGGTGATGTGCGATCCGATGAATCCCAGACCACCGGTCACCAGGACCTTCATGGTTCTCCTCCTGCTGCGCTCTTGGCCGGGTCGTGCCCGAGCCGGGACTCATCTGCCGCGGATCGGTCTGCGATCCGCGTGATGAGATCAACGACACAACGTCCGAACCGCCCGTCGGGCACCCGGCGGGCTACCTCGACGGCGTGGCCCCATTCGTCGACATCGACCAGGGGTGGTAGCAGATCCGGACCGAGTCCCATGGCCCGAAGGCGTTGCGCCTGCTGCGCACCGGTGCCGGGGTACTCATCGGGATGTCACGGAAGACCCCCGTATGGGCGCGCAGCATGCCCAGGGCCCACCACCCGCCGTCGTCGGCGTGGCCCAGGACTGCGCCGGGCGACGCCACCAGGGCCGCCATCGATGCGTCGAGGAGCTCGGCGGTCACCTGGGGGGTGTCCATCCCGATCTGCAGGGTCGGCCCGCCGGTGTCGGTCCAGGCGTTCTGCAGCCGATCGGCGAAGGTGTCCCCGCGCTGGGCGATGACCCGGAACCTCGGCGGCAGCCACGGGCCCGGGCGCGCCATCGAGGGCGATCCAGCGCTCGGCTGCTCCGCACGCTGCCACCACGTCCAACGTGTCCGCCAGCGCCGCCGCTGCCAGCTCAGCGGCCTCGACGGGGTGCAGGGGCGGGCACAACCGGGTCTTGACCGCGCCCGGCACCGGGGCCTTCGCCATCACCAGGACCTTCATTCGTAGGCCCGCAGGAGCCTGGACATGGACGTGACCGCACCCGTGGTCCCACGCACGGTCCCGGTCACCTTGGACTGCCCGACGCGGGCGCGTAGCTGACCGGCCGCTCGTCGATCACCAGGCCGGCACGCGTGGCCCGCAGCACCATCTCCAGTGGCCAGCCGAACGCCCGGTCCTCGACACCCAGGGCCATCAGCTGCTCGCGCCGGATGGCCCGCATCGGGCCCAGATCCGTCAGGGGGATGCCCGTCCTGTGCCGGATCCAGCGCGCCAGGACCACGTTGGCGACCCGCGCGTGCCAGGGCCACGACCCGGCGGCCGGCACCCGGGCGCCCAGGACGAGATCCGCGGACCCCTCGCGGACGGGCTCGACCACGGCCGAGAGGTCGACGGGGTCGAAGCTGGAGTCAGCATCCATGTAGGCCACGATCGGCGCTGAGGCGGCCAGCAGGCCGGCGTAGCAGGCCGACCCGAACCCCTTGCGCGGTTCGTGGACGACCAGGGCGCCCAGGTCAGCCGCGATCTCGCCGGACCCGTCGCTGGAGCCGTTGTCGACCACGATCGCGCGCATCCCCGCGGGGATCCGGCCGAGCACCCAGGGCAGGCTCTGCGCCTCGTCGAGCACGGGCAGGATGACGTCGACCTCGGCGGCGGCACCGTCCGCAGCGGCGCTCACGGGGTGAGCTCACTGGTGCGGACGTACACCCACCGCGGCTTGACGGGGAAGTCCGTGACGGGGACGAAGGCGTCCCCCGGTACGGCGTCGTCGGAGACGAGGGTGAAGTCGTCGGCGAGGTCCGTGCCGAACAGGAACGATGTGGCGTCGTTGTCGACCACCACCGCCGAGACCCCCGCCAACGACCACGGCAACTGGTCGGCCAGTGCGGTCCGGGCGCGCGAGGACCGCGTGTCGAGCAGGTCGGTCACGGCAATCGTGGAGGCCGCCGGGGACTGCCCCGCCAGCCGCGCGTAGTAGGGGTGCGAGGTCACGATGGCGGGGCCGCGGAGTGCGGCGACCTCGGCGATGAACTGATCTCCGGCCACCCGATCGGCCGGGGTCGGCACGATGCCGGTGAGCCATACCTGCAGGACCAGGACCTGGACCAGGGCGATACCGCCTGCCACCCAGAGCTCGGCCCTGGTCAGCACCCCCGAGCCAGCGACGCGGGCCAGCGCGATGGCCAGCACGATCGCGGTCGCCAGGTGCGTCGGCATCGCCACGTTCGAGGACCCCCCGTCGTGCAGGCGACCCGCGAGACCCGCGAGCAGGAGGCCGACGATGCCGGCCGCCAGCACGGCTGCGTCGTCGGTCATCCCGGTCGGGCGCCGCTCGGACAACGCAGCCCGATGCCGCAAGGCGAGCTGGCCTAGCGTCGCGACGATCAGCGCGAACGGGAGCACGACATCGACTACGGGGAGGTAGACCAGCCACTCGAACCTGGTGTCGTGGCCGAGCAGCTGCGCCACGACGTAGGGCGAGTACCACCCACCTGTGGCGGCATCCCCGATCAGGACGCTGCCCACGCTGCCGACCACTGCGACCGAACTGGCGACAACCCCGACGCGGCGGCGGCGCACCAGGAGAACGAGCAGCACGGGCGCTGACGCGATGAGGGCGTTCTGCTTGGTGAGGAAGGCCGCGACCACGAGGGCGCCGACGACGAGCCCCCCGATCGGGGTCCGAGCTCGCAGGGCCACGACGAGCATGGCCATGACCAGCGCCAGGAACAGTGAGTCGACGCGCGCGGTGTCGGCCCACGCGCCCGACACCCGGTAGGTGGCGGCGTAGAGGCCCATCCCCAGCAGGGCCGCAGCGGAGCTGCTCGTCATCCGGTGGACGACCAACCCGACGAGGGCAAGCACAGCGACGCTGGCGATCACCGACACCACCCGCATGGTCGGCAGGCTCAGGCCCATCAGGTCCGCGGCCACCGAGGTGACCCAGAAGTACATGGGCGGGTAGGGCCACGGCGTGAACTCCGCAGACGGTGGTCCGTATAACGCCAGCCCGTCGACGAGGCGTCCGCTCACCTCGACGGTGCTGCCCTCGAAGAACGACAACTCGTAGGGGTAGCGCAGCCGACGAAGCACAGGGACGGCGTACCCCACAAGCCCGACCACTCCCGCCACGACGAACAGCCACCGGGCGGGGTGGGGGATGCGGGCGCTCGTGGTCGTGCGCGCCGCGACTGCCGCCTGGGTCATGGTCTGAGCATGCCCCCGGTCAGGAGCTGAGCCGGTACGCCCGGGAGATCAGGGAGTTGCCGGTGACCCTGCGCCTGAGCGCCCCGTCCACCCCGAGCACCCGGCCGGCGGCGAACCCGAGGACCGCCAGGTGCGCCGCGGCCATGAGGAAGTAGCTCCACTTCCACTCGTGGGGCGCCGCCCCGACACTCAGGAAGATCGCGACCGTCTGGATCAGCCCGACCAGAGCCCAGAAGCGGGTGGCCAGGCCGAGGATGAGGAACAGCCCCAGGAAGATCTCGACGAGGAACACCCCCCAGCCGAAGACCGCGAAGTTGGGCAGCACGACGTTCTCGATCACCGCCGAGTACGGCGCCAGCAGCGGATACTCGACGGCCAGGGAGGTGAAGTAGTACAGCCCCGAGTCGTCGTCGGCGCCGAAGTGCGGGGGGACCTTCCACGACAGGTTCTCCACCCAGAGCAGGCCGACCACCACCCGCACCACGACAGCGCTGAAGCGCGCCATCCGATCGTCAGGCAGTCGAACAGCAGACTCCGTAGCCTGCTCGGAGATCGGGTGATCCGATGAGGTGGTCATGGTGGTGCTCCTCGCGGTCGGGGTCAGGCGCAGCGGAAGACGTGCCGCCGACCCGCCTGGCGGGCGGCGTCCTGGACTTCGACGGTGTCGCGGATCGTGCCGAATGCCTCGGCCAGCGGCAGTGGGTGATCGGCCACCTTCAGGCGCGTGTCGGTGATGGCCACCGGATGCCACCAGATCCCATCCGCGGTCAGGGTGGGCTCCGGTGCGACCTCGTCGATCGTGACCGGGACGCCGTAGTCCGCTGCACCCTGCTGGGCGATCGGCCGGATCAGCCGGTCCTCGGTGGGGATACCGAACTCATCGAGACGGGCGTGCAGGGCGGCCGTCGAGGAGGTTGCCCGCTCGTCGAGAGTGGCGGCGACCTTGACCCGGAATCCCAGGGAACGAGCCAGGCCGATCCCGGCCACGGCCCGAGCGTGCGAGCCGGCGCCGCGGTGGGCGTCGTGCAGTTCGGGATCGGCGGAGTCCAGGCTGATCTGCAGCGTCACCCGCTCGCGGTCCATCGACTCGAGCGCCGCGCGCCGGGCACCCTTCTCGAACACCATCGCGTTGGTCAGGATCACCACCGGCGCTCGCTTGGCAACCTCGGCGACGAGGGCCCCGATCTCGGGGTGCAGGAAGGGCTCACCGCCGGTCAGGACCACCTCGTGCCCACCGAGGGCGACGAACTCGTCGGCCGCGGCGGCGGCCACCTCCACAGGCAGCAGGCGCGCCGGCGCCTGGGGGGAGGAGTCGGCGCAGCAGTAGCTGCAGGAGAGGTTGCAGTGGAAGTTCGTGTACATCCATAGCCGCTCGCCCAAGGGCGTGGCCGGCCCGGAGGAGAACGGATCCACCTTCGATGCACCGCTGCGCCGGACACGGACGGTCCAGCCCTCGCCACTGGTGACCGAGTCGACGACCGTGTGCCCGGCCAGCCGGGCCCAGTCCTCGAGGTCTGCAGGCACGCTGGGCTCCAGGGTGTGGACGGCCAGCACCTCGCCGGGCTCCACCCGGCGCAGGTTGCGGGTCAGGAGCAGCAGCAGACCACCACCGCAGTCAAGGTCGCCACCGTCGAACTCGGCGGCGACCTCGAAGTCATCGGTCACGAGATCAGCGTCAGTCATGACCGACCCTCAGTACGAGATCGAGCCGGCGCCGTCGGCCAGGATCGCCACGACCGCGGCCCCGCCAGCGAAGACGGCCCCGGGGACCAGGTCGTCCTGACCGATCTCACGGCGCTTGGCGCACGGGGTGCACACGAGGATCTTGCCGCCGGCCTCGACGAAGCCGTCACGCAGGTCCGCCAGGGCGGCGAAGCCCGGCTCGTTGATCTTCTCGCCCTCGCCCTTGGCACCGAGCCAGGCGCCGTCGGCAGACAGGAACAGCGTCGTGTCCTGGCCGGACGCGGCACTGGCCGAGGCGACGACGAACGCAACCGTGGCCCGGTCCGGGTTGTCGTGGGAACTGGCGAGGGAGACGAGGATGCTCATGGTGCTCCATTCATTTGTGGGTGGTGGTGGTTCGTGGGTGGTGGTGGGTCAGTGGGTGTTCAGGTGTGATCGTCTGAGGCAAGCACCCAGGGACTGCGACCGATCGCCCGCGGTGGGCCGAGCTCCACGTCATAGGCCACGCGGTCCTCATGCCAGGCTTCGCCCTGGTAGCGGTGCCCGGTCAGGTAGCACCACGCGGGGATGTCGATGGGCGCCGCCGGGTCCGAGGCCACGATGCGCACCAGCGTGCCTTCGGGCAGGGACTTGACAGTGGCGTGGACAGCCAGGAGTAGCTCCCCGCATCCCCGGTCGCCACCATCGATGACGTGCAGTCCGTCATCGAGCAGTGGCATGGGCGCAACGCTAGTCACTGGACTGCCGCCAAGTCCGCCGGGCTGTCGCGGAGGTCGTGATGCACCCTGCGGGCTTCGCGCAGCCTGCGGGTCACCCCGATCACCTCCGCTGCTTGGGTCGTGTCCGAACCATCAGCAGTAGTTCGCCGCCCCCGACGCCGCGGATTGGTGGCAACCGGGCGAAGCCGGGGAGCACCATCCCAAGGCGTCCACAACGCCGCTGCGATCGGCGGAATCGCCGCCGGCTGCCAGCGCAGGTGGCGGCGCTGGTCAGGCGGGTGCCGAGCCAGGTCGCAGGTCGCAGGTCGCAGGTCGCAGGTCGCAGGTCTAGAGCTTGGTCATCTTGTGGAACGGCGAGGTGATCCACACCGTCTTGCCCATGAAGTCCACCGTCGCACCAGCTGCGTCGAGTCGCACGACTCGACCCAACCCATATGAGTCATGTGAGACCCGGTCGTCGACCACATAGGACTCGATCACCGACTCGGGCTCGGCCTGGAAGGGGCTGCTGGCGTTGCGGGGACGCGGGATTCCAGATGATGTTGCCACACCCCAGTATGCGCTCCTGCCGATCGTTCGGAAGCCCGCGACTTGACTCACGAAAGATGATCGCGAACTGGAGCGCTTGCCTCAGATGTCTGTGATCGCGAAACGTGTGTGCGTGTCGCGGTGGGCAGGTAGGGGTGGGTCTGGTGGTTCGCTCTCGGGTCGTGAGGGAGCTGTCGATGGCCACCAGACGGGAACTGACCAAGGCGTACGCACGTGAGTACCAGCGGGCGAGCAAGAAGGCCAAGGGGGTGATTCTCGACGAGTTGTGCGCAGCGACGGGCTGGTCACGGGTGAACGCCCGCCGCGCGATCCGCCAAGCACTGGTCCGCAAGGGGCGAGCCGGCCAGCCACGCAAGCCGCGCCCGCGGAAGTACTCCTATGACGCGTTGAAGGTCCTGGAACAGGTGTGGACCCTCAGCGGTGAGCCGTGCGGCAAGTACCTGGCCCCGGTCATGGAAGACACCCTGGAACGCCTGCTCCGATTCCATGAGTTGGGCAAGGTCGCGCACCGGATCAACGACAAGGTCCTGGCCGAGGTGCAGGCAATGTCACCGGCCACGATCGATCGATACCTGGCCCCGATCAAGGCCGCCCGCTACCCGGCGGCGAAGTCCACGACCCGCCCAGGGCTGATCCTGCGCGCCTCGATCCCGCTGCGGACCGCGATGGACGGATTCCCCGCCACACCGGGCTATCTGGAGATCGACACCGTCGCGCACTGCGGGCACCGCAACGAGGGCGACTACCTGGTCACCATCAACGCGACAGACCCCCACCTCGGCTGGGGCGTGACCCGGACCGTGCGCAACAAGGCATTCGTGCACATGAAAACCGGCATGGACCACATCCTGGCCACCTACCCGATCCCCCTCGCGGGAGTCGATTTCGACAACGGCAGCGAGTTCCTGAACTGGGGCATGCTCGCCTGGTGCGATGACCACGACATCCCCACGATCACCCGATCCAGACCCTACGAACACAACGACAACGCCCACGTCGAGCAACGAAACGGCGACTGGGTACGCAGACACGCCTTCCGATACCGCTACGAGACCCCCGCCGAACTCGAGGACCTGAACCTGCTCTGGACCCAGGTCATGGCCCGCAAGAACCACCTGCTGCCCTGCGTCAAGGCCATCGGCTGGACCGAAACCAGCACCGGGCGCAAGAAGCGGATCTACGACCAACCAGCCACCCCCTACGCCCGACTCCTAGCCAGCGGCACGCTCACAGGCCCGAAGGCCCAACAACTCGCCGCCGCCCACCACGACCTGAACCCCGCCGCCATCACCCGCAAGATCAACACCATCCAGAACCGGCTGCTGGACTCCGCACGCGACCGAACCACCACCCGAGCCCAAGCCTGACGCCCCCAGTTCGCGATCAAAACACGTGAGGCACGCGCTCACCCTTCGCGATCAACTTGACATGAGGCAAGACGGCCCGCCAGCGCTACGAGGCGCTGATCACCGTGACCCTCCGCGATGCGGCCATACCACAGCCGCACTCGCTGGCCTGGTGGAATCGTCCACCGGCTCCGGCGGCGCTGCCCCTTGTGGCTGGATCTGTCGTGCCTCGGTGAGGTGCGACGGAGGAGGCGTCAGATCAAGTGGGCAGGTCGAAGAAGAACCCCCGTGACCTGCGACGATGCTGGCGCGCCTGAAGGGATTCGAACCCCTGGCCTTCTGATCCGTAGTCAGATGCTCTATCCGCTGAGCTACAGGCGCACACCCCGAAGGGACCTGCCAAGGTTACCTGAACGGTGCAGCGTTGGTGAAATCTCCGAGGACTCCCGGGCGCCTGCGCGGGCTGGCGCCTGGACCGGACATGCCAGTGGCCCTGGGCGAACCCAGGGCCACCATGACCGTTCTGCGGAGGCGGAGGGATTTGAACCCTCGATGGGGCTCTAAACCCCAAACCCGCTTAGCAGGCGGGCGCCATAGACCTGACTAGGCGACGCCTCCAACGTCCTTCACGGACGCGCACAGGTTACCTGAACGCGGCAACGCCGCGGTAATCGCCGATCAACCCGCCAGGGACTCCACGAGCTCGGCGTACGCGGCCTTGGCATCGTCGCTGGACATGCCCTTGATCTTGTTCCAGGCGTCGAACTTGGCCTTGCCGACCGGATCGGTGAAACCGGGGCGCTTGCCGCTGACATCACCATCGGTGGCCTGCTTGTAGAGCGCGTACAGGCTGAGCAGGGTCTCGTTGTCGGGACGCTCGGGCAGCGTCTTCGACGCGTCGGCGGCGGCGGCAAAACGATCGTCAAGCTCGGACATGCATCCTCCTGGGTGGGCGGCTGAGACGGACTGGGGCCATGGTGGCATGTCGCCCGGGGCGTTGGTTGGCTGGGCCGCTCGAGGCGGGCGAGTGGCCGGCTGCGCCTACTCCTCTACGAGCTGCGGTTGAGCGGCTGGCGCCGCGACCGACATCGCGACCACGGCGGCCACCGCGTCGGCCAGCGGCCCGTCCCCGGCCACCATCAGGTCCGGGGTCAACGGCTGCTCGTAGTCCTGACCGACGCCCGTGAGGTTGGGCAACTCGCCCGAGGCTGCCTTGGCATACAGGCCCTTCGGGTCCCGCGCCGCGCAGACCTCCACAGGGGTGTTGACGAACACCTCGACGAAGTCCCCGGGCTCGAACAGGTCCTTGGCCGCGCGCCGGTCACCGCGGAACGGCGAGACCAGCGCGACCAGGATCACCGTGCCCGCCTGCATCATCAGGGCAGCAACCTCGGCCACGCGGCGCACGTTCTCCGCCCGGTCCTCAGCAGTGAACCCGAGGTCCTTGTTCAAGCCATGGCGCACGTTGTCGCCATCGATGACGAACGTTCGCACGCCCTGCGCGTGCAGCTCGCGCTCGGCGGCGTCCGCGATCGTCGACTTGCCCGAGCCCGACAGCCCGGTCAGCCAGATGACCCGGCCCCGGTGGCCATTGAGCTGCTCGCGAGCGGCCCGGTCCACCACGAACTCGTGGCTGCGCACGTTGGCCGAGCGGCGCAGCGCATAGCGCACCATGCCCGCGGCGACCGTGTCGGCCGAGAGCCGGTCCACGAGGACGAATCCCCCCGTGTCGCGACCCTGCGCGTAGGGATCCATGGGCACCGGACGATCAGTCGCCACCTCGATGCGCCCGACGTCGTTGAGGGACAGGACCCGCGCCGCGTCCTCGGCACCGGTCGAGACGTCGAGGCGATGGCGCACGCTGGTGACCACCGCGGGCACGACCAGGGGGCCGCATACGAGCAGGTAGGAACGCCCATGGGCCAACGGCTCCTCGCCGAGCCACACCACATCGGCGGAGAACCGGTCGGCGGGCTCCACCCGACCGGAGCCCGCGGCTTCCAGCAGGTCGCCACGGGTGACGTCGAGGTCCGGGGTCAGCTCGACGCAGACCGCATCGCCGGCCGCTGCCGTGTCGCGATCCTCGCCTGCGACCAGGAGCCTGGACACCTTGCCGGTGACGGCTGCGCCCGCGATGGCCAGGTCGTCGCCGAGCGCCAGCGCCCCACTGACCAGCGTGCCCGCCACACCCCGGAAGCCCTCGGCGCGCAGGACGGTCTGGACCGGAACCCTGGTCGGCTGCCCCGCGGCGGCCGGGGCGGCGTCGAGCTCATGAGTCTCCCCGATGGCGGTGAGCACGGTCGGCCCGGAGTACCAGGCGGTGCGCGTCGAGGCCGAGGTGACGTTGTCACCGGCCAGGGCGCTGATCGGGATGACGCTCACGCGGGAGAAGTCCATTCGGGCCGCCGCACCGGCCACGGCGTCGGCCAACTCGGAGAACCGCGCATGGTCGAAGCCCACGGCATCGAGCTTGTTGATCGAGATGATCACGTGGTGCACGCCCATGAGGGCGCAGATGGTCAGGTGCCGGTAGGTCTGGCGGGTGACCCCGCGTGCGGCATCGACGAGCAACAGGGCCACGTCGGCGGTCGAGGCGGCCACGGCCATGTTGCGGGTGTACTGCTCGTGGCCGGGCGCATCGGCGATCACGACCCGGCGACCATCGGGAAGCGACATGTGCCGGTAGGCCACATCGATCGTGATGCCCTGCTCGCGCTCGGCCTCGAGACCGTCGGTGAGCAGCGAGAAGTCGATCTCGCCGGCGGGGATCGTCGAGCCGGCGCGCCGCACGGTGCGGGCCAGCTCGAGGGTGTCCTCGGGGACGGACTCGGTGTCGGCCAGCAGCCGACCGATCAACGTGGACTTCCCGTCGTCGACGCTGCCGCAGGCGACCAGTCGGATCAGGCCCATCAGAAGTACCCCTCCACCTTCTTGGCCTCCATGGAGGCACCGCCCTCGCCGTCGATCATCCGGCCCGCACGTTCGGACTGCCGGGAGCCCTCCATCTCGGCGATCACGTCGTCGAGGGTCGCGGCCTGCGACTCCACGGCCGCGCTCAGCGGGTAGCAGCCCAGCGACCGGAACCGGACAAGCCGGTCGACGGGGACCTCACCGGGCTCGAGCTGCATGCGGTCGTCATCGACCACGATCAGCTGGCCTTCGCGGATGACGGTGGGCCGCATGGCGGCGAAGTACAGCGGGACGACCGGCAGGCCCTCCCGGCGCACGTAGTGCCAGACGTCGATCTCGGTCCAGTTCGACAGGGGGAAGGTCCGCATGGTCTGGCCCGGCGTCAGCTGGGCGTTGACCGTGTGCCACAGCTCGGGGCGCTGACGGCGCGGCTCCCAGCGGTGGCCCGGCATCCGCAAGGAGAAGATGCGCTCCTTGGCGCGGCTGCGCTCCTCGTCGCGCCGGGAGCCGCCGATCGCCGCGTCGTAGCCGCCGGCGTCCAGGGCCGCGCGCAGGGTGACGGTCTTCATCAGGCGCGTGTACTCCTGGGCGCCGTGGCTGAACGGCGTGACGCCCTCGGCGATGGCCTCGTGGTTGGTGGCAACGCGCAGGTCCAGCTTGTACTGCTCGACCATCTGCCCGCGGAAGGTGATCATGTCGCGGAACTTCCACGTGGTGTCCACGTGCAGCACCGGGAAGGGGATCGGACCGGGGGCGAATGCCTTGGCCGCCAGGTGCAGCATCACCCCGGAGTCCTTGCCGATGCTGTAGAGCATCACCGGGTTGCGGAAAGCGGCAGCAGTCTCACGCAGGGCCCAGATGGCCTCAGACTCGAGGGCGTCGAGGACGGCGTCGGCGACGCGGGGGCTGGGTGCAGGGGATGCGGGCGGGGCGGGCGGGGACGTGGGGTCGGCGGCTGGCGACATGCGGTCAATACTGGACCATCGGGCCGACGGATGGGTCCGGCGGCACGTCGAGTGCGGTGGGTCAGTGCGCGTGGACGCAGCGTGCAGGCACTGCCGCAACCCCATGTCGCGCTCATCGGGCACTGGCGGGACCCGATGGGGCACTCTGTGCAGCGTGGATCTGGAGCGCACACTGGCCATCGACTGCGGTGGGAGCGGATTGAAGGGCTCGGTCCTCGACGACCGGGGCCAGATGGTCGCCGACCGGGTCCGGGTGCCGACGCCGTACCCGATGTCCCCCGAGCAGTTCGTGGCAGAGCTGTGCGAGATCGCCGAGCAGCTCCCCCCGGCGGACCGGGCCACGGTCGGGATGCCGGGCATGATCCGGCACGGTCGGGTCATCACGACCCCGCACTACATCACGGTGGCCGGGCCGCACTGCCCGATCGACCCGGCGCTGGAGGCGGCCTGGGACCACTTCGACGCCCAGACCGCACTGGCCCGCGCCCTCGGGATCCCGACCCGGGTGGTCAACGACGCCGAGGTGCATGCTGCGGCCGTGGTGTCCGGCGTCGGCCTCGAGGTGACGTTCACGCTGGGCACGGGCCTGGGGTGCGCGGTCTTCGACGACGGCGTCCTGGTGCCCAAGATCGAGGTCTCCCGGGCGCCGGCCCGCAAGGGCGTGCTGTACGACGAGTGGATCGGGGACCGGGCCAGGCGCGAGCTGGGCGCCAAGCGCTGGTCGCGCCGGGTCCGCAAGGCCGTGGACGGACTGCGGCCGATGTTCGTCTGGGACCGGCTCTACGTCGGCGGTGGCAACGCGCAGCGGCTCACCCTCGACCTCGGCGACGACGTGATCCTCGTGCCCAATGACGCGGGCATCTCGGGCGGGATCCGACTCTGGGAGCTCGGCCACGGGACCGTCAGCCAGCCCGAGGATGAATTGCGCGAGGTTGCCGGCGCCGGGTAGTGGCTGGCGCCGACCCCGGTCGGTGGTGTGCGGGGTGCGCTTGTCCACACATGGAGATCCCCTGCGTTGCGCGGGCCTCGTTCGCGGTAAGATTCGAACATCAGTTCGATTAAAGTGACTTCGGCGGGGGTGCCTTCGACAAAGCTGGCGAGGTCACTGACGCAATGGGAGTCACCGACATGACGGGGGTCATATGGACATCAAGGACCGAGCAGCAAGCAGCGCTCCACCTGACCTGGATCGGTGGCCGGATGCGTCACCGGCTGTGGCCGCTTTGGTCCGCTCCGCACAGGCCCTGGTCGAGGAGGGCCTGCTCCCCGTCGGCCTCGATGCCGGCGACCGGCCCGTGCACGATGTTGCTGCGCTGCGTGCAGCACTGACTCAGGTCGAGGCCATCCTCGGGATGCGGATGGCCAGGGCGGAGTCGAGCGGATCCCTGCCGTTCCTGAGCTCGGGGGGAATGCTCAGCCAGGCGTACTGGTCACGAGGGCGCGCCCGAGCCCTGTCGCGTGCGGGCCACCTGGCCAACCAGCGCCCCGACATCAGCGCCACGTGGACCGGCGGATCGATCACCGCGGAGCACATCGATACGGCGGCCCGCGGCGTCGCCGGGCTCTCCGAGGAGCACGCCAGCGCAGTCCTCGACGGCTTGTCTCCGCTCTGGGGCCAGGCCGCACCGGCCACGGTGGCGACCTACTGCTCACGGGCACGTGCCATCGTGGACCCGCCCCCTGACGACCCCGACGCGCGGGCCCAGAAGGCCTACGGCACCCGGTTCCTGTCGTTCAGCGTGCTCGATGACACGGTTCACCTCACCGGCACCTTCGCCCGCCTGGATGGCGAGCTGCTCATGAATACGATCCACGCGACCTCGGAGCGGATGCGCGTGGCTGGGGACGGCCCCACCGCGGCGCAGCGTCGAGCTGACGCGCTGGTGCAGTTGGCCGCTGGCGCCCAGCCTGGCGTGAACGGCAGCGCTCCGGGCGAGGGTGGGGGTGGCGGGGATGGGTCCTCGGCAGGAGCGGGGAGGGCGGGTGCAGCCCCGGTGCTCCGTGCCCCGTCGGGAGGCATCGTTGCCAGCGCCCCCATCGCGATCACGCTCACAGTGGACCTCGACGCCCTCTCTGGATCCGGGTACCACCTCAGCCCGGGCGAAACCAGGTTCGCACTCTGCGATCCGGCCATCGCCGCGGTAGCCACCGAGTCGTCGAGCCCGCACAGCCGCGCGGCCCCTCCGAAGGCCGTACTCGGGAGCCACGGCGGCGATGGCCTGGACAGATCCAGCCACCCACCAGAGGAAGACCAGCCAGAGGAAGACCAACCAGACGCATGGCCTCTTGGGCAGGGGCGGCCCCGAAGAGGGAGGAGCCCCAGGATCTGGCCACCACCGGGGGGAAACGCAGACTCGCGAGACCGGCTTGCCCGGCTGACGCTGGATTCGTTGGCTGCGCCACACCCGCTTGCCGTCGGCCGGGCGCAACGTATCGCCACGCCCGCACAGCGTCGGGCGCTCGCGGTCCGCGACGGCGGATGCATCCTGCCGGGGTGCGACGTCCGCGCTGCCCAATGCCAGGTGCACCACCTGCAGCCATGGACCGAGGGCGGCTGCACCGACCTGCCGAATCTCGTCACGCTGTGTTGGGCACACCATCGGCAGGTCGAACTCGGTCGCTGGGACATCCACCCGCTCAGCGAGGACCACCCCGGTACGCCAGCCAACAACGGCGCACCGTTCACCGTGCGCATCAGGCCCCGGACCCGGTGGGGAGCGCGGCGATGACCGGGCCTCCGCCCGGACCCCGGCGGGCCTTCAGCCTCGGGCGAGCTGCTTGGTGGCGTCCGCACGCATGCGATCGCCGAGCACCACCTGGCCAGCGGCGTCCGCCCCGAGCAGCGCCGCGGCACTCCCCGGCAGGGCGGGCTTCATGACGTCGGCCACCGTGATCCCATGCGCAGGGACGGACAGTTCCACGATCTCGTCACCGGACGACACCGTCCCGGTTACGAGGATGCGGACGTACGCGCCTGGGGCCCGCCGTTCGGTGAACCGCTTGACCCACCTCGGCTCGTCCATCCGGCGGGCGAAGGTGGCGCACGGATTGCGCGGGGAGGTGACCTCGACCTCGAGCCCGGACTCCCCGATCCGGTACCGAGCCCCGATCACCATGGCGGATACGTCCAGGCCCCGGGTGCGCAGGTTTCACCGAACAGGCCCGGCCGGATCTCCCGGTCCAGCTCGTCGGCCCAGCGCGCGACGTCCTCGTCTGCGTACAGGTACACGGCGTACTCGGTGCCGCCGTGATGGGCGAGGTCCTTCTGGCTGTCCCCCACCAGGCCGCCGGGCCCGACCTCGATCGGCCCATGCACCGCGCGCTTGTCGATGGCGGTCAGGCCGTCGGGGTTGGTCGGCTCAGGCAGGAAGGCATAGACGACGCATACAGCGCTGACATGAGCCATCCCGGCAGAGTAGCTGGCAGAGCGGCCCGGATCAGGACTGCGCGCGGATGAACCGCAGCACCTCGTCGGACTGTGCCTGCGTGAGCCCTACCGACTCCTCCGGAGCCACGACCAGCATCGGAGCGGGTGGTTCGCCGTAGGTGCAGAGCTCGGGCAGCTCGGCACCGAAGTCATCCACCCACACGAGCGGATGGCCGGCGAAGGCCGTCTGGAGCCCCGCGACCTTCCATTCCGCGGTGCGCTGGGGATGCCGGTCGGGCAAGACCTTCGAGATCTCCAGCACGGGAAGCTCCGGGATGTCGCATAGGCCCGCGTTGCGTAGGACCGCGCGCTCCCACGTGGTCGCCCAGACCACCGCTGCCCCTGCCGCCAACCAGGAACGCACCATGAGCCCGTGCCCGCGACTGACGACGACTCGGTGGACGAACGGTCCCGGGCCAGGGGGCAGCGGTCGGATGTAGGGATGGTCCGGCCAGTTCTCCCGGTCCAGCTCCACCATGTGCACCTCGAACCCAGCGGGAGCCTCGCCGGGCGCGGTGATGTTCAGGACACCGTCGAAGTCCAGGCCCACGACCGGCTGCCCGGGCCGCAGAGGGATCTCCGTGCCGACCTGGCCCTCACTCATGTCCGCCTCCTGTGCGACCCATCCTGCCCCCGGGGGTCGCCCATCCACCAGTGGTGTGGGCAGGATGGCCCCATGACGGATCGAACCCTGCGGGTGGCGCTCATCGGCCTCGGCGACATCGCCGCGAAGGCGTACCTGCCGGTGCTGCTGGCCGACCCCCTCGTGGAGCCGGTGCTGATCACCCGCGACCCCGTCCGCCGCCAGGAGCTGCAGGCCGCCTGGCGGGTGCCGCCGGGGTACGCCACGATCGAGGACGCCCTGGCCGACGACGCCCGGATCGATGCCGCCTTCGTGCACGCCGCCACGGCGGCCCACACCCCCATCGCGCTGACCCTGATCGCCTCGGGCATCCCCACATTCGTCGACAAGCCATTGGCCCTCTCGGCCCACCTGGCACGCACCGTGGTCGAGCAGGCGCGCGCCGGCCGGGTCTCCCTCGCGGTCTGCTTCAACCGTCGCTATGTGCCTGCCCACCTCGCCGTGGCCGGCTGGCCGGGCCTGGACACGATCGTGCTGACCAAGAACCGGGTCGGCCTGCCCGACGATCCGAGGACAGTCGTGTTCGACGACTTCATCCACGTCGTGGACACGCTGCGCTTCCTCGTCACCCCGGATCCCGAGCACCTCGAGGTGGTCGTGCGCGCAGGCCACGACGGGACACTGGCGCGGATCGCGATCACGCTGCGCTCGGGATCACGCCTCGGCGTGGGCATCATGGACCGCGACAGCGGGCAGACCCTCGAGACCCTCGAGGCGATGGCTCCCGGCCGGGCCGCCACTGTCGTGGACCTCGTGGACGTCATCGAACGGCTCGACGGGTCTGCCCACCGCCGCCAACCCGACAACTGGGCCTCGGTCTCGGCGCAGCGGGGCTTCACCCCGATGGTCGCGGCCCTGCTGGCCTCGGTTCGCGCCGGCGAGATCCTCGACGCCGGCGACGCGCTGGCCACCCACGAGTTGTGCGAGCGGATCCTGGCCGAGGTGCTGCGTCAGCTGCCCGGCTGAGCACGCCGACACACCTCCACCCCCGGGAGCTCACCCCGCGCGGCCGGAGCGCCCAGCTCAGGACACCCCGAACACCGCACGCAGGTGCTCGTTGAGGAACACGCCGGCCGGATCCACCTGGCTGCGCACCCGCGCTGCATCGGCGAACCTCGGGTACAACCCCCCGAACTGCGCGGCACCGAGCGGGTGCATCTTGCCCCAGTGCGGTCGACCGGCGACCCTCGCGCAGATCTCGGCGAACTCGGTGAAGTACTGCTCGTAGGGCATCCCCACGTACTGGTGGATGGCCACGTAGGCGTTCTCGCGCTCGAACCCGGTGGACAGCCAGAGATCATCAGCGGCGGCGAAGCGCACCTCCACCGGGAACGCCGGCCCGACTGGCAGCGCCCGGGCGAGCGCACCGACCGCGTCCAGCACCTCGGGCAGCGCGTCGCGGGGGATCGCGTACTCGCTCTCGAGGAACCGGACGTTGCGGGTCGTGGCGAACATCGAGAACGAGGCATCGGAGGACTCACGCCGGCTGATCGCCGAGCCGATCAGCCAGTGCAGGCGCGGCAGCGACGCCGGCCACCTCCGCCCGATCCGGCACATCGCGCCCAGCGCGGCATTCTCGAGCACCACGTCCTCCAGGTAGTGCCGTGCGCAGGACAGGGGCGCCACCTGCTCCCCGGGGTCCATCCGACGCGTGGACTTGACCTGGGCCGCGTCGCCGAGGGGGAACCAGAAGAACTCGAAATGGTCCGCGGCGGTCCGCTCGGTCAGGCTGGACATGATGGCCCCGATCTCCTCCGGGGCCACCGACTGGTGCAGGCCGAACGCAGGCACGGTGCGCAGCGCGATCTCGGTGATGACCCCGAACGCGCCGAGCCCCACGAGGGCGGCATGGAACAGCTCCGGCTCGCTGTCCCGCGCGCAGCGCACCTCGTCGCCTGCCGCAGTCACGAGGGTGAACGACTCGACCTGCGCCGCGAGGCCGGCGAAGCGGGCGCCGGTGCCATGTGTCCCGGTGCTGATCGCCCCGGCGATGGTCTGCCGGTCGATGTCACCGAGATTGGTCAGGGCTCGGCCGATCCCGTCGAGGAGTCCGTTCAACTCGTGCAGCGGGGTTCCGGCCCCGACCGTCACGACATCCCCGTCCACCGCTGCGATCCCGGAGAGCTCCCCGAGGTCGAGGCTGATCCCATCGGTCGCGCACAGCGGCGTGAACGAGTGGCGCGACCCGGCCGGGCGCACCGTGCGCCCAGTCGCTCGCGCGCGGTGCAGCACGTGGCGCAACTCGGCCAGCGTCGCGGGCCGGACCACCTCGACCGGCGCCCAGGCGACATTCCCCGACCAGTTCGAAGTTCCCCGGGCCGCACCCCCCACACGACCAGCCCGACCCACGCCACCCCCTGCACCCATGGCACCCATGGCACGCATTGCGCCCTCCCACTACCGATCGGGATTGATCCACGTCCGCGGGCGTCTGGGGCCCACAGGCTTGGCGGAACTCGCCCCGAGCCTCCCAGACTTGGATCGATTCCCGCGACGGGGCCCGGGCGTGGGTATCGTGCTGGGGTGGAGCATCCGGTGGCGCTGAAGGCCCGCTACGACGCCGCCGTACGCGGGCGACCGGCCCCCCTGGCCATCCTCGACCTGCCGGCCGTCCGCGCCAACGCGCAAGACCTCGTCCGCCGCGCCCAGGGGGTGCCCATCCGCCTGGCGACCAAGAGCCTGCGGGTGCGCTCGACGATCGAGTCCGTGTCGGCGATGCCCGGGTACACCGGACTCCTCGGGTACTCCCTGCGCGAGGCACTGTTCCTCGTCCGGTCCGGCAGCTCCGACGACGTGGTCGTGGCCTACCCGACGGTGGACGCAGCGGCCATCGGCGAGCTCGCCGGCGACGAGCAGGCGGTCGCCGCCATCACGCTGATGGTCGACTGCGTGGAACATCTCGAGCTCATCGAGTCCGCGGCCGCTGCTGCGCGGGGGCCGGCGCCCGGGCGACACGCCCCCATCAAGGTCGCGATCGACGTCGACGCCTCCTACCGCCCACGCGGCTCGGCCCGGGTCCACCTCGGGGTGCGCCGATCCCCGGTGCGCGCTCCGGAGCAGGCAGCCACCCTGGCCCGCGAGATCGTCACCAGAGGCGGCCTGCACCTCGACGGGCTCATGGCCTACGAGGCGCAGATCGCCGGCGTGGGCGACCGACCCCCGGGGTGGGGACCCACCGGATCGTTGGCAGCCGCAGCGCGGGGCGCCGCGATCCGGACCATGCAATCGCGATCAGCCGCCGAGCTCGGTGAGCGCCGGGCGGCCGTCGTCGCAGCCGTGCGCCAGGTCGCGGACCTGCGCTTCGTCAACGGCGGCGGGACCGGCAGCCTGGAATCGACCAGCGCCGAGTCGTCGGTGACCGAGGTGGCAGCCGGAAGTGGGGTGTTCGGCCCGCACCTGTTCGACAGCTACTCGACCTTCCGGCCCCGTGCGGCCGCCCTGTTCGCGCTGCCCGTGGTCCGCCGGCCCGCGCCGGGGTGGGTCACGTTGTTCAGCGGCGGCTACCTCGGGTCAGGACCCGCCGACCAGCAGCGGCTACCCGTGGTGCACCTGCCCACCGGGCTGACCCTGAGCAGCACCGAGGGCGCCGGCGAGGTGCAGACACCCGTGCAGGGCCTCGCCGCCGACAACCTGAGCATCGGCGAACTGGTCTGGATGCGCCACGCCAAGGCAGGCGAGCTCGCCGAGCGCTTCGATCAGCTCCTGGTCATCGACGGCGACCGCGTGATCGACGAGGTCCCCAGCTACCGGGGCGAGGCACAGAACTTCGGCTGAGCACGCTCTGCCGCCACAAGCTGACGTGGGGATACTGGGGCCATGCCCGTCTCGACCTCCCGCCTGCGGCGCAGCGTCGCGCTCGCCGGCCTGCCCACGCGCGCGGTCGGTCGGGCCGCGGCCATCCAGGCCCGCGGACTGCTCGGCGCCGACCGGGATGCCCTGCGCGAGGCAGCCCGCACGGCCACCGCCGCGGACACCCGAGCCACGCTCGGCGAGCTCAAGGGCGGCGCCCTGAAGCTGGGCCAGCTGCTCTCGACCGTCGACGCGCTGTTCCCCACCGACCCGGAGGACTCCTGGCAGCACGCACTGGGCGCCCTGCAGGAGGCCAACCCGGGGCTGCCGTTCGACGAGGTGCGTCCCGTACTGGAGGCCGAGCTCGGCGCGGACTGGCGTGCCCTGTTCACCGACCTCGACGAGCACCCGCGCGCCGCGGCGTCCATCGGTCAGGTCCACCGGGCCACCTGGGCTGCGGACGGCACCCCGGTCGCGGTGAAGATCCAGTACCCGGGCGTGGCGCAGGCGATCGCCGGGGATGTCCGCTCGTTGGCGATCACGCTGCGCCTGACGTCCCTGGTCGCCCGCGGCATGGCGATGCCACCGCTGGTCGCCGAGCTGCGCACCCGCCTGGCCGAGGAGCTCGACTACCGCACCGAGGGCCTGCACCAGCAGGCCTTCGCCTCTGCCTACGCCGGGGATCGCGACTACTACGTACCTCCGGTCCGCCTGGCCACCCACAGCGTCCTGGTCAGCGACTGGATGGACGGCACCGGCCTGGCGCAGGTCGCCCGGGACGGCACGCCCGCGCAGCGTGACCAGCTCGGCGCTGCCTACCAGCACTTCTTCCTCACCTCGCCCTCGCGGGTCGGACTCCTGCACACCGACCCGCACCCGGGCAACTTCCGCCTGCTCGACGACGGTCGGATGGGGGTGCTCGACTTCGGCTCGGTGCTGGTGCTGCCCGAAGGCCTGCCGGTCACCTTCGGTGGCCTGATCCGGGCCATGACAGCCACCGACCCGGACGCCGTCGAGGCCGCCCTGCGCGCCGGTGGGTTCATCGCCGCGGACCGGGATCTCGAGGTCGAGAAGCTGATCGACTACCTGTCCCCGTTCAGCGAGCCCGCACGCCACGATCGGTTCACGTACAGCCGTGCGTGGCTGGCAGGCGAGTTCGGCCGGGTCAACGACCCGCGCAACCCGGACTTCACCGTCGCCCTGCAACTGACCCTGCCCGCCGAGCAGCTTTTCACCCAGCGACTGTGGCTGGGCATGGTCGGGGTGCTCTGCGGCCTCGGCGCGACGGTCTCGGTGCGGCCCGAGCTCGAGGCCCACCTACCCGGCTTCGCCGCAGCCCCGGTCGAGGACTGACGCGGACCCCAGCACGGACCTCGCGCCGCCCGGTGCGCGTCAGTCGGGCCCCATCAGCCGATCCGGCCCGACAGCCGGCCACGCAGCGACAGCACGATGCGTCCCTGCGGTGCCAGAGCCCCGTCGGGGACCATCACCACCTCGGCGCCACGGATCAGGACGGCCTCGATCAACTCGTCGACAGCATCGTCGATGACACCATGCTCCTCGGCATCCGGGGTGAGCTCAAGACCCGACTCCGAGATCCGGACCGCCGGAGCGTGCGAGCGCTCGACGACCAGCAGGTCGGGTTCTCGGGTCTGCAGGGCCTGCCACGCCGCAGCCAGTCCCGCCACTGCCCGATCGTGGGCCAGGCGCACGCGCACCGTGTCCAGCGCCGCAGCAGCCCGGTCGCTGACGTGCGCGCCGAGCGCATCGCGGGCCATCCCCTCCAGGGCGACCAGGGGCACGCGCAGGTCACCGGTGCGGACCACGGCCGCGACCGGACGCGACCTGTCCAGCGCCTGGTACTCGGTGGCCAGCCGTTCCGGGGCCACCAGAATCACCGGCAGGTCGAGCGCGTCGGAGTGTGCCGCGAGCCTGGTGGCCACCGTCCGCAGGAAGGTTCGGGTGCGCTCCCGCCGGGCCGGCTCGGCGGAGTCGCGACCCCCCTCCTCGTCGCGCACCATCGGGAAGTTGTGGTCGAGGACCGGTCGGCTGAAGCGCTGGTCGTAGTGGAACAGCCGGGCGGCCCGGCCGTCGATCACCAGCATCAGGAACGGTGGGTCCTCGGCGGCCGATCGGACGAGGTCACGCGTGGCGAAGGTGGGGTCCAGCACTACCCGATCCCGTGGGGTGACCCGCAGGTGGTGGCGGTACGCCGCCACCGGGCTGACCAGGATGGCCAGGCCGCGGTCCGTCGGGCTGTCGACAGCCCAGCGCACAGCCTCGGCCAGCTGGATCCGGACCTCGGCGGCCGCTCGCTGATCGGGCTCGTCGAGCAATCGACGGTGCGCGTCGCGGACCAGCGACAGCAGGTGGGCGCTGTCATGCTCGCGCATCCGCTCTGCGGGCGTGGTCGCCATCAGCAGGGACAGGCTCATGGGATGACTGGCGCGGGCCAGGCTGGCCACATCCTCGGTGGTGGGCAGCGCCAGCATCCCCGAATGCTCGGGTGCTGGGGTGGTGTTGGGGACAATCGACATGGCGGACCTCCGGCGTCGGGTGCCGGAGGTCTTCCCCGGCCGCGAGCGCGGCCCCCGGCAGCCGGACCGATGTGGGATCGACCGTGCTGGCGACCACCGGGTGATGGGGTACTCCCCTCCTTGGCGAAGAGATTACCATGAACGAGACTTCATGCAATCCCTGCGGGCCAACTTGATTCCACGTCAGTCATGCGTCACGATTCAGGAAAGGCATTTCGCCTATTTGCCTTCACGAAGGAGAAGCCACCACCGATGGATGTGTCCCTGACGATCTGGCTCGCGGTCCTGGCAGTGATCGTGGCCATGCTCGCCATCGATCTGTTCGCCCATCGCGACGCCCACATCATCACCGCCCGCGAGGCGGCGATCTGGTCGGCGATCTGGGTGGCCACGGGGGTCGGCTTCGGCCTGATCATCTGGGCCACCTCCGGCGCCGAGTTCGCCGGGCAGTACTACGCCGGCTACCTGATCGAGAAGTCCCTGGCCGTGGACAACGTGTTCGTCTGGGCCATCATCTTCAGCTACTTCGCCGTCCCCCCGCAGTACCAGCACAGGGTGCTGTTCTACGGCGTCGTCGGTGCCCTGGTCCTGCGCGGGCTGTTCATCTGGGCGGGCTCGGCGGCCATCAAGGAGTACATCTGGATCCTGTACTTCTTCGGCGCGTTCCTGGTCTTCACCGGCATCATGATGATGCGCCACCGCAACAAGCACTACGACCCCGCCGACTCCGCGGTCGTGCGCCTGTTCCGTCGCTGGGTGCCGATGACCGACGAGTACCACGGCCAGAAGTTCTTCATCCGCCGCGGGGCCAGCCTGGGTCGCAAGGGAGCGCTGGTGGCGACCCCGCTGGTGCTCGTGCTCGTCCTCGTGGAGTTCACCGACATCGTGTTCGCGGTCGACTCGATCCCCGCGATCTTCGCCGTCACCCAGGAGCCGTTCCTGGTGTTCACCGCCAACGCGTTCGCCATCCTGGGCCTGCGCGCGATGTACTTCCTGCTCGCGGACCTGATGCACCGCTTCATCTACCTCAAACTGGGCCTTGGCCTCGTGCTGGTCTGGGTGGGCATCAAGCTGGTCCTGCAGGTGGACCTCTACAAGATGCCCACGGCGCTGAGCCTGGGCGTGGTCGCGTTGATCATCACGGTCTCGATCGTGGCCAGCCTGCGCGCCACACGCGACCTGCCCGGCCCGGACAAGCCCGCACCCACCGAGCTCGAGGAGAGCCCCCGTGTCTGAGACCGCCCGCAGCTGGACGTTGCTGACCAATCACGGCCACGTCCTGGTGTACGCCCACCGCCACCCCGATGCACGCGTGCGCGACATCGCCGACGCGGTGGGCATCACCGAGCGTGCGACGCTGAACCTGCTGCGCGACCTCGAGGACGAGGGCTACCTCACGCGGGTGCCGCAGGGCCGGCGCACGCACTACGTGATCAACGAGCGCCGCCCGTTCCGCCACCCGCAGGAGGCTGACCACCAGGTCGGTGACCTGCTGGCGCTGTTCGCCTGACCGCCGATGGACACCCTGGACCTGGCTGTCGCCAACCTGACGTCCGCGCCAGTCCTGGCGTTCCTCCTCGGCCTGCTGGCCACCTCGATCGGCGGCGACCTGCGCCTGCCCGAGCCGGTCTACCAGTTCCTGAGCTTCTACCTGCTGCTGGGCATCGGCATCAAGGGCGGGGTGGCGCTCTCGCAGGCTCCCGCCGGCGAGGTCGTGGTGCCGATGTTGGTCACCCTTGCCCTGGGCATCGTGATCCCGCTGCTCGCGTTCGCGATCCTGCGCTGGACGACGAAACTCGGGCCGGTGGACCGTGGGGCGCTGGCTGCGCACTACGGCTCCACGTCGCTGGTCACGTTCACCGCCGCGATCGTATTCCTGACCAGCGCGGGGATCGCCTACGAGGGCTACGTGACCACACTGCTCGCGGTACTCGAGGTGCCGGCGATCATCGTCGGCCTGATGCTGGCCGGTCGGCACACCGCACGCTCGGCCGCCTGGGGCGAGTCGCTGCGCGAGATCCTCACCGGCCGCAGCGTGCTGCTCCTGGTGGGCGGGCTGCTGCTGGGCGCGGCCACCGGCACGGCCGGATACGCCAAGATCGAGCCGTTCTTCGGCGGGCTGTTCACGGGGGTGCTCACGCTCTTCCTGCTCGAGATGGGCGTGATCGCGGCCCGCCGGCTGCGCGACCTGCCCAAGGCCGGTCCCGGGCTGATCCTGTTCGCCCTGACCTTCCCGGTGTTCTCGGGCACGCTCGGCATCCTCGCAGGTCTGGCCGCTGGGCTGTCCACGGGCGGGGCGGCGATCCTGGGCGTGCTCACCGCGAGCGCGTCCTACATCGCAGCGCCGGCCGCGGTCCGGCTCGCCCTGCCCGAGGCCAACCCCGGCTACTACCTCACCGCGAGCCTGGGCATCACGTTCCCGTTCAACCTGATCATCGGAATCCCGCTGTACCTGGCCATCGCCCAGGCACTCGGCGGCTGAGAGGAGACCCCATGGATACCGAGGGACTGATCCTGGTCACAGTCATCGCCGAGGCCGTGCTCGAGCACCGACTGGTCCGTGACGTGACCACGAGCGGGGCGCACGGCTGGACCGTGTGCGACGCCCGCGGCCGGGGCTCGCGGGGGGTCCGGGCCGACGAGTTCGAGGGTGCGAACGTCCGACTGGAGACCCTGGTGTCCGCCGCGGTCGCCGATGCCTTCCTCACGGTGCTGGCCCGGGACTACTTCCCCCGCTACGCCGTCGTGGCCTGGACCACTCCGGCCGCCGTGGTGCGTCCGGAGAAGTACGTCTGAGTCCACGAACAACCCGGACCCATGGCCGGACAGCAGGCGAGTCGGACACTAGGGTCGCGCAGGTGAGCCCCAGCCCCCGACCGCACACGGTCGACACCACCACCGACGATGCCCTCGGCGCAAGCGACGCCACCGATCTGCGCGCCCGGCTGGCCCGCGGCGAGGTGTCGCCGGCCGAGCTCCGGGCGGCGGCGATGACCAGGGCCCGGGCGGCGAACCCGGCGCTCAACGCCGTCACGCACTGGTTCGACGAGCCGCTGCGCACCGAGGTCGCCGTGCCGGCCGACGCCGGCCTGGCTGGCATCCCCACCTTCATCAAGGACAACGAGGAGGTCGCCGGCTTCCCGACCACGCAGGGGTCGCGCGCCGTCGCCGACCGCCCCGCTCCCGCCTGCTCCCCGATCGTCACCGCCCTGCTCGAGCTCGGCCTCGCACCCCTCGGCGCGACGACCCTGCCCGAGTTCGGCCTGACGGCCAGCACGGAGAGCAGCCGGTTCGGCGCCACCGCCAACCCGTGGAACACCGGGCACTCGGCCGGCGGTTCCAGCGGCGGGTCTGCGGCGATGGTCGCAGCCGGGGTCGTCCCGATCGCCCATGCCAACGACGGCGGCGGCTCGATCCGGATCCCGGCGTCCTGCTGCGGGCTCGTGGGCCTGAAGCCCTCGCGCGGTCGGTTGCCGGCCAACCCGCTCAAGGAGCGCGTGCCGGTGAAGATCGCCGCCCAGGGGGTGCTCACCCGGTCGGTGCGCGACACCGCCCTGTTCCACGCACTCATGGAGCGGGCACACCCGGGCGCCGGGCTGCCCCCGATCGGCCACGTGAACGCCCCGGGCGTCGCGCGGCTGCGCGTGGGTATGTGCCTGACCGCCAATCGCGGGCTACCGATCCATCCCGAGACGATCGCGGCCGTGCGCGCGACCGGAGCCCTGCTCGAGGACCTCGGGCATCATGTCGAGGAGGTGGGCCCGCCCGTCGATGACGACTTCGCCGCCGACTTCCTGCGCTACTGGGCGCTGCTGGCCCTGTTCCTGCACCGGACCGGTGGCGCGCTCTACGGAGAGGGCTTCGACGGCGCGCAGGTCGAGGACCTCACCAAGGGCATGAGCGCCATGGCGGCCCGCCAGGCCATGCAGATCCCCGGCTCCCTGCGGCGCCTGCGGCGCCTGGCGAACAATCCGGACTCGGGCTTCGCCGGCCACGACCTGTTGCTCTCCCCGGTGACCGGCTATCCGGCGCCACCCCTGGGCTACCTCGGCCCGGATGTGCAGGTGCGCACCCACTTGGTCCGGCTCATCCGGTTCGCCTCCATGACGCCGGTCCAGAACGTGTCCGGCTCCCCGGCGATCTCGCTGCCCCTGGGCCGCTCGAGCAGCGGGCTGCCCATCGGCGTGCATCTCGCGGCACCGTTCGGCCACGAGCGCCGACTCCTGGAGGTCGCCCTCGAGCTCGAGGACGCTGCCCCCTGGCCGGTCCGCCCGGTCGAAGCAGCCCCCACGCTGGGCCAGTCAGCCGTCCCGCACTGAGCCGCGGGGCGGCCACCGTCCCCGGGGGCGGGGCGGGGCGGGGAGGCGGGGTGCGCGTCAGAGCGTGCCGTCTAGCCAGTCGGCCAGGTGGTGTGATGCGGAATCCAGGGCGGCGACCCAGGAGTGGGCCGCGCCGTGGCCGGCGTCGTCGCTGATCACCTTGGCCAACCGCACGGGGGTGCCCAGCCGGGCGGCGGCGGCGGCGACCGCGTAGCCCTCCATGTCGACCAGGTGCGCCTGCTGGGCCAGCGAGTCACGGTCCGCGGGTGTGCTGATGAAGCGGTCACCGGTGGCCAGAACCACCTCGGCGTCACCGATCACCAGGACCGGCGAGGGGTTCGAGCCGGCCAGCGCCGCGATCGCCGGTCCGTTCACGTCGTGCTGCAGGACGGTGCCGATCTCGTGGACGATCCCGCTGGCCAGCGCCCCGGCACGCAGCGCGCCGGCGGTCCCCACGTTGAGGATCACGCTGGGCCGGTGGGCCATCACCGCCCACGTGGTGGCCGTCGCCGCGCGCACCTTGCCCACGCCGCTGATCAGGGTGGGCACGCGGTCCATGAACGCGGCTGCCTCGTCGAGAACGGCCACGACGACGAGCGGCTGACCGGGACCCGGCCGAGGACCGTGCAGTTCGAACACGCTGCGAAGGCTACGCCCCGGTCGACCCTGCCGGCGCCGGCCCGGTCAGCTTGTGACGACCGCCCCGGCCACGGTCGGCGCCCCGACCAGGGTCGCACCCGCGGCACGCATCTCAGCCAGTGCGGCGCTGGTCGTGGCCAGGGCCACCCCTGCGGTGAGCTCGAGGCGCACCGTGGTCGACAGCCCGGCGGCCACCGCGTCCAGGGCTGTGGCCCGCACGCAGTGATCGGTGGCGATCCCGCACACGTCCACCGCGTCCACACCCCGCTCGGCCAGCCAGTCGGCCAGCGGGATCACCGCCGACCCGTCCGCCGCGAACCCCTCGAAGCCGGAGTAGGCCGCAGCGTGGGCACCCTTGGCGAAGATCGCGTCGATCGTGTCCACCGCAAGCTCCGGGTGCAGGTCCGCACCGCTCGACCCGACCACGCAGTGCGCCGGCCAGGAGTCCACGAAGTCCGGCTCCACGGCGAAGTGCTCGCCCGGGTCGACGTGCCGGTCGGCGGTGGCCACGACCGCCGAGTAGTCCTGGCCATGGGCCGCCACGTATGCGCTGATCGCCCGCGCGACCGCCGCCCCGCCGGCCACAGCCAACGAGCCGCCCTCACAGAAGTCGTTCTGCACGTCCACGATGATCAGCGCCCGGGTCATGGGCGACCACGGTAGCGCCACGACGACCAGCGCGGCGGGAGTGGGATTTGAACCCACGGTGGGTTGCCCCACGGCGGTTTTCAAGACCGCTGCCCTAGGCCACTAGGCGACCCCGCCTCGACTCGGCCGCCCGACCTCGGGCGGCTGCCGGGGACCATCATCGCGCACGCCGGCCCGTGGTCGAAACCCACCGCCCGGCTCGAACCCCCGCCGGGCCAGTACGGTGAGCGCCCATGGCCCGCGACATGCACACCCACGACGAGCGGTTGACCCGGATGGTCCTCACCGCCATGCACGACCGGCTGGCCATGGACCCCGTCCCCCTGGACCGGCCCGGCGACGTCGCGCAGCTCGGTGCGGCACTCACGGGCCTGATCAGGGCGCAGGGCACCGACCCGCACACCGTGATGTCGACCTGGTCCGATGTGCTCGCCCCGCACGTGCTCAGCTCCGATGCCACCAACTTCCTCGCGTTCATCCCGGCCGCCCCGACCAAGGCCGCACTGCTGTTCGACATGCTGGTGTCCAACGCGAGCATCCAGGGGATCTCCGCCTTCGAGGCCGCGGGTGCGATCGCGGCCGAGAACCAGGTGCTGCGCCTGATCGCCGACCTCGCCGGCCTCCCACCGAGCAGCGGCGGCGTGTTCGTCTCCGGTGGGACGGCGGCGAACCTGTCCGCGCTGACGGTGGCGCGCGACGTGGGCCGCTCCCGGCGTGGGCTGGGGCGCGGGGACCGCACAAGGATCGCGGTGAGCGACCAGGCACACTCGTCGATCGCCAATGCCTGCTCGATCCTGGACATGGAGCCGCTCGTGGTGGCGACCACCGACCACCGCCTCGACGGTCCCGCGCTGGCAGCCGCCCTGGCCGCCGACCCGAACGCCGACGATGTGGTCGCGGTCGTGGGCACAGCGGGCACCACCAACGCCGGGATCATCGACGACCTCGCGGGGATCGCCGCCGTCGGCGGCGAGCGCGGGCTGTGGTTCCACGTCGACGGTGCCTACGGCGGGGGCGGCCTGCTGGCCCCCTCGGTCCGCGCGCACTACGCCGGCGTCGAGGCAGCCGACTCATTCGTCGTCGACCCGCACAAATGGCTCTTCGCGCCGTATGACTGCGCCGCGCTGCTCTATCGGGAGCCGGGGCTGGCCAAGGCCGTGCACACCCAGGACGCCAGCTACTTGGATGTCATCCACTCCGACGACGCCCAGTGGAACCCCAGCGACCTCGCGCACCACCTGACCCGGCGCGCCCGCGGGCTGCCGCTGTGGTTCTCCCTGGCAGTCAATGGCACCGACGCCTACGCGCGCGCCGTCGAGTCCGCGCTGGACCTGGCCCGCTGGACCGCCCGGCACATCGAGGCGTCGGCGTACCTGACCCTGGTCCGCGAGCCGACGCTCTCGGTCGTGCTCTTCGAACGGATCGGCTGGTCAGCAGTGGACTACGACCGCTGGGCCGCGGACCTGCTGGCCGAGCAGGTCGCGCTGGTGACCCCGACCACGTGGGAGGGTCGCACGGTGGGCCGGCTCGTGTTCCTGCACCCGCACACCTCCCAGGACACGGTGATCCAGGTGCTGGCCGCGATGGCCTGACCGACGCCGCCCGGCACCCGCATCGGGAGCCGAGCGTGGCGGGCAAGGTCAGGGGAGGTTGCAGATCCCGTCGGTGCAGGTCCCAGCATCGGGCGTGCCCAGCATCGACAGCCCCAGCGGTGGCGCTGCGACGGGGCCCACCAGGGCCGGGGCAGCCTGCTCAACGTCCCGGGTGCCGAGGTTCTCGTCCGTGGCGCTCATGCGGTGGCCGCCCGATCGGCGGCGGCCTGGGCCAGCGCCCCGACGAACGTCTCGGCCGACTGTGCGCCGGAGATCCCGTACCGGCCGTCGATGACGAAGAACGGCACGCCCCCGATGCCGTACGCGCGGGCCTGGTCGATGTCGGCCTGCACGGCGGGGGCGTAGGTCCCGGCAGCCAGCGCGGCGCGCACCTCGTCGGCATCCAGCCCCACGTCACCGGCCAGTGCGACCAGATCCTCGGTGCGCCCCACGTGCCGGCCCTCCACGAAGTAGGCGCTGAGCAGGCGCTCCTTCATCGGCTCCTGCAGGCCGTGCGCCTTGGCCAGGTGCAGCAGCTCATGCGCCTTGAGCGTGCGGGCCTGCTGGACCGACTCGAAGTGCGCGTCGATGCCCTCGGCACGGGCCAGGTCGCTCACCTGCGTGAACATCGCGTGCACCTGATCCTCGGGGATGCCCTTGCGCACGGACATGTACTCGATCAGGGACTCGGTGACGTCCTCTGGCAGGTCGGGGGCGAGTTCGAAGGATCGGTACTCCACCTCGACCACCTCGCCACCGGCCGCCTCGTGCCGGCCGATCCCGTCGGCCAGGCGGCGCTTGCCGATGAAGCACCACGGACACGCGACGTCGGACCAGACCTCGACCTTGATCATGAGCACCTTCCTGCGCGCCGCACTGGCCAGTGATCCACTCAATTGACTGCTCAACCATTCGACCATCCGGGCGCCCGTGCGGCAAACCGGGCTGGGCCGGTGGTGACTCAGGGTTGCGGCACCCAGGGCGCGGGTTGGCGGGACAGGAACGCCATCATCCCGGTCTGGGCCTCCGCCGAGGCGAACAGCTGGGCCGACAGCGCCGACGTGTGCGCGAACCCCTCGGATCTGCCCAGACCGGGCACGACCCGCAGCAGGTCCTTCGTGTGCCCCAGGGCCAGCGGTCCGCCAGCGCTGAGCGCTGCGACCCAGCCCGCGACCGCCTCGTCCAGGGCCTCCTCGGCCACGACCCGGTTGACCATCCCGGCCTCGACCATGCGGGTGGCCGGGACGCGCTCACCGGTGAGCAGGAGCTCCTGGGCATCGGCGCGATGCATCCGGGCCAGGCAGACCACGCTGATCACCGCGGGCGCCAGGCCCAGGCGCACCTCGGAGAACGCGAACTTCGCCGACTCCACGGCCACCGACAGGTCGGCCGCGGCGACCAGCCCGTTGCCCCCGCCGGCCACATGCCCCTGCACGCGCGCGATCACCGGCTTCTTGTTGTCCATGATCGCCTCGAGCACGGCGACCAGCGCCGCGGGCCCTGACCCGGTGAATGACGACGCGTCGGCGGCCGAGGCCCCGCGCAGGTCCGCACCGGAGCAGAACGTGTTGCCCGAGCCGGTCAGCACGATCACACGCACGGAGTCGTCGGCTCCGGCGGCGCCCAGGTGCTCGGCCAGCAGGGCCATCCCCGAGGCGGTGAGCATGTTGCGCGCCTCGGGCCGGTTGAGGGTGATCGTGGCCACCCCGTCTGCCACCTCGAGGAGGACCTCAGGTGCCGGCCCCGGCCCTGGTCCCGCGGAGCTATCAGCGGCATTCACCATCGGCTGGCTCACAGCCGCTCCCACCCCTCCATCATCGCGATCACGCGCAGCATGACCTCGTCCGCGCCGCCGCCGATCGAGATCAGCCGCGAGTCACGCATGTAGCGCGCGGGCCACATCTCCTCCGCGTAGCCCATGCCGCCGTGGAACTGCACGGCGATGTCAGCGACCTCGCGGGCCAGCTTGCCGGTCTTCCACTTGGCGATCGTGGCCATCTTGGTGACGTCCTGGCCGGCGGTGAAGCGCTCCGCCGCGGAGTAGTTGTACTGCGTGAGCAGGTCGACCTCGGCGGCCAGTTCGGCCAGCCTGAACCGCAGGTACTGGTTGTTGATCAGCGGCTCCCCGAAGGCGTGGCGGACCTTGAGGTACTCCGCGGTGCGCTCGATCGCGCGGCGCGCGCCCGAGGTGGCCATGTAGGCGCCCATCAGCCGTTCGTCCTGGAACTGGCCCATCTGCTGCTGGAAGCCCTTGCCGACGCGACCGACCGTGTTCGACACCGGCACGCGCACCTCGTCGAGGACCAGCTCGGCGGTGTCCGAGGAGTGGTTGCCCATCTTCTCGATCTTGCGCCCGACGGAGAACCCGGGACTGTCGGTGGGCACGATGATCTGGCTCATGCCGCGGTAGCCCGTGGATGGCTCCTCACCGGGCTCGACCGTGCGGGCGAGCAGGCACAGCCAATCAGCCTGGGTGCCGTTGGTGATCCACATCTTGCGACCGGTGATCACCCAGTCATCGCCGTCGCGGACGGCTCTCGTGCGGATGCCGGCCACGTCGCTGCCCGCATCGGGCTCGCTGACGGCCACCGCGCTGACCATCTCCCCACGCAGGGCCGGCGCGAGGTAGGTGGTCTTGAGCTCGTCGCTGCCGTACTTGGCCAGCGACGGGGTGGACATGCTGGCCTGCACCGCGAGCGCCAGCGGGACGCCTGCCACGTCGGCCCGGCCGAGCTCCTCACCGAGGATCAGCGTGTAGGTGTGGTCCGCCCCCTGGCCGCCGAAGGCCGGGTCGACCTCGAGGCCGAACAGGCCGAGCGCCCCGGCCTTGGGGAACAGCTCGTGGGCGGGGAAGAACGCGTCTGCCTCCCACTTGTCGGCGTTCGGGTTGATCTCGGTCTCGACGAACCGGCGGACCGAGGCCCGGAACTGGCGGTGCTCGGTGCTGAACTCGATCATCGGTGCTCCTCTGTGCGGAGATCGGGCGGGCGGGGGAGTGGGCTCAGGACGAGGTGGTGCGCACAGGGCGCGTGGGCGGGTGGGGGCCGGGCCGGGGCGTCGGGTGGCCGGCTGTGGGGGCCGTCGCGGCGACCCGGCGGGCGGCCTCGATCCGGGCGGGCATCCCGAGGCCGCGGACCCACAGCTGGGTCAACGTCCGGGTGGCCACGGCCTCGTCGTGGACCTCCCCGCGGCCGAGCCAGTGCGCCGCGAACGCCTCGACCATCGCGCACAGGGCCGCTGCCGAGGTCTGGGGGTCGAGGTCCGGGGCGGCCAGGCCCTCGGACTGGAGCTTGCGGATCGCCGCCGCCACCCGGGCGACGTGCGTGCGGCGCAGGTCCAGCAGCACGTCGGCGAAGCGGGAGTCGCCGGCCGCAGCCTCCTGGGCCACCTGGAGCAGCTGGGCGTGTGCGCGGTACCCGTCGAGGTAGGCGCGGTTGGCGGCCTCCACGCGCAGGATCGGATCGCGCAGCCGGGGCAGCGTCATGGCCTCATGAAGGTCGGCGCGCACGGCATCGAGGACGGCCAGGAGGACGTCCTCCTTGGTGTCGAAGTACGTGTAGACCGTCCCGTGCGCGACGCCGGCAGCGTCAGCGAGGTCACCCATACGCGTGGCGGCGAAGCCGCGCTCGGCGAACACCTCCCGCGCGCCGGCCACGAGCTTGTCCCGGGTGGCCTGCCCCCGGGCGGTGAGCACCCTCATGGAACCTGACGCTAGCGTCAAGTTGACACGAGCGTCAAGTTCTTCAGGGGATCCGGCGCGCGCGCAAGTGCTCGGCAAGGCCCTTGGCCTGCGGGTCCAGCGAGGTGGAGTCGGCCACTCCGCGTCCCAGCAGGCCGCGGATCACCACGTTGACCGCACGCAGGTTGGGCAGCGGGTGGATGTCCACGCCGAGACCCGCAGCCTCGGGCAGGAGTGCACGCACCACCTGCGGGGTGAGCCAGCCCGCCAACCATGCGTACCGAGCCGCTACCTCGTGCTCGGTCAGGCCGGCGCTGGGTCCGACGCCGGGCGCCGGTACCCACATCCCGACGTTAGCGTTGCCGCCCTTGTCACCCGAGCGGGCTCCGACGACATCACCGAGGATCGTGCCGGGGCCAGGGGCCCAGGCGCCCGCCGCGGATGCCCCGACCGTCCCCGGCGCGCCCGTCGAGGGATCGCCGACGAATTCGGGTGCGTCCGCCTCATCGACCGACTCCGCACCTCCCGCGGGCGCGGGCACGAAGGCCACTGGAGCGCCGGCGACGCTCACCTCGACGGTCACGGCCGCCCGGTCGATCAGGGTGGGCCAGTAGACGCCGAAAGGGCTGCCCTCGGCCGGCGGCGCGGTGGGGAACATCCCCGGGTAGGAACCCAGCGCGGACTCCACGACTGCCGTGGTGAACGGCTTGCCGACCTTCTTCTGGTCGGCGTCCTTGACCGTGATGCGCAGGTGCCCCTGGGCCGCGGCGGTCGTTGCCGGATCGCCGGGCGCCACGTCGTCGAACGCGACGTGCAGGGCGCTGACCGGCAGGCTGCTGGCCACGGCCAGGTCCGCGGGGCTGGGCCCCGGTCGGCCGGCCGCGGGGTCACCGAGCGCGTCGTCGAGGCTGATCCCGGCCACCTGGCGCAGCGCGAGGTCCGCCTTGGCCCACGCGTCGCGACCGGTGAGCACCAGCGACATCGAGTTGCGGAAGCCGGCGAACAGGTTGACCGCCACCTTGAGCCGCTCCGGCGCGGGCGCCCCGCGGACCCCGGTGATCGACACCCGGTCCGGGCCCACCTGGGCCAGCAGCACCGTGTCGAACAGCGCGGTCACGTCCGGGTTGGCGTACCTGGGCCCCGCGATCTCGTAGACCAGCTGCGAGGTGACGGTGCCCGGGCAGACCAGTCCGCCCGACCCGGTCGGCTTGGTGATCACGCTGGAGCCGTCGGCGGCGACCTCGGCGATCGGGAACCCCGCCGGCCAGGCCGGCACCTCGGCGAAGAACGAGTAGTTGCCGCCGGTGGCCTGCGCGCCGCACTCGATGACATGCCCGGCGGCCACGGCGCCGGCGAGGCGGTCCAGGGCCACCTGGTCGCCCGCCGCGGCATCCGCATAGGACCAGCCGTGCCACCACGCGGCCGGTCCGACGACCAGCGCAGCATCGGTGATCCGACCGGCGATGACCACGTCTGCACCGGCTGCCAGGGCCGCAGTGACCGGCTCCCCGCCGAGGTAGGCGTTGGCGGTCATCGGGGCCTGGCCGGCCAGGGACTCGCCGGTGTCCAGGTGGGGGAAGTCGCCGGGGCGCGCGGCCACCGTGGGCAGCACGTCGTCGCCGGTGACCACACCGATCCGCGGAGCCAGGCCGAGCCGGTCGGCGAGCTCGCCCAGGGCGGTGGCGCAGCCCTGCGGGTCAAGCCCCCCGGCGTTGCTCACCACCGTGATCCCCCGGTCCAGGCAGGTGCCCAGCACCTGTTCCATCTGGGTCAGGAACGTGCGCGCGTAGCCGGAGCCCGCGCCGTGGCGCATCCGCTGGCGGGCGAGGATCAGCATGGTCAGCTCGGCGAGCCAGTCGCCGGTGAGGACGTCGATCTCCCCGGAGTCGACCAGCTCGGCCGCCGCCGACATCCGATCGCCGAGGAACCCCGAGCAGTTGCCGATCCGGACCGGGCCGCTGCCCATCGCACGCTGCGTCATCACGGCAGTATGGCCCAGCCCACGGGCACTTCGGCCGACAGGTCAGCTGGTGCCCTCGGCGAACTCCTCGCAGTCGTACACGTCGATCCGGGTCCCCGGCAGCCACTGCCCCGGGGCCATGCCGGCCTTGCGCCACAGCGCGGCGAGGAACCGCGCCGGCTGGGGCAGCTGCTCCCAGACCGCGGGCAGGAAGGTCGCGCGGTGCGGTCCCGCGTCCACCACGACCCCCACCCCGACCGGCAGCCGGGCGAGCAGGTCGGCGTACCCGGAGCACTCGAACTGCGCCGTCGGACCCAGTACCGAGATGTCGATGACCATCTGGCGGGCGCGGTCGGGGGTCATCGGCGGGAAGCGCGGATCCCGGAATGCCGCGTCGTAGGCGTGCTGGGCGACGTCGGCGGACAGCGGCTGGTGGGCCGCCAGCGACCCGATGCACCCGAGCAGGTCGCCCTGCGGCGTGCGCAGCGTGACGAACGCGGCCCCCGGTTCGCCCAGCACCGGATCGTCAGGCGGCACCGCACCCTCGATCCAGCCCTCGGCACCCAGCTTCGGCCGGTGCTCGGTCGCCAGCGCCTCCTCGATGGTGCGGCGGGCCAGGCCCAGCAGTGCCGCGCGCGAGGCGGGCGAGATCCGGCCAACGCCCGGCTCGGATCGGCCAGATGTGGCCGGATCCGCCCCAGGACCAGCCAGGGCACCGGCGCCGGCTGTCACGGCGAATGCTGCGTAGCCGACCACCTTGTCTCGATCGCCGGCGGTGTCGCCGGAGGTGCGCGAATCGAGCAGGTGCACCACCCAGCCGGCGGCCGCCGCCGCGCTGAGCAGCCCGCGCAAGGGGTTGCGCCCGCACGCGTCACGCGAGCGCAGGTCGCCGGGAGCGCGGGCCAGGATCGTGGCGATGGTCCGGGCGTCGGCGGCCAGCGCCGCCTCGTGGTCCAGGTAGTGCGAGAGGTCCGTGGACACCACCACCAGCGTGCCCGGCTGGGCGGCGCACCGGGCGACCACCGCCCCGACGTCCTGCGCCAGCGCCGGTCCCACGATCAGCGGAACAAGCACCCAGCCGGGCGCCAGCACTCGTTGCAGGAAGGGCACCTGTACCTCGAGGCTGTGCTCCGGCGCGTGCGCGGCATCTGCGGGGACCACGGAATCGACCAGCGAGCGCAGGTCGGCCGCAGCCTCGACGTCCAGCGGCACGTCGCCCAGGGGGGTCCGCCAGGCGCTGGCGGTGCTGACCCCGATGCCGTCCACCGCCACGTAGTGGGCCGGGCCGAGCAGCACGACCCGGTCCACGAGCGAGGGATCGATGGCTGCGTAGGCGTACCCCGCCGTCGGTCCGGAGTAGACCGTGCCGGCATGCGGCACCACGAGCCCGACGAGTCGATCCGTGCCCCGCGCCCCGAGCACCGGCGGCCTGCCGGCCAGCGCCGCCCGCCCGTCAGCCAGGTACTGGTCGACCTCGGCAGCCAGCCGGTCGGGATCACTGGGGTAGAACGTCCCGGCCACGGCAGGCGCACGGACCCAGCCGGCTGCACGTTCCCGCGTGTGCGTCTCGGTCCCGAACCACTTCATTGCCCGCCCTCCTCACCGGGCCGCGTCCAGCCACGCGCCCGTCATGCCAGCACCTGCGCGAGCTGCACCGGCAGCCGCCGCCTGCCCCAACGCCCTGCCGGCCCGTCGAACACCCCGGCGACTGCCGCGCCGCAGTGCCGGCAGTGCCCGGCATCGTCTAGCTCGTACCTGCGGATCTCGTACCAGTCGCGCTCGATCACCGGCCGCCCGCAGCCCGGGCAGCGCGTGGTGTCCCCGGCGCGGTCGGACACGTTGCCGGTGTAGGCGTACCGGACGCCGTTGGCCAGGGCGATGTCGCGCGCCCGCGTCAGGGTGGCCGGCGGCGTGGCCGGCACGTCGCGCATCTTCCAGTCGGGGTGGAA
The DNA here is from genome assembly GCA_963788325.1 of uncultured Actinomycetes bacterium. Lineage (GTDB taxonomy): Bacteria > Actinomycetota > Actinomycetes > S36-B12 > CAIYMF01 > Prado023. Next base: position 301,109 of record CAWBGJ010000009.1, read on the forward strand.
GGCACTGAAGTGCATCGGCACGTCGGGTCCGCAGTGCGCCACGACCCAGCGGGTGAGTGCGTCGAGCTCCTCATCGGAGTCGTTGTGGCCCGGGATCACAAGCGTGGTCAGCTCCAGCCAGGTGTCGGTCTCGGTGGCCACGTACTCGATCGTGTCCAGAACGCGGGCCAGGTCCGCGCCGCACAGCCGGTGGTAGAACTCCGGGGTGAAGCCCTTGAGGTCGATGTTCGCCGCGTCCATGTGCCGGTAGAACTCCGCCCGCGGCTCGGGGTTGATGTAGCCGGCGGTGACCGCCACGGTGCGGATGCCCGCCGCCCGTGCGGCGATGGCGGTGTCGATCGCGTACTCGGCGAAGATGACCGGGTCGTTGTAGGTGAACGCGACGCTCGCGCAGCCCAGCCGGGTGGCCGCTTCGGCGATGGCGGTCGGGCTGGCGCTGTCGGCCAGGGTGTCGATGTCCCGCGACTTGGAGATGTCCCAGTTCTGGCAGAACTTGCAGGTCAGGTTGCATCCCGCCGTGCCGAACGACAGCACCGACGAGCCGGGCAGGAAGTGGTGCAGCGGCTTCTTCTCGATCGGGTCCACGCAGTAACCCGAGGAGCGCCCGTACGTGGTGGACACGATCGCGCCGTCCTGGCACGCCCGCACGAAACAGAGCCCGCGCTGCCCCTCGTGCAGGCGGCACTCGCGCGGACACAGGTCGCACTGGATCCGACCATCGTCCAAGGGGTGCCACCAGATGGTCGGCCAGGTCTCCGGCAGGTCGGCAGCACCGAGGGCAGTCCCTTCGGGGCTGTGCTGCGTCGGGGCACCGGTGCCCATGGCTCCAGCATGCTCCCGCCGGCTGACTCGTGCCACCCCCGTTGGTCCCTTCCCTGGGTACGGAGGTGTCGCAGGGCCCCGGCGACCCTGGCCTCAGTCCGTGGGCTGGTCACCGTCGACCTGCGCCCGTCTGCGTAGTCGATTCGGCCCATCAAGTCCGCCGAAATGACTACGCAGACCCCGGAGCGCCGTCCTCGAGGACTGCCACCACGTGATGGGCGTCGACCGAGTCACCGACCGCCACCCGGATCTCCTCGACCACGCCGTCGGCGTCGGCCTTGATCCGGTGCTCCATCTTCATCGCCTCCAGGATCACCAGGGTGTCGCCCTCGGCCACCGTGTCGCCGGCGCCCACCAGCACGGCGGTCACCGTGCCCGGGACCGGGGTCACCAGGCCGTGGTCGTGACCGTGCTCGGCAGCCTCCGGGTGGCGCGGGAGCACGCGGAACACCGTCGTGCGACCCAGGCCCGTCACCAGCACCCAGTCGCCGGCGCGCCGCACGGTGAACCACCCACCGACCCCGTCGACCTCGACCATCACCTGCTCACCCTCAGCCCGGGTCCGGTCGACCCGCAATGCCGCGGGCAGGGGTGGCAGCCCCCCTTCGAACTCGGCGGCCTCCTGCGCGGACTCCTCGTCACGCAGCGCAGCCTCCGCAGCTGCGCGCATCTCCTGTTCCGCGGCCTGGATCGCCGGGCGCCCGGAGTCGACACCGTCACCGGCCAGCATGACGTCCACCCCACCGTCGCGGTCACGGGTGTAGTGGACCTCGACCGCCAGGTCGACGCCGAACTCCGAGTAGCCGAACCGGCGCACCTCGGGCACGGCCGGGATGTTGCGCCAGCCGGCCGGGGCGAGCGCCGCCCACGGCTGGCCGACGCGCTCCTGCTCGGCCAGGCCCAGCGCTGCGGCAGCCAGGTGCAGCGCCAACTCTCGGCGCGCCACCAGCGGTGTGGCCACGAGCGGGTTCTCGTCCAGGAAGGCGGTGGTGGTGTCACCGGCCAGGAACTCAGGCGTTCGCAGGATCGCGGCCAACGACTCCCGGTTGGTGGGCACACCTGCCACACGCAGGCCCTCGAGGCTCGCGGCCAACGTGGCCGCCGCGACCTCCCGGGTCCCTCCGCGCGCGATCAGCTTGGCCAGCATGGGGTCGTAGAACGCGCTGACCTCCGAGCCCGTCTCGACCCCTGACTCCACCCGGATGCCCGGCGCCGGATCCACCTCGAAGCACTCGATGCGGCCCATGCCAGGCAGGTAGCCGCGCGCGGGATCCTCGGCGTAGAGCCGCACCTCGATCGCGTGCCCCGCGCGGGTGATCTGCTCCTGGGCCAACGGCAGCGGCTCGCCGGCAGCGACGCGGACCTGCCACTCGACGAGGTCCAGGCCAGTGACCTCCTCGGTGACCGGGTGCTCCACCTGCAGGCGGGTGTTCATCTCGAGGAAGAAGAACTCCTGGTCAGAGCCGTCGCCGGCGACCATGAACTCCACCGTGCCCGCGCCCACGTAGTCGATGGCCCGCGCAGCGGCCACCGCCGCGGCGTACATGGCCTCGAGCGTGGCCTGGGTGGCCCCCGGGGACGGGGACTCCTCGACCACCTTCTGGTGGCGGCGCTGGATCGAGCACTCCCGCTCGAAGCAGTGCACGACGTTGCCGTGGGTGTCGCCGAACACCTGGACCTCGACGTGCCGGCCGCGCTCCAGGTAGCGCTCAAGGAAGACCGTCGGGTCACCGAACGCCGAGGCCGCCTCGTTGCGCGCACCGGACACGGCCTCCAGCAGGTCGCCCGCGTCGCGGACCAGGCGCATGCCCTTGCCCCCACCGCCGGCCGAGGCCTTGACCAGCAGTGGCAGACCCACCTCGTCACCTGCGGCGACGATGTCGGCGTCGCTGGCATCCGAGGCCAGTTCAGCACCGGGCACCAGCGGCACCCCGGCTGCGGCCACGAGCCGCTTGGCCTCCACCTTGAGCGCCATGGCGTTCATCGAGGCCGGCGTCGGGCCGATCCAGGTCAGCCCGGCCTGCGCGACCGCCTCGGCGAAGTCGGGGTTCTCCGAGAGGAACCCGTAGCCGGGATGGATCGCGTCGGCACCCGACCGACGGGCAGCGTCCAGGACCTTCTGCGCCACGAGGTAGGACTCCGCCGAGGTGCGCCCGCCGATCGCCACGGTCAGGTCCGCGTCACGCACGAACGGGGCGTCGGCGTCGGGGTCGGAGTGGAGGGCCACGGCCTGCAGGCCCATCGCGTGGGCGGTACGGATGACCCGCCGGGCGATCTCGCCGCGGTTGGCCACCAGGATCCGGGTGATCGTGCGCTGTGCCATGGGTGCCCTCACATCCGGAAGACGCCGAAGTTCGACGTCCCCGCAACTTCGTTGGAATGGATCGCCGAGAGCGCGAACCCGAGCACGGTCCGCGAGTCGCGCGGATCGATGATCCCGTCGTCCCAGACCCGGCCGGTGGCGAACAGGGCTGTGGACTCCCGCTCGACCTGGCCCTCGAGACCCTCGCGCATCGGCGCGAACTGCTCGTCGCTCCACGGGATGCCCAGCTTCTCGGCCTTCTGCCGGGCCACGATCTCCATCACCCCGCCGAGCTGCTTGGGCCCCATCACCGCGATCCGGTGGTTGGGCCAGGTGAACACGAACCGCGGGTTGAACGCCCGGCCGGCCATGCCGTAGTTGCCTGCGCCGTAGGACGCCCCGACCATCAGCGTGAGGTGCGGGACGCTGGAGTTGGAGACCGCGTTGATCAGCTTCGCGCCGTCCTTGATGATGCCGCGCTGCTCGTAGCGCGTGCCGACCATGAAGCCGGTGGTGTTCTGCAGGAACAGGATCGGTGTGTCGTGCCGGTTGCACAGCTGGATGAACTGCGCGGACTTCTGCGACTCCTCGCTGAACAGGATGCCGTTGTTGGCGATGATGCCCACCGGGTAGCCGGCCAGCTCGGCCCAGCCGGTCACGAGCTGCGAGCCGTACAGCGCCTTGAACTCCTCGAACGCCGAGCCGTCGACGATCCGGGCGATGATCTCGCGGGTGTCGAAGGGGACCCGGACATCCGCGCTGGCGATGCCCAGGAGCTCTTCGGGGTCCAGCACCGGAGCCGCCGGGTGGGCCACCCGTGGGGCCCGGCCGAGCTTGCGCCAGTTCAGGTGCCCCACGATGCCGCGGCCGATGCGCAGCGCGTCGAACTCGTCCTCGGCCAGGTAGTCCGAGAGCCCCGAGGTCCGTGAGTGCATCTCGGCGCCGCCGAGCTCCTCCTCGACCGCGTCCTCGTTGATGGCCATCTTGACCAGCGGCGGGCCGGCGAGGAAGACCTTGGCCGAGTTCTTCTGCATCACGATGTAGTCGCTCATGCCGGGCACGTAGGCCCCACCGGCGGTGGACGAGCCGAACACCAGGGTGATCGTGGGGATCCCCGCGGCCGAGAGCTGGGTGAGGTTGCGGAAGCTCGCGCCCCCGGGGACGAACACGTCGGCCTGCTTGGGCAGGTCGGCTCCCCCGGACTCGGTGAGGTTGACCAGCGGGAGGCGGTTGACCCGGGCGATCTCCATCGCGCGCAGGGCTTTGTGCATGGTCATGGGGCTCTGCGACCCACCCTTGACCGTGGGGTCGTTGGCGCTGACCATGCACTCGACGCCGCTCACCCACCCGATCCCGGTGACCAGGCCCACGCCGAGTTCGTCGTCGGATCCCCACCCGGCCAGCGGGGAGAGCTCCAGGAACGGGCTGTCGGGGTCCAGCAGGCCCGCGATCCGCTCCCGGGGCAGCAGCTTGCCCCGGTCTCGGTGGCGAGCCACCGCCTTGGCGGCCTTGGCGGGGTTCGACGAACCACCGCCGCCGACCACGGTCGCGTTGAGGGCCTCGATCTCGGACAGGGACGCCAGCATCGCCTCACGGTTGGCCCGGAAGGACTCGGAGCGGGGGTCCACCGACGTGCGCATCACCGGTTTCACGAACTTGACGTTAGCGTCAAGTTGACGCGGGCGTCAAGTTCCCTGCGACCGCCCCCGGCACCCGGATCGAGCGCGAGGACCGACGGCTTCGGCGATCCGCCCCGCGGGCCCGCGGACGCCCTGGGGGACCCCGCGACACTACCCATCGGTAGAACTCCCCAGTAGCTGGATCGCACCGCCCAGGTATGGCAATGCTTGCCTCATGTTCACCACTGATGAGTCTCCGTCCCACGTCGACGCCACCCCCACCGCGAAGGCCCACCTCGAGGCCCTGGCCGCTGCCCGCGGCGACGTCACGGTCATGCTGACCGACCACGGCGCTGCGGTCCTCAAGGCCGGGCAGCAGCCCCCCGCCGGCTCGATCTTCCTGGGCTCCCTGGATGACGCCGGGGAGATCTCCTGCATCGCCGACGACGCCGTGGCACACACGTGGTGGCGCACACGGGCCCGGCTGGACATGTCCGGCCCGGACGTCTCGGACCCCATCGAGATGGTCTACGACGTCTCCCAGCTCAGCGAGGCCGAGTTGTTCGCCGCGCTGGCAGCAGGGCCCCTGCGCCGCTACTGATCGGCACCCAGCGCGTCGCGGGCCAGGTCGATCGCGCCCGCGACCGGTGGACGGTCGGGCAGGACCATCGGGCCCCGGACCCCACGCCTGGCCAACTCGGTGGCGCAGGCCCCGAGCAGGATCGGGTCGCGCGCAGCGAGGATCCCGCCGCCCAGGACCACGGGAACGGGTCGGTCCCCGATTCCCGCGCCGGCCAGCACGCCGGCCGCACACGCGGCCACCTCCACACCCTGGTCGGCCACGAGCCGCACCGCCACCTGGTCACCCTCGGCCGCGCAGGCCAGCAGGTCGGGGACGAGGTCGGCCCAGCTGCTCACGGACACCTGACCCCGGTTGACCGCGATCGACACGTCGCGCACCGAGCCCCGTCCGGTCCGCTCGAGCAGCAGCGCACGCAGGGACGTGTCGGGGCCGCGGCCATCCTCGGCACGGGCGGCATGCCACAGGACCTCCTCGGCCAGGCCGATCCCGCCGCCCCAGTCGCCGGACTCCCGGCCCAGGGCGAGCATCCGCCCGACCCGACCGTCGTCACCCAGTGCCACGGCGTTCATGCCCGTGCCGCAGACCACCGCCGCAGCCAGGGGCTGCTCGGTGCCCGAGCGCAGCAGCGCGAACACGTCGTTGTCCACGAGGAGCTCCCGCGCAGCCCACGGCGCCGGCGCGAGTGCCGCGCGCAGCCCGGCCACCTCGTCGGGCAGGTCCAGGCCTGAGACGAAGACACCGGCGCACCGGACCTGGTCGGCGCCGGCTCCGGACCGGGCCAGCGCGGCGGCCACGGTCCCGGTGATCGTGTCCGCGGCCCGGGCGAACCCGCGCCCGGCGTGCCGGGACCCGGGCCCGACCGCCTCGGCCAGGACCCGACCGTCGAGGTCGGCGATCACCGCGTGGGTCTTGCTCCCGCCTCCGTCGACGCCGACGAGCAGCTCGGGGGTCTGGCTCATCGCCCGATCCACGGCAGGTGCGCTCGATTGGCGGCCAGGAGGTCCTCGGTCAACCGCTCGGCCAGCGCGTACTGGCCGACCAGCGGATGGGCCAGCAGCGCCGCGCGCACCCGATCGCGACCACCATGGATCGCCGCCGCGAGCGCGAGCTCCTCGTAGGCGGCCACGTGGCTGATCAGTCCGCGCAGGTCAGCGGCCACCTCGGCCACGGGCAGGAGGTGGATCCCGGCCGCGTCGACCTCGGCAGGCACCTCGATGACGGCGTCGGCGGGCAGGAAGGGCATCGTCGACCCGTTGCGGATGTTGACCACGTGGCGCCGCTGTGCGCCGGGCCGGCCCAGCAGGGATTCGACCAGGGCGACGGCGGCCTGGGAGTAGTAGGCCCCGCCGCGCTGCTCCAACAGGGTGGGCTTGGTCGCCAGGCGGGGGTCGGCGTACATCGCCAGCAGCTCGGCCTCGATCGCCATCACCTCGGCGGCCCGGGTGCCCTGCGCCTGCAGCTCACGCACCACGTCGTCGTGCTGGTAGTAGTAGCGCAGGTAGTACGACGGGATCGCCCCCACGGCCTGCACGAGCTCCAGGGGCATCTCCAGCTTCTCGGCCAGCTCGGGACCGTGCTCGGCCAGGATCTCGGGCATCCGTTCCTGGCCGTCGACGCGCACTGATCGGATCCAGGTCAGGTGGTTCAGCCCGATGTGGTCCAGGGCCACCCGGTCGGGCGCGCAGCCCAGCCAGCCGGCGAACATCCGCTGGAAGCCGATGGCCACGTTGCACAGCCCCACCGCACGGTGGCCCTCGTCGAGCAGGGCCCTGGTGACGATCCCGACCGGGTTGGTGAAGTCGACGATCCACGCCTCGGGCAGCGCGCGGGCGCGCACGACCTCAGCGATGCCGCGCACCACCGGCACGGTGCGCAGGGCCTTGGCCAGCCCACCGGCACCGGTCGTCTCCTGGCCCAGGCAGTCGCAGGCCAACGGGAACGACTCATCGCTGGCACGTGCTGCCTGGCCACCGACCCGCAACTGCAGCAGGACCGCGCTGGCCCCGTCGACGGCGGCCTCGAGGTCGCCGGTCAGCGTGAGGCGGGCCGAGGATCCCGAGGAGCGCAGGATCCGCTCGGCGAAGCCACCGACCACGGCCAGGCGATGGGCGTCGATGTCGTGGAGCACGAGCTCCTCGAACAGCGGCTGGTCGCCCATCGCGGCCAGGCCATCGAGCAGTTCGGGGGTGTAGGTGGATCCCCCACCCACGACGGCGAGCTTCATGGCGGTTCCTCCCCTGGGCGGCGGGCGCCCGCGGCGCTGCGGGCAGCGAGCTACTTGGCCGGTCGGGCCGTACCGGGGGCGGGCGCCGGGCCGTTCTTGGCACTGCGGATCACCACGATCCGGTCGCCGGGCTGGAGCACCCGGACGCCGCCCTGATCGAACCGGATCACCGCACCGTCACGCACGACGGCCAGCACGAGGTCACCCTCGGCCTGCACGTCAGCCGGCGCCAGACCCATCTCCGCGCGGGTGATCTCACGCTCCACGACCTCCAGGCCGCGACCGGTGTCCATGAGGTCCTCGATCATCGCGCCCACGTTGGCCGAGAGCATCGACAGGCCCATGAGATTGCCCGCGGACTCGGCGTGGGTGATCACGCGATCCGCACCACTCTGGCGCAGCAGTTCGGCGGCCGAGGCCTCCCGCGCGGCGGCGATGATCAGGGATTCGGGGGCCATCGCCCGCACCCGCAGCGTGACCATGATCGCGGTGTCGTCCTGGTCGGCGGCCACGATGACCTGCTTGGCCTCGGGCACGCCCGCGTCGCGCAGGACCTGCTCGCTGCGCGCATCGCCCACGACGCCGGTCACCCCCGCCCTGGTGGCCTCGGCCACCGCGTACCGGTCGGCGGCGATGACCACGATGGTGCGCGAATCCAGGCCGTGGGCCAGCAGGGAGCGCAGCGCCGCCTGGCCCTTGACGCCGAACCCGACGATCACGGTCTGGTCCTTCATGCGCTTCCTCCAGCGGTTGACCCGGGTCCGTTCCCGGGCCGCCTGGGTCAGCACCTCGACGGTCGTGCTGACCAGCACGATGAGGAACATGAACCGCAGCGGGGTGATGACGAAGACGTTGACCAGCCGGGTGCCCGACGTGATCGGGGCGATGTCGCCGTAGCCGGTGGTCGACAGCGTGACGGTCGAGTAGTAGAGGGCGTCGACCAGCGAGACCTCGTTGTCCTGGCCGAAGTCGGCATAGCCGTCGCGCTCGAGGTACACCAGCAGCGTGGTGACGATCACGATCGTCAGCGCGATGGTGATCCGGACCGCCAGAGAGCGCCGCGCCGACAGCCGACGGGACGGGAAGACGACGCGCGAGCGCTGCTCGTGCTCGTCCTCGAACAGGTCGCCCAACTCGGCCATGGGGGGAATCTACAGCGGTGCCGAGCCGCTGCGACCGTGCTGGGCCGCGATCCGCCGGGCGATGTAGGGCGAGAACCAGCCGTTGTTGCGCATCTGGAAGTCCCGGTCGCGCCAGTCGTCGCCAGTGACCCGGCCCCGGCAGCGCGGCGCCCCGCAGGCGCAGTCGAACTCGTCGTAGGGGCTCGCGTCGCAGGTGCCGTAGTCGAAGGTCAGCTCCTGCCCCGGGCGCAGGTCGGCCTTGGCCACCACGACGGTCTCGCCCAGCAGGCCACAGGTCGGGTCGCACGAGTGGTTGATCAGGTCGCCGTCCTCGATGCGCGCGCTGGCCAGCAGGAACAGGTCGTCGGCGACCTGGATCGAGCGCGACACCCGGGCCTCGTCGAACTCCGGCAGCTGCGCGCCCGTCACGACATGGCCGCCGAACGCGGCCACCACCTCGCTCGCGGCGATCGGCGCCACTGCGAACGCCCCGAACCCGTGCTCGCCGACGGCACGCACGACCGCCTTCGGGGTCAACCAGCTCATGTCCACCATGCGCCTCCTGGGCAGCAGCCCGCGGGCGCGGGGGCGACAATGGTGCCATGACGCAGCCCGCACCCGTCCAGGACGAGCCCGGCGCCCACGTGGTGATCGTGGGGCCCGATGGCCAGCCGATCGCCACTGCCGAGGAGTCCAACGAGTCCTCGGTGGCCGACCTGATCGAGCAGCCGGCGAAGGTCATGCGCGTGGGCTCGATGATCAAGCAGCTGCTCGAGGAGGTCCGCACCGCCCCACTCGACGAGGCCTCCCGGGCCCGGCTGCGCGACATCCACACCCGATCCATCAAGGAGCTCGAGAGCGGGCTGGCTCCCGAGCTGATCGAGGAGCTCGAGCGGCTCTCGCTGCCGTTCGGCGCCGACACCGTCCCCACCGATGCCGAGTTGCGGATCGCCCAGGCCCAGCTGGTCGGGTGGCTCGAGGGATTGTTCCACGGGATCCAGACCGCGCTGTTCGCCCAGCAGATGGCCGCCCGCGCCCAGTTCGAGCAGATGCGCCGCGCCGCGATCACGTCGGGCCCCGAGGACGAGCCCGCCCCGCCCTCCCCCGATGGCCATCGCCGGGGGACCAGCGGGCCGTACCTGTAGTCACAGCGCCGGGGGAATCCGCTCCCGTTCGCACGACCTGCTCCCCGAAATACGGGAGCGGATCGGCGAGACGGGAGCAGATCCAGTCGGCCGACCGGCCTGGCGCCGGCGCCGCACGCCGCTAGGCTGTGCGCTCGTGATCGACCTGCGCGCGCTCCGTGAGAACCCCGACCTGTACCGCGCCTCCCAGGCTGCCCGCGGGGAGGACCCCGGGCTGGTCGATGCGCTGCTCGCGGCCGACGAGACCCGGCGGCTGTCCGGGTCCGCGTTCGACACGCTGCGCAATGAGCAGAAGGGGCTGGGCAAGCAGGTCGCGAAGGCCACCGGCGACGAGAAGGCCGCCCTGCTGGCCCGAGCCCGGGAGCTGGCCGACGCGGTGAAGGCTGCCGACGCCCAGCGCGCGCAGGCCACCACCCGTGCCGACGAGCTCGTCCTGGCCCTGTCCAATGTGGTGCACCCGGACTCGCCCCGCGGCGGCGAGGAGGACTTCACCGTCCTGGCCACGCACGGGCACATCCGGGACTTCGCGGCCGAGGGGATCACCGTCCGCGACCACCTCGAGATCGGCGAGGCACTCGGCGCCATCGACGTGGAGCGGGGCGCGAAGGTCTCGGGGTCGCGCTTCTACTACCTGACCGGGATCGGCGCGCTGCTCGAACTGGCGCTGATCAACATGGCGATGGCGCAGGCCACGGCCAACGGGTACACCCCGATCATTCCGCCGGCGCTGGTCAAGCCCGCCGCGATGGAGGGCACCGGCTTCCTGGGCCAAGCCGCGGAGAACGTCTACCGGCTCGAGGCTGATGACCTGTACCTGGTCGGCACGGCCGAGGTCCCGCTGGCCGCCTACCACTCCGACGAGATCCTGGCCGCCGACTCGCTGCCGCGCAGGTTCGCCGGCTACTCGCCGTGCTACCGACGCGAGGCCGGCACCTACGGCAAGGACACCCGCGGCATCTTCCGGGTGCACTGGTTCGACAAGGTCGAGATGTTCGTGTTCACGACGCCGGAGGACGCTGAGGCCGAGCATGCTCGACTGGTCGAGCACGAGAAGCAGTTCCTCGACGCCCTCGAGCTGCCCTACCGGGTCATCGACGTGGCCACCGGAGACCTGGGCGCCAGTGCCGCACGCAAGTTCGACTGCGAGGCGTGGATCCCTTCGCAGGGTCGCTACCGGGAGTTGACCTCCACCTCGAACTGCACCACGTTCCAGGCTCGGCGGCTGCGGGTGCGCGAGCGCGACGCGGACGGCTCGATCCGGCCGCTGGCGACGCTCAACGGGACCCTGGTAGCGATCCCGCGCACGATCATCGCGATCCTGGAGAACCACCAGCAGGCCGACGGATCGGTCCGGGTGCCTGCTGCGTTGGCGCCCTACCTGGGCGGTCGGACGGTCCTCGAGCCGTTGGCCTGACGCCCCTTGCCTGAGACCATCAGCGACCGGCGCGCCGGAGCCCTGCGTGGGAGACTGGCGACCATGTCCGACGCCGCCGCCCGCCCGCCGCGGCCCAGCCCCGAGGACCCGGCCCCGAGGATCGCGGACCTGCTGCCCGACGACATCGGCGTGCGCGCGCACAGCCTGGTCGAGGTGGACCTGAGCGCCCCGATCCCGGTGCCCGAGGACGTCGGGCTGGTGGGCTCGGACCTCGACGGGACCCTGCTCGGGCCGGACCTGTCGATCGGCGCGCGCAGCCTGTCCGCGATCCCGGCTCTGGCGGGGATCGGGGTCGGGTTCGTCTACGTGACCGGCCGGCCGCCGCGCTGGCTGCGCCCGATCATCAACCAGACCGGTCATGCGCACATGGCGGTCTGCGCCAATGGGGCACTGGTCCTGGATCTGGCGCAGGAGCGCCTGGTCCGGCACACGACCATCGTGCATGAGTTGGCCGCCGCGGTCGCGCTGCGCCTGCGCGAGCTCGTCCCTGGCATCTCGTTCGCCCTCGAGCGACTCATCGAGGGGGCCGCGCTCGCGCGCAGCCTCGACGACCTGACCGTGGTCGGGTTCGAGCCGAGCTATGACCCCCCGTGGGCCCGGATGCCCGGGGTGGAGAGCGGGGACATCCTGGACCTGATCGGCCGCGGCGATCCGGTGAAGATCCTGGCCGCGCCACCGGCCGGCACCGGCCACGACTCTGACTCGCTGCTGGCCCTGGCCGAGGCCGAGTTCGCCGGGGCGCTGCACATCACGCACTCGGGCACCAAGGATGTGCTCATCGAGATCATGTCCGGCCAGATCGACAAGGGCGTGGGCTTCCTCGAGGTCGCCGAGGCCCTGGGCGTCGCCCCGGAGCGCACCCTGGCGATCGGGGACATGCCCAACGATGCGGCGCTGATCCGCGCCGCCGGGACCGGGTACGCGGTGGCCAACGCCCACCCGGCCGCCCGCGAGGTGGCCGACCACATCCTGCCGAGCAACGTCGAGGACGGCGTCGGCCGGCTGCTCGAGGCACTGCTGGCCGCGCGGGGTGCGGGCCGGTGAGCGCCCCGGGTGCCCGGACTTCCCGGCGTGCGGACCGGCTCGGCCCGTTGGGTCCCCTGGGCCCGCCGCTGCTGCTCCTTGCGATCATGTGGATCGCTGAAGCCATCGACCTGCTGCTTGGCGGCCGGCTGGACAGCGCCGGCATCGAGGCCCGGGAGACTGACGGCCTGCTCGGGATCGTGTTCGCCCCGTTCCTGCACGGCAACTTCGAGCACCTGCTGTCCAACACGGTGCCGATGCTCGTCCTGGGCGCCCTGGTGGCCACCGGCGGTCGGGCGCTGTTCTGGCGGGTGACCGCGACGGTGGTCCTGCTCGGCGGTCTGGGCACGTGGCTGATAGCACCACCGGCGACCACCACGATCGGGGCCAGCGGCCTGGTGTTCGGATACCTGGGCTACCTGCTCGTCGCCGGCGTGCGGACCCGGCACTGGCGCGACCTGCTCGTCGGCGCGGCGGTGCTGCTGCTCTACGGGACGCTGCTGCTCGGGGCGCTGCCCTGGACCGTGGCGGCCAACGTGTCGTGGCAGGCGCACCTGACCGGCGCTCTGGCTGGCGGGCTGGCCGCATGGTGGTTCGCCCCCCGCCCCCGCCCCGCGATCCGCACCTGACCCCGCCCGGCGGGCGCCGGGTCAGGACAGGGACTGGCGGAACGGGTGGGCGGGGTAGGTGCCCAGGATGGACACCTCGTGGGAGAAGAACTCCAGCTCCTCGAGTGCCAGGCCCAAGCCGCGATCGGCCGGATGCCCCTCCACGTCGGCGTAGAACTGGGTGGCCGAGAAGTGGCCGTCGAGCATGTAGCTCTCCAGCTTGGTCATGTTGACCCCGTTGGTGGCGAACCCGCCCAGTGCCTTGAACAGCGCCGCCGGGACGTTGCGCACGCGGAACACCAGCGTGGTGATGAGCTCCTCGCCAGCCTCCACGTCCTCGGGTTCGCGGGCCAGCACCAGGAAGCGCGTGGTGTTGTGGTCGGCGTCCTCGATGTTCTCGGCCAGGACGGCCAGGCCGTAGGTCTGCGCGGCCAGCGCGGAGGCGATCGCAGCCCGGCTCGGGTCCCCTACCTCGGCGACCTCGCGCGCCGATCCCGCGGTGTCCGCGGCGACGATCGGGGTCAGGCCCAGCCGGCGGATCGCATGCCGGCACTGTCCCAGGGCCATCACGTGGCTCTCCACGGTGCGCAGGTCCTCGATCCGCGCGCCCGGCACGCCGAGCAGCTGGTGACGGATCGGCAGGAAGTGCTCGGCCACGATCGCCAGGCCCGCACGCGGGAGCAGGTGGTAGATGTCCGACACCCGACCTGCCAGCGAGTTCTCGATCGGGATCATCGCCAGCGGGGCACTGCCGTCGGCCACCGCGGCGAAGGCGTCCTCGAACGTGGGGCAGGGCAGCGCGGTGGCGCTCGGGAACACCTCCTCGATGGCGATGTGCGAGTTCGCGCCCAGTTCGCCCTGGAAGGCCACGACAGTCATGCGACCCTTCCCACGGCGGCCTCGATGGCCTGCTGTTCCTCGGCGGTCAGCGTACCCTCGGCACGCCCAGCGCTGATCGTGCGCACGTAGGTGCGCACATCGGACTTGCCCGACAGGGTCGTGAGGACCAGCCCCGATCCGGTGTCGTCGAGCACGGCGACGCTGTAGGACAGTCGGCCGCCGACGTCGGCGAAGGCGTCGTAGCGGACCAGCGCCACGTGCCGCAGAGCAGTCGGATCCGCAGGCGGATCAGCGGGCGGATCAGCGGGCGGATCGGCCTGACCGGGGACGTCACCGCGCGCGGCCTCCACGCGGGCAACTTCGGCACGGACGGCCTCTGCCACGGCAGCCTCGATACCTTCAGCCGGGGCATGGGCGGGTTCGGCCTGTGCCTGGTCCGCGCCAGGGATCGCAGAACCGCGACGGCCGCCGGCGCGCCCGACCGCGACCCAGCGACGGTTGGCCACCGTGGCCAGCACCAGCGCCACGACGGCCAGCACGAGGGCCGCGACGGCCAGCGCGCCACTGAGTTCGGGGGACATGTACCGACAGGGTAGTCGCGAGGCGCCATACGCCGGGCGCCACCGCGGGACACCCATCGCCACCCACGAGGCCCACCGCCGGTCGAACCTCCCCAGACATGCGTTCGGACGCCACCGACGGGGGATGCAGTGACGTCCGAACTGGTTGAACCTTACGCCACTTGCACCGACTCGGGCAACGCACACGCTGTGTCGAGGGTCGTGTTCTACGTCACATCGACACAAGTCGTGGCGTCGCACGCGAGCGGGAGTCGAGGATCTCCGGCGTCGGCCTGCTTCTGGCCGAGATCCGGCTTCGCCTCGGACCGGGGGCGACCAGCGACCAGCGCCCTCAGCGCGCAGCGGGGGGCAGGGCTGCGACCACGTCCGCAGGCCGGTTCGTGATGATCCCCGCAACTCCGAGCTCCCGGCACAGCTCGATATCGGCCGGCTCGTCCACGGTCCACACGAAGAGCTGCCCGCCCATGCGCTGCACCCGCACCGCGTACCGGGGGTGCGCACGCAGGATGGCGATGTCGGGCCCCGCGATGGTCGCACCGAACGGAAGGTCCCCGGCGCGCATCCGCAGCGGGACCCGATCCATGAGGAACACCCGCGGGACGCCCGGGGCCAGCGCCCGGAACCGGCGGATCGCCTGCGCCGAGAACGACATCACGCGCACCGGGTGCGGGCCGGACCGGGGTGGGGAGGCCAGGCCGAACCTTCGCAACTGGGCGACCACCGCCTGCTCCACCCAGCCGGCGTACCGGGTCGGATGCTTGGTCTCGATGGCTAGCATGACCGGCCGCGGGCCGCTGGTCACCAGGTCCAGCAGCGTGGGCAGCGTGAGGATCGCACCGGAGCGGTCGGCCAGCACGGCCTCCCCGGGCCACGACTCGCTGCGTCGGGCCGCCACGGTGCGCTCGCGCAGGGGCCGCCGAGCCGGCCGGGGACCCTCAGATTCCGACCATGCGCCGAAGTCGTGGACCGCCAGGTCGGCCAGGGTCTTGGTGGACACCACTCCCCAGCCGTCGCTGGTCCGGTCGATCCGACGATCGTGGACGCACACCAGGTGTCCGTCCGCGGTCAGGCGGACATCGCACTCCAGCCCGTCAGCGCCCTGCTCGATCGCCAGTTCATAGGCCGCCAGCGTGTGCTCGGCGCGCGCGGCGCTGGCACCACGGTGGGCAATCACGAGCGGTCGTCCAGTCACGGGAGACAGCATGCCGGGCGGCTCGGGTGGACCGCACGTCGCAGGGGCCGCGACCCGGACCCATGTCAGCCCTCCTCGAACAGCACCCCCGGGTTGAGCAGGCCGCCCGGATCGAGGCCGGAGCGGATCTGGCGCATCCAGCCGATCTCCTCGGCACTGCGGCTGCGGTGCAGCTGGCCGGCCTTCATCCGACCGATCCCGTGCTCGGCACTGATGCTGCCCCCGAGCGCCGCGACCTGGGCCAGCACGAGGTGCGCGGTCCCGGCTGGCACGTCGACGAGCTGCACGTGCAGGTTGCCGTCCAGGGCATGGCCGAAGAACCCGACCCAGCCCTGCGCCGCCTGCGCCACGGTGGCCCGGATCGCCTCGACCCCCGCGTCCAGGGAGTCCAGCCGCAGGCTGATGTCCAGCTTCTCCGGGCCGAGGCCTGGCAGTTGCGCGTACAACTCGGTCTGCTGCTCACGCAGGGCCCAGAGCCTCGCCCGTTCGGCGGCATCGTTGGCCACTGCCACGACGTGATCCCCCACGGGCTCGAGCCCCGCGCCGCTCGCCCCGTCGGCGACCTCCAGCAGGAGCAACCACTGCGCCCCGGCCGGCAGCGGATCGGGCAGGCCGAGTGCCGCGCTGGCTCGGGCGACCCCCGCGGCATCGACGACCTCGGCGGCCAGCAGCAGCCCACCTGCGGCCTGGGCCATGCGGGCCCAGCCGACCGCCTGTGCCAGCGACCCAGCGGCGAGCACCCCGACACTCGACGCGGCCGGCGCGGGATGCAGGACCAGCTCGACCTCGGTGATCACACCGAGCGTGCCCTCGCTGCCCACCAGCAACTGCCCCAGGTCGTACCCGCAGTTGTCCTTGCGCGGACGGCCCACGGTGCGCAGCACCCGCCCGTCGGCGAGCACTGCGACCAGTCCACGCACCTGATCGCGCATCATCCCGTGGGCCAGGACGCCCATCCCACCGGCGTTCGTGGCGACCATGCCGCCGATGGTGGCCGAGTCACGCGATGCCAGGTCCACGCCGAACCGCAGCCCCGCGGCCCGGGCATGCGCACCGACCCGCGCTGCGGACACCCCGGCCCCCACGCGCACAGTGCGCTCGACCGGGTCGACGGCCTCCCACGTGTCCAGGCCCGAGGTCAGCAGCAGCACGGCGGGCCAATCGGGGACCGACCCACCGACCAGCCCCGTGTTGCCCCCCTGGACCTGGATCGGGACCCCGGCCACGCGAGCATGAGCCAGGACCTCGACCACCTGCGCCGTGGTGCGGGGACGCACGGCCCCGAGCACCGGACCCGACCATCGCCCGGTCCAGTCCACGCTGTGCCCGGCGAGGACGTCTGAGTCGGTGACCAGCGTCATCCCGGCGCCAGCCAGCGCATCGGTGAGGCCTGCGAGGTCCGGGTGCACGGGCTCCATCCTGCCGCGCGCGTGGGCCCGACGTGAACGGCGTGCGAACGGCGCCCAGCGCACCACCGCCGGACGTGCTTCGACCACGAGGTGCTGTCAGGATGACAGGCATGCTCGGCGGGACAGGCCCGCGGTCGAACGAGGAGGAGCCCAGCAATGCCCATTGCGTCACGTGAGGTCTACGAGGAGATGCTCGATCGCGCCAAGGCTGGCGGCTACGCCTACCCCGCGGTGAACTGCACCTCGTCCCAGACGATCCTGGCCGCCATGCGCGGCTTCGCCGAGGCTGAGTGCGACGGCATCGTGCAATTCTCCACCGGCGGCGCGGAGTTCGCCTCCGGCCAGTACGTCAAGGACATGGTCGCCGGCGCGGTGGCCCTGGCCGAGTTCACGCACTCGATCGCCGACAAGTACCCGGTGAACATCGCACTGCACACCGACCACTGCCCCGAGAACAACCTCGACAAGTACATGCGCCCGCTGCTGGACATCGGCATCGAGCGGGTCAAGGCCGGCAAGGTGCCGCTGTTCAACTCGCACATGTGGGACGGTTCGGCCATCGAGCTCGGTCGCAACCTGGACATCGCCGACGAGCTGCTGGACAAGTCCATCGCAGCCAACACGATCATGGAGATCGAGATCGGCGCTGTCGGCGGCGAGGAGGACGGCGTCGAGGCGAGCCACGACGCCCACCTGTTCTCCACCCCCGAGGACGTCGAGGCCATGATCACCAAGCTGGGCCTCACCGAGCGCGCCCGCTACCTGGTGGCAGCGACCTTCGGCAACGTGCACGGTGTGTACAAGCCGGGCAACGTGGTCCTGACCCCGGGCATCCTGCGCACGCTGCAGGACAAGGTCATCGAGATGCGCGGCCTCGAGCCCGGCTCCAAGCCGCTGGACCTCGTGTTCCACGGCGGCTCGGGTTCGTTGCTCAGCGAGATCCACGAGTCGCTGGACTACGGCGTGGTCAAGATGAACATCGACACCGACACGCAGTACGCCTTCACCCGGCCGATCGTGGACCACATGTTCAAGAACTACGACGGCGTGCTCAAGGTCGAGGGCGAGGTCGGCAACAAGAAGGTCTACGACCCGCGCTCGTACGGCAAGTCCGCCGAGGCCGGCATGGCGGCCCGCGTGGCCAAGGCCGCAGAGGACCTGCGCGCCACGGGCACGAAGATCTGACCCAGCAGCCCGAAGTCTGCGTAGTCGATTCGCCACATATCGTCGGGCGAATCGACTACGCAGACTGCTTTCTGTGGACGGACAATTGCTGCATCCAAATCCCAGGGGCACCATCCCGGGATGGGACCACGCCTGAGCGTCGAGGCTCGGGCGATGCTGCGCCGCCAGCGCGGAGTGGTTGCCGACTGGCAGGCCCGCGAGATCGGGCTCAGCCGAGCCAGCATGGTCCGGGCCAGCCGCACGGATTGGACGCAGATCTCGCCCCACGTCTTCGCGGCAGACGAGGCTGACCCCGACAGCGCCAGGCTGCGCATGGCCGCAGTCCTGGAGTGTGGCCCCGGAGCACTCCTGGCGGGACGAAGCGCACTGCTGGAATGCGGCTGGCGAGCCGCCGGCTACGCCGACGATTCGATCGACGTCATCGTGCCCCGTGGACGGCGGCTCCGGTCTCGAGGCGCGCCCCTGTGGCTGCGCCGCCACCACCCGGAGGAAGAGGTCCGCGGCGCAGGATCCCCGGCCAGGACCTCGGCAAGCAGGGCCGCGATCGATGCCGCTGCCTGGGCCAGGTCACCACGCGAAGTGCTGTTCCTCCTCACCACGGCCGCCCAACAGCGCCTGACCACCCCCGACGCGATGCGGCAGGCACTCGAGGCTCGCGCTCGCGTCCGCAATGCACCGCTGATCCGCGAAGTGCTCGAGGAGATCGAGTTCGGGGTCACGAGCGTCTCTGAGTCCACCTTCCTGCGCGAATGCAGGCGCCGCGGCCTTCCCCGGCCGCGCATGCAGACCGCCCGTAGGGACGCCCAGGGGCGCCGACGGTTCACCGACGCGGAGTTCACGCTCCCCGACGGACGGACGCTGATCGTCGAGGTCGACGGCATTGGCCACCTTGCCATCGATGCGTGGCACGCGGACATCACGCGGCATAACGGCCTGATGGTCTCCACCGGTGCGCTGATCCTGCGAGTCACGAACTGGGAGTTGGGCCACGACCCCGATCCCTTCTTCGCGCTCCTGTGCCCCCTGTTCGATCCTGCGTAGTCGAAAGGGCACCTTGAATGGGCCGAATCGACTACGCAGACGAGGAAGTGACGCCTCCGGCGGCGCTAGGGTGGGCGTGGTGCTCCCGGACGGGGGCTGTCTAGGGCGTCCCGATGAGCAGGGCGCTGGCCTCAGGAGGCTCGAATGCCGGCGATCGTCATCGTGGGCGCCCAGTGGGGCGACGAGGGCAAGGGCAAGGCCACCGACCTGCTCGGCGGCCGCGCGGACTACGTCGTGCGCTACCAGGGCGGCAACAACGCGGGGCACACGGTGGTGATCGGGGACGCGAAGTTCGCCCTGCACCTGCTGCCCAGCGGGATCCTGTCCCCCACCTGCACCCCGGTCATCGGCAACGGTGTGGTGGTCGACCTCGAGGTCCTCTTCCGCGAGATGGACGGCCTGATCGAGCGCGGGGTGGACCCCTCCCGGCTTCTGATCAGCGCCAACGCCCACATCATCACGCCCTACAACGTGTCGCTGGACAAGGTCACCGAGCGCTTCCTGGGCAAGGCCAAGATCGGTACCACAGGCCGGGGCATCGGCCCGACGTACGGGGACAAGATGGCCCGGGTGGGCATCCGGATCCAGGACCTGATGGATCCCTCGATCCTTGCCCGCAAGGTCGAGGGGGCCCTGGTCAACAAGAACCAGGCCTTGGTCAAGGTGTTCAACCGGCGCGCGGTCGAGGCTGACCAGATCACCGAGCACCTGCTGTCCTACGCCGACCGGCTGGCACCCCACATCGCCGACACCGCCCTGTTGCTCAACCAGGCCCTGGACCGCGGTGAGACCGTGGTGCTCGAGGGTGGCCAGGGAACCCTGCTCGACGTCGACCACGGGACCTATCCCTACGTGACCTCGTCGAACCCCACCGCCGGCGGGGCCAGCACCGGTTCGGGGATCGGACCCACCCGGATCGACCGGGTGCTGGGCATCCTCAAGGCCTACACCACCCGCGTCGGCGAGGGGCCGTTCCCCACGGAGCTGTTCGACGACGACGGGCAGGCGCTGCGCACGATCGGCGGCGAGGTCGGCGTGACCACCGGTCGCAACCGCCGGTGCGGCTGGTTCGACGCCCCCATCGCGCGCTACGCGACCCGGGTCAACGGCATGACCGACTACTTCCTGACCAAGCTCGACGTGCTCAGCACCTTCGAGGAGATCCCCGTCTGCGTGGGCTACGAGGTGGACGGCCAACGCATCGACGACGTGCCGATGACCCAGACGGACTTCCATCACGCGCGCCCTGTCTACGAGCGGCTGCCAGGCTGGGGCACCGACATCTCCGGGGTGCGTGACTTCGACGCGCTGCCGGGCAACTGCCGGGCCTACGTGCGGTTCCTCGAGGAGCAGTCCGGCGCCCGGATCTCGGCCATCGGGGTGGGGCCCGACCGCGACGCCACCCTGGTGCTCAACGACCTGCTGCCCTGAAGCCGCGTACTTGGAGGGCCCACTAGGTTGGCCAGCATGTCGCTGCTCCTGAGCCCCCTGACCCTGCGCTCGACGCACCTGCGCAACCGGATCATGGTCGCGCCGATGTGCCAGTACTCGGCGGTCGAGGGCGTCGTGGCGCCCTGGCACCTGGTCCACCTCGGCGGACTGGCCCGCGGCGGTGCGGGGCTGGTCATGGCGGAGGCCACCGCGGTCGTGCCCGAGGGCCGGATCAGCCCACAGGACACTGGGCTGTGGTCCGACGAGCAGGCGCAGGCCTGGGCGCCGATCGTGACGTTCCTCCACGAGCAGGGGGCGCTGGCCGGTGTCCAGCTCGCCCACGCGGGCAACAAGGCGTCGACCTATCGGCCGTGGAGCGGCTCGGGCAGCGTGCCGGTCGCCGAGGGCGGCTGGGAGACCGTCGGGCCCAGTGCCACCGCCTACCCAGGCCTGGCCACCCCGCGACCCCTCACCGCGGCCGGGATCGCCGACGTCGTCGCCGCGTTCGTCGCGGGCGCGCAGCGCGCGCTGGCCGCAGGCTTCGACACCGTCGAGGTGCACGCGGCGCACGGCTACCTGCTCCACCAGTTCCTCTCCCCGCTGTCCAACGATCGCACCGACGGCTACGGCGGCGACCTCTCCTGTCGGGCCCGGCTGCTGCTCGAGGTGGTCACCGAGATCCGGGCGATCTGGCCCGCGGACCGGGCGCTGCTGGTGCGGATCAGCGCGACCGACTGGGCCGAGGGCGGGCACACGATCGAGGACTCGGTGATCGTCTGCGGCTGGCTGCGCGACCTGGGCGTGGACCTGGTCGACGTCTCCAGCGGTGGCGCGAGCCCGCACCAGACGATCACCCCGGAGCCCGGCTACCAGGTGTCCCTGGCCGCCCGGATCCGCGCAGAGTCCGGGATCGCGACCGCCGCGGTGGGGATGATCACCGAACCGAGCCAGGCCGAGGAGATCCTGGCCGCCGGCGCCGCGGATGTGATCGCGCTGGGCCGGGTGCTCCTGCGCGACCCGCAGTGGCCGTTGCGCGCAGCCCACGAGTTGGGTGACCAGGTGGACTGGCCCCCGCAGCTGGTGCGCGGGCAGTTCCGCTGACTGCGCGGTCGGGCAGTCCTCGGCCAGCCCGGGCACCCGGGTGAGATCGCGGGCCAGAATCGGCCTGCGCTGACCGATGGCCCACCGGCCGCGGGACCACTGCCGGTGGCCCGCGGGGACCTACGTCCTGACCTGCGACGAGCGGCCTCACCCGCTGCGGGCGCGTCGCCGGGGACGATATATGTTGCTCAGCGACTGCTTCGAGAGGACGAGTCGTGCGCATTGGTGTGCCCCAGGAGTCCAAGCCCGGTGAACGGCGAGTTGCCGCCACCCCCAAGACCGTCGAGGCGCTGATCAAGCTCGGCTACGAGGTCGCGATCGAGTCCGGTTCCGGGTCCGGTGCGTCCTTCGAGGACCCCGCGTACGCCGCGGCCGGCGCCCAGATCGTGGGCGCCGAGGTCTGGGACGCCGACTTCGTGCTGAAGATCAACGCGCCGACGCCCGACGAGATCGCCCGGCTCCACGAGGGGCAGACAGTGGCGTGCCTGCTGGCCCCTGCGCTGGCCCCTGAGCTGGTCAGCGCGCTGGCGCAGCGCGGCGTCACCGCGCTGGCGATGGACGCGGTGCCGCGCATCTCACGCGCCCAGTCCCTGGACGTCCTGAGCTCGATGGCCAACATCGGCGGGTACCGCGCGGTCATCGAGGCCGCCAACGAGTTCGGGTCGTTCTTCACCGGCCAGGTCACCGCCGCCGGAAAGGTCCCCCCCGCGAAGGTCCTGGTCGTGGGCGCGGGCGTGGCGGGCCTGGCGGCGATCGGCACGGCGAGCAGCCTGGGCGCGATCGTGCGCGCCTTCGACGCCCGGTCCGAGGTCGGCGAGCAGGTCGAGTCGATGGGCGCGGAGTTCCTGCGCATCGAGGTCGAGGACACCGGACCCAGCGCCACCGGATACGCCAAGGAGATGGGCGAGGACTTCAACCGCAAGGCCGCCGAGCTGTACGCCGCGCAGGCCAAGGATGTCGACATCGTCATCACCACCGCGCTGATCCCCGGTCGGCCCGCACCACGACTGTTCACGGCTGAGATGGTCGCCTCGATGAAGCCCGGCAGCGTCGTGGTCGACATGGCCGCGGCCAACGGCGGCAACGTCGCCGGCAGCCGGCCCGACGAGCGCGTGGTGACCGACAACGGCGTCACGATCCTGGGCTACACCGACCTGCCCGGGCGGCTGCCGACCCAGGCCTCACAGCTGTTCGGCACCAACCTGGTGAACCTGCTCAAGCTGATGACCCCGGCCAAGGACGGCCAGGCGGTGCTGGACCTCGAGGACGTCGTGCAGCGCGGGATGACCGTGACCCGGGCCGGCGAGATCATGTGGCCCCCGCCGCCCGTGCAGGTCTCGGCCGCTCCGGCCGCCGTGGCCGCCGCGCCACCGCCGGAACCCGCACCACCGAAGAAGAAGATGTCGGCCAGCACTCGACTGGGCCTGATCGGCGCCGGCGCTGGCCTGTTCCTGCTCATGTCGGCCTTCGCCCCCGAGCAGATCCTGGGCCACTTCCTGGTGTTCATGCTCTCGGTGGTGATCGGCTTCTACGTGATCGGCAACGTCCACCACGCACTGCACACGCCCCTGATGTCGGTGACCAACGCGATCAGCGGCATCATCCTGGTCGGCGCGCTGCTGCAGGTCGGCCACGGCGAGTTCTGGGTGTCGGCGCTGGCGTTCATCGCGATCCTGGTGGCCAGCATCAACGTCTTCGGCGGGTTCACCGTCACCGCCCGGATGCTCGAGATGTTCAAGCGTGAGGATGCGCCGCGATGACCATTCCCCTGTCCCTCCAGCAGGGCGCCTACATCATCGCCGGGCTGCTGTTCATCCTGGCCCTGGCGGGCCTGTCCAAGCACGAGAACGCCCGCATGGGCAACCGCTACGGCATCGTCGGCATGGCCATCGCCCTGGTCATCACCATCCTGGCCGCGGTGGTGGGCACCAACGTCGGGGACAACGTGGTCGTCTCCGAGGGCACCGGATGGGTCGGGCTGGGCCTGATCGTCGCCGCAATGGCCATCGGTGCGGTCATCGGGATCTGGCGGGCGCGCAGCGTCGAGATGACCGGCATGCCCGAGCTGATCGCGATCCTGCACAGCTTCGTGGGCCTGGCCGCCGTGCTGGTCGGCTGGAACAGCTCGTACGAGAAGCTGGTCGCCTACCCGGCGATCCACGACGTCGAGGTGTTCGTCGGGGTGTTCATCGGCGCCGTGACGTTCACCGGCTCGATCGTGGCCTTCCTCAAGCTCTCGGCGCGCATCAACTCCGCACCGATGATGCTGCCCAAGCACAACGAGCTCAACCTGGGCATCATCGTGGCGTTCTTCGCCATGACGATCGCCTACGTGATGATCCCCGAGGACCAGACCATCGCCCGCCAGTCGCTGCTGGGCATCATGACCGCCCTGGCCCTGTTCCTGGGCTGGCACCTCGTGGCCTCCATCGGAGGCGGGGACATGCCCGTCGTGGTGTCGATGCTCAACAGCTACTCCGGTTGGGCGGCGGCCGCGGCCGGCTTCCTGCTCAACAACGACCTGCTGATCATCACCGGCGCGCTCGTCGGTTCCTCGGGTGCCTACCTGTCCTACATCATGTGCCGGGCGATGAACCGCTCGTTCATCTCGGTGATCGCCGGTGGGTTCGGGGTCGAGGGCGGCACGGTGAGCGCAGACGTCGACTACGGCGAGCACCGCGAGATCAACGCCGAGGGCGCAGCCGAGCTGCTCGCCGAGGCGCACGACGTGGTCATCACCCCCGGCTACGGCATGGCCGTGGCCCAGGCGCAGTACCCGGTGGCCGAGCTGACCCGCAAGCTGCGCGAGCGCGGGGTGAACGTGCGGTTCGGCATCCATCCGGTGGCTGGGCGCCTGCCCGGGCACATGAACGTGCTGCTGGCCGAGGCCAAGGTCCCCTACGACATCGTCCTGGAGATGGACGAGATCAACGACGACATGCCGTCCACGGACGTCGTGCTCGTGATCGGGGCCAACGACACGGTCAACCCCGCGGCCATGGATGATCCGGGCAGCCCGATCGCGGGGATGCCGGTGCTCACCGTCTGGCAGGCCAAGGACGTCATCGTGTTCAAGCGCTCGATGGCCACGGGCTACGCGGGCGTGCAGAACCCGCTGTTCTTCAAGGAGAACACCCAGATGCTGTTCGGCGACGCCAAGGACCGCGTGGAGGACATCCTCAAGGCCCTGTAGGCGGCGCGGGGGTTGTGGGCGCCAGGCTGGGTGGGACGCCGTGGGTGGGCTCTCGGTACTAAAGTCGTGGATCACGCACCGTCCGACCAAGGAGAACGCATGTCCGAGCCCACCGTGACCACGGATCCCGCAGCCGGGGCGCGCGCCTACGAGCTTGACCGGGCGCACGTGTTCCACTCCTGGTCGGCACAGGGGGCGCTGGCCCCGATGACGATCGCCGGCGCCTCGGGCAGCTACGTCTGGGACTACGAGGGCAACCGGTACCTGGACTTCTCCAGCCAGCTGGTCAACGTCAACATCGGCCATCAGCACCCGAAGGTGATCGCCGCGATCCAGGAGCAGGCCGGACTGCTCGCCACAGTCGCCCCGCAGCACGCCAACGCCGCGCGTGGCGAGGCCGCCCGGCTGATCGCGGAGCTGGCCCCCGAGTCCCTGAACAAGGTGTTCTTCACCAACGGTGGCGCGGATGCCAACGAGAACGCGGTCCGCATGGCGCGGCTGCACACCGGCCGGCGCAAGGTCCTGAGCTTCTACCGCTCGTACCACGGCAACACGGGCTCTGCGATCGTCGCGACCGGCGACCCGCGCCGCTGGCCCAACGAGTACGCCGATGACCACGTGCACTTCTTCGGCCCCTACCTGTACCGCTCGCACTTCTGGGCCACCACCCCCGAGCAGGAGTCCCAGCGCGCGCTGGAGCACCTGGCCGACGTGCTGCGCTTCGAGGGTCCGGGGACCATCGCCGCGATCCTGATCGAGACGGTCGTGGGGACCGCCGGGGTGCTCATCCCGCCGCCGGGGTACCTCGAGGGTGTCCGCGCCCTGTGCGACGAGCACGGCATCATGCTGATCCTCGACGAGGTGATGGCCGGGTTCGGCCGCACCGGCGCCTGGTTCGCCTTCGACCACTTCGACGTGCGCCCGGACCTGATCACCTTCGCCAAGGGCTCCAACTCCGGCTACGTGCCCGTGGGCGGGGTCATCATCTCCGATGCGATCGCAGCCACGTTCGACGACCGCGTGTTCCCGGGCGGGCTGACCTACTCGGGGCATCCCCTGGCCGCTGCGTCCATCGTGGCCAGCATCAACGCGATGCGCGACGAGGGGATCGTCGAGAACGCGGCCCGGATCGGGGCTGACGTGCTCGGGCCGGGCTTGAACGAGTTGGCCGAGCGGCATCCGGTGATCGGTGAGGTCCGCGGGCTGGGCGTCTTCTGGGCCCTGGACCTGGTGAGCAACCGCGAGACACGCGCGATGCTCGCCCCGTACGGCGGCACGTCGGCGGCGATGGGCGCGCTGGGGGCCGCTGCGAAGAAGCGCGGGCTGCTGCCGTTCATGAACTTCAACCGCCTGCATGTCGTGCCACCCTGCACAGTCACCGTCGAGGAGGCCCAGGCAGGCCTGGCCATCCTCGACGAGGTGTTCACCGAGGTGGACGCCTACTACGAGGGCTGACCCACTCGGAGGCGCTGACCGACCCGGCCGCGTCGGCGCGGCGTGGGCGGCCGGTAGCCTGCGGGCGTGGACATCCTCATCATCGGCTCCGGTGGCCGTGAGCACGCCCTGGCCCTGGCACTGGCCGCGGACCCGACCGTGACCGCCCTGCACGTCGCCCCCGGCAATGCGGGGACCGCGCAGGTCGCCACCAACCATCCCGTGGCGGCGAGCGACCCCGACGACGTCGTCCGGCTGGCCACCCGCCTCGCGGTCGACCTGGTGATCATCGGCCCGGAGGCGCCGCTGGTCGCCGGCGTCGCCGACGCGGTCCGCGCCGTCGGGATCGACTGCTTCGGGCCCTCGGCGGCCGCGGCCGCGCTGGAGGGTTCCAAGGCGTTCGCCAAGCGGGTGATGGCCGAGGCCGGGGTGCCCACCGCGATGGCGCACGTGTGCTCCACGATCGAGGAGGTGGCCAGCGCCCTGGACCAGTTCGGAGCGCCCCATGTGGTCAAGGACGACGGCCTGGCCGGCGGCAAGGGCGTGGTGGTCACACACGACCGCGCCGAGGCCATGGCCCACGCGCAGGCGTGCCTCGAGCGTGCAGGCGGGGCCGTGGTGGTCGAGGAGTTCCTCGACGGCCCGGAGGTGTCGCTGTTCGCGATCACCGACGGGACCACCTCGGTGCCGCTGGTCCCGGCCCAGGACTTCAAGCGCGCCGGGGACGGCGACAGCGGCCCGAACACGGGCGGCATGGGCGCCTACGCCCCACTGCCGTGGGCGCCCGAGGGCCTCGTCGAGGAGATCATGACCCGCGTCGTGGGGCCGACGATCGAGCTGATGGCAAGGCGGGGGACCCCGTTCTCGGGCCTGCTCTACGCCGGCCTGGCCCTGACCAGCCGGGGCCTGCGGGTCGTGGAGTTCAACGCCCGGTTCGGTGACCCGGAGACCCAGGTCGTGCTCGCCCTGCTGCGCACCCCCTTGGCCGGCGTGCTGCGCGCAGCCGCGCGCGGGAGCCTGGCCGAGCTGCCCCCGCTGGACTGGCACCCCGGCTCGGCGGTGACGGTGGTCCTGGCCGCCCCGGGCTACCCGCAGGATCCCCGGACCGGCGGGGTGCTGCGCGGCGTGCCCACGAGCGCGGGCACCGAGTCCGGCTGGGACGCGGCGTGGGTGGTGCACGCCGGCACCGACCAGCGCGAGGACGCGCTGGTCGCCACGGGTGGGCGGGTGCTTTGCTCCACAGCGCGGGCCGCGGACCTGGCCGGCGCCCGCGAGCGCGCCTACGACCTCCTGGCGGCCATCACCCTCGAAGGCGGCCACTACCGCCACGACATCGCGCTGGCCGCCAGCGCGACCTGATGTTGCTGTGTACGGAATCGACCGTTTTCTTGTCGATTCCGTACACAGCAACGCCGCGCCTGCGGTGGCTGCGACAATGACCCCCGTGACCTCACAGCCGGCCATCCCCAATGTCCTGGCCCAGCGCTACGCCTGCGCGGCGATGGTGGCGCTGTGGTCCCCGCAGCACAAGGTCCGCCTCGAGCGGGACCTGTGGATCGCGGTCCTGCGGGCGCAGGCCGACCTGGGCATCGAGGTGCCCCCGGGCACCGTCGAGGCCTACGAGGCGGTCCGCGACCAGGTCGACCTCGCCTCGATCGCGGCGCGCGAGCGGGTCACCCGCCACGATGTGAAGGCCCGCATCGAGGAGTTCGCCGAGCTGGCCGGCACCGAGCACATCCACAAGGGCATGACCAGTCGCGACCTGACCGAGAACGTCGAGCAGATGCAGGTCCGCCAGGCGCTGCTGCTGGTCCGCGACCGGATCGTGGCGACGCTGGCCCGCCTGGCCGCGCTGGCCGCGCAGTACGCCGACCAGCCGCTGACTGGGCGCAGCCATAACGTCGCCGCACAGACGACCACCCTGGGCAAGCGCTTCGCGTCGGCTGCCGAGGAGCTGATCGTGGCCTACGGCCGGGTCGTGGACCTGCTCGAGCGCTACCCGCTGCGGGGCATCAAGGGTCCGGTCGGCACCGCCCAGGACATGCTCGACCTGCTCGACGGCGACACCGGACGCCTGGCCGACCTCGAAGGGCGCGTCGCCGCTCACCTGGGCTTCACCGAGGTGCTGGACTCCGTGGGCCAGATCTACCCCCGCTCGCTGGACCACGACGTGCTCTCCGCGCTGGTCCAGGTGGCCGCCGGGCCGTCGAGCCTGGCCACCACCATCCGGCTCATGGCCGGCAACGAGCTGGTCACCGAGGGCTTCCAGGAGGGTCAGGTCGGCTCCTCGGCGATGCCGCACAAGATGAACTCGCGCTCCTGCGAGCGGGTCAACGGCCTGACCGTGCTGCTGCGCGGCTACGCCTCGATGGGTGCCGAACTGGCCGGAGCGCAGTGGAACGAGGGCGACGTCTTCTGCTCGGTGGTCCGCCGGGTGGCGCTGCCCGATGCCTTCTTCGCCCTCGACGGGCTGTTCGAGACGTTCCTGACCGTCCTCGACGAGTTCGGCGCCTTCCCCGCCGTGATCGACGCCGAGCTGCGCCGCTACCTGCCGTTCCTGTCCACGACGAAGATCCTGATGGCCGCGGTGCGTGCCGGCATCGGCCGGGAGGTCGCCCATGAGGTGATCAAGACCCACGCCGTGGCAGTGGCCCTGGACATGCGCGCCGGCCAGGCGAGCAACGACCTGTTCGACCGGCTGGCTGCCGACGGCCGACTCGGCCTGGACCGCGCTGCGCTCGAGGCGCTGGTCGCCGAGCCGATCGAGTTCACCGGCGCCGCCCGCGACCAGGTCGCGCGGGTGGTGGCCCGCGTCGAGGTCATCGCCGCCCAGCACCCAGCCGCCGCCGCGTACACCCCGGCAGCGATCCTGTGAGCGACGCACGCCCTGCTGCGCCGCCGTCGCCGGCGGGGACCAACATCCCGGCTGGCCCGGAGCTGCTCGGCTACACCCACGTCTACTCGGGCAAGGTCCGCGACCTGTACCGCGCCCCCGACGGCGCCCTGCTGTTCGTCGCCTCCGACCGGATCTCGGCCTACGACTGGGTGCTGCCCACGACCATCCCGGACAAGGGCGCGATCCTCACCAAGCTCAGCCTGTGGTGGTTCGACCAGGTCTCGGATCTCGTGGGCAACCACGTGCTGTCCACCGAGGTGCCCGATGCCGTGCGCGGCCGGGCGATGCTGTGCCGGCCGCTGAAGATGTTCCCCGTCGAGTGCGTGGCCCGTGGCTACCTGACCGGCTCCGGCCTGGTTGAGTACCGGGAGTCCGGGACCGTCTGCGGCGTGCCGCTGCCCGCGGGACTGGTGGACGGCTCCCGGTTGCCGGAGCCGATCTTCACCCCCGCGACCAAGGCCGCGCTCGGTGACCACGACGAGAACGTCGACTTCGCCGCAGTGGTGGCCACCGTCGGCCCCGACGACGCCCGGGCACTGCGCGAGCTCACCCTGGCGATCTACCACCGCGCCGAGCAGATCGCCGGCGAGCGCGGCTTGATCCTGGCCGACACGAAGTTCGAGTTCGGCCGCGCGGCCGACGACGCCGGGGCGCCGATCCTGCTTGCCGACGAGGTGCTGACCCCGGACTCGTCGCGGTTCTGGCCGGCGGACCGCTGGGCGCCCGGGCGCCCCGGCGGCCAGCCCTCCTTCGACAAGCAGTACGTCCGCGACTGGCTGACCTCGCCGGCCTCGGGCTGGGACCGCGCCTCGGGCCAGGCGCCCCCGCCCCTGCCCGAGGACGTCATCGAGGGCACCCGCGCCCTGTACGTCGAGGCCTACGAGCGCCTCACGGGGCAGACCTGGCAGTCCTGAGGACACCCACTCAGACACGCGGGAGGCCGCCCCACTCGTGGGCGGCCTCCCGGTGCTGCGTGTTCAGTTGTGTGCCGTGGGCTAGGCGGCGGTCATCGCCTCGTCCTCGGCGACCGCGTCCTCCTCGTTGCCCGGCGTCTTCAGGTTCCACTTGCGGATCGCGAAGCGGAAGAGGAAGTAGTACAGGACTGCGAAGCCTGCACCGATGATCAGCAGCAACCACGGTTTGGTGGCCAACCCCCAGTTCAGCACGAAGTCGAACAGACCGGCCGAGAAGCCGAACCCATCGCGTGCGCCCAACCCGTAGCTCAGGGCCATGGACCCGCCGGTCAGGACGGCGTGCATGCCGTAGAGGACCGGAGCGGCGAACATGAAGGAGAACTCCAGCGGCTCGGTGACGCCGGTGAGGAACGAGGTGAGGGCGGCGGCCGGCAGCACGCTGGCAGCGACCTTGTCCTTGGCCTCGTGCATCATCGCGAATGCCGCGGCCGGCAGGGCGAACATCATGATGGGGAAGAAGCCGGTCATGAACAGGCCGTACTTCTCCCGGTCCTCGGTGGCGTTGAAGAAGCAGGTGAGGTCACCGGCAGCCGTACCGGTCTTGGTGGGGCATTCACCGGCCTGGAACCACACGAACGAGTTGATGATGTGGTGCAGCCCTGTGGGGATGAGCAGCCGGTTGAACACGCCATACACGCCAGCACCGAGCGGGCCGTTGTCGTACATCCACTCGGCGGCCGAGTTCAGCGCTTCGCCGACCGGCGGCCAGACGAAGCCGAACACGATGGCCCAGAGGATTGCGGCAGCCGCAGCGAGCATCGGCACCAGGCGACGGCCGGAGAAGAATGCCAGCGCGGTGGGGAGCTTGGTGCGGTGGTACTTCTGCCACAGCAGGGCAGCGGTGATGCCGATGGTGATACCGCCGAACACGCCCGGATCGGGGGCGCTGGCGATCGTCGGGTCCGGGTCGGTGTCGAACGTGTGGAAGTTCAGGACTCCCTTGAACACCAGGTAGCCGACCACGCCGGCCAGGGCAGTGGAGCCGTCGGACTTCTTCGCGTAGCCGATCGCGACACCGAGGGCGAACAGCAGCGCCAGGTTGTCGAAGATCGCCCCGCCCGCCAGGCTCAGGATCGAGAACGGGCCGTCACCGACCTCGGGGCCGGACTCGCCGATGCCGCCGAGCAGGTCGGGCTGGCCCAGGCGCAGCAGGATGCCGGCGGCGGGGAGCACCGCGATCGGCAGCATGAGGCTCTTGCCGACACGTTGGAGGATGGCGAAGAGCTTGGACCAGAGACTCGGTTCCACAATCGTGGCGGAACCCGATGGAGCACTTGCACTCATTTCAGTTCACCTTCCATCCGCGGAGAGGGGCATTCGCGGTCAAAGTAGCACTGGCCCCATGAGTCACACCCGTTCACAGGGCATCTCGGCGCGCCCAGTTCGGTACGAGTTCCCCCGGGCCAGGACGAAGCGATGCGCTGCCGGGCTCAGCCCGACAGCGCATCGACTTCACCACCCGCGGACCAATTGGCCGCAGGTGTCTACCTCAGAGGCCCAGCCCCGCCAGCTCCGGGAGCTCGGCACGGGCAGCGGCCTTCGCCGCGGCCGCATCCTCGGCACCCCGTGCGGCCACCGCGGCCGCCTGGCACTGAGCCAGGGTGTGCGCTGCCAGCGCCGCCCGGACCCCAGGCAGGGCGCCGGAGGACATCGACAGGGTGTTGACCCCGAGGCCGACCAGCACGCACCCCAGAGCCGGGTCCGCCGCTGCCTCACCGCACACGCCCGTGGGGATGTCGTTGGCCGACCCCCCCGCAGTCGTGGCGGCCACCAGATCCAGGATCGCCGGTTGCCAGGCGTCCTGGAGCCGAGCGACCGCGCCGATCTGGCGGTCGGCGGCGAAGGTGTACTGGGTGAGGTCGTTGGAACCGATGGAGAAGAACTCCGCGACCTTGCCCAGGTGTTCGGCCCGCAGTGCGGCGGCCGGGATCTCCACCATCGTGCCGATCTTGGCCGTGAGGCCGGCGGCGTCGCAGGCCTCCTTGAACCACGTCGCCTCGTAGACGTCGGCGACCATGGGGGCCATCACCCACAGCTCGGTGTCCAGACCCTCGACGGCCCGCGCCAGGGCGGTGAGCTGGGTGTTGATGATCTCCGGGGCCTGCATGCAGATCCGCAGGCCGCGGACACCCATCGAAGGGTTGGGCTCCTCACCGAACGGCAGGAAGGGCAGCGGTTTGTCGGCACCTGCGTCGAGCGTGCGCACCACCACCTTCCTGCCGCCGAACTGCTCGAGCACGGCGCGGTACAGGCCGTACTGCTCGTCCTCGGTGGGGGCATCGGTCCTGTCCAGGAACAGCAGCTCGCTGCGGAACAGCCCCACACCCTCGGCCCCGTTGGCCAGCGCCGCGGCGACGTCGTCGGCACCGCCGATATTGGCCAACAGCGGCACCGCGTGCCCGTCGGAGGTGGCACCGGGCGCGTTGCCCACGGCCGCCAGGGCGGCGCGCCGCTTCTCATCGACTCCCGCGAGCTCGGCGACCATGTCGTCAGGCGGGTCGATGACGACCTTGCCGTTGGAGCCGTCGACCAGCACCCGGGTACCGGGCGTGAGTTCGCGCACGCCCGGGCAGCCCACGACCGCCGGGATCCCGAGGTTGCGGGCCAGGATCGAGGTGTGCGACGTGGGCCCACCCTCCTGGGTGGCGAACGCGAGCACCATCGACTTGTCGATCAGCGCCGTGTCGGCCGGGGCGAGGTCCATCGCCACCAGGATGCTGGGCTCGGTCAGCTCGGGGATCCCGGGGGGCGGGACGTCGAGCAGCAGGGCCACGGTGCGGTTGCGGATGTCGTCGAGGTCGGTCACCCGGGCGGCGAAGTACTCGCCGAGGGTGAGCAGCATCTCGCGCGTGACCCCGAACGCCTCGAACGCTGCTCGCGCGGCGTTCCCACCGGCATCGGTGCGCGTCTTGATACCCGCAGCCAGGTCGGGATCGCGGGCCATCATCGCCTGCGCCTCGAGCACGTGCTGCGCCTCGCCGCCGGCCCGCTGGCCGCGATCCTCGAGATCTGCAGCGACGGCCTCGAGCGCCTTGGTCGCAGCCGCGTACTCCTCGTCGGTGGACCCCGCCCCGGGCCCAGACTTGGGCTCGGGGACGGTGTCCACGACACGCACGACCGGTCCGGCACCCACGCCGGGGCTGACCCCGACGCCAGTCAGGGTCACGGGATCAGGCATGGCCACCCTCGGGAGTCTCGAGGATCCCCTTCAGGCTCGCCAGAAGGTCATCTGCACCATCGCCCTCAGCGGTCACGACCATCTCCTCGCCGGCCTTGGCCCCGAGACCCATGACGCCCAGGATGCTCTTGGCGTTCACGCCGGGCTCGCCGGGGCGGCCGATCGTGACGTCGCAGTCGGACTTGGAGGCCGCACCCACGAACAGGGCGGCCGGGCGGGCGTGCAGTCCGACGCCGGGGGGCAGGACCACGGTGATTTCAGCCACGTTGAACACCTCTCACTTGTTCGCCCTACGCGGGCGGCTGGCTCGTTCCCGCCCAGGGCGGGCGGGCTTGGTCTGGCGCCGGTCCGGGCTGGGCCGCCCCGGCGGTCTGGCTGATGGTCGTGCGACCGGTGCAGGTCAGGCGACCTCGAAGACGGCCGTGCCGGCCTCGACCTGCGTACCGTCGGCGACCAGCTGGGTGATCTGGCCAGCCTCGGCCTGGATCGCGATCAGCGGCGTGATGACCGGCAGGCCACCAGCCTCGATGACCGAGGGATCCCACTCGATGACCGGCTCGCCGGCCACGACGGTGTCGCCCTTGGCCTTGAGCAGCGTGAACCCCTCGCCGTTGAGCTTGACCGTCTCGAGGCCCAGGTGGACCAGGATCGAGTAGCCCTCGACCTCGATGCCCATGGCATGGGGGAAGAGGCTGACCAAGGTGCCGGAGATGGGTGCGACCGCGACCACGCGGCTGCGCGGGGGATCGATGGCCAGGCCGGGGCCGAGCATGGCCTCGGCGAACATGGGGTCCGGGACCTCAGTGAGGTTCGCGACCCGACCGGGCATGGGGGACAGGACTTGCAGTGCCACGTTGATACTCCTCAGCCGATGATGTCGTTGATGTCCATGGAGAGGCCGTCTGCCTCGCCACCGACGATGACCTGCAGGACCGAGCCCGAGGAGAGCACCCCGAACGCGCCTGCTGCCTTGAGGGCCTTCTCGTCGACGATCGACGGGTCGACGACGACCGTGCGCAGACGGGTGGCGCACGCCTCGATCTCGTCGATGTTGTCCGCTCCGCCCAGGGCTTCGATGATGTCCTCAGCCTTGCCCATGTTCCCTCCAAGTGGTGTGTGGGGCGTCCGTGCCCCGGGTGGGCCCAGTCTGCCCCGTTGGCTGACCGGATGTCCTGACAACGAGCAGCGGCACCCTCACCGCCCCGCCGTGGCGATCAGCTCGTCGATCGCCCCGTGCACCTCGACTCCTGCCACCTCCCCGACGCTGTGGTAGCCGGTGGTCCCGTTGGCGCCGGTGAGGCGAACCTCAAGGGTGCCGTCGAGGGTCTCGGCGACGCGTTGGTGCATCTGCGTGCGCACCGGCGAGTGCAGCAGGCCCGTGGTGCGCCCACCGATCGACGCGCGCAGGTCCAGCCGCGCTCCGCCTTGCCCGCGCAACGCCCAGCGGACCTCCTGCTCGGTGACCACCAGGTCGGTGGTGCGGGCCCGGGTGTAGCTTGTGAAGCGGTGCAGGCCCGCATGCGGGCCGTCGGGGATGCGCAGCGCGACCAGGTCGCCACGGAACGTCGAGCGCCGCCACGGGATGAGCGCGGTGGAGCCGATCAGGCTCACCCCGGGCTCAGGGAAGTGGTTGGACTGCATCCAGACGTAGCCCTTGGGAAACGCGGTGCCCCAGTCCTTCTCGAGGTATCCGCGCCCACCGGCGAGGTCCCTGCGGCCCGCACCGAGGTCCACCCAGCCGGCCAGGCCGTGGTCGAGGCTGACCACCCCGTGGTAGCACTCCATCGTGGGCACCCAGGCGTACCAGCCCATCGCCCCGGGCTCGGTCAGGGTCACCGGCCACGGCACGCTGGGGCCGAAGCGGACCTCGGCCGACAGGCCCGGGAGGTCCACCACGATCCCGTCGCTGCTGAACCGGTTGGCACCGACCCGCACGTCGAAACGGGTCGTGTCCGCGCGGAACTCGCCCAGGGCGAACGGGTGGTAGGCCGTCTGGCCGGACACGCCGTCGAGCACCTGCACGAAGGCCTCGGCGATCGATCCGTCCTCGCTGAGGAACACCCCGGGGATCACCGCCAACCGGGTGGCCCGGTCAGCGCTCACGAGCTTGACGTACCACCCCTCGAAGAACGAGGTGCCGTGCCGCCCGCGCTCGTGGGCGCGCAGGGCACCCACGCCGTGGAAGGCATCGGGACTGCGGACCGAGGTGGGACGACGCATCTGCCCACCCCACCAGCACGCACGCGATTGCACAACCGGAGGATGCCCGGCCCGGCGGCTGGCAGACTGCGGGGCGTGCAGGCATCCCCGACAGACGAGTCGGCGATGCGCACTGCCCTGCAGGTGGCGCACGCCGCGCTGGCAACCGGGGACGTACCGATCGGCGCCCTCGTGCTGGACGCAGACGGGACGATCCTCGGGTCCGCGGCCAACCGCCGGGAGGCCGACGCCGATCCGACCGCGCATGCCGAGGTCCTGGCGCTGCGCGCCGCCTCGCAGGCTCGTCGGCAGTGGCGGCTCGAGGGCTGCACCTTGGTGGTGACCCTGGAGCCATGCACGATGTGCGCAGGGGCAGCCGTGGCCGCCCGGGTCGCGCGGGTCGTCTTCGGCGCCTTCGACCCCAAGGCCGGTGCCGTCGGGTCACTGTGGGACGTGGTCCGGGATCCGCGGCTCAACCACCGCCCCGAGGTGGTTGCCGGGGTGCTCGCGCAGGAGTGTGGCGCCCCGATCCAGCGCTTCTTCGCCGAGCAGCGCGACTGACGGGCGCCCGACCGGGTGCTGGCAACGAACTTTGCCGGGTCTCTGGTCGCGCACCGGTCCGGCAGACCCCGCCCCGGGGCAACCATGCACGGAGAAGGGTCGTTCCCGGGCAGTCGTATGCCCGGTCCAGCGACCATCAGATGCGCAAGGTTGCTCTGCGGCGCAGCCGCTCAGGGCATTCACGACCACATCGACGGCAAGGCGGGCGCGTGGATGAAGACCCGATCGGCTGCGGCGGTCCTCAGGGATGGCCGCAGCCACACTAGGCTCAGCGACCATGCGGACCATGCTCGCCGACCACCCCCTGGTCGCCCACAAGCTGACCACCCTGCGCGACGAGCGCACCGACTCCCCCACGTTCCGGCGCCTGGTCGAGGAGCTCGTGACGCTGCTGGCCTACGAGGCCACCCGCGATATCCGCATCGACGAGGTCAGCATCACCACGCCGGTAGGACCGGCCACCGGGCACCGGCTGGCCCAGCCCAGGCCCGTGGTGGTCCCCATCCTGCGCGCCGGCCTGGGCATGCTCGAGGGGATGACCCGGCTGCTGCCCACCGCCGAGATCGGCTTCCTCGGGATGATCCGCGACGAGGACACACTGCTGGCCTCGACCTACGCCGACCGGCTGCCCGCGGACCTGTCGGGCCGGCAGGTCTACCTGCTCGACCCGATGCTGGCCACCGGCGGCACCCTGATTATGGCCATCGACCTGGTGCTTGCCCGGGGCGCCCGCGACGTCACGGCGGTGTGCCTGCTGGCTGCCCCGGAGGGGATCGCCGCGGTGGATGCGGCCGTGGCCGACCGGGACACGTCGATCACGCTGATCACGGCCGCGATCGACGAGCGGCTCAATGAGCACGGCTACATCGTGCCCGGGCTCGGCGATGCCGGCGATCGGCTGTACGGGATCGTCTGAGGCGCTCGGGGAGTTCTGGGCCTGACTCAGGCGTCCTCGTCACCACTCAGAGCGTGGTCAGGCGTCCTCGTCACCACTCAGAGCGTG
Source organism: uncultured Actinomycetes bacterium (assembly GCA_963788325.1). Classification (GTDB taxonomy): domain Bacteria; phylum Actinomycetota; class Actinomycetes; order S36-B12; family CAIYMF01; genus Prado023. The sequence goes on from CAWBGJ010000009.1 coordinate 338,209, forward strand.
GTCAGGCGTCCTCGTCACCACTCAGAGCGTGGTCAGGCGTCCTCGTCATCGGTCACCCGTCGTCAGGCGTCCTCGTCACCAGTCAGCTCGCCGACCTGGCCGTAGACCCACGGCTCGTTGTCCGGGTCATGCCCCACTGGCACGCCCACCACGATCGGCACGTCGAACTCGAGGAGTCGCTGCTGCATGAACGACTCCGCATGCTGGTCACGCTCGCCGGGCACGATGCTGAACGAGCCCAGGGCGAAGGCCTGCACGCCCATCAGTCCCCCGGACAGCTGCAGCTGGGTGACCATCCGGTCGAGGCGGTAGACCGGTTCACCGACGTCCTCGAGGACCATGATCGCCTCGTGCGATCGCAGCGCGTGCGGAGTGCCCGCAAGGGCCGCGAGCATCGCCAGGTTGCCGCCCACCAGGGGCCCGCGCACGCTGCGGCGCGGCCCGGCCACGTGGTCGACCGCGCAGCCGAATCCGGACCCCTCCTGCAGCAGGGCACGGACCCGGTCGAGCACGGCCGGGGCGGCTAGGTCCGCCAGCGCCGTGATCACCGGTGCGTGGATCCCCATCAGGCCGCGCGCGAGCGGGTGGCGGGGGTCATCGGTGAGGTGGTGCTCGCGGTAGAGCGCGGCCAGGAAGGCCGTGGCATCGGAGAACCCGAGCAGAGGACGGTTGGGCACCGCCGCGGGGCCGCGGACCAGGCGGATGAGCTCCTCGAGCAGGTGCATGGACCCGAAGCCGCCTCGAGCGAACCAGATCGCCTCGAGCTCGGGATCGGTGACCGCCCAGCGCAGGTCCGCCAGGCGCTCGTCGGTGGTCCCGGCGGTGTGCCCTGAGCTGGCCAGCACGTGCGGGCCCACGATCGGCTCGTACCCCCAACCCCGCAGGATCTCCAGGCCGCGCCCCAACCGGGCCGGCTGCACCGGCCCGGCGGGAGCGATCACCGCGATCCGCGCGCCGGGGGCAAGCAGGGGACCCACGAGGTCCGGTTGGCGCAGGTACATGTCGGTGTGGTCCCTCCCCCGCCCCAGGGTTCCTCGGGCGTGGCACCACGCTACGCCCTGGCGGGGGCCGGGAGCGGGCCTACTGCACCGTGAGGGTGATAGGGACCGCCAGGGCCTGGCTCACCGGGCAGCCGTCCTTGGCCCCCTGGGCCGCTGCCGCGAAGCCCTCGGCATCCACTCCGGGCACGTCGCCGCTGACCTGCAGCCGGATGCCGGTGATCCCGGTACCGGGCTGGAAGTCCACCTCGGCAGACGTGCGCAGCTGGGTCGGCGGGGTGCCGGCCTGCGCCAGGGCGTGCGACAGGGCCATCGAGAAGCAGGTGGCGTGGGCGGCGGCGAGCAGCTCCTCGGGGCTGGTCACGCCGTTGGCCTCCTCGGCGCGGGCGGGCCACGAGACAGGATGGGTCCCCAGCCCGGAGGACTGGAACGTCACCTGGCCCGAGCCCTCCATGAGGCTGCCGTCCCAGACGGTGGATGCGCGTCGCGTGGTGGCCATGGGTGGTCCCTTCGATCGTGGTGTCGGCTGAAGCCATCTTGGTGGTGGCCGCCGCGATGCGCCACCGGGCAGGTCCCGGACGGAGGCCGTTCATGCGTGAGACGACGAAGGGACAGCCCGTGGGCTGCCCCTTCGATCGCGGCGGAGGATACGGGATTTGAACCCGTGAGGGTGTTACCCCAACACGATTTCCAGTCGTGCGCACTAGGCCACTATGCGAATCCTCCGCCGCGAATCCTACGGTGCGCGCAGGAGTTCCCCGAAATCCGCGACCCGAGCCCCGGGCCGTCGGTGGCGCCGGACGGTTCCCGCACCCCGGCGCACCCGGGTAGGATGGTCCCCGACCCCTCGCGTGGCGTCACCCTGTGAACCTCCCCAGGGCCGGAAGGCAGCAAGGATAAGCGGGCTCTGATGGGTGCGCGGGGGGTCACTCATGCCCTCAAGGCGCACCGGGCAGCGCGGGGCAGGTGGGTCCGCGATCAGTCCGTGGGGGGCGGGAACGTGCCCCCGGTCTGCTCGAGCAGCTCCCGGGCTGCCATCCGACCCGCCTCGACGACGAGGTCGAACTGGTGCCACTCGAGCGTCCCGACGCCCAGGGGTGGCGGCGTGATCACCGTGGCGCCTGTGGCCCGAGCAGCCTGGACCGCGCCGCCACTGCCGATCATCATGACCCGCAGCAGCGTGTCGCCCAGTGACGGCATCCGTGGCGGTCCGGTGCGCGCGGACCTGCCGCCACCACCACCACCCATGGCGATGTTCACGGCCAGGTTCGGCCCCTCGTCGCGCTCGGTCAGCAGGCGCACGGGGAGGTTGTCCAGGACGCCGCCATCGACCAGCAGACGGTTGTCGTGGCGCATCGGGGGGAACAGCACCGGGATCGAGACCGAGGCGCTGACGGCCTCGGCGAGATCCCCCCGGCGATGCTCCATCGGGGCACGACCCATCAGGTCCACGCTCATGCATCGGAACTGACGGGCCAGCGCCTGGATCTCCTGGCCCCCGAGGTGGTTGCGCAGCAGCTTGCGCGTCCGGCGGCCCTTGATCAGCGAGGCCACCGGCACCGCGTAGTCGCCGATCGGGTTGCCCCGGACGAACTCCCCGTAGAAGACCTCCTGGAGCATCTCAGGTTCGATGCCCGAGGCGTAGGCCCCGGCCACGATGGCTCCGATGCTGCTGCCGGCCACCCGGTCGACCAGGATCCCCGCGGCGGACAGCTCCTGCAGGACGCCGATGTGGGCGAACCCGCGGGCACCTCCACCGGCCATCACCATGCCCACCGACCATCCACCGATCCGGGCGGCCAGCGCGCGCAGGTCCTCCTGCGGCACGCTGCTCGCGACGATGCTCACCTGCCAGGGCTCGAGGGCCAGGCACCAGGCCCGGACGACGTCCTCCACAGGGCGGCTGCCCACGAGGACCAGGTCCACGCCCTCGCGGTCGATCGCCCCCATTTCCGGAACGTCCGCGCCTGCCGCAGCCACCAGGACCACGTGGTCGGCCTGCCGCAGGCAGAAGTCCCGGTGGGCGCCGTCAGCCCCTGCCAGCAGCAGGACCCGGTCGAGGCTGCCCTCGGCCCGCTCGAGCGCCTGGGGGCTGGGCTCGGTCAGGGTGTCGACCCGCAGTCGGGTGCGCAGCTCGGCCAGCAGCCCGGCAGCGACTGCCTCGACAGGAGCCCCCGGATGGACGCCGATGACCGAGACGACCACCGGGCGGGTGCCCGTGGGCTGGGCGGGCGGCCGGGCATCGCGCAGTTGCTCGGCGAGCACGGCGGCCAACGCCGGGTAGGCGCTGGGATCCAGGGCCATGGCGGCGTCGAAGTCCGCGCGCGACACCTCGCTGAGGATGCTGTCCCGGCGCGCCCGGATGGAAGCCGATCGGGTACCCGCGGTGAGCAGCGCCAACTCCCCCACGACGGCGCCGGGACCGAGCTCGCGGACCACCTCGTCGCCGACGACCACCTCGAGACGACCGGCGCGCACGACGAACACCGAGTCCGCCGGATCGCCGGCGCCGAACAACAACGCCCCGGCCTCGAGATGCCGCTCCCGGGCCGTGGCATCAAGGGACGCCCGCACCTCTTCGGGCAGCCGGCCGAACAGCGGCAGCGCTGCCACCGATACAGATGTCGGGCCGGCGACAGGCGCTGGGCCGCCGCCGAGGGCGGGGGTCGGCAGGTAGATCTCTATGCGCCTGGCCGCGGGGTCGTCGGGCTCCTCCGAGGCGGGCTCGATCCGGCCGAGGAACGCTGCGATGACGGCCACCGCCACGAAGCTCGCGACCGACATCCACCAGCCCTCCCGGAAGGAGTCCACCGACGTCGCGGCCGTGGGCGTGCCGATGATGACGACCAGCAGGGCGATTCCCAGCACCCCGCCCATCTGCCGGGTTGCCGAGGAGACGGCCGAGGCTGTCGCATAGCGCCCGCCCGGGACCGCGGCCAGCGTGGCGCTGCCCAGCAGTGGCAGGGTCATGCCGACGCCGATCCCGCTGAGCACCTGGCCGGGCAACCACTGGCTCAGGAAGGCCGGCGTGGTGCCCACCTGCGTGGCGTACCAGACGTAGGAGCCCGCCCAGATCAGGGCGCCGGGCACGATGAACAGCCGGTAGCCGCGCTTGGCGGCGATCGGGCCCAGGACCGCCGCCACGACCGCCGCGATCAGGGCCGCCGGGACGAGCGCGAGACCGGCCCGCAGGACGCTGTAGCCCCAGACGTAGGACAGCCACAGGATGTTGGTCAGCAGGTAGGCGTAGAAGCCGATGCCCGCGGCGATCGTGGCGACGTTGCCGACCTTGAACGCGCGGATCTTGAGCAACTCCGGGTCGAGCAGCGGTGACCTGTGGCGCCGGGAGCTGAACACGAACAGGACCAGCAGCCCCGCCGAGACGACGAAGCAGGCGATCACCGACCAGCTCGTCCAACCCCAGTCGTCACCCTGGACGATGCCGAGCGTGAGCAGGCCCAGGCCCAGGGCGAACAGGGCGGCACCGCCGAGGTCGGGCAGCGTGCGCCGACCAGGCGCCCGGCTCTCGACCAGCGATCGACGAGCCAGGACCCAGGCGGCGATGCCGAACGGCAGGTTGACCAGGAACGCCCAGCGCCAGTCCCCGATCTCCACGAGAAGCCCCCCGATCGGCGGGCCGAGGCCGGAGGCGAGTGCCGCCGAGGCACCCCACAACCCGACGGCGTGGGTCCGGTGCTCGGCGGGGAACGCCGAGACGACCAGGGCCAGGGAGGCCGGCACGAGCATCGCGGCACCGAGGGCCTGCACGACGCGGGCACCGACGAGGAAGGTCACCGACGGCGCGAGCGCACAGACCACCGAGGCGACCGTGAAGACCAGGACCCCCCAGACGAACGCGCGCCTGCGGCCGATCAGGTCGCTCATCCGACCGAACGGGACGAGGAATGCCGCGAAGACGATGTTGTAGGAGTTCAGGATCCAGGAGAGGTTGCTGATCGTGGAGTCCGGGAACGACTCCCGGATGCTCGGGAACGCGACGTTGACGATGGTGGCGTCCAGGAAGGCCAGGAAGGCCCCGAACGACGCGATGGCCAGGACCGTGCCGCTCGACACCCGCCCACGGATCGCCGTCGGCGCTGCAGCCCGCCCGGGCAGCACATCGGCACTCATCCTCACCCACCTCCTCTGCGCGTCAGGACCATGACCAGGTCACCTTCGCCCTGAGGTGGCGAGCCGGTGTCCTGCGGGCCGAACCCCCGGCTCGGCCGTGGCCACCCCGCTGGTGCCCATAGGGGTATGTCCACGACGTGGCGCAGCGTAGTCCGGTTCGGCGCCCACGCGCTTGGTGTGCCACGTCGCGGTGCGGTGGCGGGCAGGCCCACGTCCGGGATCCTGACCGGGGTCAGGTCACGCCGAGGTCAGGACCAGGCCCTCATCCGAGCCCAGCGGGCCGACCCCGACCCAGACCGTGGCACCATCGGGGAACTCCCCGGACAGGATGCCGCGGGCCAGGCGATCGCCGATGGCGGTCTGGATCAGCCGGCGCAGGGGTCGGGCGCCGTACAGCGGGTCGAACCCGTGATCGGCCAGCCATTCGCGTGCGGCGGGATCCACCTCGAGGACGATCCGGCGATCAGCCAGCCGGCGGGCCAGGGCGCCGACCTGGATGTCGACGATCGAGGCCAGGTCCTCGCGACTCAGGGCGTCGAACATGATCGTGTCGTCGAGGCGGTTGAGGAACTCCGGCTTGAACGCGGAGCGGACCACGGCCATCACCGCGTCGTGGCGCTGCGCCGGTGTCAGGGTCGGGTCGACCTGCGCCTGCGATCCCAGGTTCGAGGTCAGGACCAGGATCGCGTTGCGGAAGTCCACGGTGCGGCCCTGGCCGTCGGTGAGGCGCCCGTCGTCGAGCACCTGCAGCAGCACGTTGAACACCTCGGGATGGGCCTTCTCGACCTCGTCGAGGAGCACGACCGAGTACGGACGACGGCGCACGGACTCGGTGAGCTGGCCGCCCTCCTCGTACCCGACGTACCCGGGCGGGGCGCCGACCAGGCGGGCCACCGAGTGCTTCTCGCCGTACTCGCTCATGTCGATCCGGGCGATCGCACGCTCGTCGTCGAACAGGAACTCGGCCAGGGCCTTGGCCAGCTCGGTCTTGCCCACACCGGTGGGCCCGAGGAACAGGAACGAGCCGGTCGGACGGTCGGGATCGGAGATCCCGGCACGCGCTCGGCGCACCGCGTCGGACACGGCTCGCACGGCCGTGGCCTGGCCGACGACACGGCGGCCCAGCTCGTCCTCCATGCGCAGGAGCTTCGCGGTCTCGCCCTCGAGCAGCCGCCCGGCGGGGATCCCGGTCCAGGCGCCGACGACCTCGGCGACGTCGTCAGGGCCCACCTCCTCGCGGACCATCGCCGAGCGGTCATTGGCCTCCGCGGCCACGGTCTCCAGCTGCGCCTCGAGTTCGGGCAGCTCGCCGTAGAGGATCCGCGCGGCGGACTCGAAGTCGCCGTCGCGCTGGGCGCGCTCGGCGCCCATCCGCAGCTCGTCGATGCGGATCTTCAGATCACCGACCCGATCCAGGCCGGCCTTCTCCTGCTCCCAGCGGGCGCGCAGGGAGGTCAGCACCTCGTCGCGATCTGCGAGGTCGGCGCGCAACTTCGCCAGCCGGGCGACGCTGGCGTCATCGGTCTCCTTGGCCAGGGCAAGCTCCTCCATGCGCAGCCGGTCCACCTGGCGCTGGAGCTGGTCGATCTCGACCGGCGAGGAGTCGATCTCCATGCGCAGCCGGCTGGCCGCCTCGTCGACGAGGTCGATCGCCTTGTCGGGCAGGAAGCGGGCGGTGATGTAGCGGTCGGACAGGGTAGCCGCGGCGACCAGCGCCGCATCGGAGATCGCCACCTTGTGGTGGGCCTCGTACTTCTCCTTGAGCCCGCGCAGGATGCCGATGGTGTCCTCGACGCTGGGCTCGCCGACCAGCACCTGCTGGAAGCGCCGCTCCAGCGCGGGGTCCTTCTCGACCCGCTCGCGGTACTCGTCCAGGGTGGTCGCCCCGACCATCCGCAGCTCGCCGCGGGCCAGCATCGGCTTGAGCATGTTGCCGGCGTCCATCGCCGAATCGCCACCCGCACCCGCGCCCACGACCGTGTGCAGCTCGTCGATGAAGGTGACGATCTGGCCGTTCGAGTCCGCGATCTCGGACAGGACGGACTTGAGGCGCTCCTCGAACTCACCCCGGTACTTCGCACCCGCGACCATCGCAGCGAGGTCCAGGGAGATCAGGCGCTTGCCGCGCAACGACTCGGGCACGTCCCCGGCCACCATCCGCTGGGCCAGGCCCTCGACCACCGCGGTCTTGCCCACGCCCGGCTCGCCGATCAGCACGGGGTTGTTCTTGGTGCGCCGGGAGAGCACCTGGATGACCCGGCGGATCTCGGCATCACGGCCGATCACGGGGTCGATGCGGCCCTCCCGGGCGCGGGCGGTCAGGTCGACTCCGTACTTCTCCAGCGCCTTGAAGCTCCCCTCCGGGTCCGCGGAGTCCACCCGGCGCCCGCCACGGGCAGAGTCCAGGGCGCGCACGAGGGCGTCCGGGCTGACCCCGACCGCGGCCAGGACCGGGCCCGTGGGCGACTGCGGGTCGGCCAGGGCGATCAGCAGGTGCTCGGTGGAGACGAAGGTGTCGCCACGGGTCGACGCGAGCTCGCCGGCAGCCTTGAGCATCCGGTAGGTCGGCTGCGACAGGTCCGCGGAGGCCACGGTCGCCCCTGATGCGGCCGGCAGCCCGTCGATCGCTCGGGCGACGGAGGCACCCAGCGCCGTGACGTCGACACCGAGGCCCGTGAGCAGGGCCTCGGGGATCCCGTCGCGCTGGGTGAGCAGGGCGCCGAGCACATGGACCGGCTCGACGTGGGCGTTGCCGCGCCCGGCAGCGTCGCGCACGGCGGCCTGCAGGGCCTCCTGGGTACGGGTGGTGAACTGATCAGCCATCGTGATCCTCCTTCAGAGTCAAGATGCTGGTCTGCGTAGTCGATTCGGCCGACTCAATGGGCCGTTTCGACTACGCAGGCGCGGTGCTGTGCCTCAGCGGCGGGGGCGGTCGGGGCGCCAGACCACCAGGGCGGTGGAGCGCTCGCGACCCTCGAGGGCATCGAGCCGGCGCCGCATGGCCTCGACATGCTCCTCGAGGTCCAGGATGCGCATGATGCCGGTCAGGTTGACCCCGTCGGCGGCCAGGCGCTGCACCTCGCGCAGCCGGGCGATGTCGCGCATCGAATACAGCCGGTTGCGGCCCCCGGTGCGGTTGGGCGACACGAGCCCCAACCGGTCGTACTGGCGCAGGGTCTGGGGGTGCAGGCCGGCCAACGAGGCCGCCACGGAGATCACGTAGACCGGGGTGTCGTCGTCGAAGTCCATCAGGCACCTGCCCCATGGTTCGGCTGACCAGCCAGCAGGGCAGCGCGCGGATCAGCCTCCTCGGCGGCGCTGACGTAGGCCGCCAACGCCTCCCTGGCCGCCGGGGACAACCCGCGCGGCACCGCCACCTCGACGGTGACCAGCAGGTCGCCCATCGAGCCGTCGCGGCGGGTCGCCCCTCGTCCGCGGACCCGGAAGGTGCGTCCGCTGGCCGTGCCCGCGGGCACCTTGAGGGTCACCCGACCACCGCGGGGCAGCGGGACGGGGACCTCGGCGCCCAGGGCGGCCTCGGCGAAGGTCACCGGCAGGGTCACCGTGACGTTGTCCCGGGACCGACCGAACACCGGGTCGGCGCCCACATGGACCACGATGAACAGGTCCCCCGGCGGACCGCCGTTCTCCCCGGCAGCGCCCTTGCCCTTGAGCCGGATGCGGGCGCCATCGGTGACCCCCGGTGGGATCCGTGCGCTGACGGGGCGGGCCGACAGGGCATGCCCGGATCCCCCACAGCTGGTGCACGGGTTGTCCACGATCATCCCGCGACCCCGGCAGGCGCGGCACGGCTCGGTCAGCGCGAACCCGCCCTGACCGCGCACGACCTCGCCATGACCCTCGCAGGTCGGGCAGATCCGTGGGGTGGTGCCCGCGGCGGCGCCAGTCCCGGCGCAGGCGGTGCACGGCTCCTGGCTGGTCAGTCGCAGTGACACGGTGACCCCGTCGAGGGCCTCGACGAAGGAGATCGTCGCCTCGCTCTCGACATCGGCGCCGCGCCGGGCCGGCCGGGCCTGCGGGCGCTGCCCGCCGCCGCGGTTGAACAGGCCACCGAGCACGTCGCCGAACACGCCGCCGGCGCCCCCGCCCGCACCTGGCGGTCCGCCCGCCCCGCGGCCCTGCTGGCGCATCTGGGCCAGCAGGTCGTCGAGGTTGATCCCAGACGCGCCCCCCGGTGCACCACTGCCGCCCGGGAACCGGGCCCCACCGGGGAAGCGGGCCCCGCCCCCGTTGCCGAACAGCGACCGCGCCTCGTCGTACTCCGCGCGGGTCTTGGCATCCGAGAGGACGTCGTAGGCCTCCGAGACCTCCTTGAACTTCGCCTCAGCCCCGGCGTTGTCCGGGTTCTTGTCCGGGTGGTGCTTGCGGGCGAGGGTGCGGTAGGCCTTCTTGATCTCGTCGGGCGTGGCCTGCTTCTTCACGCCCAGGACCTTGTAGAAGTCCTTCTCGATCCAGTCCTTGGTGCTCACTGCTTCCTCACCTCCGCTCCGGGTCCCGTCCTGTGGCGCATGCGCCGGGTCAGTCCGTGCCCGCCACCGACACGCGGGCCGGCCGGACGATCCGGCCGTTCATCTCATAGCCGACGGCCAGGACCGTGACGACTGTTGGCTCCGTGACGCCCTCGCGGTCCTCGCGCATCAGGGCCTCGTGCCGGGTCGGGTCGAACGGCTCGCCGACCGTCCCGAAGCTGGTGAGGCCCAGGCGGGCCACGGTGGCCTCCAGGGACTCCCCGACGCTGCGGAAGCCGCCGACCAGCTCGTCGTGGTCGCGCGCCCGGCCGATGTCGTCGAGGATCGGCAGCAGCTCGGCCAGGGTGGACTCGACCGCGCGCTGACGGATCAGGTCCCGGTCGCGCTCGACGCGCTTGCGGTAGTTGGAGTACTCCGCATGCACGCGCTGCAGGTCGGTGATCAGTGCGGCGACCTGTGGGTCGAAGGCAGCACCAGAGGCTCCGGCAGCAGCCAGGTCGGCCTCGGCCGAGCTGAACTCCGCCTCGATCGCCTCGGCATCCAGCGCCTCAGCGAGCAGCGCGTCGGACTCGGCCTGCGCGGAGGTGGTGGGCTCCACCACCTCGCCGTCCACGACGTCACCCTCGAGGACCTCGCCGTCGACGACGTCGCCACCGTCCCCGACCTCGCTGTCCACTGCCTCCCTGTCCCCGACATCGGGCTGCTGCTCGGCGCCGCCACCCCCCACCGGGTCCTCCGGCGGGGGGGTGGCGCCGTGCTGCTCGGTCACTTCTGGTCACCCTCGTCGACACCCTCGTCGACGATCTCGGCGTCGATGACGTCGTCGTCGGCGCCGCCGGTCTGCTCAGCCCCGGGGAAGTCCCCCGAGCCAGCGTCGCCGGCCGGAGCCGACTCCTGGGCCTGGGCGTACATCGCCGAGCCGAGTGCCTGCGAGGCCACGGCCACCTTCTCCGAGGCGGACTTGATCGCGTCGGTGTCCGTGCCCTCGAGTGCCTTCTTCAGCTCAGCCAGCGGCTCATCGACGTTGGCCTTCGCGTCCGCGGGCACCTTGTCGGCGTTGTCGCGCAGGAACTTCTCGGTCTGGTAGACCAGCGACTCGGCCTGGTTGCGGACCTCGGCCTCCTCACGGCGGGCGTGGTCCTCGGCCGCGTGGGCCTCGGCGTCACGCATCATCCGGTCGATGTCGTCCTTGGGCAGCGCGGAGCCACCCGAGATCGTCATCTTCTGCTCCTTGCCCGTGGCCAGGTCCTTGGCCGACACGTGCACGATGCCGTTGGCGTCGATGTCGAAGGTGACCTCCACCTGGGGGATCCCGCGCGGTGCCGGCGGCAGGCCGGTCAGCTCGAAGGTGCCGAGCTTCTTGTTGTACGCCGCCATCTCGCGCTCGCCCTGGAACACCTGGATCAGCACCGAGGGCTGGTTGTCATCGGCCGTGGTGAAGATCTCCGAGCGCTTGGTCGGGATCGTGGTGTTGCGCTCGATGAGCTTGGTCATGATCCCGCCCTTGGTCTCGATGCCCAGGCTCAGCGGGGTCACGTCGAGCAGCAGGACGTCCTTGACCTCACCCTTGAGCACGCCGGCCTGCAGGCTCGCGCCCAGGGCCACGACCTCGTCGGGGTTGACGCTCTTGTTGGGCTCCTTGCCGTTGGTCAGCCCGCGGACCACGTCGGCGACGGCCGGCATGCGGGTGGAGCCGCCGACCATCACCACCTGGTCGATGTCGGACACTGAGATGCCGGCGTCCTTGATCACTGTGGCGAAGGGGGCCTTCGTCCGGTTGAGCAGGTCGGCGGTGAGCTCCTCGAACTTGGCGCGGGTCAACGTCTCGTCCAGGTGCAGCGGGCCATCGGCTCCTGCGGTGATGTAGGGGAGGTTGATCCCGGACTGGGTGGAGCTCGACAGCTCGATCTTGGCCTTCTCGGCGGCCTCGCGCAGGCGCTGGGCGGCCATCTTGTCCTTGCTCAGGTCGATTCCGTGGGCGTTCTTGAACTGGCTGACCAGCCAGTCCACGACACGCTGGTCCCAGTCGTCGCCGCCGAGGTGGTTGTCCCCGGAGGTCGCCTTGACCTCCACGACCCCGTCGCCGATCTCGAGCAGTGACACGTCGAACGTGCCGCCGCCGAGGTCGAACACGAGGATGCGGTGCTCCTGGTCGGCCTTGTCCAGGCCGTAGGCCAGCGCGGCCGCCGTGGGCTCGTTGATGATCCGGCTCACGTTCAGGCCTGCGATCTCGCCGGCCTCCTTGGTGGCCTGGCGCTGGGCGTCGTTGAAGTACGCCGGGACGGTGATCACAGCATCCGTGACGGTCTCGCCGAGGTAGGCCTCCGCGTCGCGCTTGAGCTTGCCGAGCACGCGCGCGCTGATCTCCTGCGGCGTGTAGGTCTTGTCCTCGACGCGGACGGTGAAGCCCGGCTCGCCCATGTGCCGCTTGATCGAGCGGATGGTCCGGTCGGGGTTGGTGACAGCCTGGCGCTTGGCGACCTCGCCGACGAGCACCTCGCCGTTCTTGGCGAAGGCGACGACCGAGGGGGTGGTGCGCGCACCCTCGGCATTGGCGATGACGACGGGCTCGCCAGCCTCGAGGACGGCGACGCAGGAGTTGGTGGTACCGAGGTCGATACCGACTGCACGACTCATGTGGGGTGTTCCCTTTCATTCGGGTGCCCCACCGGAACTGACCGCTGGGGACTCAGGTGACACAAGCGATTATGCTCCGGCTCCGGACTTATGTCAAGAACAAAGGCAATCTACTTGAGCCTCCTCGACTCAAGTATCCGCCGGCCCGAGCCTGCGCCGTGGGGCACTCCGGCTCGCCTCCTGCCCGGCCCGCCCAGCACACTGTGCCCCACGGTTTCGGGAGGCCCGGCCGGACCCCGCACGGGGATGACATGCACGGAGCAGAGATGGCGCGCTACCTCACGCAGGGGATTGTGGTCCTGGCGGCCGACCACCCGGGAACCGAGTTCGCGGTGAACGCCGGGCTGCAGTACGCCGCGCGCACCATCGTGGTGGCCGACGACGCGGTCCCGGAGGTCGAGGGGGCGCAGTTTGACCGCCCCAAGGGGGGCGCGAGCGTCGACTCGGCGTTCCGTCGGGCGGCTGCCGACCAGATTCCCTGGGTGGCGATGCCGCGCGACCTGGCCGACCCCCAGACGCTGCTGGCCGAGGTCCTGACTGCCACCGGCAAGCGGGTGCGCAAGGACCTGCCGGGGTTCGCCGTGCTGTTCACGGGCCGCAGGGGACGACCGGTCCGGCGGATCCTGGCGATCGTCGACCGCACCGACGGTCAACCATCGGGGTTCCTGGTCCTGGCTGCGGTGGTCGCCGCCCAGGCCACCGGCGCCCAGATCGACGTCCTGCTCATGGACAGTCCCGAGACGTCGGTGACGACCCCGAGCCGGCTGCGCGAGGCCGTGCACGTCACCCGGGAGAAGGACTTCCACGACCAGGCGATCCGCCGAGCCGAGGAGTCCGGCATCGAGGCCCGATGGATCACGGTGGAGGGCGTGACGGACAAGCCGGCGGTCGTGCTCGAACAACTGGCCGAGGCTGACTACGACCTGGTCATCGACGACCTAGGTTCGATCACCCTGGGGGGCAGGCTCGGCCGCTCCAGGCGCATCGAGCAGGCGCTGGACGCCACCGGGCCGGCGGGCATCGTCAGCGCCCTGCTCGAGCACAGCGACGTGCCCCTGGCGCTCGTGCTCGACGGCGTCCGGTTGGGGCTGCTCCCGCCGGGCGTGGTCAAGGGCGGAGCTGGCGCCGTGCTGGCGTTCGGGATCCTGGCCAGTTCCGCACCTGCAGCCGCTGCGGGCCCCGGTGCGCTGGCCAGGCAGCAGGAATCGGTGACCCAGACCGTCGATGCCGTCAGCGCTGCCCTGCAGGAAGCCGCCGCGATGGCCTCGCCCGCCGAGGTCAACGAGGCTGCCTCTGTCGCCGTGGCCGTGGCCACCGGGCAGGAGGGCGACGTGCAGCTGCCCGCAGCCCAGGGGGCCGACGTGGCTGAGACCGTGGCCCAGAACGCCGAGGAGGTCAGCGACGTGGCCCCCGCCGAGCTCGCTCCGCAGGACCTGACCCCGGAGTCCGCGCCGAAGGTGGACTCCTCGAAGGTCGATGTGGACAAGGACGTCACCGCCGATGACGTGTCGCATACCCAGCACAAGTCGAAGAAGACCAAGTCGGCCGCCGACGACGCTGCAGACGCCTTCGACGATGCCCAGAAGGCGGCGATCAAGGCGACCGATGCGGCGGCGGACGCGGCCCAGGCCGCAGACGAAGCCGCGACCGACCTGCAGCAGGCCGAGCAGGCCTACCAGCAGGCCTCTGCCACCGCGGTGACGGTCGTCAGCGACGCGACCGGGTTGGTCGGGCTCCTGCCCGGGGGCCCGGACCAGGCCGGGCTCGATGCGGCTGAGGCCCCCAACCAGGCCGCACTCTCCGAGCTCGCCGACCTCGGATCCGAGGCGGTCACGACTCTCACCGATTACCAGGACGCGGCCGCGGATGCCGCGGACGCCCAGGCCGAGCTCACGGATGCTGCGGCGGCCGTCACCGAGGCCGACGCGGCCCACAAGAAGGCCGCGGCCACCGCCAAGGCCACCGAGTCCGCCTACCGGAAGGCCATCGCGGACTCCCGCGCGGCCCCGGTGTCCGGCGGCCATGTGGGCACCGGCTACGGCGTGTCCGGCTCGCACTGGAGCACCGGACGCCACACGGGCGTGGACTACCCCGCCTCCGTGGGCACCAGGGTGTCCGCGGCGGGCAGCGGCAAGGTCATCAGCGCCGGGTACGACGGCGCCTACGGCAATCGCGTGGTGATCCAGCACGAGAACGGATACGAGTCGACCTACAACCACCTGTCGCAGATCAGCGTCCATGTGGGCGACACGGTCGTCACCGGGGACAAGATCGGCGAGGTGGGCGAGACCGGCAACGCCTTCGGCCCGCACCTGCACTTCGAAGTGGCCAAGGGCGGCGACGGTTGGGGGAGCGGGAGCTTCGTGGATCCCGCCGCGTGGCTCAACGGCGACATCGGCTAGCACGCGGTGGGCACCCCTGGCTGCGCTGTGTCCATGTGACCCACGTCACCGGATCACCATTGCCACCGCGCATCCCGGTCCGAGACTGGGCTACTTTGCGCCCACTCTGCCCGACTGAATGGATAAGGGGACTGTCCGCATGGGACGAATCTGGGCGCTGGCCGCAGGCCTGATCGCCGCACTCCTCGTACTCCTCCTACTCGGACCGCTGGGCGGGCCACAGGTGATGCTGACCGCGTCCCTGTGCGTCGGCGCCGGCGCTGCGGCCGCCTACCTCAGCGGCACGGGTCATATGCTCGCCCGCGGCGTCTGGCTGATCGTCGGCGTGCTCTTCGGGGCCCTCGGGTTCGTCCTGGGTGCCGCGGTGTTCCCGGACACCGAGATCGGGCTGTTCCTCGGTGGGGTGGTACCCATCACGCTCATCGCCCTGGCGACGATGTGGACCAAGCGGCAGTCCGACTTCCTGTCCGGAGTCCTGGCGGCAGGCGCGCTCAGCGGGGTCTATGCCACCCGGTTCAACACCGATCCGCAGAGCTTGAACTACTCGCTGCCGATCGCGATCGGCCAAACGCTGCTGTGCTTGGCACTGGGCTACCTCGCGGGCGTCCTCATCCAGTCCTTCTCGGCAACCGACGCTGAGAAGTCCGCGGCTGCCACTGCTGCCGACGTGGTCGACGAGCCCGCGCTCGACACGGAGGTGGCTCGATGAGGAGCACCACGCAGCGAGCGCTCACGCGCTCCGCCGCGGCGGCCGCTGCTGCAGCCCTGGTCATCGCCCCGGGTGCCGCGATGGCCAGCGACTTCCCCCTCGAACCGCGCGAGTCGGACAACTCCGTGGCGCAGAGCGTGCAGATCCGGGTCAACGCGGACGGCACACCCAACGGCAACGCGGTCGACTTCCGCTGGTCGGTCACCCAGATCACCGCGCAGGGCGACCCGAACACCGACATCACCGTCAAGGTCCCCGAGCAGGGGCTGCTGCTGCACAACTTGCAGCAGTTCGGGACCATCCCGCAGGAGGATGGCCAGGGCATCTTCGACATCAGCCTCAACGACGTCGGCTTCGGCACGGCGCGCTCTGTGAGCCTGTACCCGCCGGACAAGGACGAACTGCCCGTCGAGCTGAAGGTGGAGTTCACCCTCGATGGCGAGCCGATCACCGCTGAGGACCTCGTCGGCGAGTCCGGCCTGGTCACGGCGACCTACACCATCACCAACACGACCGGCCAGACCCTGACGGTCCCGATCACCAGCGTCACCGGTGACGAGATCGAGAAGGAGGTCGAGGCCGACGTGCCGCTCGTCGTGGAGGCCGCGACCCTGCTTCCCCAGACATTCGCTGGCCTCAACACGGGTACCGGATTGGCCGGCGCCGACGGGCGCGGCAACTGGCAGGTCAAGTGGATCGCACTGCCCTTCGCGCCGCTCAGTGCAGACGGCTCCGCCAAGTTCGGGTGGGCAGCGCACGTGGAGAACGCGACCATCCCCAGCATGCTCATCCAGGTGCTGCCGATCTACATCCCCGAGGGCTCGGTCGAAGGCAAGGACCCCGCCAGCGAGGAGGCCAAGGAGGCTGCGAAGAACGCAGTCCCGCCGCCGGACGTCAGCGGCGATGTCGCCTCGATCAAGTCGGGCGTGGCCGACGTCATCGGTGGCCTGGAGACCCTGACGGCCGACGACGGCAGCGAGGACCCCCTCACGACGGTTGAGGGTGACCTCAACGCCTTCTTCGAGGAGTTCGGGACCAACATCGAGACGATCGGTGAGCTGGTCGACCCGAACAACCCGGATGGGGCCACCGCGCTGGTCACGGAACTGCAGGCCATCGTCACCGAGGCCTCGGCCACCGTCGACGAGATCGAGTCGTCCGGGATCATCGACGCGATCGACGAGGCCTCGAGCGTCCTCACCCCCGCCAACGCGGAGTTGCTGACCGAGTTGGCCGACCCCCTGAACAAGCTGGCCGACAACGCCGACCTGTTCACGCAGCTGGCTGCGACCGCCGACGAGATCCAGTTCCTCGCCGACAACGCGGCTGCGATCGCCGCGGCGATCGGCCCGGGCTGTTTCAACCCGCCCGGTGACGGTGAGCCGCTGCTGCCGCCGGAGGTCTGTGACAACAAGGACAAGATCATCGCGGCCCTCGAATCCGACGAGTTGCAGAAGGCCGCCGACATCCTCAACAGCAACCAGTTCCAGCAGGCCGCGGACATCATCGCCAGCGAGGAGTTCCAGAAGGCCGCGAACGCCCTGGAGCAGGCCGCGCCATTCCTGGTCCCGCTTGCTGATGCGCTGCAGGTCCTCGACACCCAGCTCCCGGGTGTGATCACTACCCTCGGACCGGTTCTCGACGCCCTGGACGGTGTGCTGTCCCAGCTGGAGACAGCACTCGTGGGGCTGTCCACGCAACTGGAGATCATCGGCAACGGCCTGGCGGAGAAGAACGTGGACCTGCCGACCGTGGACGCGGTCCTGGCCGAGATCACCGCGCAGATCCTCGCCTCCGAGGGTGGCCAGCAGGTCACCAGCGGCCTTGCGCAGATCGACTCGGGGGTCGGTGGCGCGAAGACCGATATCGGCAACTACGTCGCTGAACTCACCGTCGCGCTCCAGGCAGCAAAGGCCCAGGTCGATGAGGCTGTGGCTGAGGGCAAGGATGCTGTCGGGGCCGTGATCGACAAGGCCGACACCCTCAAGGCCGAGGTGGCAGGGCTCGTGGTGGCCGCGGGCACCTCACCGCTGCCCTATGGCGGAGAGCCTGCACAGGCTCCAGAGGGGACCAAGTTGGCTGGCGCCTACGAGTTCCGGATCGATCCGGCTGACTACGAGGCACCGAGCACCCTGCCGCGCATCCTCATCGCCATCGTCGCCCTGATCGGCGCCGGGCTGCTGGGCAACTGGGCGTACAAGCGCCGCAAGGTCGGTGCGGCGGCTGCCGTCGCCGGGGCCGAGGCGGGTTCCGACCAGGTTCCCGTCACCGGGGCCGAGGCCGACGCCCAGGACACGTCGGTGATCACGCCAGTGCAGGCCCTGGCCGGTGCTGGCGTGGGTGCCGCGGGTGCCGCTGCGGCGGCCGGCGCTTCGGATGCCAGCGACGGTGCGGACCTCACCGACGGTGCGGGTGACGTCGCCGACGCAGGCGCGGACAGCCTCACCGAAGGGGTGGACACCGTGACCGAGGCTGGCGATGACCTCACCGAGGGCGCCGGCAACCTGGCCGATCAGGCCCAGGACGCGGCCGGCGAAGCTGCCGACTCCGTCGAGGGTGCGGCAGGCGCCATGGCCGACCAAGCCCAACACGCAGCCGGCTCCGTCGAGGGTGCGGCCTCGGAGGCCACCGACGCCGCTGGGGACGCAGCCCAGTCCGCCGCAGACGCAGTCGAGGGCGCCGGCGAGGACCTCGGGGAGAACAAGGCCTGGTAGGTATTGACCAGGCAGTAGCGCGGAAGGGCCGTCGGCGAGATCCGGCGGCCCTCCTGCCTGGCGGGCACCCCCGCACCTGCTCCCGCACCCCACAACACCACCCCACCCACCGCACCCCACCGTGCTCCGCGCCCCTACGAGGACGCGTCCCGGGGAATCCGCTCCCGTTCGCCCGATCCGCTCCCCGAATACCGGGAGCGGATCGGCGAAAGGGGAGCGGATCCAGTGCGCTGGGCGGGGTGGGCGGCGGAACACCCGGATTGTCCGCCGCGTCGCGTGATCCGCTATGTTACCGACCAGTAGGGTCCCCTCACGGTGGCCTGTCACACCCTCGGGCGAGAATGTGGGTGCGGCGGGACACCCCTGGCCAGGAGGATGGCGAACATGGACTTTGACGTGATGACTGTGTTCCGAGTGGTGGTCGGCCTCGCGCTGATCATCGGAGCCGGGGCGTTCGCGCTGAAGCGGGTCTGGTTCCTGCAGGGCCTGATCCGCTCCGGCCAACCCGCCGTCGGGCGCACCGACCAGGTGCCGGCCCGGGTGGAGGCGGAGTTCACTGAGGTCCTGGCCCAGAGGAAGCTGCTCAAGTGGTCGGTACCGGGCGTGGCGCACGTGTTCGCGTTCTGGGGCTTCCTGGTCCTGAGCATCACCGTGATCGAGGCCTTCGTCGAGATCTTCATCCCGAGCTTCGCCTTCCCGATCATCGGAACGTGGCCGATCGTCCGCTTCGTGGAGGACCTGTTCGCAGTCCTGGTCGTCGTCGGCATCGCGATCTTCGCGATCATCCGGCTGCGCAACAACCCGGCCAAGCAGGGTCGGCAGTCGCGCTTCTTCGGCTCGCATGTGTCCGGTGCGTGGCTCGTCCTGCTGATGATCTTCCTGGTCGTCTTCACCCTGCTCATGTACCGGGGCGCCAAGGTCGGCGCCGCACTGGCGCAGGGCGAGGAGGCCGCCGACGTCGGCATGAGCGGTGCGTTCGCCTCGCAGTGGGTCGGCAACCTGCTCGAGCCGCTGGGAGTGACGGCCAACGAGTGGATCGAGGCGGTCTTCGTGCTCGGCCACGTCGCGGTGATCCTTGGATTCCTGCTGATCGTGCTGCACAGCAAGCACCTGCACATCTTCGCCGCCCCGATCAACGTCGCCTTCTCTCGGCGCCCCGACGCCCTGGGCCCGCTGCTGGAGATGTACTCGGGCACCGAGAAGATCGATTTCGAGGACCCGGCCGACGACGCCGTGTTCGGCCGTGGACGGATCGAGGACTTCACCTGGAAGGGCCAGCTCGACTTCGCGACCTGCACCGAGTGCGGGCGCTGCCAGAGCCAGTGCCCGGCGTGGAACACCGACAAGCCGCTGAGCCCCAAGCTCATGATCATGAACCTGCGCGACCACTCGTTCACCAAGGCGCCCTACATCACCGCCACCCAGGCCAAGCTCGGGGGCAAGAACGTCGAGTTCGGAGAGGTCGACGAGGAAATCCTGGCGACCATGTCCGAGCGTGTTCAGGCCGAGGTGGCCCGACCGCTGGTGGGCGAGCGCGACTTCGACGAGCACCGGGCCACCGACGGCTACGACCCATCTGGGCACCGCTCCCACGAGGGTCCGGTCATCGACGCCGATGCCCTGTGGTCGTGCACCACCTGCGGGGCGTGCGTCAACCAGTGCCCGGTGGATATCGAGCACATCGACCACTTCATCGACATGCGCCGCCACCAGGTGATGATCGCCACGGAGTTCCCCAACGAGCTCAACAGCCTGTTCAAGAACCTCGAGAACAAGGGCAACCCGTGGGGCATGAACGCCACCAAGCGCAACGACTGGATCTCCGAGGTCGACTTCGAGGTCCCCGTCTTCGGCATGGAGGGCGAGGACGAGATCCCCGCCGACGTGGAGTACCTGTTCTGGGTCGGCTGCGCCGGGGCCTACGAGGACCGCGCCAAGCAGACGACCAAGAACGTCGCAGAGCTGCTCAACGTGGCGGGCGTGAAGTACATGGTCCTGGGCGAGGGCGAGACCTGCACCGGGGATCCGGCCCGGCGCGCGGGCAACGAGTTCCTGTTCCAGATGCAGGCGATGCAGAACGTCGAGGTGCTCAACGAGGTCAAGGCGCGCAAGATCGTGGTGACCTGCCCGCACTGCATGAACACGATCGGCCGGGAGTACCCGCAGCTGGGCGGTGACTACGAGGTGGTCCACCACAGCCAGTTGCTGGCCTCCCTGCTCGCCGACGGCCGGCTGCGCCCGCTGACCCCGGTGGACTCCACCGTCACCTACCACGACCCGTGCTACCTGGGCCGGCACAACCAGGTCTACGTGCCCCCGCGTGAGCTGGTCGCGTCCCTGCCCGGGGTCAAGCTGGTGGAGATGGAACGCTCGGCCGACAAGTCCTTCTGCTGCGGCGCCGGAGGGGCGCAGATGTGGATGGAGGAGCGCCTGGGCACGCGGGTCAACCAGAACCGCGCCGACGAGGCGATCGGGACCGGCGCGGACAAGATCGCCGTGGCCTGCCCGTTCTGCTCGGTCATGCTCCATGACGGCGTGACCGTGCGCGCCCAGGAGGGCGGCGAGGGAGCGCTGAACGTCGAGGTCGTCGACATCGCGAGCCTGCTGCTCACCTCGGTCAAGGGTTCGGCCGGTGACCCTGACGCCTGACGCTGGGCCCGCGGGAGCGGCCCAGGAGCATGCCAACGTGGGGCGCGTGCGTGCCGCAGCGGCCGCGCTCGGGCTGGACATCGAGGTGCGCCGGTTCCCGGAAGGGACCCGGACCGCCCAGGACGCGGCCGATGCGATCGGCTGCGCGGTGGGGGCGATCGTCAAGAGCCTGATCTTCACCGTCGACGACGAGGTCGTGCTGGCCCTGGTCAGTGGGGCCAACCAGCTCGACGAGGCGAGGTTGGCCGCCGCCGCGGGTGGCGCAGCGTGTGGCCGGGCCAACGCCGACCAGGTGCGTGCCGCCACGGGCTTCCCGATCGGTGGGGTGCCCCCCATAGGCCTGGCCACTGCGGTACGCGAGTTCCTCGATGAGGACCTGCTGACCCACGAGACCGTGTGGGCTGCGGCCGGGACCTGGCACGATGTGTTCCCGATCGCCCCGGCCGAGCTCGCCGCTGCCTCAGGCGGCTGGGTGGGTACCCTGCGCCGCGACTGATCGCGGACCGGCAGAATCTGGTGGCTGGGACGGCTCTTGTTGGCTCCGACGGCCTCTGGTGGCTCCGACGGCTCAGGCAGCGACTACCAGGCCCTCGTCCTCATTGAGCCCGCGCAAGGAGGGCAGTGCCGCGATCAGCAGGCAGAGCACTACCAGCAGCACCCCGATCACCGCGTACACCGCCTGCACGCCCCAGCGCTCGACGCCGACCCCCGCCAGCAGCAGGCCGACCGGCGGTGCGGCATAGAACAGAGCGGTCTGCACGCCATAGACCCGGCCCTGCACATGCGCCGGAACCCGGGTCTGCACCAGCGAGTTCAACAGCGGGTTCATCGGCCCCCAGCCCAGGCCCAGCAGGAACCCGGCGGCCACGAACACCGGCAGCGGGGGCAGGAACGCCATCGGGATGATCGCCACGGTCACAGTGAGCATCACGAACACCGCGATCCGGTGCCGGGAGTACCGGGCGGCCAGCCAACCGTAGGAGAACGAGCCGATCATCCCGCCGGCGGCCAGCATCGTCAGCGTCAGGCCGTAGGCGCCGGGTGCGTCCAATGACTGGAAATGCACGGGCATGAGGACCGCCTCGGTCGGCATGTAGACCATCGCCAGGACGCAGATCGCCAGGGTGAGCACGCGCAATGGCCGGTCGCGCCAGAGGATCCCAGCACCGCGCAGGGTCGAGGTCCAGAACGGCTCCTGCTCCTCACCCGCCTCGCGCCGGGAGTCACCGATCTCCTCGGTCACCCGGATCCCGGCCACCGCCACGATCGCGAGTACGAACGCGGCCGCCGTGACCCAGAACGTGTCCACCGCCCCGATCGCGGCGATCCCCAGGGCGGCCAGGGCAGGCCCGATCACCCAGCCGGCGGCGAACACCCCCTCGTGGACACCATTGATCCGATCGATGTAGTACCGACCCGCGTGGGCCACGTCGGGGATCAACGACTTGCGGGCCGTGTAGCCCGCCGGGTCGAAGGCCGCGCCGAGGATCGCCAGGGCCACGATCGCGCCCAGCCCCAGCATCCCGGCGCGGTCGGCCAGGGGAAACAGACTCACCGACAGGGCCGACAAGGCGTCGGAGCCCATCGAGACCCGCCGCCGGCCGAGCCGGTCGACCATCGCGCCGACGAAGGGAGCCACGACGATCCCCGGCAGGCTGGCGACCGCGGCGACCAAGCCGGCATCGGCCGCCGAACCTGTCTCCTGGAGCACCAGCCAGGGGACAAGGACCGCCACCGACGAGTTGGCCACGCCACTGAGCAAGTTGGCCACCTGGAGCAATACGACCGGGGCGCGCCGGGCGGTCACGACGCCCTCCTCTGCTGAAGTGGTGAGTGCCTCAGGGTACGCGGGTCGCCCCCCGCTGGCCGAGTCCCTCAGAGACCGAGGTCGCCGGACACATCGGCCCCGGAACCCTCCTCGGCCCCGGAACCCTCGTCGGCCCAGGAACCCTCCTCGGCCCCGGAACCCTCGACCGCACCCAGGGGATCGGAGGCAGGCACAAGCACGCCCTCGGGAACCGGCCACACGGCGGTCGGCCCGAGCCGGTAGAGCACCAGGTTCCCGGTCGGGGACACGAACACCTGCTGCCAGCCCGCTGCCGGGAACGGACCGAATGCCGCTGCGACCGGGACCAACGCACGCCGGCAGTGCCAGCACGTCCGGTCGTCGGCGCTGTAGATCACCACATAGTCCCCGGGCTGCGGGTAGCCCCCCGCAGCCGAGGGAGGGTCCTTGAGCAACCGGTTGAGCGAGCGGAACTTCGCAGCCTCCCAGCGCAGGTCACCGAAGGGCCCGCGCTGGTAGGCCGGCAGGACCCGCTGGGTGCCCCAGTCGGCCCAGATCCGCGCGTCCGGGGGCAGGCCCTGCGCCGCGAGGTCGGTGCGCAGCTCGGCCATCGCATCCCCGCCGTTGGGCGCGAATCCCGGGTAGGTCGTGGCGAACTGGACCGCAGGGACCGCCACGCCCAGGGCGAGGGCCAAGCCGCCGAGCAGGGCGATGAATCGGACCGGCCACTGCGTCCGGCGCACGACGATCACCACCGTGCCGACGGCAGCGAGCATCAGCGGCACGATGAACGACAACCAGTACCGGGCCACGTCCAGGCGCACCGAGGGATGGCCCGGGTCCAGCGCACCGCCTTGGGCCCAGAGCAGACCCACAGTGAGCATGCCCCACGCCCAGACGAGCCCGAGCTGCCGGCGGAAGACCAGCCCCCCGATGGCCCCCACGATCAGGCAGGCCAACAGCGCAGGACCGCCGGAGACGGCCAGGATCGAGCGCGGCAGGATGGTCATGTACCACCCGCGGCCCTGGCCGACGTAGCCCGCGTCCGAGCTCACCTCCGAGGCCGAGATGTCCGCACCCAGCAGGATCCTGAACTTCAGCCAAGGGTCGTCGTAGACCAGTGCGCACAGCGCGATGTCCAGCACGAGCCAGGCCAGGGCCGGCGGCGCGAACCAGGCCAACGTCACCCAAGGACGCCCTATCCGCCAGAGCACCCACCCGATCACCGGCCAGGCGAAGATCGCGGTCTCCCGGACCTCGAAGCTCCAGCCGGTCACGAAGCCACAGGACACCAGCAGCGCGGCCACCCGCCAGTCCCATCCCCGTCCGGCGTCGCGGGCCCGGTGAGCGGCGTCGCTGGCCAACGTCGCGAGCAGCAGGGCCAGTCCGACCAGCGTGGTGGCAGTCAGGTCCGTGTACCCGCGGGTCAGGTTGACGAACACCAGGGGAGTACCCAGCGCGAACACTGCGGCCAGGACCCCCGCGGTGCGCGCAACGTAGCGCGTCCCCAGCAGGTACAGCACCGCGGCGAGCACACCGGTGCTCAGCAGCGGGAGGACGTAGTACGTGGCCGGCGCGTCACCCCACAGCCGGGCGAACGGGATGATCGGCAGCAGGAAGCCCCAGCGTGACAGCCCGGCAGGCCGCCAGGTCCCGTCCGGGAAGTCCAGTGCGCCCTGCACGTAGTGCCAGGGGTCGGTGGGCACCAGCGCCGATCGGTACACCAGGGCCACGCCTACGGCCACGAGGGCGATCACAGCGCCCGCGGCGAGGTCAGCCCCGCGCAGCGTGCGGCCCCACTGCTCGCGAGGGGCTCGGTCCTCCGGATCGATCTCAGCCACGGGCACGGTGGCGGCCTGCGCAACGGCGACCGGGTGATCGGCGCCGGACTCGGGGGTGCTCACAGCCGGTCCACCGCCCAGTCCCAGTACTTGGCCAACCCAGCGCTGATCGGGCCGGGAACAGCCGGTCCCAGGCCCACGGGCGGATCCAGGGGTCCCCGCAGCAGGTGCGCCAGCTCGCGGTCCGGGACCCGTCGCGCGGCTTGGATGACGCCGCGTCGGTCGGCGAGGTCGCGCCGATGTGCGATCAGCCAGCGCCAGCCGGCCACCTTGTCCCGGGCCCAGCCGTCGCGCACGGCCACGGCCAGCACCCCAGCCTCCACGGCCAGGGCAGGAAGGGCCACCAGGCGACGGGTCCGGCGCTCGGGCAGCAGGATCAGGTTCATCAGCCGGTTGCGTTCGAGCAGGTAGTGCTTGGTCGAGTGCCGGGCGAACTCGTAGTGGTGGGCCACAACCGCGCCCGGGTCGTGCACCACCCGCAAACCGGCCTGCCAGGCGCGCAGGGAGAGGTACACGTCCTCGCAGTAGGCGAAGTACGCCACGTCGAAACCTCCGAGCTCGTCCCACACCGCCCGGCGCACAGCGAAGGCCACGCCGGAGATCGAGGGCACCTCGGTGAGCTGCTCGTGCTCGGCGGCCGGCTGCCCGAGGTCGCCCACCCACGAGAACATCAGGTAGTGCACAGGATTGCCGGCCGAGTTGAGCAGGTCGGGCTCGTCGGCCAGCCGGATGCTCGCGCACGCCAGGCCCACATCCGGTTCCGAGACCCGCCGAGTCAGCGCGGCCAGGGCCCCAGGCGCGACGATGGCGTCCGAGTTCACGAAGACGAGCACGTCGCCGGTGGCGTGGCGGGCCGCGTGGTTGCAGCCCCCGGCATAGCCGAGGTTGCGCGCCGGCGTCACGACCTGCACACCGGGCAGGTCGCGGATCCCGGCGATCGAGTCGGGCGCGGCCTCATTGTCCACGACGATGATCTGATCAGCCCCGTCGGCCACGAGGGCTCCCACGCATTGGCCGAGCACGGGCTCGGGGCCGTGGGCCAGGACGATCACTGAGGCCCGCACCCGCCCAGAGTAGCCGCGCGGGCCCCCTGCGGCCCGGACCTGCTCGCCGCGTCGCCGGGTACCATTGCCCGGCGGGACGAGCCGAGTTGAGCACCGGTCAGGGGTGAGCGTGGGCAGGAGGGGATGGCTGGTCGTCGCCCTCATCGCCCCCCTTGCCGTGATCGCGATCGGTATGCAGATCGCGGCATTCACGGGGACGGTGGGCATGGCCCAGCTCGCCCTGGCCGCGCGGGCCCGCGACAGCGCCGCGCTCGACCGCGGGGCGCGCACCGTGGCGGTGGCCGCCACGATCCTTGACGTCACCTGGTCCTCCCCGGCCGCGCGGGTGCTGGAGTACAACCCGATGTCGTTGGGCGCGGTGACGGACATACGGACCAGCGCGCACGCCCTGGCTGTGGGCGCGCGGACCCTGGAGCCGCTTGCAGAGATCGGCGCTGCGGCCGTCGGCTTCGACGGGCAGCCACCCCTGGTCAGCGCGATGAGCGTGGATCCGGCCGGCGTCGAAGAGCTTGCCGGCCCGGTCAGCCAGGTGAGCACCGACCTGGCGGCCACGCGCGACGCCCTGGACCAGGTGTCGGGTGCTGGCCTGCTCGGTCGACCGATCGCGGCCATCGCAGCGTCGATCAACGGGACCGTCACCGACCTCGCAAGCCTGGCTGCCGCCGCGGATGCCGCGATGCCCGGAGCAGCCGAGGCGCTCGGCGCCCAGGGGCCGCGCCGCTACCTGGTGGCGGCGCTCAACGACGCGGAGCTCTTCGGCTCCGGCGGCGCACCGTTGTCGGCGTTCATGGTCGAGGCGGACCAGGGCACCCTCTCGGTGCCGATCTCCGGTCAGCTCGAGTCCAAGCTGTCGCCGAACAACCCGCCGATCTCCTGGCAGCACGCGGGTGGGCCGCCGTGGTACCGGGCGGACAAGCAGTACCCATTCGTGAACTCCAACTTCCACCCGGACTTCCGCACCGCCTCGGTGGACATGCGTCGAGCCTGGGCGGCGCTGGGCTACCCGCAGGTCGACGGTGTGGTCACGGTCGACCTGAGCGCGATCGCCTCGATCCTGCGCTGGACCGGCTCGTTCGACTCCGGCGGCTTCGGCGAGCTCGACGCGGACACCCTGGTGCAGACGGTGCTGGTCGATGCCTACCGGGAGTTCGGCGAGGCGGGCGTGCTCGAGCGGCACGCCCGCAACGACGAGCTGCACGACGGCCCTGCTGGAACACCTCACACAACCGATGAACCTGCTCGGCGCGGTGCGCGGGACGATGGAGGCGATCCCGGCCCGGCACCTGCAGGCTTCGTTCGACGATCCGGCCCTGCAGGCCGGCGTGGAGCAGATCGCCGCTCAGGGTGCCCTGTCGCAGGCCCCGGGGGACCTGATCGCGGTGTACTCCCAGAGCGCGCCGAACAAGCTGTCGGTCTTCCAGGACCGTCGGATCGACCAGGAGGTACGCCTCACCTCCGACGGCGGCGCCACGGTGCGACGCACCATCTCGTTCACCAACGACGTGCCCGATGAGGTGGGCGGTGACCCCAGCCTGTACCGCGGGTACTTGGCGCTGCGGGCGCGCATGCGCGTGGCCTACCGGCTGCCGCTGGGGGCCACGAACACCACGGTCATGGTGGGCGACTCGACCTCCCTGGTGCCCGAGGCCAACACCGGGCCCTTCCCCGACGAGCGTGGCGGCGAGGTCCTCTGGCAGGGCCACGAGACCGGGCCCGGGGAGACGACCACGGTGATGGTGAGCTACGAGCTTCCCGCCGGCACGTTCGCGCCGGGCACGTACCGGGCGCATGTGGATCCCCAGGCGATGTCGCTCTCGCCACTGCTGACGGTCCGGGTGCTGCCTGCGCCGGGCACCACGCTGGATGCTCCGGCGGGGTGGACCGACTCCCCGGGCGCGGTCGTGTGGAGCGGAACGCTGGACCAGCCGATAAATCTGAGCCTCGGCTGAGGTCAGTAGGCGCCCCGGCCGGTCAGCACGGCCTTGGCGGTCTTGGCCAGGATGACGGCGTCCAGGGCCATCGACCACGTCTCGATGTAGTGCAGGTCCAGGCGCATCCGGTCCTCCCAGGAGACCTCCTTGCGTCCAGAGATCTGCCACAGCCCGGTCATCCCCGGCTTGGTGAGGTGCCGGCGGTTCTCGGCATCCCCGAGCAGGGCGATCTCCTCGGGGAGCATGGGCCGCGGACCGACCAGGGACATCGATCCGGCGATGACGTTGCCCAGTTGTGGCAGCTCGTCCAGGCTCCACCGGCGCAGCAGGCGACCGGCACGCGTGATCCGCGGATCCTCCCGATAGCGGTCGGTCTGGTCGCCATCCGGGTCTCCGAGGACCTCGGAGCGCAACGCGTCGGCGCCGACATGCATGGTGCGGAACTTCAGGCACCGGAACGTCTCCCCGGAGCGACCGACCCGGTCGCTGATGTAGAGCACCCGTCCGAGGGACTCGAACTTGATGCCGATGGCGATCAGCAGGAAGACCGGGGTGAGCAGGAGGACGAGGGGCACCGCGACCACGAGGTCACCCAGGCGCTTGAGCGCTCGCTTCGGGCCCGTGAGGCTGGGCTCGTCGAGGTGCAGCAGGGGCAGGCCCGCCGCGGGCCGGACCGAGGTCCGCGGCCCGGCCACGTCGGAAAGGACAGGGGAGACCAGCAGGTCGATGCGCGGGCCCTCGAGGCGCCAGGCCAGGCGACGGACCAGGTTCGGCCCGGCCGCGGCTGATTCCGCCACAGCCACCGCATGGACGTTGTGGGCATCGATCCAGTCCATGACGTCGTCGAGCCAGGCCTCCACGAGCTCGTCGTGGGCGTGTGCCGGGCCGCCGGGGCCGGCGGCCGCCGGCGGCGCGACCGTGCCGACCACCTGGAAGCCTGCGACCGCGTCCTTGGCGAACGACTCCGACAGCGCGGCACTGCGCAGCCGATCACCGACGACCAGCGTGGCCTGCTGGAACCTCCCGGCCACCCGTTGGCGTCCGAGCCACACGCGCAGCAGCCAGCGGCCCGTCAGGATCAGCAGCGTGCCCATCAGCAGGATGGGCAGGACCAGGCGGATCGGCGGGGCGGCCTTGGCCACGTAGGAAGCGATCGCGATGGTCGCGAACAGCGTCATGCCCGCCGTGACGACCCGCTTGAACTCCTCGTTGCCGACCCCGAGGAACCTGCCCTCGTAGCCCCCGCGCAGCAGGATGAGCGCCAGCCAGGCCACGATCATGGCCAGTCCGGTCAGCGGCGTCTGGATCTGGTCGGCGACCAGGCCCGCGTTGATCATCACGGCGATGTACAGGCTGATGCTGGTGCCCAACAGGCCCAGGTCGAGCAGGAACGCCCTCAGCGAGACCGACAGCATCGGATCCGCGTCACTGCCCGCACCCGCCTCGGGCCTGGCCACGATGTGCGCGACCGGGGCCCGGCGCGCCTGGGCGATCCGCAGAGTGGGTCGTTCCGTTCCCCCCGCACGCGCCTGACTGCCCGACATGTCCCCTCCCACCCCGCGGTGCCTGCCCGCGCCGCCCCCCGGCAGACCCGAGACTAGACACCCTCGGCCACTGAATCCACGTGGGGCACGCCCGAGGATGAGTCGGTATGGACTCCGCCGGGCCCATCGCCGGATATCCTGCACGCCGATCCAGGGAGGCCCCATGCCCGTTTCCAGGCCCATTTCCAGCCGTTTCGCCGTGCCCGGTGTCCTGGCCCTGGCTGCGCTGCTCCTGTCAGCCTGCGGGGGTGGCTCGGCCCAGGAGCCGACCGTCGAGGTACCGGGGACCCCGGTGGCCCAGGAGCTGTTCGGGACCCATGTGAAGGGCCTGGCAGACGGGACGCAGCCGCTCCCGGCAAGGGCCGGAGCGGTCCGGCTGTGGGACTCCGGAGTCGCCTGGCGCCAGCTGGAGCCTGAGCCCGGCAAGGTCGACTGGGCGGCCATGGACCAAGCCGTCGAGCAGGCCGAGAACACGGGCGCCAAGGACATCCTCTGGGTGCACGGAAGCCCGCCCCAGTGGGCGGCCACCGACCCGCAGGCAGCCGGGCTGTACGGGCCCGGGACCACATCGTTCCCGGACGAGGACGCCTACCTGCGCATCTTGGGCCAGGTCGCGGAGCGTTACCGGGGGCGCATCACCTCCTACCAGGTGTGGAACGAGGCGAACATCAAGATCTTCTACCGCGGCGGCCCGACGAAACTGGCGAAGCTGACGGCCAGGGCCCAGGAGGTGCTGGCCGAGGCAGACCCGGACGCGCTGCTCGTGGGCGCCAGCACGACGGTGCGGGTCGCCGGCCCGGTCAAGGACTGGTACGACACCTACGCAACAGAACTGGCCGAGCGGGACTGGCCGGTGGATGCGATGGCGGTGCACCTCTACCCGCCGGCGGAGCAGGGCGCCGACGAGCGCGCCGAGTACGTCCGGGTGATGCGCGCCTGGTTGGCCGAGCGCGGCTGGACCGGACCGATGTGGGACACCGAGGTGAACTATGGCGACCGGCGCGACTTCGCCACGCAGGTCGTGGAGGTGCCCCAGGACGTGGCGGCGCCCTGGGTGGCTCGGACCTACCTCGACAGCCTCGCCCTGGGGGTGGACCGCGTGTACTGGTACGCGTGGAACGACCACATCCTGGGCATCGACCAGGTCGACGCCCAGACCGGCGAGGTCCTGCCCGCCGGGCAGGCCTACCTGACGGTGCAGGCATGGCTCGACGGCGCTGGGTGGCAGGGCTGCACCGGGGAGTTGATGGAGCCCACCGGCGCGCAGGGAGCGCTGACCACCTGCGCCCTGGCCACCTCCGACGGCCGACCGGCCCAGATCCTGTTCACCCACCGCGGCGTGGCGACGGCCGCACTGCCTGCCGGCGCCACGCAGCTATGCACCCTCGAGGGCACGTGCACCCCGGTGCAGGGTGACTCCCTCGAGGTCACCACCAGCCCTGTCCTGGTGCGGACCGGGAGTTGACCCCTGGCAGCTGGCGCCGGGCCGCGATGGCAGCGAGGTCGGTATCGCCGGGCTAACGGCGCGGTAAGCCCCGGGTTGAGCGGCGGCGCGGTTGACGCGCGCACGGCGTAGGGCCATTCTGGCCTCACCATCTCGACGTGGGGGGAGTCCACAGTGCGAAGGTTCATCACAGGTGTCGTGGGGGCGGCGGCCCTGGGTCTGCTCGTGACCACGGTCCCGGCCGGTGCCGCGTCCGCAGCCCGGTACGTGCCCGATCCGTTGTTCGGCCAGCATGTCGCGCGGATCTCCGCAGGGACTCCGGCCACGTTGACGTCCGTGGGGTCCGTGCGGCTTTGGGACGCCGGCGTGACCTGGCGCCAGGTCGAGACCAAGGACAACGTCTACGACTGGCGCAAGCTAGACGCCGCGGTGAACAACGCCCGGAAGCTGCGGGCCGGCGAGATCCTGTACACGCTGGGATCGACCCCCCAGTGGGCCGCGACGCCCGCCTCCCTGAGCCGCACCAACGTGAAGCTCGCGCTCTACGGGGCCGGGTCCAACAGCCACCCACGTGCCGACGCGCTGTACCTGGACTACCTGCGCGCTGTGGCCACCCGGTACAAGGGTCGGATCACCTCTTACCAGGTGTGGAACGAGGCCAACCTCAAGGACTTCTACCTGGGCAGCCCCAAGCAGATGGCCCAGCTGACCCTCAAGGCCCGGGCGGTCCTCAAGAAGGCCGATCCGCGCGCGAAGCTCGTGGCTGCGAGCACCACCGTGCGCTCGAAGGGCCCGGTCGGGACGTTCAGCAAGACCTACGGCAAGGAGATGAAGAAGGTCCGCTGGCCCGTGGATGCGGTCTCGGCGCACTTCTACCCGCCGGCGAATTCCGGGCCGGGCACCCGGGTGAGCTACATCAAGAAGGTGCAGAAGTACTACAAGAAGTACGGCGCCAAGAAGAAGCCGCTGTGGGACACCGAGATGAACTACGGCGACCTGCGCACCTACATGCCCAAGCGCGAGTACACCGGCGCGACCGCAGCCACCTATGTGGCGCGTACCTACATCGACTCGATGCGCTACGGGGTCTCCCGGGTGTTCTGGTACGGCTGGGACATGCAGATCCTGGGCACCAACATGACCACGAAGACCGGCGCCCTGACTGCGGGCGGGAAGTCGTTCCAGCAGATCCGCAGCTGGATGAGCGGCGCGAAGTGGTACTCATGCAAGACCAAGTCCAAGATCACCACCTGCACGATCAAGGCGCGCAATGGCCAGAAGCAGGCCATCCGGTACGCCACCTCCAAGTCCAGGACGTACACGGTGGCCAAGGGGACCACGCTGATGCGTCGCCTCGACGGCTCGTCGCAGCCCGTGCGAGCGGGGCAGAAGATCCGGATCACGACCCAGCCGGTGCTGTTCTCCTGAGCAGCCCCTGACCGGTTGAACCCCGGCGCCGCGGAGTCCTGATCGACGCCGAGGAGCTGGGTCGCTTCACGCCGTCGCGACGTGAGATATTTCCGCCGTGCTCGCCTCCACTGCACGATCCATTCGTGGATCGGTCCTCGGAGTGCGAGATTTTCGGCAGCTCTGGCTGGCGCAGGCGATGTCCACCATCGGGGACCAGGTCTTCCCGATCGCCGCCACCATCGCGGTGCTCAACGCGGGTGGATCCGCCGCCGAGCTCGGCCTCATCCTGGGTGCGCGCTGGCTGGCGATCGTCATCTTCGCCCTGATCGGGGGCGTGTGGGCCGACCGGCTCCCGCGGCGCACCGTGATGATGGCCGCCGACGGCTTCCGAGCGGTGGTGGTGGCCGGGATCGCAGTGTGGCCGGGCGGCCCACCACTGGGCGTGCTGGCCGGCGCGGTGTTCGCAGTGGGCGCGGGTGAGGCGTTCTTCCGGCCCGCCGAGACGGCGCTGATCCCGAGCCTGCTCCCGCCCGAGCGCCTGCCGCAGGCCAATGGCCTCGTATCGGTCAGCTATCGGACCGCAGCGGTGATCGGGCCGGGCCTGGGCGGGCTCGCCGTCGTCGGGCTGGGCTCGACGTCACTGGCGTTCGCGTTCAATGCCGCTGCGTTCTGCGTGAGCATGCTGTTCCTGCTGCCGCTGCGCGAGCCGCCGATGCTCGCGCGCGACGAGGTGCTGGGCGCGAGCTTCCTGCGCGACGTCCGCGAGGGCCTGGCCGAGGCACGTCGGCATCGGTGGGTGGCTGGGACCGTGATCGCCTCCTCCCTGCTGCTCATGCTGTCCGTGGCGCCCACCACGGTGCTGCTGCCCATCATCGGTCGACGCGAGTACGGCACCGATTCGGTGTTCGCGATCTCCGAGATCGCCTTCTCCCTCGGTGGCCTGCTCGGGGCTGTGTTCGCGATGATCTACCGCTCGAAGCACCCGGGGTGGTTCAGCTGGATCATCTCGCTGGCCTACCTGGGCATCCCGATCGCACTGCTGGTCGGCACGCCGCCCTGGCTGCTGTACCTCGCCTACGCGGTGGGTGGGTTCTCGTGGGAGCCGTTCGCGGTCTACTGGGCCTCCGCGCTGCAGACCGAGATCCCCGCCGAACGGCTGGCCCGGGTGTCCAGCGTCGACTGGATGGCCACGTTCGGGCTGATGCCGCTCGGCCTGGCGCTCACCGGCCCGATCGTGGAGTCCGTCGGGCAGGACGCCGTGCTGATCCTGGCGATCGTGAGCACGCTGGTCCTCACACTCGGGGTGCTGCGCGTGCCCGGGGTGCGCGACTTCCGGGACCCCGAGGTGGTCGCGGGCCGACGGTAGGTCCTGGGGGCTGCGGCCGGCACCCTGCCGGGCGCTACTGCGGATTGCGAGCGTACTGCGAGGCGACGGGGCCGGACTGGCCGACGTACTTGGAGTTCAGCCCCGCGTGCCCGTACGGGCGCTGCGCTGGGGCGTCGAGGGTGTGGAAGCTCAGCTGCCCGATGCGCATGCCCGGCCAGAGCTTGATGGGCAGCGTGGCCACGTTGCTCAGCTCGAGGGTGATCTGCCCACGCGGCCAGCCCGGGTCCACGAAGCCGGCGGTGGCGTGGATGAGCAGGCCGAGCCGACCCAGGCTGCTCTTGCCCTCGACGCGTGCGACCAGGTCGTCGGGCAGGCCGATCGCCTCGACCGTGGTGCCGAGCACGAACTCGCCCGGGTGCAGGATGAACGCGGCGCCCTCACCGACGGTGACGCGCTCGTTGAGGTCCGCGGGCTTGTCGTAGGGGTCGATGACCTCGGTGACGTGGTTGCGGAAGACGAGGAACTCCGCCCCCAGCCGCACGTCCACGCTGGCCGGCTGGATCTGGGCATCGTCGAGGGGGTCGAGGATCAGGCGCCCCTCGGCCAGCGCGCGGCGGATCGAGCCATCGGAGAGGATCATGTCCGCGATCGTAGCCGCGCACGGCGCCCCGACCAGTTGCTCCACCTCAGCGTCGCGCATGGGTCACCCACGTGGAGGAAGTCCGCGAGGCGGCACGGGGAGCCCTGGTTTGGGTCGGCTGGCCGGGTGCGGCATAATCTCAGGGGTCGTCGTCACTGCTGTGGCGACGCCTGCGGATGTAGTTCAATGGTAGAACATCAGCTTCCCAAGCTGACAGTGCGGGTTCGATTCCCGTCATCCGCTCCACCGAAAAAGGGCCTCTCACCAGCACAAGCGCCGGCCGGAGGCCCTTCTTCATGCGTCCTGGTAGTGCCCCGCGATGCCCGTTTCGTGCGACAAATGGCAGTCTCTGGGTGCACGTTCGTTGCACGGCCGATCGCCTGAGGACGGTCAGGGGTCGAAGCCCGGATATGGCTCGGGTTGAGTCCGTTCCGCGCATGGAATGCACCATGGCGCCTGATTCGCCCGGTTAACCCTGGGGCAGGGGCGAAACGAGGAGTGTGCGTTGTTTCGTCGGCTCGGATCGTCGCGGACCTGCGCCGGACGCGGGAGGGCGTCCAGGAGCAGGGCTCCGATCCGGGCCAGCCGAGACCACGCAGTGCTAGCATTGACAGCATATGAGAGGGGTGAGTGCCATGAGCGTGGTGACCATTCGCGACCTGGATCCACGGGTGAAGGCCGGCCTGCAGCGACGGGCTGCAGAGCACGGCCGGTCCATGGAGGCCGAGGCTCGGGCGATCCTTGCTGAGGCTGTCCTACCTCCCGGCGAAGGGCTGTTCACCGCCCTGCACCGGACGTTCGCTGACCTCGGTGGGGCGGATCTTGAGCTCCCGTCGCGGACCGCGGACCGCCCGCCGGTGGAGTTCAGCGCGTGATCATCCTGGACACCAACGTCGTTTCCGAGCTGATGCGTCCTGCCGGTGACCCACGGGTGCTCAATTGGATGCGCGAGACCAGCGATGGGGACCTCGCGACCACGGCCATCACGGTCGCCGAGATCGAATACGCACTGGCGAGACTGCCCGGCGGATCGCGGGCCGAGGCGCTGCGGACGGCCGCGGCCGGGCTGTGGGAGTCGTTCGCCACAACAATCCTGCCGTTCGACGTCGCCGCGGCTCGCAACTACGGTTCCCTGATGGCCGCGCGTGAACGTGCCGGCCGGCCGACGAGCGCTTTCGATGCCCAGATCGCCGCCATTGCGAAGGTCCACAAGGCCAAAGTCGCCACTCGGAACGTCGCCGACTTCCAAGGCATGGGACTCAAGCTGATCGACCCGTGGGCCCACACCCGGTGACCCCGGAGATCGCCCAGTTCGTGATGGTGCTCGACCAGTCGGTGATGAACGTCTCGATCAGCGCCCTCGTGGCGGACTTCGACACGACGGTCACCACGATCCAGGCCGTCATCACGCTGTACTGCCTCGTGATGGCGATGTTCATGCTGACCGGTGCCAAGGTCGGCGACATCATCGGGCGCAAGCGGGCGTTCATCGTCGGGTTGGTCATCTACGCCACCGGGTCGCTGCTGACCGCGCTCTCCCAGTCGGTGGCCATGCTCGCCCTGGGGTGGTCAACCGCCGTGGTGCTCAGCCGCGGGCCCCATCGGGCACGCGGTCGACGCACAGGGCGTTGACGTGCCCGACGACACCGTCACGCTCGAGCCGGCGTGCCACCGCCGTGGCGACCGACTCGCCGCTGACGACCAGTCGCAGGTGCGACGTTCGCAGGTGCGCCAACTCGGGGTAGGACGCGATCAGCCCGGAACCGATCCCACCGGCGACGGTCAGCTCGAACTCGATCATGGGTGGCCCTCCGTGCGTGCCGTGGGGAACGACCCCCCGACCACCACCACGTCGTCGGTCTGGGAGGCTGCCGGGGATTCGGCGCGCGCGGCGAGCAGCTGCCGGAAGGCGACGATCTCGATGCCCAGGTCGTGCAACCGCCTGAGCAGGCCCTGCAGCTCGGCCTGGTCACGCACCCTTCCGGTCAGCACGGACTGGACCGCGATGCTCGGGTAGTCGCTGAGCAGGTCCATGAGCAGTCCGGGCGCCACCGGACCCTGCACCACGATCTCGTACGGCTTGGCGGCCATGCCTGCCTCCCAGGGGTTCACGCCCA
Source organism: uncultured Actinomycetes bacterium (assembly GCA_963788325.1). Taxonomy (GTDB): domain Bacteria; phylum Actinomycetota; class Actinomycetes; order S36-B12; family CAIYMF01; genus Prado023. Next base: position 374,043 of record CAWBGJ010000009.1, read on the forward strand.
CCATGGCCCAGACTGGGCACCGAGCAACGCACCCGAACCGGGTAGTCCGCCGCGGACGAGGGTCAGCCTGCTCACCGACCAGGAGGGGTAGGAGGTTCTGTCAGGTGCACGAGATGCCGCCCCCCGCACCGGCACGGCCGATGCCGCGATGGGACGCTCCCGGCCCGCGCCGGGCGCCGCGCACGCTCCTGCCCCGCACCCCCACCCGAGGAATCCCGCGGAGAAGCGTGGACGCACTGCTCGAGGAGGCGACCGCACGGCGACTCACCTCCGTGTGCGCCGGTCCGGGCTGGGGGAAGACGATCGCTGTCTCGGGCTGGCTGGAGCGACGCACGGCCCTGCGGGAGGCCCCGGTCGCGTGGCTGACCGCGCAGCGCCAGTCCAACAACCTGGCCTCGTTCTGGGACGACGTCATCGCGACGCTGCGATCGACTGGGGCACTGCCCGCCGACCATCCACTCCAGTCGCTCTCTGTGTCCGCCGGCGTCTCCGAGGAGGTGCTCGCCTCGCTGCTCGACGGCCTGGAGTCCCTGCCCGGCCCCGTGCTGCTGGTCGTCGACGACTTCCACGAGATCACCGATCCGGGTGTCCTGGACTCGGTGACCCGGACCACCCAGCGGGCCGGGATGCTGCACCTCCTGCTGCTCGGACGGATCACCCCCGCGCTCCCGCTGCACCGGTTGCGCGTGTCCGGGGAGCTGGCGGAGGTGAACGCCGAGGACCTGGCATTCACTGCGGCCGAGATCGGGGCGCTGGCGCACGCCTCTGACCTGGACCTCACGCCGGCCCAGGTCGAGCAGGTGCTCACGCGCACCGAGGGTTGGCCGGCCGGGGTTCAGCTCGCGCTGTTGCGCGCCTCCCGGAGTGGCCCCGACGCCGTGGCCACCTTCGCCGGGACCGACCGATCGGTCGCCGAGTACCTGGTGGCCGAGGTGCTGGACCGCAATGACCCCGACACACGTGACTTCCTGCTGCGCACGAGTGTGACCGGGCAGATGTGCGCCGACCTGGCCGCGCAGATCGTTGCCGAGGCCCCTGCACAAGCACTGCTGGAACGGCTCGAGGAACGCAACGAGTTCGTGACCGCCATGGGCTCGGACCGGGTCTGGTTCCGCTACCACCCCCTCCTGCGGGACCTGCTCGATCACGCGTTGCGGCGCGACGATCCTGCCGCCCATCGACAGGCCTTGCAGGCGGCGGCGCGCTGGTGGGCTGAGCACGGCGACCCCATCCTGGCCATGAGCCATGCGGCCTCCGCGCAGGACTGGGAGTTGTTCGGGTCGATCTACCTCGCCGGGGCCGGACCCTCGTTGGTGGGTGTCGAACGCGGCGCGCTGGGTGAGCTGCTGGGAGCGGTTCCGTACGCGACGCTGCAGGAGGACGCTTCCCTGCACCTGGCGCAGGCAGGCGCAGCCCTGGTCGGCGGCCATCTGGGCGCCATGTCCGTGCACACCGACCGGGCAAGGACGTTGCAGGCCTCTGATACGCCCACTCGGCCAGGACAACGAGTCCTGACCGAGCTGCTCACCTGCGCCGCCGGCCGCTTCCTGGGAGACCCGCAGCAAGTGGCGCAAGCCGGCGCGGCCGCGCTGGACCTGCTTGACGTGGCCGAGCCCATGCCAGCCACGCGAGGCTACCGGCTCATCGCGACGCAGAACCTGGGCGTGGGCCAGCTCTGGAGCGGTGACCTCGCCGGCGCCGAACGTTCGTTGAGCGAGGTCCTCGGTGCCGCGACGGAGCCCGATGTCGACCTGGCCCGACTGGGGGCCCGTGCGCACCTGGCGCTGACCCGTGCGCTCCAAGGCGACCTCGAGGGCGCTGCGGACCTGGCCACGCAAGCCCTGGACTGGGCCGCGGTACGGGGCTGGAACACAGTCCTGCAGGCACGGCCCGCGCACACGGCCCTGGCCTTGGTCCGCCTAGTGCGCGGTGAGGCCGACGCCGCAGCTGCGGCGATCGCTGCAGGACTTGCTGCGGTGGTCGGCGGCGTCGAGCTGCTGCCGACCGCTGCGCTGCACGCGATGCACGCCGAGGCGGCCCTCTCGCAGGGCCGGCTGCGCGCCGCCGGGCAATCCATGCGCCAGGCATCGGCCAGCGCACAGGTGGGGCGGGCCGAGGGCGTCATCGTCGAGGTCCTGGCCCACGCCGCCACGGAGGTTTTCCTGGTGGGGCTGGCCGACGGCGCCGGCTCGACCCTCAAGGCTGAGCTCCCACCCGAGACCCCCCTGCTGGCCAGCTGCGTTGCCCGCAGGCAGCTGGCCGCCGGCGATCCCCAGGTCGCCTGTCGCACCGCTGAGGCAGTGGTGGCCGCCGAGGAGCAGGAGACCCTCTTCGACCGAATCGCACTCGTGGAGGCCTGGCTGGTGATCGCCGTGGCCAAGGACCAGAGCTGGGCCGCCGACCAGGCCACCCACGCGATGGCCCGGGCAGTGGCGATCGCACGGCCACAGGGGTTGGTACGCCCCTTCCAGGTGACCCGATCCGCGCGCGTGTCGATCCTGCTCGCTGCAGTGCAGCGCGACGCGGGGGAGGAGGACCCGTTCGTGACCCACCTGCTGTACAGCCTGCGCGACGCCGGACCGCGGGCTTCCGAGCCCGAGCCCCTGTCCGAGCCACTCACCGAGCGCGAGTTGGCGATGTTGCGCGCCCTACCCACGATGCGCAGCAACACCGAGATCGCGGCCGACACCTACTTGTCGGTCAACACCGTCAAGGCCCACCTGAAGGGCCTGTTCCGCAAGTTGGGGGTCTCCAGTCGTCGGGAGGCGGTGGAACGAGGCCGGGATCTGGGCCTGCTCGACTGAGCGGGACGTGTGCCCGGATTACCCGGATGGGGTGAGGTGGGAGCCTCTCGGGCGGGTAATGCTGGGCGCATGACAACAGATCCCACCTTCACAGACGACATCCAGGCCGGCAGTTCCTCGGACACCGCAGTCGGCATCGCCCTGTTCGGGGCCAGCCTCATGATCATGGCCGGGGTGTTCCAGGCGATCCAGGGCATCGTGGCCCTGGCCAACGACACGTTCTACGTGCTCGGCGACGAGTACGTTTTCCAGTTCGACCTCACCTCCTGGGGGTGGGCGCACCTGGCGCTCGGGGCGCTGCTGATCCTCACCGGCGCCTTCCTCATGGCCGGTGCCACCTGGGCACGGTGGACCGGCGTCGTCCTGGCCGGCGTGAGCGCGGTGGCCAACTTCCTGTGGCTGCCCTACTACCCCCTGTGGAGCATCCTGGTGATCGCCATCGATGTGGCGATCATCTGGGCCCTCACCGCCCATGGCCGTTCGATCGACGCAGCGCTGAAGTAGTCCAACTCACCGAGAAGCGAGAGGCGTAGAGATATGAGAACCATCATCGTGGGCGGGGTCGCCGGCGGAGCATCGTGCGCAGCCCGGCTGCGCCGACTCGACGAGTCGTGCGAGATCGTGCTCGTGGAGCGGGGACCCTACATGTCCTACGCCAACTGCGGCCTGCCCTACCACATCGGCGAGGTGATCGAGGCGGAGCGGGCGCTGCTCGTGGCCAGTGCCGAGTTGTTCCGCGGCCAGTTCAACGTCGACGCCCGCGTGCTCACCGAGGCGGTCTCCATCGACGCCGGAGCCCGCACCATCGACCTGCGCGACGTCACGACCGGCGAGGTGAGCACCGAGTCCTACGACACCCTCGTGCTGTCCCCCGGCGCCAGGACGGTGCGCCCGCCGATCCCGGGCATCGACCTGCCGGGGATCTTCGAGGTGCGCACCGTGCCCGACGCGCGGGAGATCAAGGAGTGGATCGCCCAAGGAACCTCATTCCTGACCGGGATGGACTCCTACTCGGGGTGGCAGACCGTGCGGCCCACCAAGCACGCGGTCGTGGTCGGCGGCGGCTTCATCGGCCTGGAGACCGCGGAGAACCTGGCCCACGTGGGGTTCGACGTCACCGTCATCGAGATGGCCGACCAGCTGCTCGCCCCCCTGGACCCGGAGTTCGCCCGGGCGGCCACGGAGCGCCTCGAGCAGAACGGCGTCAACGTGACGCTCAGCGACGGCGTGGCCAGATTCGAGCAGGCGGGCCCGGACGACCAGTCCCTGGTCGTCACCACGCAGTCGGGGGCGCGCTACCCGGCCGACGTCGTGATCGTCTCCCTGGGCGTGCGGCCCGACACCGCGTTGGCCCAGTCCGCCGGGCTGGAGATCGGCGCGCGCGGCGGCATCCGGGTCGATGACCAGATGCGCACCTCCGACCCGCACATCTTCGCCGTGGGTGACGCCATCGAGGTCAAGGACTTCCAGACCGGCGAGTGGACCCTCATGGCCCTGGCCGGCCCAGCCAACCGGCAGGGCCGGATCGCGGCCGAGGTGATCTGCGGCCGCGACTCCACCTTCCGCGGCGTGCAGGGCACAGCCGTCATCGGGCTGTTCGGGGCCACGCTCGCGTGGACCGGGCAGAACGAGAAGGCGTTGGCCCGCCGGGGCGACACCGACTTCGAGAAGGTCTACCTGTTCCCGAACTCGCACGCCGGCTACTACCCGGGGGCCAAGCCGACGGTGCTCAAGGTCCTGTTCCGCACGTCCGATGGCCGCCTCCTCGGGGCCCAGGGGGCTGGCGAGGATGGCGTGGACAAGCGGATCGGCCACCTGGCGATGGCCATCCAGTTCGGCGCCACGGTCTATGACCTCGAGGAGTCCGAGCTCTGCTACGCCCCGCCGTTCGGCAGCGCCAAGGACCCGGTGAACTTCGCCGGCATGGTCGCCGCCGACGTGCTGCGCGGGGACATGCCGCTCACCCACTGGTTCGCCGACCCGGACGCACTGATCCTCGATGTGCGCAACGGCCCGGAACTGGCCGTGGAGGGCGTCGAGGGATCGGTGCACATCCCGCTGGCCGAGCTGCGCGCCCGGCTCGACGAGCTGCCCCGCGACCGTGAGATCCACGTGCTCTGCCGTTCGGCTCAGCGCGCCTACTACGCCACGCGTGTGCTGGTCCAGAACGGGTTCACCGCCAAGGTGATCTCTGGTGGCATGCTGTCACACGCCATGCTGGCCGCACGTTGACCCTGGAGGTCCCGATGTCCACCCCCACAGCCGCCGCTGCCACGCAGCAGACGTGGTACAACCAACCTACCGAGGCGGTTGTGACCGAGCTGGGCTCTGACGCCAGCGCCGGGCTGAGCACCAGCGAGGCAGCCAGCCGACTGGCGTCCCACGGACCCAACGTGATCGCCGCTGAGCCGTCCCCGTCGGTGTGGGCGGTGGCGCTCAACCAGCTCAAGGACTCGATGAACCTGATGCTGGTCGCGGTCACCGTGGTCAGCCTGCTCATCGGCGAGGTCTCCACGGCCCTGATCGTGGCGTTCCTCGTGGTGCTCAACGTCGTGATGGGCACCCAGCAGGAGATGAAGGCCAAGGCCAGCGTCGATGCCCTGGCCAAGATGACCACCCCCCAGGCCAAGGTGGTGCGCGGCGGCACGTTGGAGCAGATCAGCGCCACCGATCTGGTCCCGGGCGACATCGTGAACCTGGAGTCCGGCGACATCGTGCCCGCCGACGGCCGATTGCTGCGCTCGGCGACCCTGGAGACCCAGGAGGCTGCGCTGACCGGGGAGAGTGCCCCGATCAGCAAGGACCCGTCGACCATCGAGCGCGACGAGGTCACCCTGGGCGACCGGGCCAACATGCTGTTCCAGAACACGTCGGTGACGCGGGGCACGGCCGCCATGGTGGTCACCGAGACCGGCATGGACACCGAGATGGGCAAGATCGCCACGATGCTCACGGCCGTGGCGCCGAGCAAGTCCCCGCTGCAGAGCGAGCTCGACGGCCTGACCAAGGTCCTGGCATCGATCGCGTGGTTGGCTGTGGCGATCATCGTCGTGATCGGGCTGGTCCGCGGCCAGAGCCTCCAGTCCGTCCTGCTGCTCGGCGTCGCGATGGCCATCTCGGCGATCCCCACCGGCATGCCCACGTTCGTCCAGGCCATGCTGGCCTACGGTGCCAAGCAGCTGGCCGAGGCCAAGGCGATCGTGAAGAACCTCACCGACGTCGAGACCCTGGGCGCCACCAGCTCGATCAACTCGGACAAGACCGGCACCCTCACGATGAACGAGATGACCGTGCGCTCGATGTACATGCGGGGGCACTGGTACACGGTCGCCGGGGAGGGCTACGCCAAGTCGGGCGCCATCCTGGCCGCGGCCGGGGATGCCGCACCGGACTTCACCAACCTCGCCTACGGCCTGACCCTGTGCAGCGACGCCACCGTCTCAGATTCCGGGGACGTCATCGGAGACCCCACAGAGGCGGCCCTGGTGGTGCTGGCCGCCAAGATCGGCGTCGACTCGGAGGAGAGCCGCCGGGAGTACCCGCGCCTGGCCGAGGTCCCGTTCGACTCGGCCTACAAGTTCATGGCCACCTTCCACGAGGTGCCCGCACCCGGTGGGGGGACGCGCCTCGTGGAACTGGTCAAGGGCGGCCCTGACGTGGTGCTGGATCGCTGTACCACGATGCTCACCGAGGACGGCGAGGTCCCCCTGGACCTCGAGGGCCTCATGGCGACCAACCGGGAGATGTCCGAGAAGGGCCTGCGGGTGCTGGCCTTCGCACTGCGTGACGTGACTGGTCGGCAGTCCGAGATCTCCGCTGATCCCATGGCCCTGGTCGAGCAGCTGCAGTTCGTCGGCATGGTGGGCATCATCGACCCGCTGCGTCCGTCGGCGGTCGAAGCAGTCCGGGTGGCCCGGGCGGCCGGCATCGAGGTCCGCATGATCACCGGCGACCATGCCATCACCGCGTCAGCCATCGGCGCCGAGCTCGGTCTCGCGCCGGGCGCCATCAGCGGTGCCGAGATCGCGGCCATGAGCGACGACGAGCTCCTCGAGGCCCTGCCCAACCTGCACGTGTTCGGCCGCGTCACCCCGCAGGACAAGCTGCGCCTGGCCAAGCTGATGCAGCAACGTGGCGACATCGTGGCCATGACCGGCGACGCGGTCAACGACGCCGCGGCGCTCAAGCAGGCCGACATCGGCGTGGCGATGGGCTCGGGCAGTGAGGTGACCAAGCAGGCCGGCAAGATGATCCTCACCGACGACAACTTCGGCACCCTGGTCACCGCCGTCGAGCTCGGCCGCAGCACCTACGAGAAGATCGTCAACTTCATCCGCTACCAGATGAGCCAGCTGCTGTCCCTCGTCCTGCTCTTCCTCACGGCCAGCATCTTCAACATCAACTCCGGGATCGCGCTGACCCCCCTGATGGTGCTGTTCCTCAACTTCTTCATCGCGGTCTTCCCCGTCCTGACGATCATGCACGAGCTGCCCGGCCCCGGGATGATGTCGCGCCCGCCGCGGGACCCGAAGGTGAAGCTCACCAACCCCGCGGCCATCCGGCAGTGGGCGCTCTACGGCGGCATGCTCTACCTGGCGACGCTGGTGGCGCTGATCGGTGGCCCCGGCGACCTGAACGGCGAAGAGGCCAGCGTGCCCATGACCATGGCCTTCGTGGTGATGGCCATCGGCACCATCCTCAGCGGACTGGTGCTGCGCCGCGACCCCGAGTCCGGATTGTCCGCTCCCCTGCTCGGGGCCGTGAAGACCCTGTCCGTCCCGGTGCTGATCACCGTCGTGGCCGTCGAGTGGACGTTCATGCAGAAGCTGCTGATGACCACGTCGCTGACCGGTGGCCAGTGGCTGGCATGCATCGCCCTGGCGCTGCTGGTCCCGCTGGTGATCGAGAGCAACAAGGTGCTGCGACGCCGCCGGCTGGCCGCCGCACCCGCACCGATCGACCCCGTCCATGCCGTCTCCCCCCAGCGCGGACAGTGAGCCGGCGCGCGGCGCCCTGAAGACGTCCTGAATCCTGCTGGATCCTTCTGGAGTCCGCCGAGCAGGGGACGCAGGTCCCTGGGGCGCCTACCCCCAAGAAGTCCGGCGACCCCGCCGTTCTACAGCAACAGACGCACGAGAAGAGGACCACCATGTTCGACGACCCCACGCTCTGGGACTTCCTGATCTGGAGCTTCTGGCTGTTCATCTGGATCTCAGCCCTGATGATCTGGTTCCGCTGCCTGTTCGACCTGTTCGGCGACCACACCCTCTCCGGGTGGGGGAAGGCGGGTTGGGCCCTGCTGCTCATCTTCGTCCCCTGGCTGGGCGCGTTCATCTACCTGATCGCCCGCGGGCGCAGCATGAACGAGCGCCAGATGGCTGCCATGTCCGATGCCAAGGTGGCCCAGGACAAGTACATCGCGCAGGTGGCTGCCCAGAGCACCAGCCCGGCTGACCAGATCGCCAGCGCGAAGGGCCTGCTCGACTCGGGTGCCATCAGCCAGGCCGAGTTCGACGCGCTCAAGGCCAAGGCCCTGGCCTGACCCACCCCTGCGGCATCCCTGCCGTCGCCGATCGGCGATTCAGGCAGGGATGCCGCGCACCGCCTGCACTGGAAGGACCTCCGATGACCTCCCGCCCGGCACCCCGCGCCACGCGACATCCCCGCCAGCGACTGCGGCCGCCCCTCGTCATTGCCGGTGGCCTCGCCCTGCTGATCGCACTCTCCGGATGCGGTGGCGACGGGGTCGACCCGGTCGCCCTGGCGCAGGCCGACGTCACCGCCAAGGAGAAGACCCTCACCGACGCGCAAGCCGCCGCCGCGGCCGCTGAGAAGACGTTCTGCACTGCCAGCTCCGGGTACATCACAGCGCTGGACCGCTACGGCGATGTCCTGAACGCCACCACGGTGACGGTCGGCGACGTCCGCGACGCCGGTGCGGACCTCAAGGAGCCCAAGGCTGAGACGGTGGCCGCCGCCGAGGACGTGACCAGCACCCGCGACGAGGTCGCGGCAGCCGAGGAGGAACTGGCGAAGGCGCAGAGCGCCCTGGCCGCGGCCGAGGCCTCGGCCGCCGGCGAGCCGGCACCCGACACCACCGTGAGCCCCCCGGACCCCCCGGAGGCCATTGTCCCGGCTGCCACTGTGGCCCGCGTGCAACAGGCGGATGCGGACTTCACCGAGACCGCCGCGGACATCACCGATGGGACGCCCCTGCGCGAGGCTGCCGAGCAGTTCAACGCCGCGGCGGTCGCCCTGGAGATGTCGTGGCTGGCGGTGTTCGCTGAGTCCGGCTGCCTGACCGACGCCCAGCAGGAGCAGGCCGCACTGGCCGTGCGCGACTACACAGTGGCCCTCCAGGAGGACCTGGCCACCGCCGGGTACTTCGAGGGCGAGCCAGACGGGGTCTACGGGCCGCAGACCGTTGCGGCGGTCCAGGCCCTGCAGGCGGCCAACGACCTGCCGCAGACGGGCACGGTCGACAAGGCCACCGAGGCCGCGCTGCGCGAGGAGGTGGCTGCGGCCGACGGGAGCAGCGCCGAGGAGGAGATGGCCTCGACCGCCGCCCTCCAGCAGACCCTCGCGCTGGCCGGCTACTGGGACGGACCCATCGACGGTCAATGGACCGACGAGCTGACCGACGCCCTTCAGGAACTCCAGAACGACCTCGGGGTCGAGCCCACTGGGGAGGTCGATGCAGCGACGATCGCGGCGTTCCAGGAGGTCCTGTCCACGGTCGGGCCGACCGCGGCCGCGAGTGCCACCCCGACGCCCACCCCGGAGCCCACGGACAGCGACGAGGCCCCCGTCGGGGAGTCGCCGCCCGACGCGGACGATCCGGCTGAAACCATGACCCCGCAGGCCTGAGCGGCCGCCCGCAGGCAGGAGAGGACGCACCCATCGTGAGAGCCGCCGCGGCTTCGTTGCGAGACTGGACCATTCCAGGTCCCGCGCGGCGCACCGCCGCCCTGCTGACCATCGCCATCCTGGTGCCCACCGTCGGGGCGTACGCGTTGTTCGGGTTCGCCAGCGCGCTGGGTGTCTTCATGGGCTTCGTGGCCAACCTCACCCCGGCGTCCGCACTCCCGTGGCGCCTGGGCATGGCGGCGGTGATCGCCACCGCGCTGACCGGAGCGGTGGCCACAGCCCTGCTCGGTCAGCCGGTGCCGGCTGCCGCCTTCGTGGCCCTGGCCTGCCTCATCGCGGCGCCGGGCAACATCTGGCACAACAACCTCCTCGCAGCGATCCCCACGGTGGCGGCCGTCTACACGACACTGCTGATCGATGCCGACCCCGTGCAGAGCCTCGGCGGCCTGCTGGTGGGCGGGACGGCGGCCGTCGCACTGATGTCGCGGAGCACCAACCCGGGCGGGCTCAAGGGCGTGCCGGAGGCCGTGGCCTGGCGGCACGCCACGGCCATGGCCCTGTCTGTCGGCGCCGTGGTCCTGGTGGTCAGTGCCCTGTCCGAGCCCTGGGGCTACGTCCTGCCGATGACCCTGACCCTGGTGTTGCGGCCGGTCACCGACGAGACGCACCCGATGGCACTCCAGCGCGTGGTGGGCACCCTGGCCGGCGCCGTGCTGGCGGCGGGGCTGGTGGCCCTGCTCCCGCTCTGGTCCCAGGTCGTGGTGCAGGTCTGCCTGCTGTTCCTCCTGCTCGCCTACTCGGTGCTGGGTCGTTACGCGCTCTACGTCATCTTCCTCACCCCGTTCGTGATCTTCCTGGGTGGCCGTGCCGAGGCCTACTCCGCCGAGGTGGGCCTGCAGCGCGTGCTCGCGACGCTGGCTGCGGCAGTGCTCGCCGGGCTGATCGCCCTGTGGCTGGCTCGTGAGGACCGCGCAGGTGCGCGACTCGTGGGTCCCACGGATCCCTCCGACCCGACCCGACCCGACCTGACCTGACCTGACCTGAGGAGATCGCGATGACCAGCGCCGAGCGTGAGCGGGTGGCCTCGTTCGGACACCCCGAGGACGGCCTGTTCCAGTCCACCCCCTGGTACCACTGGGGGCCCTACCTGTCCGAGCGCGCCTGGGGCACCGTGCGCGAGGACTACAGCGCCGACGGCTCGGCCTGGGACTACTTCCCACACGAGCACGCCCGGTCGCGGGCGTACCGGTGGGGCGAGGACGGGATGGCGGGCATCAGTGACGTCGGCCAGGACCTGTGCATGGCCCTGGCCCTGTGGAACGGTCGGGATCCGATCCTCAAGGAGCGGATGTTCGGCCTCACCGGCCCGCAGGGCAACCACGGCGAGGACGTCAAGGAGTACTGGTGGTACCTCGACGCGCTGCCCAGCCACGCCCTGCTCCGGTGGCGCTACCACTACCCGCAGGCGGCGTTCCCCTATGCCGAGCTGGTCGCCGAGAACGGGCGGCGGGGACCGCAGGACCCGGAGTTCGAGCTGCTCGACACCGGGGTCTTCGATGACGACCGGTACTGGGTGGTCGACGTGGTGCACGCCAAGGCAGACCCGCACGACCTGCTGATGGAGGTCCGCGTCACCAACGCGGGGCCCGACGAGGCGACCCTGCACGTCCTGCCGCACCTCTGGCTGCGCAACACCTGGTCCTGGGAGTCCGGCAGCGCCCGCCCGGAGTTGCACGCCACCGCGCCGGACCGGGTCACGGTGGCGGGCCATCCGCGCCTCGGCGAGCTCGAGTGGTCCCTCGACGCCGCAGCCGACGGGTCCGCCGTACCGCTGCTGTTCTGCGACAACGAGACCAACGAGGCCCGGCTGTACGGGTCCGCCGATGGACCCGCCTACCCCAAGGACGGGATCAACGACCACGTGGTCGGCGGCGCACCGACGATCAGTCCCGAGCGCACCGGCACGAAAGCCGCAGGGTGGTACCAGCTGACGGTCGCCCCCGGTGCGACCCAGGTGGTGCGGGTGCGCCTGCGCCCCCCCGCAGCGCAGCCGGCCTTCGGACCCGAGTTCGACGCGGTGCTGGCCAGTCGGGAGGCGGAGGCCGACGAGTTCTACGCGGAGGTGATCCCGGCCACGGCCAGCGACGACGAGCGACTGGTTGCCCGCCAGGCGTTCGCCGGCATGATCTGGGGCAAGCAGTTCTACTGCTACGACGTGGACCGCTGGCTCGACGGTGATCCGGCCCAGCCGACTCCGCCGGCATCGCGTCGCCATGGGCGCAACGCCGCCTGGCGCCATCTGGACGCCCGCGACATCCTGTCCATGCCCGACCCGTGGGAGTACCCGTGGTTCGCCGCATGGGACCTGGCATTCCACACGATCGCGCTGGCCCACATCGACCCCGCGTTCGCCAAGTACCAGCTGCTGGCGATGGGTCGCGAGTGGTTCCAGCACCCCAACGGTGCGATCCCTGCCTACGAGTGGGCCTTCGAGGACGTCAACCCGCCCGTCCACGCCTGGGCTGCGCTGCATGTGTGGGAGATCGACGGTCGCTGGGACCACGGGTTCCTGGCGCGCCTGCTGCCCAAGCTGCTGGTCAACTTCACCTGGTGGGTCAACCGGATGGATCCCGACGGCGACCACGTCTTCTCCGGTGGCTCCCTCGGCCTGGACAACATCAGCGCCGTGGACCGGTCACACCTGCCCGAGGGTTGGCGCCTCGAGCAGGCCGACGCGACGAACTGGATGGCGTTCTACGCCTTGAACCTGCTGCAGATGGCCCGGATCCTCGCGGTCCGCGACGAGACGTGGACCGACATCCAGGTCAAGTTCCTCGAGCACTTCATGATGATCGTGGACGCCATGCGCTCACAGGGGCTGTGGGACGACGACGACAGCTTCTTCTACGACGTGCTGCGCAGCCCGGACGGTGGCCGCATCCCGGTGAAGGCGCGCACGATGGTCGGCGTCCTTCCCCTGATGAGCACAGTCGTCCTGGGACCGGAGCTCATCGGCCCGAGCGGGTCGCTGCACAAGCGGTTCTCGGCCTACCTCGAGCGGTTCGACCCGGCCGCCCTGGCCACTGGCCGTGGGCAGCTGATCACGGGGGCCGAGCGCGACGTGCTGGTGCTGGGCGTCATCCCGGCGGGCTTGGCGATGCGCGTCCTGAGCCGGGTGTTCGACCCCGAGGAGTTCCTCTCCCCGCACGGCCTGCGGGGGCTCTCGCGCCACCACCGCGAGCACCCGGTCTACGTGAAGATGGGCAGCGAGACGCTCTCGGTCGACTACGAGCCCGCCGAGTCCCAGACGGGCATGTTCGGGGGCAACTCGAACTGGCGGGGTCCGGTGTGGATGCCTGTGAACTACATCGTGCTGCGCAGCCTGCAGCGCAATGCCGCATCGCTGGGTCGCGACGTCACGGTGGAGTACCCCACAGGCAGCGGGCACCGGGCTGACCTGGCTGAGTGTGCCGAGGACCTGCGCCGGCGGCTGGTGTCACTGTTCCTGCGTGGCCCGGACGGCCGGCGGCCCTGCCACGGCCAGGGCGAGAAGCTCCAGTCGGATCCGCGGTGGCGGGACAACATCACGTTCTTCGAGTACTTCCATGGCGACGACGGCGCCGGCCTCGGGGCAGCCCACCAGACCGGGTGGACCGGGCTGGTGGCCGACCTGATCTGCCGGCCAGACCCGTTCGCCGCCGACCACAGCGGCCTCTGGACCCACTGACTGCGCCGGCCCCCGCGCCGGGGTGAGTTCCTCCACCCCAGAGCCGCTCACTGCATGCGTGCTCCACCTCAGCGACGTGCAAGTGACGCCCATGTGGGGGAACCGCAGCCAAGCGGGGGCGGCCGGACTGGCGGGCCAGCGGGCCGGGCTGCGTCAGGGGTGGGCTTGGTAGGCGGACAGGGCCTGGCTGGCCACCAGGACGCTCATCCCCAGGACGAGCAGGGCGAACCCGGTCCCGAGCGCGCGCGGGGACAGGCGGCCGGAGAAGCGGGCAGCAAGCAGCGACGCGGACACCGTCGCCACCACGATCAGCGCGGTCACCCCGGGCTCGCCCAGTGTGTCGGCGTGCATCAACCGCACCGCCAGCGCCGAGGCGGACGCGATCGTGATCACCACAAGCCCGGTGGCGGTCGCGTTGGCGACGGGCATCCGCAGCGAGAGCACCAGTGCGGGCACCACCAGGAACCCGCCGCCGACCCCGAGGAAGCCGGTCACCAGTCCGGTGCCGGTGGCCAGCAGGATCAGCAGGGGGATCGAGTACCCGCCCGGGCCGCTCCCGGCAGCCTCCGCGGGAAGGTGGCGCCGCGGCACCGGGAGATCCGCCGCCGGGAAGTCGATCAGGGACGCCCCGGGGTCCTCCCGCGGGTCGGCGAGCCCCGCATCCGCCTCTGCGGCGCCTCGGTGGTCGGGCGCACCTTCGTGATCATGTCGCCGCCGACCGGCGTCGACCAGTCGCGGCTGGTGCGCCGGGGCGACCCTCGGCTGGGTGCGGGCATTGCGCAGCATGGCCACGCCCGCGGCCACCATCAGGAGGGTGAAGGCGCCCAGCTTGATCCAGTCGGGGACCCTGGGTGCCAGCATTGCTCCGACGGTGGCACCCACCACGCTCGTCGCCCCGAAAAGCAGGCCCTGGCGCCAGAGCACGCGGCCGGCCCGGTGGTGGGAGACCAGCCCGCCGAGCGCACCGAAGATAACGATGACCAGGCTCGCGGTGGCGGCCTCGTCGATATCCATCCCCAGCAGGCCGACGAGCATCGGCACAGCCAGGATTCCGCCGCCGCCGCCGAACAGCCCGAGCGCGGAGCCCAGCAGGAGGCCGACGGCGGCGGCGAGCAGCAGCGCGGTCATCAGTCGGAGTATGCCGTCCCGATGGTCTCGGGATGCTGGTCGACCACCACGTTCGCCCCGGCCCTGGCGGCGTTGGCGAACATGTCGTCGATGTGGACCGCTGGAACGCCGGCGCGCTGCAGCAACGACGCCGCGATGCTCGCCCGGAACCCGCTGCCGCAGCTGATCCAGACCCGCGGGTCAGTGCCGGCATGCGCAGCCGCCCGCGACAGGGTCGCGATCTCCTCGATCCGAGCCGGGAACTCGTGCAGCGGGATCAGCACGGCCCCCTCGACGTGGCCGTCGATCCACTCCGAGCGCCGCCGGGCGTCCACATAGATCCGCTGGGGATCCTGAGCCAGTGCCGACAGGAATCCCGTGAAGTCCGTGCGCTCGGTGGTCTCGAGGTCCGCGGGATCGGCCACCCACTGGGCCGGCTCACCCGTGGCATGCGCCTCGGGCCGGTCGATGCCGATCCGGACCAGGTCGCGCTGGAACTCCTGGACCTGTGCGGCGGTGTCCCCGAGCAGCGTCAGCGGGGTACCCCACGGGATGACCCAGCCCAGGTAGGTCACGGCATTGCCGTCGGCGGGGAAGGACAGCGTGCCGCGCACGTGCCCCTGGCCGAACAGCACGCGCGAGCGCAGGTCGATGACCCACTCGCCGTCATCGATGCGCCGGCGCAGCTCGCCGGCCTCGGCCAGCGCGGGCAGGGACAGGTCGATCGGGGGCCCGCCCTTCTCATTGGCCGGGCCCATGTGCGCGTAGTAGGCCGGGAAGGCATCGAGTCCGTCGATGAGCTCCTTGACGAACACGTCCTCATCCACCTGCAGGGCCGGGTTGCTCAGCGCCTGCTGGCCCACGGTCGAGGCCGTCCCGACGGTGTTGGTCGCCGAGCAGAACGAGCCGAAGCCGTGCGTGGGGTAGACGTCGGCATCCGCGGCAACGTCGGCCACGATCTTGCGCATGGAATGCCACTGCGCGTGGGCCAGGCCCTCGGTGGCGTGCGGTCCGATCAGGTCGGGCCGCCCGACGCTGCCATAGAGCATCGACCCACCGGTGAACACGCCGGCGTCCGCACCGTCCACGGCGACCGCGTAGGAGACGTGGTGCGGCGTGTGACCCGGGGTGTGCAGGACTCGCCACTGCATCGCGCCGCTGGTGAAGGTCGAGCCGTCGCCGACCTGGGTGGCCTCGAAGGCGTAGTCATGGCCACGGGGCACGAGGTAGGCAGCACCCAACTCGTCGGCCAGGACCAGGCCGCCGGAGACGTAGTCGTTGTGCACGTGGGTCTCGACGACGTGCGTGACGGTCCAGTCGTTCTGCTTGATGATCGTCACGAGGCGATCGATGTCGCGCTGCGGGTCGACCACCACGGCCTGGCCCTCGAGGGCCACGATGTAGGAGCGGTCACCCAGGTTGGGGGTGTCCAGGGACACGACAGTGGGGCGCGTGCTCATGCCGGCACCCCCGTCTCGACCGGGCGACCCGAGGACATCCACGCCACGGTGCCCCCGATGACGTTGGTGGCGGGCCGGCCCTGGTTGGCCAGCCACATGCATGCCTGCATTGAGCGGTTGCCCGAGCGACAGATGACGACCAGGTCGCCCCCGGGGGGCACCTCGTGGATGCGGACCGGCACGAGGCTCAGCGGGATGTTGACCGCGCCGGCCACGTGTCCCTCACGGAACTCGTGCACCTCGCGCACGTCCAGCAGCGTGATGCCCGCCGTGCTGGCCATCCGTTCGTGCAGTTGGTCTGTGGTGATCTGGTCGATCATGTCCGGTTCTCCTTGGGCAAGCGGTCGGGGGATCGGGTGCTCGTCTCAAGCATGTATACCCCCTGGGGTATCTGTCAAGTGCACGCAGCTCCTTGGCCCGCCCCGCGGAGTTTGGCGGCCGTATACCCCCCGGGGTATCTTGGACGTCCGGCACCAGCCCGAGACGACCCAGGAGGACGATTCGTGTTCACGGCAACGACTCCCGACACCCCGGCCAAGACCCAAGGGGCCACCGCTGGCGAACCGCTGCTGGCGACCATCGAACGACGCCTGGCCGAGGTGACCGTGTCGCTGACCACCGCCACCGGTGGCGCCGCGCTGTGCCGCATCGAGGGTGCCGGCGGAACTGCCAAGCACCTGGAGGGCCGCACCGCCGCCCTGATGGCCGGCCGCCGCCTGCTGCGCAAGGACGCCGAGGCCGACCTGACCAGCCTGCACGACCAATGGCACGCCGACCTGGCCAGGCACCGACAGCGCGGCTCATCGGCAGCCTGGCTGGCCTATTCCGAGGGTGGGTGCGCCGAACTGGACCACCTGCGGGCACTCGCCGAGTCCACCACTAGCCACGGAGACACACCATGACCACGACCGCCCCGCCCCGATCCGCCTTCCAGCTGCGCAGCTTCGCGCCCAGTTGGGGCTCCTCGGTGATGGGCACCTCCGCGCTCTCGGTGGCCCTGTTCGCCGCCGGGGAGGGGACCTCCCTGGAGCAGATCCTGTGGGCAGCGGCGCGCACGGTGCTGGTGATCGCCCTGCTGCTGGGCGTACTTGTCCTCGGTGCCACGGCCGCGCGCTGGGCGAAGTACCCCACCGAGGCAAGGACCGACCTGCGTCATCCGGTCAAGGGCTCGATGACCGCGACTGCGGCCGGCGCGCTGCTGACCCTGGCCGTGGCGATCGGGAAGGTCGGGCCGGGTTTCCTGCCCGAGCCGATCATCCTGCCGATGGTCGCAGTGCTGGCTGTGTTCGGCGCACTGCTCGCCCTGCTGATCGGCTGGGAGTTCCTGGCCGAGGTGTTCACCGCCGCCGACAACGGCCTCGTGCACGTCTCCGGAGCCTGGTTCGTGCCCCCGGTCGTGACGATCATCGTGCCGCTGGCACTGCTGCCACTGATCACCGCCAACCCGGATCGTGCCGCAGACCTGCTGGCGCTCGCATGGGCGTTCCTGGGCGCGGGTGCCGTGCTCTACCTGGTGGTCACCGCCACGCTGTTCGTGCGCAGCATCAGCCACCCGCTGCCTCCCGGGGCACTGGCGCCGACGCTGTTCATCGGGATGGGTCCCGCTGGCCTGCTCGGCCTGGACCTGGTGCGCCTGGGCCAGGTCAGCGTCCAGGTGGGGGCCGCCGATGCCAGCCTGCTCGCCGTGCTGCTGCCCGCGGCGACGATGCTGTGGGGATTCGGGCTCTGGTGGATGGTCACAGCCCTGATCGTCCTGCGCCGCGGCTACGGCCGGCTGCCGTTCTCCTCGTCCTGGTGGGGATTCACGTTCCCGCTGGCCGCCTGGACGATCGGAAGCATCGTGATCAGCAGCGCCTGGGGCTCCGGCCTGCTGACCGGACTGAGCTGGATCGCCCTGGCCGCCCTGGTGACCCTGTGGCTCTACGTGGCCGCGCGGACGGTCGCTGGGGTGCGGGCCGGCACGATCTGGGCGCACTGAGCACCCATCCGCACGCCGCTCGGTAGCGAACCCACCCCATGCTGACCCTCGTCGCGATCGGACTGGTCGCAGGGCTGGTCACCGGGCTGAGCCCCTGCGTCCTCCCACTGCTCCCGGGCATCCTGGCCGTCTCGTCACTGACCCCCACCCCGGTGGGCGCCGGCGTGGGGGTCACTGCTGGGTCAGTCGGCTCCGGCGACCCCACCACGACCGCCCCCGGCCTGCCGCCCACTCCCACGACGCTGGACCGACGGCGGCCCTACCTGATCATCGCGGGTCTGCTGACTTCCTTCACGCTGCTGACCCTGCTGGGCACGGTGCTCGTGGCGTCCCTGGGCATCCCCGAGGGCATCCTGCGCAGCGTGGGCCTGGTGGCCCTGATCGTGGTCGGCATCGGGTTGATGATCCCCGCGGTCGGCCATCGGCTCGAGGCGCTGTTCTACCGGATCCCGCAGCATGGGCCGGCCCGGGGCGGCTCGGCCTTCCTGTTCGGGATGACCTTCGGGGTGGCGTTCGTCCCGTGCGCGGGACCGGTGCTTGCCGCGATCACCGTGCTGGCCGCGACCCAGGGGATCAGCACCGGGCTGGTGGTCCTCACGCTGTCCTTCGCCGCCGGGCTGGCCGTTCCGCTGCTGCTGGTCGCCCACCTCGGAGCGGGGATGGGTCGTCGACTCGCACACCGGATGCCGCTGATCCGGCGGGTGTCCGGCGCGGTGCTGGTGATCACCGGCGTGGCCCTGGCCCTGGGCGTGGCCGACATCGCCCAGCGCGCGGTGCCCGGCTACGTGGCGGCCGTGCAGCGCAGCGTCGAGGACAGCGACGCCGCCCGCGCTGCACTGGACTCCCTGGACGGCACCACGGCTGCCGCGGGCACCGGCACGCAGAAGTCGTTCGACGACTGCGCCGAGGACCCCTCGAGCTTGGCCAACTGTGGCCCGGCGCCGGAGTTCACCGGGATCGTCGACTGGCTGAACACCCCCGGCGAGGCACCCCTCACCCTGGCCGGCCTGCAGTCCCAGGGCGAGGTCGTGCTGGTGGACTTCTGGACCTACAGCTGCATCAACTGCCAGCGCACCCTGCCCTACCTGACCGCCTGGGACGCCGCCTACCGCGATGCCGGGCTGACGATCGTGGGGGTGCACTCCCCGGAGTTCGCCTTCGAGCGCGAGGTGGACAACGTCGCTCAGCGCGCTGCGGACTTCGGCGTCGAGTACCCGATCGCCATCGACAACGACTTCGCCACCTGGCGGGCCTACTCGCAGCGCTACTGGCCGGCGCACTACCTGATCGACAAGTCGGGCACCGTGCGCCAGGTGCACTACGGCGAGGGCGCCTACGCCGAGACCGAGGCCCTGATCCGCGAGCTGCTCGCCGAGGGCGGTCCCGCGCCGGCCGTGGCGTCGGCCCCGGCCACTGCCGCGCCGAACGCGGCCCGCACCCGCGAGACCTACCTGGGCTACGACCGCGCGCGGGGCTACTCCCACGAGGTCGCCCGGGACGCCGCCACCGTCTACACGCAAGCGCCCCCCGCCGGCGACGACGGCCAGGACCAGGTCACGCTGGCGGGCACGTGGACCGTGCTCGACGAGCGGATCGACGCCGGACCCGACGCATCGCTGACCCTGGACTACTCCGCGGCCAAGGTGTTCCTCGTCCTGGGCGGTCAGGGCACGGCAACCGTCACCGAAGACGGCAGCACCGTGGAGGTACCGGTCAGCGGCGCCCCGACCCTCTACGAGCTGCGCTCCGGGGACCCCGGCCGCTCGCAGCTGACGGTGGCCCTCGACGAGGGAATGTCGGCCTACGCGTTCACCTTCGGCTGATTCCCGGTCTGCGTAGTCGATTCGGCGCATCAGAACCGTCGATTCGACTACGCAGAACATCAGGGGCGTACCAATCCGATCCCCCCACCGGCTTCGAACCCACCACGACGATGCGCGCAGCGCACCCCCGAAGACAAGGATCCCCATCATGAACCGCACGATCCCCGCAGCCCTGGCCCTCATCCTTGGCAGCGTCGCCCTCGCCGGGTGCGCCTCCGACGACACCGCCGACTCCGCGGCCGCGTCCGCCTCGGCGATGGTCAAGGACCCCAGCGCGTCGGCCATGGCCAAGGACCCCTCGGCCTCCGCGATGGCCAAGGACCCCACCGAGTCTGCGATGGCCGCTGACGACGCGGCCATGTCCAAGGAGGGTGCCTGGATCGACCAGGCTGCCTACGACGCCGACCCCGCCAAGTACCACGCCGCCGGCGACGTGGTGCTGTTCTTCAACGCCGCCTGGTGCCCGACCTGCCAGGCCTCGGTGAAGAGCCTCGACGCGGACGGTGTGCCCGCGGGCCTGACCGTCGTCAGCGTGGACTACGACAACAGCGACGAACTGAGGCAGGAGTACGGGGTGACGGTGCAGCACACCTACGTCCAGGTCGACGAGGCCGGCAACCAGCAGGCCAAGTTCACCGGGTCCGTGTCCGGCCAGGACATCGCCGACCAGATCGCCTGACGCCGGCGCCTGCGCACCCCCACCGCCTGCGCACCGCCCGAATCCGAACCCGAACCCGAACCTGAGGGACTCCACATGATCGAGCTGCTGGGCGCCTTCGTCGCCGGGGTGCTGACCACCCTGGCCCCGTGCGTGCTCCCCCTGTTGCCCGTGATCGTCGGCGGCTCGATGGCCGGGGCAGTCGGGGCGGTGCCCGCGGCAGTGGGCGTCGGCGGGGCCGGGACAGCGGGCTCCACGGCCGCTGGCTCAACGGGCTCCACCGAGGAGGCCACCGCCAGCGCGATCCGCGCCGCCCGCTCTGCGGCTGTCACCCGGGCGCTGATCATCACCACCTCGCTGGGCATCTCCATCCTGGTCTTCACCCTCGCGCTGAAGGCCACGACCAGCCTGATCGGGATCCCGACCGAGGTATGGCAGTGGATCTCCGGTGGCCTGCTCATCCTGCTGGGCATCGTCGGAGCGTTCCCCGACCTGTGGGAGCGGCTGTCCGCACGGCTGTCGCTGCAGTCGCGCACCGCGCAGGGCCTGGGCTCGGCGCGCCAGCAGGACGGCGTGGCCGGCCTGGCCCTGACCGGGGCCGCCCTCGGACCCGTCTTCACGTCCTGCTCCCCGCTCTACGGCTACGTGATCGTCACGGTGCTGCCGGCCGAGCCGGTGCGGGGCCTGGTGCTGCTGGGTACCTACATCGTGGGCCTGTGCGCGACGCTGCTGGTGATCGCGCTGGCCGGCCAGCGGATCGTCTCCCGCTTCGGCTGGGCCGCGGACTCGCACGGCTGGTTCCGCCGTGGGCTGGGCGTGGTGTTCATCGTGGTCGGCGTCCTGATCGCCACCGGCGCGATGAAGTCCCTGGAGGCCTGGATCCTCACCAACTCCCCGCTGGCCCCGTGGAACCTCGACGCCAACTTCATCGAGTGATGCCACCATGCCTCCCATGACCGCCGCACAGCAGCCCTCTGCACGGGAGCTGCTCGCCCGCGTGGCCGACGGCGACGAGACCGCGTTCCGGGCGCTGTACCGCCTGCACTCGGCGTCCGCGTACGGCCTGGCGCTGCGGGTGACCCGCGACGAGCACCTGGCCCAGGATGTCCTGCAGGAGGCGTTCGCGGACCTGTGGGCCCAGGCGGATCGGTTCGATGCGCGCGAGTCCTCCGTGCGCTCCTGGGTGACGCTGCTCGTGCACCGGCGAGCCGTGGACCGGGTCCGCCGCGAGCAGTCCGACCGCGACCGGGTCTCGCGCTGGGCCGCCGGGAGCCAGGAGCGCGAGCACGACTCGGTGGCCGAAGTCGTCGAGCTGCGCGCCGAGCACCGGCGCGTGCGGCAGGCGATGGGCCAGCTGACCCGCCTGCAGCGTGAGGCACTGGACCTGGCCTTCACCGGTGGCCTGACCCATACCCAAGTCGCTGAGCAGCTCGACATCCCGCTGGGCACCGCCAAGACACGGATTCGCGACGCCCTGCGATCCCTGCGCACCGAACTGGAGGCCCAGCTGTGAGTGACATCCACGACCTGCTCGGTGCCTACGTCACCGATGCCCTGGAGCCTGGGGAACGTGCACAGTTCGAGGCGCACCTGGCCGACTGCCCGCAGTGCCGCGCGGAGTCAGCCGACCTGCGCGAGGTGCTCGCCGCCCTGGCCGACGCGGACCCCGTGCGCCCCCCGGCGGATCTCGAGGACAAGGTTGTTCGGCGGGCCCGCGCTGGAGCCGGGACTACCACGCCGGCACCTCCTGAGCCCGCGCCGCTGGCACCCGACGAGCTGAGCAACCGGCGGCGACGTCGCGACTGGGCGCGCAGCGCACCGTGGCTGGCAGCAGCCGCCTGCGGTGGGCTGCTGTTCGCTGGTGGCTACACCCTCGGTCAGGGCCAGGAGGCCGAGCGCGCCGTCGCCGCCCCCGAGGGCCAGGTGATGTCCGACATCGTCTCGGTGGCTGCCGCCCCCGACGCGACGGTGCTGCCGGTGGACATCATGGGCACGACCTCACGGGTGGTTGCCAGCGACGAGATGGACAAGTCGGTCTTCCTGGCCTCTGCGCTGCCCATGCCCGCGAAGGGCATGTGCTACCAGGTCTGGCGGGTGACCGACGACGGCCAGATGGTGTCGGCCGGCTCGTTCACTCCGGCCCCCGATGGGCATGTCGCCGTGGTCCTGGACGGCGGCGCCGGCGACGTGGCCAAGTTCATGATCACGATGGAGCCCCCGGGCGGCTCCACGCACCCCACCGGGGAGATGCTCGCCGAGGTGCGCGCCTGAGGTCAGGCCATCCAGGCCGCCTCGGACGGCTCGGCAGGATCGGCAGAGGAAGGCACCTGCGGGCCGACCAGGCGGTGGCCAAGCCACGCACCGAGGCCCACTCCGACGAGGTCTGCCACGACGTCGGCGGGCTCCGCCGACCGCTGGGCCAGGACCTGACCCTGCATCAGCTCGCTGAGCGGGGCGTGCACCGACATCAGCGTGATCGCCCACGCACGGGGCACCCCGGCAGCGATGAGAGCTGCGGTGGGCAGGGCGAACACGAGCACGTGCACGACCTTGTCCACAGGGAGCCCGGCGGTGGCCACCGCCGGAGCGCGCGGCGCGTAGAGGACGACCGCCTGCAGGCCCAGCGCGCCCATCGCCACTGCAGCACGCATGGGGTGGGTCATTGCCCTACGGTAGGCCGCGGCAGGTCCCCGGGCGACCGGGCGTCGATGACGAGACGGAGGTCGGCACCGTGGATGCCAGGGCGACGCCACCCACCGAAGTCGAGCAGGCGGCCGGGGCCGTCCCACGGCCCACCGCACGACAGGTCGCCCTGCTCTGCGGGCTGGCTGTCGTGGTCGGGCTCATCGCCGGCCTCGGGGCGGCCGCCTTCGTCGCACTGGAGCACAACCTCCAGAGGTGGCTGTGGACGGACCTTCCCGAGGCGATGGGGCGCACGAGCGCGCCGTGGTGGCTGGTCCTGGGCCTGCTGGTCACCGGCGCCCTGATCACCTTCTGGGCGAGCAGGCTTCCCGGCCACGGCGGGCACGCCCCCCTCGAGGGCTTCGCGATGGACATCACGCCCGCGCAGATCCTCTCGGTGATCCTGGCCGCCCTGGGCTCGCTGTCGTTCGGGGCCGTGCTGGGCCCGGAGGCACCCCTCCTGGCCATCGGGACCGCCCTGGGTGCCCTGGCCGTCCGCAACAGCGCCAGCCCGGTCCGCCAGGTGATGATGCTCGCCGGCGGCATCGCGGCGGTCGGCGCCATCTTCGGCAATCCGCTGATCACCGCGATCCTGCTGCTGGAGTTCGCACTGATCAGCGCGAGCAGAGCCGGTGCGGCCGCGATCTCCACCCCCGTCATGATGGCCGCCCTCGCGGCCCTGGCCAGCGGCTACACCCTCCAGGTCGGCATCAAGCCGTGGACCGGTCTGGGCGAGGTCGCCCTCGGGCTGCCCGACCTGCCTTCCTACCCCGCCGTGCAACTCATCGACGTCGCGGTGGCCATCCCCCTGGCCATCGTCGTGGCCGTCCTCGGGCTGCTGGCCCGCTCCGGTGGGCAGGGGATCGCGCGCGTGGCTGCTCGCGCCCCGCTGGCCACCATCGTCGGGTCCGGCGTGGTCGTGGCCCTCTGCGCCATCGCCGTCCGCGGCCTGACCGACGTCGACCTCGACCTGGTCCTGTTCTCGGGCCAGAGCGCGATGCCTGAGTACCTGTCCATCACCAGCCTGGGCACCGCCAGCCTGGTCCTGGTCGGCAAGCTGGTGGCCTTCACCTTCTCCCTGGGCGGCGGGTTCCGGGGTGGGCAGATCTTTCCGGCCGTCGCCGTGGGCGCCCTGCTGGCCACGATGACCTCCCTGATGCTCGAACCGACCTCGCTGTCGGCACTGACCGCGGCCGCGATCGGGGCCGCGACCGCCGCGATGATCGGGATGCCCTTCCTGGCCACCGTCATGGCCGTGATCCTGACCTACCCCGCCGGTGGCGCCACGACCGTCACCGCGATCATCGGCGTGCTGGTCGGGCTCCTCACGCGGATGGCCGCCGAGGAGCGGCCCCCGCGGCTGGCCGGACGTTCCAGCTGACCTGATCAACGCCCGCCCGAGGCTGATGCCCGGGGGACTTGCGCTTGTTACTCATCAGTAGCATCATGGGGTTACTGACGGGTAACCGCCTGCGTCGGCGCGCACCCGAATGCCACCGCCACTGCCCGAAGGAGATCGGATGTCCCACTACAAGGCCAATCTGCGTGACATCGAGTTCAACCTGTTCGAGGTCTTCGCAGGAGCCGACCGGCTGGGCCACGGCCCGCTGGCGGACCTGGATCCCGACACCGTGAAGGACATCCTCCGCGAGATCAAGGTGCTGGCTGAGGGCCCCCTGGCCGAGTCGTTCACCGACGCCGACCGCAACCCGCCGAAGTACGACCCGGCCACGATGACCGTGCAGATGCCCGAGTCGTTCAAGAAGTCCTTCGCGGCCCTCATGGAGTCCGGCTTCTGGCGCGTGGACCTGCCCGAGCACCTCGGTGGCTCGGGGGCGCCCCCCTCGATCCGCTGGTCGGTGGCCGAGATGCTGCTCGGCGCCAACCCGGCTGCCTACATGTACATGTCCGGTCCCGGCTTCGCCTCGATCGTCGACGCGCTGGGCAACGAGCAGCAGAAGCAGTGGGCGCAGACCATGATCGACCGCGAGTGGGGTGCCACCATGGTCCTCACCGAGCCCGACGCGGGTTCGGACGTCGGCGCGGGCACCACCAAGGCATTCCTGCAGGAGGACGGCTCGTGGCACATCGAGGGCGTGAAGCGGTTCATCACCTCCGGTGAGCACGACATGGCCGAGAACATCATCCACCTGGTGCTGGCCCGTCCGGCCAACGTCGAGGGCCTCGGCGGCGTGGGCACCAAGGGCCTGAGCCTGTTCTTCGTGCCGAAGTTCCACTTCGACGAGGACGGCACTGTCGGCGAGCGCAACGGCGCCTTCGTGACCAACGTCGAGAAGAAGATGGGCCTGAAGGTCTCCACCACCTGCGAGGTCACCTTCGGCCAGAACGGCGTGCCCGCTCAGGGCTGGCTCATCGGTGACGTCCACGAGGGCATCGCCCAGATGTTCAAGGTCATCGAGTACGCGCGGATGATGGTCGGCACGAAGGCCATCGCCACGCTGAGCACGGGGTACCTGAACTCCCTGGAGTACGCCAAGGCGCGCGTGCAGGGTGCGGACCTGACCCAGATGATGGACAAGCGCGCCCCGCGCGTCACGATCACCGCGCACCCCGACGTCCGCCGCAGCCTCATGCTGCAGAAGTCCTACGCGGAGGGCATGCGCGCCCTGATCCACCTGACCGCCTACTACCAGGACCAGATCCAGCTCTCCGAGCACGGGATGGCCGTGGACGTGGACAAGGACATGGCCGAGCGGGTCAACGACCTGCTGCTGCCGATCGTCAAGGGCGTGGGCTCGGAGCGCTCCTACGAGTTGCTCGCGACCTCGCTGCAGACCCTCGGTGGCTCGGGCTTCCTGCAGGACTACCCGATCGAGCAGTACATCCGCGACGCGAAGATCGACACCCTCTACGAGGGCACCACCGCCATCCAGGGCCTGGACTTCTTCTTCCGCAAGATGGTCCGCGACCAGTTCAAGGCCGTGATGTTCCTCGGCGCCCAGATCGCGGAGTTCGTCAAGGGCGACGAGGGCGGCTCGCTGACCCACGAGCGCGAGCTGCTCGGAAAGGCGCTGGAGGACACGCAGGCCGTGATCGGTGTGATGGGCGGCTGGGCGATGGCCTCGCAGACCACCCCGACCGAGATCTACAAGGTCGGCCTGAACTCCACCCGCCTGCTCATGATGATGGGCGACCTGGTCGTCGGCTGGCTGCTGCTCAAGCAGGCCGAGATCGCGGGCAAGGCCCTCGCGGCCGGTCCCGCGGCCAAGGACGTGCCCTTCTACGAGGGCAAGGTCGCTGCGGCCTCGTGGTTCGCGGCCAACCGGCTGCCGCTGCTGGCTGCCGAGCGGGTCGTGTGCGAGACCACGACGCTGGACCTGATGGACCTCCCGGAGGCCGATTTCTGATCCACCCTCCTTGTTTCCTCGATCCAGCACCCGCTGCCGAATCGATGGTGCAAGGGAAGATTCGAGCCCCCCGTCGCGCACCCTGCGGCGGGGGGCTCGTGCGTGCGCGATCTGCTCGTCGGCGGAGCGTGTGCGGCAGCGGGGCGGTGGCGGGGCCTGGGGATCGTCATATACCCTTGGGGGTATGCGTCGCATCCTGATCGTCCTTGCTGCCCTGCTGGGGGCCACCGTCCTGCTCAGCGGGTGCTCCTCCAGCTCCAGTTCCAGTGCCGTCACCAATGAGTCCGCGGACGCCTTCGTGACCTCCATGGCCGCGCCGGGCACCGTCATCGTCGATGTCCGCACCCCGGCGGAGTTCAGCGCCGGGCACGTGGACGGTGCGGTGAACATCGACGTGGAGTCCGCCGATTTCGGCTCGCAGATCGCAGCCCTGCCCAAGGACTCCACCTACGCGGTCTACTGCCGTTCGGGCCGTCGCTCCGCGATCGCGACCGCCCAGATGGCCGACACCGGCTTCACCTCGTTGATCAACCTCGAGGGCGGGCTCGGCGACCTGCAGGCGGCCGGGGCACCGATCGTCGCTGGCTGATCGGCCCGGGCGGACGGCCCGGGGACCGAGAGCTCAGCCCATCCGCCGGTTCTCCAGCGCTGGGAAGGCACCACGCCAAGCAGCCACCCGGTCCGGGTCGATCGACACGCTCAGGACCTCCTCGCCGGCACCTGCCTCGGCCAGGACCTCACCTTGGGGGTCGATCACCAGCGAGCCGCCCCCGATCGGCACGCCCCCATGCGTGCCCGCCTCGTTGCAGGCCAGCACGTAGGCCTGGTCCTCGATGGCACGGGCCCTGGCCAGGACCTGCCAGTGCGCCAGCCGGCGCTCCGGCCACCCGGCCGGCAGCACGAAGACCTCGGCACCGCGGTCCACCAGTGCCCGGAACAGCTCCGGGAAGCGCAGGTCGTAGCAGGTGGCCAGGCCGATCCGACCCAGCGGCCCGTCAAGCACCTCGACCTGCTCCCCGCTGCTCATCACCGTGGTCTCACCGCCGTTGAAGCCGAAGAGGTGCACCTTGCGGTAGCTGGCGACCAGCGCCCCTGACGGGTCGAACACGACCTGGGTGTTGAAGTAGCGGACCCCGCCCTCGGCGTCCACCGCCACCTCGGGGATCGACCCGCCGAACAGCCACGTGCCCGTGCTCGAAGCCACCCTGCCCATGGCCTGGCACAGGGGACCGTCCAACGGCTCGGCGTGGGCGACCATCAGGTCGATCGCGAACGCCCCGATCGGCCACAGCTCGGGCAGCACCACCATGTCGTGGTCGACAGCAGCCCCAGCGGCCATCGACAGCACCCGGTCGACGCGCGCGGCCACCGGCTCGTCATCGGTGATCACCACCTGGAGCAGCGCGACGCGGACCGACATGAACCACAGGCTAGTCCGCCTGCGCCACCGGCGTCGCACAGGTGGCGCCCGGCACCGGGGCGGAGCTCAGGCCAGGGCGGCCCGCAGGGTGCTCTCGTCGATGAACCACGAGCCGACCACGGCCCCGTCCACGAGCGTGACCGGGATGAGCTCCCAGTACTGGTCGGCGAGCGCGGGGTCCTCGAGGATGCTCACCTCGTCCCAGGCCACCCCCGTCTCGGCGCAGACGCGTTGCACCACTGCCCGGGCGTCGTCGCAGAGGTGACAGCCCGGCTTGCCCACCAACTGGACGCGGGTGGTCATCGTGGCACGGTCCGCAGCCGTGCCGGCAGCGCAGGCACCCTCACGCCAGGGTGTCCTTGAGCTTGCCCTTGGCGATCTTCCCGGTGGCCGCGCGGGGCAGTCGGGGGGCGAACTCGATGATCGACGGGCACTTGAACCGGGCCAGGCGCGCCTCGCAGAACGCCCGGAGGTCGCCCGGCTCGGGCACGCCCTTGCGCAGCACGACGACGGCCTTGACCGACTCCCCTGTCAGCGGGTGCGGCAGGCCGATCACCGCCACCTCGGTGACCGCCGGGTGCGTGGCCATCACGGCCTCCACCTCACGCGGGTACACGTTGAAGCCGGACACGATGATCAGGTCCCGGCGACGGTCCACCAACCGGTAGTCGCCGTCCTCGTCGAGGATGGCCACGTCGCCGGTGTGGAACCAGCCGTCGGAATCCACACCGCCGGCCCCGTCGGGCCAGTACCCGGAGAGCAGGGACTTGGCCTTCACCCACACCTCACCCGGGTCCCCCTCGAGCACCTCGGAGCCGTCGGTGTCGCGCAGGGACACGGTGACCCCGGCCAGCGGCCGACCCACCGACCCGGGCTTGGGCCGCTTGGAGACCATCGTCGTGGTCACCACCGGGCAGCACTCGGTCAGGCCGTAGCCCTCCCAGATGGGCTTGCCGGTGATGGTCGAGAACTGGGCGAACACGTCGGGGGGTAGCGCCGAGGCGCCGCTGACCAGCAGGCGCACACCGTCCATCGACTCGCGCAGCGACCCCTCCGCGCTCCACGAGACATACATCGCCGGCGCACCCACGACGGAGGTGACCTTGAGCTCGCGGATCATCCGAAGCGAGGTGCGCGGCTCGAATCGCTCGAGCAGCACGCAGGTCGCGCCCACCTTCGCGGCCAGGCCCAGACCGGCGTTCAGCCCGTAGATGTGGAACATCGGCAGCACGAGCAGCAGCCGGTCGTCGGCCTCGATCGCCGCAGGACGCTTGATCCTGGCCAGGGCGTCGACGTTGGCGCGCAGGGCCCCGTGGCTGAGCATCGCCCCCTTGGGCTGCCCCTCGCTGCCCGAGGTGTACATCAGCACCGCGAGGTCACGCGGGCGGGTCCGCGGCGCGGTGAACGCCCCGCGCCCCCCCGGGCCGGCACCCACCAGGGCCATGCCCTCGGGTGAGTCCAGGCCGATCGCCCGCGCCCCCCCAGCACGCCGGGCCACGGTGGCACCCACCTTGGCCCGGGCCGGATCGTGGAGCAGGAGGTCAGCCCCAGCGTCGATGCACATCCGGACGACCTCGGCCGCGGTGTACCCGGTGTTCAGCGGCACCGCGACCAGGCCAGCCCGCAGCACGGCGAAGTAGGCGATTGCGAACTCCGGGCGGTTGCCGATCATGAGGGCCACCCGGGAGCCGGGCGACAGGCCGGTCTCGGTCAGCGCCCGAGCGCCCCGGTCGACGCGGGCGTCGACCTCAGCCCAGGTCAGCTGCGAGGTGGGCGTCACCAGCGCCGGGTGGTCCGGGCGGGCGGCGGCCGACTGGCGCACGAGGTCCGCGAGGTTGCTCACACGAGCAGTGTGGCATGTCGGATCGGGCTAGGCTCGCCCCGTGGCCGATTCCCCGCACGCCCCGGACGAGCCGACCGACCCCGCCGATCAGGACGTCCCACCCGCCTCCCCCGACCACGATTCGCCGGGGGAAGCCCCCCAGGAGGAGCGGCTGCCGCTCGGGCCCGAGGAGCCAGCCGCGCCGGTCGAGGACGACCCCGAGGCCATCCGCGCCTGGATCACCGAGGGAATCAGCGCGCTGGACGAGCAGAACGCCGGTCCGGGGGCGGCCGCGTTCTTCGACGTGGACAACACGATCATGCGTGGCTCGAGCCTGGCCGTGCTGGCCCGGGGGATGGCCGACCGGGACTACTTCACCACCGCCGAGGTCATGGACTTCACGTGGAAGCAGCTGAAGTACGTCATGTCGGGCAAGGAGAACCTCGAGGACATGGCCCAGGCCACGGAGAACGGGCTGCTGTTCGTCAAGGATCGGGAGCAGTCCGAGATCCGGGAGGTCGCCGAAGCCGCCTACGACGAGCGGATGGTCGGCCGGCTGTGGGCGGGCACCGTCGAGCTGGCCGAGGCGCACAAGGCGCTGGGCCATGAGGTCTGGCTGGTCAGCGCCACCCCCGTGGAGGTGGCCGACGTGATCGCACGGCGCCTGGGACTGACTGGGGGCCTGGGGACGATCGCGCAAGTCCAGGACGGTCGCTACACCGGTCATCTGGACGGCGTTCCGCTGCACGGCGCGGCGAAGGAGGAGGCGGTGGCGCGCCTGGCCGCCGAGCGCGGACTGGACCTCACCCGGTGCGCGGCCTACTCCGACTCGGCCAACGACGTCCCGATGCTCACGGTGGTCGGTTGCCCCGTGGCGATCAACCCCGACAGCGCCCTGCGCGCCTACGCCCGCACCCAGGGATGGCCGATCCGCGACTACCGGATCCGCGGCAAGGACTCGGTGCGCCGCGGGGTGCCGGCGGCGGCCGCTGCAGGCCTGGCCGTGGGTGCTGCGGTCGGGGTGGCCAAGGGGATCTCGGTGATCCGGGGCCGGGCCGGCGGCTGAGCCAGCAGTCTCAGCGGAAGATCCCGCGCCGGCGCACGAGCATCCGGTAGAGGTTGTGCTGGATCGTCTCGCGCACCTGGTCGGTGACCTCGAAGACGACCATCGGATCCTCGGCCGCACCGGCGCCCAGTCCCTCGACGTCGATCGGCTCGCCGAACTCGATGACCCACTTCGAGGGCAGCGGGACCATCCCCAGAGGCCCCAGCCAGGGGAAGGTCGGGGTGACGGGCACGTAGGGCAGGCCCAGCAGCCGGGCCGCGAACTTCAGGTTGCCCAGCATCGGGTAGATCTCCTCGGACCCCACCACCGAGCAGGGCACGATCGGCACGCCGGTCCTCAGCGCCGCCGCGACGAACCCGCCGCGGCCGAACCGCTGCAGCCGGTAACGCTCGGAGAAGGGCTTGCCGGTGCCCTTGTACCCCTCGGGCCACACCCCGACCAGCTCACCCTGCGGCCAGCAGTCGTTCCGCGTCGGCGTTGCAGGCCACCGTCGCACCGGCCTTGCGGGCCAGCATGCCCACGAACGGCAGGTCGAAGACCATGGTCGCGGCCAACGAGCGCAGGTGCCGATGCTCGGGATGGGCGTCGTGGATGGCCACCTGGACCATAGCGCGTCCAGGCCGATGGCGCCGGCGTGGTTGCCCACCACCAGTGCCGCCACCCTGGTCCGGGATGTTCTCGATGCCGCTGCACCTCGACCCGGAACCAGTGCCGGAACAGGGGCCGCAGGACGGCGAGCAGCACGTCGTCGGTGAGCTGCGGCGTCGAAGCCGAACTCGTCGACCTCGTACTCGCCCAGCGCCCGCCGCCGCAGGAACTCCAGCGCCGTGCCGACCTGCTCGGACCAGCTCAGGGAGTGCTCGGGCACCGCGACCTCCCCTGAGGGGCCCTCGGGCCCGGCCATGTGCAGGATCTGTGCCTCGCTCATGCCGACCACCCCGAGAGGATCCGACCAGCCACGCTCTCCGCGCCCGCGACGCGCTCGGGGGACAGCACGTTGTTCAGGCGCCGTGAGCGGACGAAGGCGTCGAAGGTCTGCATAGACGTGTAGTGCGGCGTGTAGCCGAAGCCCTCCTTGAGTCGGGAGGTGTCCACGGCCCGGCCGTGGGTGAGCAACCGGATCTGGTCGCGACTGAAGTCGGCGAACCCGCCGCGGCGGACCCACCGCCCCACGGGGCCGACGAAGGGTGCCAGGATCGGGACCTCCACGCGGCCAGCCCGGCGGATCGCCTGGGACAGCGCCAGGACGCCGTCGCCGGCGACGTTGAACGTGCCGGGATGCTCCCCCACGGTGGCCCGGCGGATGACCTCCAGGCCGTCGTCCTCGTGGATGAACTGCAGCCGGGCGTCGTAGCCGAGCACCGTGGGGATGACCGGCAACGAGAAGTACTGCGCCATCGGCGTGTTGGCAGTCGGGCCCAGGAAGTTGGCGAAGCGCAGCGTGGTCACCGTGAGGTCCGGCCGGCGCCGGGCCAGGCCCCGCACGTAGGACTCCACCTCGACGGAGTCCTTGGCCCACCCCGAGGTGGGCAGGGTGCGCGGCTGCATCTCCTCGGTCATCAACGCCGCGTCCGACGAGCCCGCCCCGTAGACCGAGGTCGAGGACTTGACGACCAGCTTCGTGACTGTGGGCGCCTTCTGGCAGGCAGCCAGCAGCTGCATGGTGCCGATGACGTTGATCTCCTTCATCGGCGTACGACCACCAGCCTGGCGGGAGGTGGCGATGACGCCCATGTGCACGACGGTGTCCACCTCGGCGGTGGAGATGACCTTGCCGATGATGGGGTTGCGGATGTCGGCGCGCACGAAGTCCGCCCCGCCGATATCCCCCGTCGGGGCGATGACGTCCACGCCGATCACACGCTCGACGTCCGGGTCCTCGGTGAGCAGGCGCGCCGCCCGTCCGCCGAGGTACCGGGAGACGCCGGTGACGAGGACGACGCGCGCCATGGGACCTACTTGGCGTTGCGGCGCTGGACCCGCGTGCGCTTGAGCAGTTTGCGGTGCTTCTTCTTCGCCATCCGCTTGCGACGCTTCTTGATCACAGAACCCACAGGGAGACCTCACTACGTTCCTCGGAAAGTGGGCCCCATGCTACCGCCGCCCAACCCTGCTCGGTAACCAGTGGTGCGCGCCTCGGGGTGCGGGCCCGCGCCTGGGGTTGCTCAGGCGGTGTCGACGAAGGCGTGACGCAGGTACTCGTCGACCACGTGCTCGGGGATGCGCACCGAACGACCGACCTTCAGCGCCGGGAGGGTCCCGGCGTTGACCATCCGGTAGACCGTCATCTTGGACAACCGCATGATCGACGCGACCTCAGCCACCGTCAGCAGTCGCACCTCGCTCAGGGGTCGTTCGCCCATCGAAGATCACCCGCCTCCTTCTAGGTCACTTCATGCTACGCGCCGCGTTCGCCTCGCACGCGTCGAGTGGGTGCCGGCGCCCGACTCGGTTGCGAGCTCAGAACGACCCGAACGGGTCGGCCACCAGGCCCCAGTGCGGGGAACACCGCCTCCCGGGTGTCCATGATGGCCCGGTCCAACGGGTCCTCGGGGTGATAGCTGCGCTCGAAGGGCATCGCCCACGGATCGTTGCCGTCAGTCATGCGGCCCGGGGCTGGCCCGGCCCAGCAGGTCCAGGGCGAACACCCGGAACGCCTCGGGGACCTCGGTGGTCGGGGCGATCGGCGCGTGGATCGCCTCGGCGATCAGGTGGGTCCAGGCCCTCGGGACGACATCGGCCACCTCGTAGCCGCCGCCCCCAACGGCCACCCAGCGACCGCCCGCGCCACCGATGGGCCAGCCGATGGACGGCGGCGTAGCTCGAGCGCTGGCCGTCGATGCTGAGCAGCAGGTGGGCCATGGCGTCCTCGAAGTGCGAGTCGCAGCCGTGCTGGCTGACCAGGAACTGCGGATCGAACTCCTCGAGCACCTGGGGCACCACGGCGTTGAAGGCACGCAGCCACTGGTTGTCCCCGGTGCCGGCGGGCAGGGCGACGTTCACCGCCGTTCCGCGCGCGTTCGGACCGCCTTTGTCGCACGGCCATCCGGTGCCGGGGAAGAGTGTGCGCCCGCTCTCGTGCAGGCTGATGGTCAGGACCCGGGGGTCGTCGTAGAACATCGCCTCGACCCCGTCGCCGTGGTGGGCGTCGACATCGACGTAGGCGATCCGCTCCACGCCCTGGTCGAGCAGCCAGCGGATGGCGACCCCCACGTCGTTGTACACGCAGAAGCCGGCAGCCCGGTCGGGCATCGAGTGGTGCATCCCGCCGAACAGGTTGACCCCGTGCCCGACCTGCCGGTGTGCACCTCCGCGACGGCGCGCAGGGTGGCCCCGCACAGGGCGCGGCGGCCTCGTGCATGCCGGCGAAGACCGGCACGTCGTCGGTCCCCAGGCCGAACCGGGACTCCCCCGCATCGCCGGTGTGCCCGGCGGTGCGTACCGCGGTGAGGAAGTCCGGCGTGTGCATCTTGACCAGGTCATGGACCCCCGCGGGGTCGACGGCTCCGATCAGGTCCACGTTCGGGGCGGCCAGCAACCCGAAGTCCCCGGCCATCCGCAGGGCGAGCTGCACCCGGATGGGGGCCATCGGATGGCCCTGGCCGAAGTTGTACTCCGACAGGCCGGGGTCGGCGATCACGGATACCCGAACACTCACGCGCCCACCGTAGCCCGCGACCGCGTGCGAGGACACGCTCAGGGGTGCCGCACAGCGGGCATGAACGCCCGGCTGGTGAATAGCCTCACGCCATGGTCCGCCGCGCCCGCAACGAGCCCCGGCAACGGCTGATCCGGGCCCGCCGCAACCAGGGCCGCGAACCCCAGGCCGCACTGGGCGAGCCCATCGCAGGGCCGGGTGGCGACGGATCCCAGGTCGCGGCACGCACGAGGGTCTATGAGTCGCGGCTCGCGCGCCGATCGCCGACCCGCACGATCGCCAGCTCGTTCGCCGCGCTGTGTGGGATCGGCACCCTACTGCTGATGCTGCCCTTCATGACCCCGGGGAAGGGCGCGGCCAGCGCGGGAACCGCGCTGTTCACAGCTGTGAGCGCCAGCTGTGTGACCGGTCTGTCGGTCGTGGACACGGCGACCTACTGGAGCATCTGGGGCCAGGTGACGATCCTCGTGCTGATCCAGGTGGGCGGCTTCGGCATCCAGGCCCTGGGCACCCTGTGGATCCTGCTGCTCAACCGGCGGCTGGGCACGTCCTCCCGGTTGGCGGCGCAAGCCGAGACCGGTGTGCTGACCCAGGGCGACGTGCGCCGCGTCCTGGGCCTGCTGGCCATCATCACGGTGAGCGTCGAGCTCTCGGTGGCGACCTGGCTCGGCGTCCGGTTCGCGACGGCCTACGACATGTCCTGGGCAGACGCCGCGTGGTCCGGGCTCTTCCACAGCGTGAGCGCGTTCAACAACGCCGGCTTCGCCCTCGCGTCGAACTCGTTGACCCGCTTCGGGGCCGACCCGCTGATCCTGGCCCCCATCTCGTTCGCGATCATCCTCGGCGGGTTGGGGTTCCTGGTCATCCGCGAGCTGTTCGGGCGCACCACCGGTGAGCGCTCCCTCCTGCTGCGCCGCTCGGGACGGCTGACCGCCGAGCAGGTGCTGGCCCGGGGCCGCGAGCTGGCCCGGCGCTCGCGCTACCGCCTCGGCGGGTTCCACCCCGAGAGGTTCGGCTGGGCCAACCCGGTGCCGCTCTCCCTGCACACCCGACTCATGCTGATCGGCACCGCGATCCTGATGGTCGTCGGGACGCTGGGCTTCCTGGCGATGGAGTGGGCCAACCCGGGCACGTTGGGCGCCATGACGTGGTGGCAGAAGCTGTACCAGGCGATCTTCTCAGGGGGGATCACCCCGCGCACGGCCGGTTTCAACACCATCGACTACGCGGCGGCGTCCCCGGAGACGCGCCTGCTCACCGATGCCCTCATGTTCGTGGGCGCCGGCAGCGGCAGCACCGGCGGCGGCATCAAGGTCACCACCCTGATGGTCCTGGCGGTCGCTGTGCGCGCCGAGATCCGCGGCCACCGCGACGTGAACGTCATGGACCGGCGGATCAACGGCTCAACCGTCCGGGTGGCGATCTCGGTGGCGATGATCTCCCTGGCCGCCGTCGGCCTGGGCACGATGGCCCTGCTCACCGTGACCGACCTGACCCTGGACCACGCGCTCTTCGAGGTCACCTCGGCGCTGTCCACCACGGGGCTGTCGGCCAACGCGACCCCAGCCCTGCCCGAGACCGGCCAGCTGCTGCTGGTGCTGCTGATGTTCCTGGGCCGCGTCGGCCCATTGACGCTGGCCTCGTCGCTGACTCTGCGCAGCACGTTCCGCGCCTACCGGCTCCCAGAGGGCCGGCCCATGATCGGCTGATGCACAACTGGAGGTGAGGGTGATGGCTGCTCGTGAGGTGGAGCCGGTCGTGGTGCTGGGCCTGGGTCGGTTCGGCCAATCGGTCGCGGCTGCGCTGACCCGGGAGGGGTGTGAGGTGCTGGCCATCGACCGCGACCCCAACCTGGTGCGCGAGATCAGCAAGCGGGTGACCATGGCCGTGGAGGCCGACGTCACCAGCCGCGAGGCGCTCGAGCAGCTCGGCGTCGCGGAGTACACCCGGGCGGTCGTGGCGATCGGCGATGCGGTGGAGGCCTCCTTGGTCTGCGCCCTGGTGCTCAAGGAGGACCTGAAGATCCCGGAGATCTGGGCCAAGGCGGTCAACGCCCAGCAGGCCAAGATCCTGCGCAAGATCGGCGTCACCGAGGTGGTCTACCCGGAGCTCGAGGTCGGCCGTCGTGTGGCCCACTCACTGCTCGGGCACCGCACCGAGTACATCCCCACTGTCGATGGCCTGGCCTACGCCGCGCTGCCCGTCCCGCGCTCGCTGGAGGGCCGGACGCTGGCCGAGGCCGGCGAGCTCGGGGACCGGGGCGTCCTGGTGATGGCGGTCAGCCGGCGCGGCCTGGGGATCCCCGAGCTGGCGCGGCCCGACCTGGTCCTCGAGCGCGAGGACGTGCTGGTCGTCTGCGGCCCGGAGGACGAGGTGTCCCCACTGCTGCTCTGAACCCGCAGCGGCGCTGACCAGCGCGAGCGAGGTGCCGGTGTCTCAACTGCCGCCGAGTTCGGCCGAGCGGCGTGCGCAGGCCCGCATGGCATCGGCGAACGCGGCTCGGACGTCGGCCTCCTCGAGGACCCCCACCGCGGCAGCCGTCGTCCCGCCCGGGGAGGTGACGTGCGAGCGAAGCGCCTCAGGCTCCGCCTGCGTCTGGGCCAGCATCGTGGCCGCTCCGAGCAGGGTCTGCACGGTCAGGTCACGGGCCAGTGCCCGGTCGAGGCCGAGTTCCACCCCGCCCTCGATCATGGCCTGGGCCAGGTAGAAGACGTAGGCGGGACCGGAGCCACTGACCGCGGTCACCGCATCCTGGTCGCTCTCGGGGACCTCGCGCACCGCGCCGACCGAGGCCAGCACCGCCCGGGCCTGCTCCACTGCCTGCTCCGGGCAGCCCGGGCCTGCCGAGAGCACCGACATCCCCATGCCCACCAGCGCGGGGGTGTTGGGCATCACTCGCACGATCGGCGTCCCCGCCGGCAGGTGCTCGGCGAGGGTCGCAGTGCCCACGCCGGCGGCGATGCAGACCACCACGGCCCCGGCGGGCAGGGCGGGGGCTACCGCGTCGAGGACCTCGGTGACGTGCTGCGGCTTGACCGCCACGACGACGATATCGGCGTCGGCCACGGCCTGCGGAGCGGGCAGGATGACGATGCCGTGGTGCTCGGCGACCTCCCGCGCGGTGGGCTCATGCGGCTCAGCGGCCACGATCCGGCCCGGATCCCACCCGGAGGCGAGCAGTCCGGCGATGATCGCCTGACCCATCCGGCCGGCGCCGAGCAGAGCCAGCCGCGGCTGCTCCGGGCTCACCGGGACTCCCCGCCCAGGGCAGCGCGCACGGCGGCGGCCAGGGCGGCCGGTCGCGCCGGGACCTGACCGGCGACGTAGGCGGGCCAGCCGGGACCGAACGGGACCAGCACCGACACCGCAGATCCGGTGGCCACGAGTTCGGCGACCTGGTTGCCCAGCAGGCCCAGTCGGAACTCGTAGCCCACGGGTTGGCCGTCGCCACGGGCCGCCAGGGCACCAGCAATCTCGATCAGGCGTGGGTCGTCGGTCGCGATCGTGGTGCGGGCACCCCCCTCGGTCAGCGCGCGGGCGCACCGGACGAAGGCCTTGTCGATCTCGTGGACGCCGCGCAGGGTTGCGGACTGGACCCCGCGGGCCGGCCGCCGGTCCAGGCGGACGCGGGCACCGGCGCGGGCGAGGTCGCCGCAGTCGGCCTCGGCACGCAACAGGTTGGCCGCCACGCCGATCCCGAGGTCCGGATGTGCTTCGGCAAGCGCTCTGTGGATCGCCAACGCTGCACCGACCTGCTCGTGCCCGCCCGAGACGATCGTCAGGGTCATGCCGACCTGCTCAGCGGCCGCGCACAGGGCCTGCACGTCAGCGCGGGCCGCGTCGGGGTCGACGCCGGTGGCCGGGCTGAGCTCGGCGAGGTCCACGAGCAGGTCGGTCCCCACAGCCGCGTGGGCATCGGCCAGCGCCGCGATGGCCGCGTGCAGCCCGGCCGGATAGGGCCCCGGGCCGGGCAGGTGGGTCACACTGGCCGACAGGCCCCGCCCGTGCAGGTCCTCGACTGCCCGGACCAGGTCCTCGGCCTGCGGGCCGGCCACGAACGGGCTGGCCGCATCCCGGGCCGCCGGCATCCGCTCCACCGACGCCGCCCACTCGTCACCGCTGGGCAGCCGGTTGAGCAACTCACTGAAATCGACCATGGCGCACCTCCGCACCGAAGGCTACGCGGAGCAGGCCGGCAGCGCCCCCGGGGATCCACGGGACCTGCGCCCCACCGCCGCCCGCCCGATCGCGAGGCACTCGGCAGACGCCCGGCGGACGCTCAGCCGCTGCGCGCGCTAGCCTTGCCGACCACATGGAAAGGTGGGTCAGGTGCGGATCCCGAAACTCTCCGAATTGCCTGGTGCCTCGCTGATCTCCAGCGCCCTGAACGATATCGAGTCCAAAGTGACCACCGCGGTCGAGGACATCGACTGGGTCTGGGTGGCGCATACAGTCGACACGACCCTGGATGCCGCCCAGGTCCGGTACAAGACCTCCCGGCAGGGGATCCGGCCGACAGTGGCAGTGCCCTACCGCGGCTGGTACAGCAACGGGGTGGTCCACCTGACCGCCAGGACGATGGAGAAGCCACTGTTCGGCGCGCAGGACGCCGCCAACGGGGTGACCGACATCTTGTGGACCAACCTGCGCCGCTTCACCGTGCTCACGATGCCCGGGGTCCGGGTCATCGCCAGCATGGGCCAGGCCCGCGAGGAGTTCGTCAGTGACGCGCAGGGCTACCTGCACATCACCTTGCAGGCCGGTCCCCTGGCACCGGGCTGGCACGTGCTGGACATCGACCCGGTCGATGGCTCGGTGCCACACGTGACCGGCCGCGTGCTGGTCTGCGACCCGAACAGCGATATCGCCGTGATCTCTGACATCGACGACACCATCATGAAGACGGGACTCACCCAGGGCTGGACCTCGGTCGGGCGCACGTTGTTCCGCGACGTGGCCGGGCGCAAGCCGGTGCCCGGTATGGCGACCCTCTATGCAGGGCTGGCCCGCGGCAACGGGGGCCCCCGCACTGTCCCGTTCTTCTACGTGTCGACCGGATCGTGGAACGTCTACGACTACCTCGTGGCGTTCATGAACCTGCACGGGTTCCCCCGCGGACCGTTGTTCCTCACCGACTGGGGCCCCACCGCAGACCGGGTGATGCGCGACGGCCGGGAGCACAAGCGCGCGACCATCCGGGCGCTGCTCGCGGGCAATCCGGACCATGACTTCGTGCTCATCGGAGATGTCGGGCAGGGCGACCCCGAAACCTACGAGCAGATGGCCCGCGAGTTCCCCGACCAGGTTCGTGCGATCTTCCTGGTGTATGTCGGATCCCACCTGGCCGAGCGCACCGCCGAGGTTGCCGAACGTGCGGCAGCGCTGCGCGAGGAGGGCATCGAGATGTACTACGTGGCCAACGCCGTGGAGGCGGTCACCGTGGCCTGGCAATTGGGCCTGGTCGACCAGGCGACCACGGCGCGGATCGCTGCGGAGTTCCTGGACCGCTGAGCGCAGCCTCCGTTGGGCGGGGGCTGATCAGCTGGGTGTCGTGGGGCCCG
The DNA here is from genome assembly GCA_963788325.1 of uncultured Actinomycetes bacterium. Taxonomy (GTDB): domain Bacteria; phylum Actinomycetota; class Actinomycetes; order S36-B12; family CAIYMF01; genus Prado023. The sequence goes on from CAWBGJ010000009.1 coordinate 414,044, forward strand.
ACGTGTCTGTCGACTCGGGTGCAGGTGTGTCGGGGCCGTTCGTGGCGGGGGCCTTCTTGGCCGGGGCCTTCTTGGCCGGGGACTTCTTCGCGGGCGCGGCCTTCGCGGACGCGGTCTTCGCCGGGGCCTTCTTCGCGGGGGTCCGCTGGGCAGGTGTCTTCTTTGCGGGGGGGGTCGCCGTCCCAGCCTGCTCCGTCCCGGCCTGTTTCGTCCCGGCCCGCTGGGGGGTGGCCCCCTTCGCTGGGGCTGATGGGGCCTTCTTCGACACGGGGGTTGCAGATGTGCCACCTGACCCCTTGGCTGCAGGCCGTGCCCCAGGAGCCGGCGCCTTGGGTGCGGAGGTCGTCGCGGCACGGGCTTCGGCGCGCTTGGCCGCTGCACTCGCGCGGGCCGCCTCCATCTGCTCGGAGCGCAGCTTCGCGGCCCGGGTCGCTGCAGGGTCAGGGTCGAAGGTGCGGCGGCGGATGCCGGGCTCCTGCGACGAGTCCGGGACTGCGGCGGACTTGGCCCGGTCCCGCGCGGAGCCGGGGATGGGCCGCCGCGGGTCGAGCAGGTCCTGGATCACGGGGGCCACCATGCGGATGACCTCCTCCTCGCTGGCCGAGGCCAGCGGCTCCAGCCGGACCCCGTAGCGCATGATCGCCACGCCCATCAGGTAGCTGGTGATCAGCGAGGCGCGCATCCGCGCGTCGGGCACGCCGATCGTGCCCGCGATCCGATCGACCACACCGATCTCGATGAACTCCTGCAGGCCGGTGACGGCCTGGCCGGCGCTGACCCCGGCCCGGGCCAGGGACATCAGGTCATCGCGTGCCTGCGGATCGCGCAGCGTGTCGAGGCTGAAGCGCACGAGCCGCTCCCCCATGCCCTCGATCCCCGGGGCGAGCAGTGCCGGGATCGCCGAGACCGGGTCATCGGGCAGCCGCAGCGCGGCAGCGAACAGCGCGTCGCGGTTGCGGTAGTAGCGCCGAGCCACGTCCGGGGTCACACCGGCGGCCGCGGACGCGGTGCGCATCGTCAGCCCGACGTACCCCCGCTTGTCGATGATGTCGCGCGCGACGCTCAGCAGGGCTTCCCGGGGATCCTCACTCACGCGGCCAGACTAGGCCCGCGGCCCTGCCCCCGGCAGGACGAGCGGCGCTGCGAGGTGCAGCCGGGCGAAGGCGAGTGCCTCAGCGAGGTCGGCCTCCCGCTCAGCCCGGTTCGCTGCCTTGCGGGTGCTCACTTCCAGGACGACCGTGCCGGCGAAGCCCTGAAGGGCGAGCTGCTCGAGCATCTCGGCGCACTGCTGGTTGCCCCGACCGGGCACGAGGTGCTCGTCTCGGGCCAACCCGCTGCCATCTGCGAGGTGGATGTGCGCCAGACGATCTCCGAGGTCAGCGGCCATGTCCAACGCGGAGGTGCCCGACACCGAGGTGTGCGACAGGTCCAGCGTCACCTGCGGGTAGTCCTGGTTGCGCGGATCCCAGTCCGGCAGGTAGGCCGCCCACTCCCGGCTGGCAGCACGCCACGGGTACATGTTCTCCACGGCGAACACGACGTCGGTCTCATCGCGCATGCGGGCCAGGCCGGTCTCGAAGTCGCGGGCGTAGTCGCGCTGCCAGCGGAACGGGGGATGCACGACCACCGTCGAGGCGCCCAGGAGCTCGGCAGCGGCCTGCGATCGGCGCAGCTTCTCCCAGGCGTCGGTGCTCCAGACCCGCTGGGTGACCAGCAGGCAGGGCGAGTGCACCGACAGGACTGGGATCCCGTAGTAGTCGCGACAGACGTCCGGACGGCATCGGGATCCTGGCTGACCGCGTCGGTGAACACCATCAGCTCGATGCCGTCGTAGCCCAGACGCCGGGCGATCTCGAAAGCCGCCGCGGTGGACTCCGGGTAGACCGAGGCCGTGGACAGGGCCACCTTCGCAGCGGGCACCCGGACGGTGGGGCGTTCGACCTCGGCGATCGTCAGGCTGGCGGCCGCTGCCGCCGCCACGGCGGTCAGCCCCCCGGCGGGCTCGACCTGCGCGGTGGCCTTCCTGGCCCGTGTCCGGGCCAGGCGCTTCGCCGCGGTACTCGCGGGGGCGGAGCTCGTTGCTTCAGGTGCGCCGGTGGCGCTGTCCGTGGCTGCGCTGGCGGGCTGGACCGTGGCCACGCGCTTCCCCGCGGCACGGGTGCGCGTCCTGGCCGGGGGCTTCGCCGCGGATTTCGCCGGGGGCTTGCTCGAGGCGGTGCTCGGGGCCTCGGCTGCGGAACTGGCCCCGGACTCACTCGGAGCCTTGGCCGAGGTCTTGGCCCCCGACTTGCTCGGGGACTTGGCCCTTGCCTTCCTCGGGGGCTTGGCCACAGAGTCGCCCTCGGACCCGCCCTGCGCGCCCCCGGTGGCCTCGAGGGTCTCGTCGCCGACCGACGACGGATCACCCTGTGCGGCTACCGCGCGGGGGTCGTCCTGCCCAGGTGCTGGCACAAGGCAAGCGTAAGCCCATCGAGAGCCCGTGCCCTCCGACCCGGCGATGCCCCACCCCTTACGCTGAGCCCCATGGTGGAACTACCCCTGGGCGGGGCACGGCACTGGGTGGAGTTCCCGGACCCCGAAGGGCCCGCCGACGATCCCACGGTGGTCTATCGAGCCGACCTCACGTGGTTGACCTCCAGCTGGACCTGCATCTTCGGAGCTGGCTGCCAGGGCATCTACGCAGACCGGCCAGACGATGGCTGCTGCACGCTCGGTGCCCACTTCGCCGACGACGACGACCGGCGCCGGACCCAGCGCACGGCCCGCCAGTTGTCCGGGGACCAGTGGCAGATGCGCGGCACCGGTCGGGCGGAGGGCGTGGTGGCCCTTGACTCGGACGGCGAGGCCAAGACCAGAGTCGTGGACGGGGCATGCATCTTCCTCAACCGGCCGGGGTTCCCCGGCGGAGCCGGTTGCGCCCTGCACAAGCTCGCCCTCGATCGGGGGGTACCCATCACGACCACCAAGCCCGACGTCTGCTGGCAGCTCCCCCTGCGACGCACCTACGAGGAGGTGACCCGGCCCGACGGCAGCGAGGTGCAGGTCGTCGTGCTCTCCGAGTTCGACCGCAGGGGTTGGGGCGAGGGTGGCCACGACCTCGACTGGTACTGCACGACCGCACCAGCGGCGCACACCGGCACCGACCCGGTCTACGTCTCCTCGCGTGACGAGCTCGTGGAGCTGATCGGGGCCCCGGCCTACCAGGTGCTCGCCGAGCACTGCAACGCGCGGCTGGAGGCGATGGCCGCGCGCGCTGCCCGCAGCCTCCCGCTGGCAGGGATGGCCCCGCATCCCGCCAGCATCCCCCACCACCCCTCGGCCTGACCCCCCACCACCCCTCGGGCTGCCCCCTACCACCCCTCGATCTGCCCCCTACCTGACCCCCGAAGGACTGGTGACCGCCGCCCGCTCCGCGCGGGTGTCAGTTCCTCCACCTGCGCGTCGGCCGGACGACTCCGGTGTGGAGGAACCCCGCGCCCCCGACGCCCACGTGGAGAAACGCGGCAGGGGTGGACGGCAGAGGTGGACGCCCGCTGGCTAGGCCTCGGGGACCAGGGCCAGCGCCCGGGGGCCGGATCGGGGTACGTGCAGGGCGAGGTCCGGTCGTGCCCAGGGCATGACCCGAAGGGCGCCCGACAGGTCGTCCACCGGGTGCAACCGCATGCCCGGGTCACGCAGGCCTGCGGCGTCCGCACGCGGCAGGATCACATCGGTCATGCCCAGACGGGCCGCTTCGGCCACCCGAGGGCGGGCACCGGGCACGCGGCGGACGTCACCGGCCAGGCCCACCTCACCGAAGGCCACCCAACCGGGCGGCACGGACATGTCACGCACGGAGCCGTGCACCGCCAGGGCGATCGCCAGGTCGCAGGCGGGCTCGACCAACCGGGCGCCGCCCACCGGGGCCACGTACGTGTCCAGCCGCGACAGGGGCACCGCCTCCCGCCGCTCGAGCACCGCCAGCACCATCGCGATCCGGGCGGTCTCCAACCCGGAGTTGGTCCGCCGCGGGCTGGCACCGGCAGCGGGCACGACCAGGGCCTGGATCTCGGCCAACAGGGCCCGGCGCCCCTCCAGCGTCACGGTGACGCACGTGCCGGGCACGGGATCCGGTCGGTCGGAGACGAACAGCCCGCTCGGGTCGGTCAGGCCGACCAGGCCCTCCTCGCCGAGCTCGAAGCAACCCACCTCGTCGGTCGGGCCGTAGCGGTTCTTCACCGCGCGGACCATCCGCAGCCGAGCGTGCCGATCGCCCTCGAAGGACAGCACGACGTCCACGAGGTGCTCCAACGTGCGCGGGCCGGCGATGCCGCCGTCCTTGGTCACATGCCCGACCAGCAGGGTGGCCATGTGCCGCTCCTTGGCCAGGCGGATCAGGGCGGACGTGGACTCGCGCACCTGGGCCACGCCGGACACCACGCCGTCCACCCCGGTCGTGGTCATCGTCTGGATGGAGTCGATGACCAGCAGCTGGGGGTTCAGTGCGCCGGCGTGGGCGACCACGGCCGACACGTCGGACTCCGCGGCGAGGAACACCTCAGGGCTCACCGAGCCCACCCGCTCGGCGCGGGCCCGCACCTGCTCGACGCTCTCCTCGCCCGTGACGTAGAGCGCACGCACCCCGCGACCCGCGACCGCGGCGACCACCTGCAGCAGCAGGGTCGACTTGCCCACCCCAGGCTCGCCGGCGAGCAGCACCACCGCGCCTGGCACCAGGCCCCCGCCCAGCACCCGATCGAGCTCGGCGATCCCGGTGGGTTCTGCCACCGAGCGTGTGAGGTCGATGTGGGTCATCGGCTGGGCGGAGCTCGAGACGGGCCCCGCCACCGGCATCCGGCTGGTCGTGCCCACCTGCGCCACGCTGCCCCAGGCCTGGCACTCCCCGCACCTCCCCACCCACTTGTGCGCCTGCCACCCGCATTCGGAGCATCGGAACACCACACGGGCCGCACTGGTGGAGGTCATGGTCGAGAAACTACCTCGACCGACTGACATCGCCGACAGGGTCGGATCGCCGCTGGGGACAACCGCCACCGGCGCCGTGGCCTGCAGGTGGCCCGCCCGGTCACCTAGACTCTGCGGCAGGGAGCAACCGAACACGGAGAGTCACTCATGGCAGGCATCGACCCCGAACTGGCCGCGGCCCTGGCCCGGGTGGCACCCGGGACGGAGTTGCGCGACGGCCTGGAGCGGATCATGCGCGGGCGGACGGGCGCGCTGATCGTGCTCGGCAACGACAAGGCCCTCGAGGGCCTGGCCACCGGCGGGTTCCCCCTGGACATCGACTTCACCGCCACCCGGCTGCGTGAGCTGGCCAAGATGGACGGCGCCGTGATCATCGACTCGGCCACCGCGCGGATCGTGATGGCCGCGACCCAACTGGTCCCCGACCCGACCATCCCCACCGGCGAGACCGGCACCCGGCACCGCACCGCAGACCGGGTCGCCCGCCAGTCCGGGTTCCCGGTGGTCAGCGTCAGCAAGTCCATGAACATCATCGCGCTGTACCTCAAGGGCCGGCGCTACGTGCTCGAGGAGCCGGCGGCGATCCTGTCCCGGGCCAACCAGGCGCTGGCCACCCTCGAGCGGTACAAGCAGCGCCTCGACGAGGTCTCGCGCAGCCTGTCAGCGCTGGAGATCGAGGACCTGGTCACCGTGCGCGAGGTGTGCGCCACCCTGCAGCGCCTGGAGATGGTCCGCCACATCGCCACCGAGATCAGCGCCTACCTGCTCGAGCTGGGCACCGAGGGCCGGCTGGTCTCCCTGCAGCTGGCCGAGCTGGTCGCCGGGGTGGACACCGACCGCGAGCTGGTGGTGCGCGACTACCTGCCGCGCAAGAAGTCCCGGAGCAAGGTCCGTACCGTGGACGAGACCCTGGAGGCCCTGGACCTGATCGGGCCGACCGACCTGCTGGACCTCACGTCCGTGGCCCGCGCCCTGGGCTACCCGGCGAGCACCGACGGGCTGGAGACCAACGTGAGCGCGCGCGGGCATCGCACGCTCTCACGCGTCCCCCGGGTCCCGGAGGCGGTCCGCGACCGCCTGGTCGAGCACTTCGGCACTCTGCAGGGCCTGCTCGGCGCCTCGGTCGAGGACCTGCAGCAGGTCGAGGGGATCGGCGAGAACCGGGCCCGCTACATCCGCGAGGGGCTCTACCGGCTGGCCGAGTCCTCGATCCTCGAGCGCTACGTCTGAGTGCCCGGCACCAGCGCCGGGGCTACTTGACGGTGAAGGTGACCGGGGCGGACTCGACGCCGCCGTTGATCGCGATGACCTTGTAGCTGCCCGGCTGAGCCAGGGGCTGGTCGGCGGGGCAGGACTGCACCGTGACGCGGCCGGGCCAGGTGACCGAGGTCATGAACGGCTTGTCCGGGGCCAGGTCCGCGACATCCTCGGCCTTCGAGGCGTTGCAGAAGTCCGAGGACCAGACCAGGGCCGAGCCGGAGGTGATCCGCATCTCGTTCGCGCCCGCGCCCACGTCCCGGGTGCAGGGCGCCTTGCCGGTGTTGGTCACCGACATGGTCAGGGCCATCCCTGACCCGACGCTGGTCGAGGACCCAGCCGTGCTCGCCAGCACCGTGATGTCGGCGTCGGTGCAGGCGGCCGTGGCCGACGGGCTCGGACTGGGCGACGGGGTCGGCGACCCGCTGGGCGCGGCACTGGCCGAGGGATCGGGCTGCGCTGTCGCAGCGGGATCCTCCGAGGCGTCCGGCGAGGCCGACATCGACAGCCCGAAGCTCGGTGACGACTCCGGGGCGGTCGCCACGGGGTCGCCGCCGAGGCCGAACGCCGTGCGCAGCAGCAGCCAGATCAGCCAGAGCACCACGACCAGGCCCGCGATCACCGCGGCACGTCGACGCCAGTAGGTGCTGGGCTGCTCCGGGCCGATCGGATTCATCATCGAGCTCACGGGGACAACGGTAACGCCCTGGCGCACGAGACTGGGCCCGCGCACCCGTCCTCGGGGTGCGCGGGCCCAGTCTCGGTGCGCTGATCAGCCCTCGGCGACCTCGCCGGCGCCGGTGCCGGCGGCCTCGACCGGCGGGGCATCGGGCAGGGCGACCTTGTCGGTGCCCGTGATCTTGAACGTCGCGCTCGGGCCGGTGCCCTCCGCGTCGACCAGCACGATCTGTCCCGGCTTCAGATCGCCGAACAGGATCTGCTCGCTCAGGGCGTCCTCGATCTCGCGCTGGATGGTGCGGCGCAGCGGACGCGCACCCAGCGACGGGTCGTACCCGCGCTCGGCAAGCAGTTCCTTGGCTGCCTGGGTCAGCTCGATGCCCATGTCGCGCTCCTTGAGCCGGTCATCGAGGTAGGCGGCCATGAGGTCGACGATCTGGATGATCTCGCCCCGGGTCAGCTGGTGGAAGACCACGATGTCGTCGATCCGGTTGAGGAACTCGGGCCGGAAGTGCGCCTTGAGCTCCTGCTGGACCTTGGCCTTCATCCGCTCGTAGTCATCGGCGTCGTCACCGCCACCGAAACCGAGCATCACGCCCTTGCTTACGTCGCGGCTTCCGAGGTTTGTGGTCATGATGATGACGGTGTTCTTGAAATCGACCACCCGACCCTGAGCATCGGTCAGGCGGCCCTCCTCGAGCACCTGCAGCAATGAGTTGAAGATGTCGGGATGCGCTTTCTCCACCTCGTCGAAGAGCACCACGGAGAATGGCCTGCGCCGCACCTTCTCGGTGAGTTGGCCGCCTTCCTCGTAGCCCACATATCCCGGCGGGGAACCGAACAGCCGCGAGGCCGTGTGCTTCTCGGAGTACTCGCTCATGTCCAGGGCGATCAGCGCGTCCTCATCGCCGAACAGGAACTCGGCCAGCGTCTTGCTGAGCTCGGTCTTGCCCACCCCGGAGGGACCGGCGAAGATGAACGACCCGCCGGGTCGCTTCGGGTCCTTGAGGCCCGCGCGCGTGCGCCGGATCGCCTGGCTCAGGGCATGGATGGCGTCCTGCTGGCCGATGACGCGCTTGTGCAGCTCGTCCTCCATGCGCAGCAGTCGCTGGGCGTCGTCCTCGGACAGGTCGGTGACCGGGATGCCGGTCATCAGGGCAAGGACCTCGGCGACGAGCTTGTCGTCGACCTCGGCCACGACGTCCATGTCGCCGGCCTTCCACTCCTTCTCACGCTGGGCCTTCTCGATGCCCAAGGTCTTCTCGCGGTCGCGCAGCGCGGCGGCCTTCTCGAAGTCCTGGGAGTCGATCGCCGACTCCTTCTCGCGGCGCACCGTGGCGATCCGCTCGTCGAACTCGCGCAGGTCCGGCGGTGCGGTCATCCGGCGGATCCGCAGTCGCGAACCCGCCTCGTCGATGAGGTCGATCGCCTTGTCCGGCAGCTGCCGGTCAGAGACGTAGCGGTCCGACAGGCGGGCAGCGGCCGCCAGCGCGGCGTCGGTGATCGAGACCCGGTGGTGGGCCTCGTAGCGATCGCGCAGGCCCTTGAGGATCTCGATGGTGTGGGTCACGCTGGGCGCCTGGACCTGGATCGGCTGGAAGCGCCGCTCGAGTGCGGCGTCCTTCTCGACGTACTTGCGGTACTCGTCGAGGGTGGTGGCACCGATCGTCTGCAGCTCGCCGCGGGCCAGCATCGGCTTGAGGATGCTGGCCGCGTCGATCGCGCCCTCTGCGGCCCCGGCACCGACCAGCGTGTGCATCTCGTCGATGAACAGGATGATGTCCCCGCGGGTCTTGATCTCCTTGAGCACCTTCTTCAGGCGCTCCTCGAAGTCGCCGCGGTAGCGCGAGCCGGCCACCAGCGCACCGAGGTCCAGGGTGTAGAGGTGCTTGTCCTTGAGGGTCTCGGGAACCTCGCCGCGCACGATCATCTGGGCCAGGCCCTCGACCACGGCGGTCTTGCCCACGCCGGGCTCCCCGATGAGCACCGGGTTGTTCTTGGTGCGCCGGGACAGCACCTGCATCACCCGCTCGATCTCCTTCTCCCGGCCTATGACGGGATCGAGCTTGTTCTCGCGGGCGTCCTTGGTGAGGTTTCGACCGAACTGGTCGAGCACCAACGAGCTCGACGGCGTGCCCTCCTGCGTCCCGGCACCGACCCCGGCCCCGGCGGTCTCCTTGCCCTGGAAGCCCGAGAGCAGCTGGATGACCTGCTGGCGCACCTTGGTGAGGTCTGCTCCGAGCTTGACCAGGACCTGGGCGGCCACGCCCTCACCCTCGCGGATCAGGCCGAGCAGGATGTGCTCGGTACCGATGTAGTTGTGCCCGAGCTGCAGTGCCTCGCGCAGGGACAGCTCGAGGACCTTCTTGGCGCGCGGGGTGAACGGGATGTGGCCGCTGGGCGCCTGCTGGCCCTGGCCGATGATCTCCTCCACCTGCTGGCGCACGGACTCCAGGGAGATCCCCATGCTCTCCAGGGCCTTGGCAGCAACGCCCTCACCCTCATGGATGAGGCCGAGCAGGATGTGCTCAGTGCCGATGTAGTTGTGGTTGAGCATGCGCGCTTCCTCCTGCGCAAGCACAACCACCCGACGGGCGCGGTCGGTGAACCTCTCGAACATGGGCCCCACTTTCGTTCGTATGTCCCTCCCGCAGCACGGGATGGATCCAGACTCTAGCCGCTGTCCCCGACGGCCACACGGCTCGCACGCACGTGGCAGACCGGGTTCGGCCCCTCAGCGGTGTCAACGCCCGCTCGACCACGGCCCTTACCCCCGGGCGCTAAGCCCTCGGCGAACGCGCAGCAGCCCCCGGTCCCGGACAGGGAAGGGGGCTGCTGCGTCGTGATGGGGGCGGCGGCGGTGGGTCAGTGCGCGGCCTCGTAGCGCGCGCGCAGGTCTGCGGAGATCCGGCCACGGTTGCTCACCTTGATGCCCTGGTCGACCGCCCAGGCCCGGATCGCGGCCGTGTCCTGGCCGCGCCGTGCCGACCTCGGCCGGGCCTCGGGAGAGCCCTGCGCGCTGACCCGCCGACCCGCACCGATCCACTGTGCGAACGACTCGCGCAGCGCAGCGGCGTTCTCCTCGGACAGGTCGATCTCGTAGGTCTTGCCATCGAGGGCGAAAACCACGGTCTCCGCCCCGGCACTGCCGTCAATATCGTCTTCAAGAACAACGTGAACCTTGCGTGCCATTTGTGTCTCCTCAAATAAGTGAATCAATGTCTGGTCGGGATTCTACGCCCCGGAGTGCATTCGCGGCTATTCCCGATCTGCGCACGGCGAATGTGCGCGGTGCCACGCACGCCCCGATTCCTGATGCGCCCGGGCCTTGCCGGGACCGCGCCGATCGGCTGCGATCCGGGCACGTGCTGGCTAGGGTCGGCCCATGACTCCCCTGGCGCACCTGACGTCCGCACCGGCGCTGCGTGAGGACATCCGCCGCCTCGGGGACCTGCTGGGCCAGGCGTTGATCCGCCAGGAGGGCGAGGCGACCTTCGCCCTCGTGGAGCGCATCCGGGCCCTGGTCCGGGAGGACCCCGACCAGGCGCAGTCGCTGGTCGACGAGCTGCCCCTGGCCCAGGCCACGACGTTGGCCCGCGCGTTCTCCCTGTACTTCTCGTTGGCCAACGTCGCCGAGCAGGTGCATCGCGCCGCCGGGCAGGCCGCGCGCCGAGCCCAGGACGGGGGGCCCCTGGCCCGGGCCGGTCAGGCCATCGCAGCCGCCGTGGCCCGCGGCGAGGTGGAGCGCGACGACGTGCGCCGCGACCTCGCGCGGATCGCCGCGCGACCGGTGTTCACCGCCCATCCGACCGAGGCCTCCCGCCGATCGGTGCTGGAGAAGCTGCGGCGGATCGCCGAGCTGCTCGAGGCGCCCCGCACCGACCGCACCGACCGGGGCCTGGCGGAGGTGATCGACCTGCTGTGGCAGACCGACGAGCTGCGCCTGGAGGCCCCGGAGGTCACCGACGAGGCCCGCAACGTGCTCTTCTACCTCGACGACCTGGCTGCCGGCCCCGCCGGAGAGGTCATGGACGAGTTCGCCGAGGCCGCCGAGGTGGCCGGACTGGTGATCGAGCCCCGCCAACCCGTGCTGACCTTCGGATCCTGGATCGGCGGGGACCGGGACGGCAACCCGAACGTGACCCCGAAGATGACCGCTCGGGTGCTGGCCCTGCAGCACGACCACGCGGTGCGCGACCTGCTGGTGCACATCGAGGCGCTGAGCTCCGAGGTGTCGGTCTCCGAGCGGATCGCGCCGGCGAGCCCCGAGCTGCACGCATCGCTGGCCGCCGACCTGGCCGCGCTGCCCGACCTGGATTCGAGGTTCCTGCGTCTCAATGCCGAGGAGCCCTACCGGCTCAAGCTGACCTGCATCCACGCCAAGCTGCGCAACACCCGCGCGCGGCAGGCACAGGACCGACCCCACCAGCACGGGCGCGACTACCGGACGACCGCGGAGCTGCTCAACGACCTCGAGCTGATCCGCACGTCGCTGCTGGCCAACCGCGGCGGGCTCATCGCCGCGGGATCGGTCACGCGCACCATGCGGATCGTGGCCGTCTTCGGGCTCTCGCTGGCCACGGTGGACGTCCGGGAGCACTCGGCAGCACACCACGTGGCAGTCGGGGCGCTCATCGACCGGCTCGGGGAGCTCGCGACTCCCTACGCCGAGCTCGGTGGACGCGAGCGGTTCGAGGTGCTGGCCGCCGAGCTGGTGAGCAAGCGCCCGTTGGCGCCGGCCCCGCCTCCGCTGGAGGGTGCGGCCGCGGTCACCTACGCGACGTTCGTGGAGATCGGCCGCGCGCTGGACCGCTACGGCCCTGAGATCTGCCAGTCCTACATCATCTCGATGACCAAGTCCGCGGCCGACGTCCTGGCTGCCGTGGTGCTGGCCCGTGAGGCCGGCCTGGTGGACCTCCCGGCTGGGGTGGTGCGGATCGGCTTCGTGGCGCTTCTGGAGACCGTGGCAGAACTGCGCGCGGCTGACGCGCTGGTCGGCGAGCTGCTCGACGATCCCGGCTTCCGCGAGCTGGTCCGACTGCGCGGGGACACCCTGGAGGTGATGCTCGGCTACTCGGACTCCAACAAGGACGCGGGCATCACGACCTCGCAGTGGGAGATCCACCTGGCCCAGCGCCGGCTTCGTGACGTGTGCTCGGCGCACGGCGTGCGGCTGCGGCTGTTCCACGGCAGGGGCGGCACCGTGGGCCGGGGCGGGGGGCCCACGTACGAGGCGATCCTGTCCCAGCCCTGGGGCGTGCTGGATGGCGAGATCAAGGTCACCGAGCAGGGCGAGGTCATCTCGGACAAGTACCTCCTGCCGGGTCTGGCCCGCGAGAACCTGCGCCAGACCCTGGCCGCGACGCTGCGGGGCACCGTGCTGCACCGGACCTCCCGGGTCGATCCGCAGACGCTGGCCACGTGGGACGCCGTCATGGATGTCTCGTCGCAGGCTGCCTTCACGGCCTACCGCAGGCTGGTCGACGACCCGGAGCTGCCCGCGTACTTCTCGTTCGCCACACCCGTCGAGCAGCTCGGGGACCTGCACCTGGGCTCGCGGCCCTCGCGTCGACCGACCTCGGCCGGCGGGCTGGACGGCCTGCGGGCGATCCCGTGGGTGTTCGGCTGGACGCAGGCCCGTCAGATCGTGCCCGGGTGGTACGGCGTGGGTTCGGGCCTGGCGGCTGCCCACGAGGCCGGGCACGCCGACACCCTCGTGCAGATGGCCCGGGGCTGGCCGTTCTTCGCCAACTTCCTGTCCAACGTGGCGATGACCGCGGCCAAGGCCGACCTCGACATGGCGCAGCGCTACATCGTGCGGTTGGTGCCCGAGCACCTGCGCCGGTTCGCCGAGGACATCCGCGCCGAGCATGCCCTGACCGTGGCCCAGCTCCAACGGATCATGGGTACCGACTCGCTGCTGGGCAATCAGCCCGACCTGGCCCAGACCCTGCTGGTGCGCGATACCTACCTGCGCCCCCTGCACCTGCTGCAGGTCTCGCTTCTGGCCCGGGTGCGCTGGCACGAAGGGGAGGGAACCGAGGTCGAGCCGCAGCTGCGCAGGGCGCTGCTGCTGACCGTCAACGGGATCGCGACCGGCCTGCGCAACACCGGCTGATCCAGCGCGGCGGGCCTGATGCTGCCGGGCTCACAGGTGGGCCCGGTCAGAGGACGCGCAGCATCCGATGGTTGCCCAGGGTGTTGGGCTTGACCCGCTCGAGGTCCAGCAGCTCGGCGACGCCCTCGTCGTAGGACTGGAGCAGTTGGGCGTACACGTCCGGGGCGACCGGGGACCCCTCGATCTCCACGAACCCCGAGCCGGCGAAGAACTGGGTCTCGAAGGTCAGGCAGAACACGCGCGACACCCCCAGGTCTCGAGCCCGCTCCAGCAGGGCGCTGGCCAGGAGTCGTCCGATCCCCGCGCGGGCGTGCGCGGGAGCCACCGCCAGGGAGCGCAACTCACCGAGGTCCTCCCAGACCACGTGCAGCGCCCCGCAGCCGACGACCTGGCCGTCGACCTCGGCGACCAGGAAGTCGGGGACCGTCTCGAACAGCGTGACCGTGGCCCGGGCCAGCAGGATCCGGTCTGGGGCGTAGATGTCGATCAGGGCACGGATCGCGCGGACGTCCGACGTGCGCGCCGGGCGGATGTGGACCTCCATGGCCGCTCACCCTACGACCCGCGGGACGCGCAGGCCGGCAGCACCAGCCCCGGCGTGCGCACGGACCTACACGGGGCGGCAGGGCACGTGCACGAGGGTGCGGGGCTCGGGCACCTCAGGACCGTCCAGGTAGGCCTCCCAGGCCGCCGCGGCCGGCTCCCACTCGTGCTCGGTCATCCACTCCAGCGCCGCGGTGTACGCCTCGGCCACGCCGCCGTAGGGACCACGATGCATCACCAGCACCGTCGGCCCGCCGGGCAGCGCGGTGAGCTCGACACGGCCGACCGGGCGCAGGTCACCGGCGTACGGGAAGCCAGCCTCGATGGCGAATCCCTCGGCGCGGGCCTCGTAGCGGGCGAAGGGCGGTCCGCTCGCGGTGAGGCCCTGGGAGCCCAACAGGCCCATCACCTCGCCGAACGCGCCCCCGAGGAAGGCCGCGATGCCCTCCACGGGAACCTCCGCCCTGACGACGGCTGCGTCCTGGGGCTCCATTTCGATGCGCTGCACCTGGTAGTCCATGCACCTGACCCTGCCAACCCACGCCGCCGGAGTCTCGTCGGGCCCGCCCAGACACCCCAGGCCACACCCGCGGGCGCCCCTAGACTGCGCGGATGCACCCGCACGAGGTCCCGGCCGCAGGCGCGCCCATCCGCGGTGTGATCTTCGACCTGCATTCCACGCTCTTCCACGACGGCGGTGACCCCGGGGCCTGGCTGGACGCAGCCGTCGCCCTGGTGGAGGCCGAGGCCACCGATGCACCGGCCGGCGGTCCCGACAGCGTGGCCACAGGCATGGCCACAGGCACGACCGCACGGCCCGATGTGGCCCGGCTCGCCGCATGGGCGAACCGGATGTGGGAGGTCGCCCGCGAGATCGACCCGGGCAGCGAGCGCGACCTGTCCCCGGCCCAGCACCGTGCGGTGTTCGACGCGATGATCGACAGGATCGATGAGGTACCTGCGCCGCTGGGGGAGGCCCTGTACCGGACCATGCCTGACCAGTGGGAGGCCTACACCGAGGCCGCAGGCGTCCTCGACGCGCTGCGGGCCCTCGGGGTGCGCACCGCGGTACTGAGCAATATCGGCCTGGACCCGCGCGGGGCGCTGGAACGGACCGGGCTGCTCGGGCGGTACGACGTGGAGGTGTACTCGTTCGAGGAGGGCATGGTGAAGCCGGATCCCGCGATCTTCAGGCTCACCGTGCAACGCCTGGGCCTGGATCCCCACGAGGTGCTCATGGTCGGTGACAGCGTCCAGGACGATGGCGGGGCGGCTCACCTGGGCATGCGCACGCTGATCCTGCCGCGCACGTCCGGCCGCACGCACGGGCTGGAACAGGTGCTGCGCCTGGTGGAGGTCAGCGGGTAGCTGGCCCGGGGATCAGGTTCAAGGATCAGGTCCACGGGTCAGTTCCACGGATCAGGTCGGCACGCGCATGGCCACCCCGCGGCGTGCCCCGGGGTCGGCCAGCCCGGCCGCGCCAGCTTGCCTGGCTACTCGACCATGTCCGGCCGCAGACGCCGATGACTGCGCTGTCCCCAAGCAACCCACGGTGGCCAGCGTCCCACCGGATCCGCCTGCTCCGATCACGTGCTGAGTGCGCGTCGGTCCCCATCACATCGATCAGCTGTTCGAGCTCTTCCACCTCCGGGCCCCTCGTCAAGGCCGCCGGCACGCACGTCCGGCGACCGCAGGGACCCCGCCGCCCGGCCTTACCGGATCCGAACCTGCGCGCCACCCATGAACAGGACTTCCACGGGCAGAGTAGAGGTCATACCGATCACACGATCGGCTCGCACGAGGGCCTCCCGGCCCAGACCCACCCGAACTGAGGAGACCCACATGAAGCGCACGGTGGCCGCAGCACTGACCGGAGTCGCACTGGCGGCTGTGATCGGCGTCGGCGCGGCGGCGGCAGCCGACGGCACGGGGTCCGCGGGGCGCCTGGCCGACGCGCTCTCCGGCCTCGTGAGCAAGGGAACGATCACCCAGCAGCAGGCCGACGAGGTCAACCAGGCCCTCACCGAGTCCTGGGCCACGGATCGCGCGGAGCACGAGCAGAACCGGGCCGCGCGCACAGCCGAGATCGATGCCCTGCTGAGCAGGACCCTGGGGATGGATGCCGCCGAGGTGCGTGCCCAGATCGAGGGCGGCAAGACGCTGCTGGAGGTCGCCGGCGACTCCGCGGACGAGTTGGCTGCCGGGATGCTCGAGCTGGTGGGCGCCCGACTGGATGCAGCGGTCAAGGAGGGCAGGATCACCGACAGCCAGGCCGCGGAGACCCTGGCACGGGCCGAGAAGCGCACGGACGCGTGGCTGGCCGGCGAGGACACCGCACGAGCCGGACGCGGGCGGGGCCTGGGCCTGCTGTTCGGGCTGGGCGTGGGTGCCGACGGCCACGGCGACGGGCGGGGACCGGGGATGAACGGCGGGCGCTCCGGACACGGCCGCCCGGGGGGCGACACCTCCCCCGAGGGCGACCAAGCCGAATCTGAGGACACCGCGTCAACCCTCTGGCGCACCTGAGTATTCGCTGAACCCCGGCCGGCCCGCGTCAGGGACTGCGCGTCAGGCGCAGCCCGCTCATGCGCTGGGGACGCCCTGGTCGGCTTCGAACGCGGCGATCCCCTCGCTGATCGTGGGGAAGGTCCGCACCGACGAGTCGCCGCCGACCACCTGGTAGGTCTCCAGGGTCGAGACGAGGTCCGAGTCAGCCCGCACGAGGCCGACCGTGATCCCCCGCGCGTCGAGGAACTTGGCGAGGTCCTTGAGCTGGATCCCGGCCGAGTAGTCCGCGTCGACCAGGGAGGACGCGTCGAGCAGGACCCAGCGCACGGGATCCGGCGCCCCTTCGACCAGCGCCTTCAGGTCATCGGTGAACCGACCCGCATTGGCGTAGAACAGCTCGGCATCGAAGCGGAACACCACAAGGCCTGGCGCGCTCTGGGTGCCGGGCGTGGCGGGCAGGTAGCTGGGCGTGCCCCCGACCTCCTCGACCACCACGAAGTCCTTGGGGCTGTAGGCGCGGCGGATGATCTCGATGATCGAGGCCACGATCGCCAGGATGATGCCCTGCTCGACCCCCACCGCGAACACCACGAAGCCGGTCAGGGCAGCGACGATGAACTCGCTGTGGCGCTCCCGCTTGATCATCCTCAGGCCCAGGGAATCGATGAGGCTCACGCCGATCATGAACACGATCCCGGCCAGGGTCGCCTTGGGCATGTTGGTCAGCAGCCCCGTGAAGAACAGCGTGAACAGCAGGACCACGGCCGACATCGTCATGTTCGGCCACCTGGGTCCGACCATGCTGCTGGTCCAGGATCTGGGTCTTGGTCGGGCTGCCGTTGACGACGAACGTCCCGGACAGACCGGCCGCGATGTTGGCCCCCGAGAGGCCCAGGATGTCGCGGTTCACGTCGACCCGATCACCGTGCTTGGCCGCGAAGCTCCGGGAGGTGGCCGCGCTCTGGGCGACGATGAGCACGAAGCACGAGAACGCCACCGCCAGCACCTTCACGGCGTCGCTCCATGACACGCCCTGCGGCAACCCGATCGGAGGAGGTCCCGAGGGAACCGCGCCGACCACGGCCACCCCATCGGCCGCAGCGTCGGTGACCGTGGAGATGATGATGCACAGCACGACGGCCATGAGCGCCCCGGGGATCTTGGGCATGAAGCGGTCGAACCCGACGATGAGCCCGATCGTGAGCACGGAGAAGCCGACAGCGGCGAGGTTGGCGTCCGGGATCGAGGTGATCATCGACCACTGCTGGGCGAACCAGTTGCCGGTCCCCTTGGGGACTCCCAGCATGTCGGGGATCTGCCCGCTGAGCACCTGGATGCCCACACCGGTGAGGAACCCCACGAGCACCGAGGTGCTCAGGAAGTCCCCGATGAACCCCAGCTTCAGCACTCGGGCCAGCAGGAGCATGGCCCCGACCACCAGCGCGGTGAGGCTGCACCACGCGACCCATTCCGGGGTGTAGGGCGCCAGGCCCGAGATCCCGAGGCCAGCCAGACCCGCGGCCAGCACGGCCGCTGTGGCCGAGTCCGCGCCCACGACGAGCAACTTCGACGAGCCGAGCAGGGAGAAGGCCAGGGTGGCGAAGATGACCGTGTAGAGGCCGGTCTGGATGGGCGTCTGGGCGATCGAGGTGTAGCCCATGACCTCCGGGATGGCCACAGCAGCCAGGGTGACGCCCGCGATCACGTCTCGGGCCAACCAGGACTTCTCATAGCCGCGCAGCGCGACGGGCATCAGGTTCATGGTTGCGTGTCCTCCGTGATCTGGGCCTTGGGAATCCGTTCGTCGGCGATGGCACCGAGGAACGCCTCGTAGTCGCGCTGGTTCTGGTC
Source organism: uncultured Actinomycetes bacterium (assembly GCA_963788325.1). Classification (GTDB taxonomy): domain Bacteria; phylum Actinomycetota; class Actinomycetes; order S36-B12; family CAIYMF01; genus Prado023. The sequence continues at coordinate 431,964 of CAWBGJ010000009.1, forward strand.
GGCGTACGAGTCTGCGAAGTCCGCCATGGCCCGGGTGAACGTCCTCCCCGAGCCCAGGTAGGCCGAGATCGTGTACCGGTTGCCACTGCGGGCATGCGCCCGGGCCAGGGTCCAGCCGCACACACGCGCGTAGACGCCCATGGCGTGGTGATCCATCGTCTCGAGGTCCGGCGAGGTCTTCCAGTCCCACATCTGGCGCACGTAGAAGTCCCGCCACACGCCATCGACGCCTTGCACCCGGGTCCAGCCCAGCAGCATGTCCCCCGAGGCCTGCATCAGCCGTTGGCCCTCCACCACGCGACGGCCGTGGTTGTCGTAGGCGCTCGGTGCCGTCACGGGCTCGAGGACCGAGGCAGTGGCCTCCTTGAACTGCAGCACGAGGTCATCGCCGGCGTTGTCCCGGCCCACGAGCAGGGCGATCCAGCACCGCGTCCCGACCGACCCGACGCCCACGACCTTGCGGGCGGCGTCGACCACCCGGTAGCCATCGATCAGGATCTTGAGGTCATCGGGCAACGAGCCGCGGTACTCGGCGAGGATGCCCTCCACCGCCGAGCGGACGTCGCGGCCCTCGATCCCCTCCAACTGGTCGAGCGGTTCGACGAACGGCGGATCGTTGATGATCTTGAGCTCGCCGTCGGGGCCCTGGGTGGTGTAGCGCGACACCGCTCGGGCGCTGGTCTTCCTACGCCCCTTCTCCAAGGTGCGCTGGAACGAGGCAATGCGGTCGGGATGGGCTGACCCCGCCCACCGGTTCACGATGTCCTCGGCCTGCATGCGGGCGTACCAGACATCCAACCGGGACATGCCGGCGAAGTCGGCCATCGCGTTGCGGTACTCGGCGGCCACCGCACTGTTGACCGCCGCTCGCTGCCCAGTGGTGAAACCGTTGTGCCGGCCCGCCACCTCGAAGCTGGCCACGAGCCGCTTCACGTCCCACTCGAAGGGCCCGGGCAGCGTCTCGTCGAAGTCGTTGAGGTCGAAGATCAGGGAACGCTCGGCGGTGGCGAACCCGCCGAAGTTGGCCAGGTGCGCATCCCCGGCCAGTTGGACCGTGAGCCCCGTGTTGGGCTGGGTGCCGAGGTCGTGTGCCATCAGGGCGGCGGCCCCGCGGTAGAACGTGAAGGCCGACGCGGCCATCCGGGCGTAGCGCAGCGGCACCAGGTCCTGCAGGCGATCCTCGGCCTGGTCCTGGAGGATCGCCACCGGATCGGCTCGGTCCTCGGGCGCCGTCCAAGCACCCAGCTGGGAGCGCGGGGCCTCCTTGCGGGCGGACCGACCGGCCTGCGCCAACAGTGGGTCCACACCGGGTCCCTGTGTGCGCGCCGAGCCCACCCCCGCCTTCGTGGGCGCCACCACGGGGTCTACGCCTTCTTTCGGCTTGGCCATGTTCCACCCTCCGGTCGACCGGGACGCTACCAGTTGGTGACGCGGTTTATCCGGGGTGCGCGCCTGCGCCGCCCGCGTTCTTGGCGTACACGAGCCGCAGGCCGATCAGGGTCAGGTCCGGCTCGTGGTCGGTGATGGTGCGTGACTCGGCGATCACGATGGGGGCCAACCCGCCCGTGGCGACCACGGCGCTGACCCGCCCGCCGACCTCGGCGATGATCCGGTCGACCAGTCCGTCCACCTGCCCGGCGAAGCCGTACAGCGCCCCGGACTGCAGCGCCTCGACGGTGTTCTTCCCGATGACCGAGCGCGGACGGACCAGCTCGACCTTGCGCAGCTGCGCGGCCCGGGAGGCCAGGGCGTCCAGCGAGATCTCGATGCCCGGGGCCAGCGCTCCCCCGAGGAACTCGCCCTTGGCGCTGACGACGTCGAGGTTGGTCGACGTGCCGAAGTCCACCACGATGCAGGGCCCGCCGAACAGGTGATGGGCGGCCAGCGTGTTGACGATCCGGTCGGCCCCCACCTCCTTCGGGTTGTCGGTCAGCAGCGGAACCCCGGTGCGCGTGCCCGGCTCGACGATCACGGTGGGCACGTGGTCCCAGTAGCGGGCGAACATCGCGCGCATCTCGTGCAATACCGAGGGGACCGTGGAGCACAGCGCGATCCCGGTGACCGTGGGCACCTCGGTGAGCAGGCCGCGGAACACCAGCGCCATCTCGTCAGCGGTGCCGCGCGGATCGGTCTTGATCCGCCACGAGTGCGCCAGCTCGGTGCCCTCGAACAGCCCGAGGACGGTGTTGCTGTTCCCGACGTCGACGGCCAGCAGCATGGCTCAGCCCACCAGCGGCCGCAGGTCGGCCCCGAGGTCCAGGATGGGCGCGGAGTGCGTCAGCGCCCCCACGGCGAGGAAGTCCACACCTGTCAGGGCGTACTCCCGAGCGCTGCCCAGGCTCAGTCCGCCCGACGATTCGAGTTGGCAGCGCCCCGCCACCAGCGCCACCGCCTCGGAGGTCTGCCCGGGGGAGAAGTTGTCCAGCAGGATCAGGTCGGCGCCAGCCTCGACCGCCTCGGCAAGCTGTTCCAACGAGTCCACCTCGACCTCCACCGGGGTCCCCGGGAACTGCGCCCGAACAGCCTCGAACGCCGCAGCCACCCCACCGGCGGCCACCACGTGGTTGTCCTTGACCAGGGCCGCATCCCACAACCCCATCCGATGGTTGACCCCGCCACCGGCACGCACCGCGTACTTCTCCAGCGCGCGCATCCCGGGGGTCGTCTTGCGCGTGTCACGGACCTGCGCCCGAGTACCGGCCAGGGCCTGTGCCCAGGCGGCCGTGGCGGTGGCCACACCCGACAGGTGGCAGACCAGGTTCAGGGCGGTGCGCTCGCAGACCAGCAGCGAACGGGTCAGCCCGGTGACGCTGAGCACGACGTCCCCGGGCTCCACCGGATCCCCGTCGGAACGCCTCAGGATCACGGTGCTGGCACCTCCCGAGTCGAGATCGAAGACCCGGCCGGCGACCGCCACGCCGGCCACGACACCAGCCGCACGGGCGGTCAGGTCCAGGGTCGCAACCTGGTCGGCGGGCACGGTCGCCACCGAGGTCACATCCACCCCGCCACCGAGGTCCTCGGCCAGGGTGGCCCGGATCAGGGCGTCGACGACGTCGGGGTCCAGGCCCGCTCGGGTCAGCTCGTCGGTCAGGTCCATGGGCGGCGCGTCCTCTCAGGTGCCGGGGGTGCGGTAGTCGTGGGCCGGGACCGGTTCACGGCGGGTGTGCACGACCCCGTCGGGGTCGGTGGCGGCGACCAGCCGGACCCGCCAGGCCACGTCGTCGGTGTCGGGGAAGTCCTCGCGCCAGTGCGATCCACGGGTCTCCTCGCGGGCCAGGGCGTGGCTGGCCAGCACTGAGGAGATCGAGTGCAGGTTGGTGGTCTCCCACGCCCCGGTGCTGCGGCCCTGGGCATGGTCGCCGACGACCATCGAGGCCAGCCCGTCGATCGCCGCGCGCAGCGAGGCACCCGTGCGCAGCACGCCCACGTTCTCGGTCATCAGCTCCTGCAACCTGGGGCGATCGTCGTCGGCGACCAGGCCCCGGTGCTCGGAGCGCACGACCGGGTCGCGCCGGCGGGGCAGGCCCTCGGCCAGCACGGACACGATCCGCTCCGGGAAGACCAGCCCCTCGAGCAGGGAGTTCGAGGCCAGCCGGTTCGCGCCGTGCACGCCGGTGCAGGCCACCTCCCCGGCGGCGAACAGCCCGGGGATCGTGGCGCGGCCGAACAGGTCCGTGCGCACGCCACCGGAGGCGTAGTGCTGCGCCGGGGCGACCGGGATCAGGTCGTGGGCGGGGTCGATGCCGTGCGCGCGGCAGGACTCCAGGATCGTCGGGAACCGGGTGGACCAGCGCGCCCCGAGCCCGCGGGCGTCGAGCCACATGTGCGCTCGGCCCGCCTGACGCATGCGGCGCATGATCGCCTTGGCGACCACGTCGCGGGGGGCGAGGTCAGCCAGGGGGTGCACGCCGGCCATGAAGCGCACCCCGTCGTCGTCGACCAGGAACGCCCCCTCCCCGCGGACGGCCTCGCTGACCAGCGGCTGCTGGCCGGTGGAATCGGGCCCCAGGTACATGACGGTGGGGTGGAACTGCACGAACTCCAGGTCGGCCACCTCAGCGCCCGCGCGCAGCGCCAGCGCCATCCCGTCGCCGGTGGCCACCGACGGGTTGGTGGTCTGGGAGAACACCTGGCCCAGGCCACCGGTCGCGGCCACCACCGCCGGCGCGAGCACGGCGCCGACCCCGTCGTGCTGGCCCTCGCCGATGACATGCAGGGTCAGGCCCTGCACTCCGCCCTGGGCGTCGGTGAGCAGGTCCAGGGCCAGCGCGTGCTCCACGAGCTCGATCCCCGGGTCGTCTGCGATCGCCGCCACGAGGGCTCGGAAGATCTCGGCACCCGTGGCGTCGCCACCGGCGTGCGCGATCCGGTCGCGCAGGTGCCCGCCCTCCCGGGTCAGGGCGATGTGTCCGGAGAGGTCCTGGTCGAACCGCGCGCCGGCGGCGATCAGGTTGCGCACCGACGCGGGGCCCAACGTGCACAGGGCGTGGACTGCCGCCGGATCGCACAGCCCGGCCCCGGCCACCAGCGTGTCTCGCTCATGGTCAGCGGGGGAGTCCCCCTCGTCGAGGGCAGCAGCGATACCGCCCTGCGCCCAGCGGGTGGCTCCCTGCTCGACCCTGGACTTCGTGACCACCATCACCCGGTGACCCAGACGGCGGATGTTCAGGGCGAGGGACAGGCCGGCGACTCCAGAACCGATCACCACCACGTCGGCCGAGGTGAACCAGCCCGGTTCCGGGGTGGCCAGCGTCGTGGGGATGACCAGCCGACTCGTGGCTGGACCCGCAACGCTCATTGACGCAACGTAACCGGTGAGTTGTCGATCAGTCGCGTCTGCCCGACCCGTGCGGCCACCAACAACCGGGCGGCGCCGAGTTCGGGGGCGGGCCCTAGGTGCGGATCGGTCAGCGCCACATAGTCCGGGGTCAGCCCCACGCGCTCGAGTTCGAGCTCAGCCGCTCCCACGATCGCCTCAGCCGCGCGACCGAGGTCGGCAGCTGTCACCCCCGCGGCCAGTGCGGCCGGCAGTGCAGCAGCCAGGGAACGCTCGGCCTGCGACAGGTACTGGTTGCGACTCGACAGCGCCACGCCGTCGGCCTCCCGCAGCGTGGGCACACCGTGGACCTTGACTGGCAGGTCCAGGTCGGCCACCATCCGGCGCACCAGCGTCAGCTGCTGGTAGTCCTTCTCGCCGAAGAACGTGGCCTGCGGACGGGTCATGTTCAACAGCTTCAGCACCACCGTGAGCACCCCGCCGAGATGCCCCGGGCGGGCGACTCCCTCGAGGATCGATCCGAGGTGACCGGGGTCGATGCGCACCTCCGGGTCGCCGTTCGGGTAGAGGACCTCGAGCCCAGGGGCGAAGACCAGGTCCACATCCTCCTCCGCGCACACGGCGAGGTCAGCCTTGAGCGTGCGGGGGTACTGGGCCAGGTCCTCACCGGGGCCGAACTGGAGCGGGTTGACGAAGATCGTCACCGTGACGTGCCCCTGGGGCCCGACCTCCCCCCGGGCAGCACGGATCAGGGCCACGTGCCCCGCGTGCAGGGCGCCCATGGTGAACACCGCAGCCCGGGTGGCCCGGGCGGAGCGGACCGAGGGCTGGGTCAGGTGCGCATAGGCGTCGTCCAGGGACGCACGGGTGCGCACCACCCGCATCACCGGCGGCGGACCTGCCGTGCCCTGCGACTGGCTCATCTGTTCCTCCTCGACATGCGGTGCTCCCGCCAGCAGGACCCTAGTCCCCGCGCTCGCTCCGGCGCACCGAGCACCCCGCACCCGGGGTGCGCTGGACGATCTCGCATGGTTCAGCCGAGCACGTCGAGCAGCGACTCGGCGCGCTCGGGGTCCAGCCGGCCGGCGGCCAGCGCCCGGTCGGCCGTGAGCCGGGCCATGGCGATGTAGGCCGCCCGGGCCTCCGGCGCTGCACGGGAGAGCACCTCCAGGTGGGCCGCGACGGTGCCGGCGTCACCGCGTGCGACCGGGCCGGTGAGCGCCTCGTCACCCATGGCCAGCACGTTGTCCAGGGCCGCGAACATCAGCGGGCGGATCAGGGCCGCAGGATCTTCGATGCCTGCGGCGGACAGCAGGTCCAGGGTCTGGGCGACCAGGGTCACCAGGTGGTTGGCGCCGTTGGCCAGGGCCGCGTGGTAGAGCGGGCGCGCCTCCTCGGCCAGCCACATCGGGTCCCCGCCGATCTCGACGACCAGCGCCTCGGCCACGGGACGCAGCACGCTCGGTGCGGTCACGGCGAACGGGCAGCCGGCAAGGCGATCGGCGTCCACCGGCGAACCGGTGAACGTCATCACCGGGTGCAGCGCCAGGGGCAGGGCGCCCCGCCGGGTGGCCGGGTCCAGGACAGCCGTGCCGAACCGACCGGAGGTATGCACGAGGAACTGCCCCGGCGTCACCGCGTCGGTCTCGGCCAGCCCAGCCACGAGCGTGGGCAGGACGTCATCGGGGACGGCCAGCAGCACCAGGTCGGCCGCGGCCATCACCTGTGCCGTCGAGCACAGCCGCGCACCCGGCAGGTACTGCGCGGCGCGGGCACGGGACCGCTCGGAGACTGCATGCACGCCGACGACCGGGTGACCGGCCCGGGCCAGGGCCGCGGCCAGCGGCGCACCGGCACGGCCCACCCCGATGACTCCCACGCTCAGGCGGGGCGGCGGCGCGGCGGCGGGGCTGTGGTCAGTCATCGTGCTGGCAGCCTGCCACCCTCGCGGGGCTGGCGCCCGTTGGGCTGACCGCTAACGAGCAGTCCTACTGGCGTCGGGCCGCCGGGATGCTGCCGAAGGTGGGAGCCCACACCGAGATCTCCCCACCGGGCAGGCACACCAGCAGCCCACCATCCATGCCCCGGACCTCCCACGCCTCGTGCTCGGGTTCCGCGGCGACCACCAGTCGGTCCGGCCCGGTCCCGAGCCGCAGTCCGCCCGCTGGGTCCACACGCAGGTCCGACACGGATCGGCCCACCCAGCCGGCCAGGGCCGACACCGCGTGCTGGGCAGCCAGTGAGGGTCCGGCCTGCACGCCACCAGCCCCGATGAGGACCACCGAGCCGCCCAGGATCACCAGGTGCGCGGGATCGGCCTCGATGGTCAGGACCGCACGACCCAGCGACGATCTCACCTGGCCCACCCGGCGCCCGAGCAGTGGGGCCATTCGGGCCGTGGCGCTCGACGGGTCCAGCAGGCCGCGCGGCTCCCGCGTGCGCAGGCCCTCGCCGCGCACCTGGGGGCCGGCCACCGGTCGGCTGATCACGGATGTCATGTCGCCATGGTGGCCCACCAAACACGGCTGGCCGGTGATCTGCGCGTGTCGTCAGGGCGAATCCCTGTCGAACTCCGGCTCGCGTGTGGGCTCGTGGCCCAATTCCGGACCCGGCCGGGAGGCCGGTTCGTGCGCACGCTCGGGACCCGGTTCGGGACCCGGTGCGGGTGCCGGCTCCGGATCCGGTTCGGGCGCCGGGGTGAGGATCTGAGGGGCCGCCGCGGCTCCGGTCATCCAACGCTCACGCAGCCCGGACCCCCGGGCCGCCGCCGCGCGCTGGAGCTGCTCCTCGGCGATGGACCGGGCCTCGTCGGCCCGCCGGTGCAGCACGTGCACCCCGACGGGGCCGGGGGTCGAGTCGACCTGGACCGAGGCCAGCCCGAGCCTGCGCTGCCACGGGCCCTGGGTGATGCCGACCGACTGGGTCCGAGCGTGCGGGATGACCGCAGTGCGCCGGGTCAGGAAGCCGCGCCGAGCAGCCAGGACGGAGGTGTCGTGGGCGACCCCGAGATTCGCGAACTGCAACCACGCGCGCCGGCGGGCCCGGGTCGGTGCGGCCACGAACTCCAGGTCGGTCAGCGCCACGCCGGGCATGACCCGGGCAACGATCGCACGCGCCACCTCGCGCGGGGCCACGGGCAGCAGGACCTGCTCCCGGGCGGCTTCCTGCTCGCTCTGCAGTCCGGCAACGTTCAGCGAGACCCGGACCCAGCCGCGGCGGCGCCACAGCAGCGGTTCGGAGATCTCGATCGCCTGGACCCGGCCCGGCGGGACGGTCTGGCTCTCCTGGTTGATCAGGCCGTGACGAAGCCGCAGCCCGTCGGGTGAGTCGGCGACGGTGAACCCGAAGAATCGGGTGAACTGGCTGAACACGGTGATCAGCGGAAGTCCACCGGTGATGAGCAGAAGGCCCAGCCCTGCCGGGCCCTCGGTGAGCACCACGGCGGTCACCACCACCACGGAGATGAGCAGGAGGAACATCGTCTCGCTGCGCAGCAGCAGGCTCACCACCAGGTCGTTGGTCGGAACGGTGGCCAGCACCGCCTCGGGCGCCTCCCCGACGTCGGGGGACATGCCGGCGGCACGGGCGATGATCTCGGCGCGCAGGGCGTGCGCGTCAGCGTCGGACAGGTAGGACAGCAGGACCCGCGAGTCCCCGCCACCGGCCACCTCGATGCGCACCTGGGACAGTCCGACGACCCGGCCGAGCAGTGGGCGGGTGGTGTCCACACTCTGCAGCCGCGACAGGGTCACGCGCCGCTCGTTGCGCTGCAGCACCCCGGAGTCCAGTCGGAAGTCGCCCGACTCGTCGAAGAAGAACTCCGTGCGGGTCCACGACACGTAGCTGAACGCCAGGACGATCCCGAGCAGCACGACCAGCGCTCCCAGGATCAGCAGGACCCCCCACAGGCCACCGATCTCGGCGGCAAGGCCACGCAGGTTCCCGGCACCGAACACCAGGATCGCGCCCACCAGGATCACCACGCTCTGCACGGACGCGACCACGGGGGTCAGGGGATGCGTGCGCCGGCGGGGGGTAGCCACCCCGGCAGTGGGGGGCTGCGCAGGGGCTGGCGGGTCGATCTCGGTCACAGGCCGGCGCTGCGCTGCTCGCCCTGGGCCGCCAACCGGTCGCGCAGCCCAGCCGCCTCGGCCGGCGGCAGGCCCGGGATGGTGGCGTTCGTGGTGGCGGCAGCCGTGTGCAGCTGCACGGTGGCCACCCCGAGGGAGCGGTCCAGCGGCCCCGCGGTGATGTCGACCAGCTGCATCCGGCCGTAGGGCACGATGACCAGTCGGCGGAACATGATGCCGCTGGTGACCAGCAGGTCATCGGCGCGTTCGGCGTAGCCGAAGGAGCGCACCCTGCGTCCGATCAGCCACCAGGCCCAGACCAGGACGACCAGCCAGACACCCGCGAGCACGAGCGCGGCCGGTCGGGCCTCGGGGATCAGGCCCAGCAGGCCGATGCCGATCAGCACGAGCACCAGCACGCCCATCAACGTGATCCGCCGGGCCGTGGCCAGCTTCGGGGATACCGGGTGCCACGCCTCGCCGGGCGGGGCGAAGGCATCGTCGACGGTCAGCGGTTCGGGCATGCTGCCAGCGTAGGGCCACTTCGGGGGTCACTGCGTAGGCTGCTCGGGTGATCGACCCCCGGCCGATGGCCAGCGCAGGGGACCCCAGCGGCCAGCCGTACCGGGTCCAGGCAGAGGCGTCGGGCCCGCGCGACATCGCACTCGGGCCCGATCACCCCACCCTCGACGGGCTGCCGTCGGTCTGCATCGCGGCGACCGAGGGGATCGTGACCTCGGCACAGTGGCTGCCGGGCACCGTGCACCGTGGCGCCGAGAAGCTGTTCGAGTCCCGCGACTACCGGCAGATCCTGATGCTCGTCGATCGTCACGACTGGCTCTCGGCGTTCTGCTCCGAGATCGGCGTCGTAGTGGGCGTGGAGCGGGCGCTGGGACTGACCCCGCCGCCGCGCGCCCAACACCTGCGGATCCTGCTGTGCGAGTTGACCAGGATCGCCCACCACCTGGCCTTCCTGGCCCCCCTGCCCGGCGCCATGCCCGAGGCCTGGCGGGCCGGGGTGTGGGCGTGGCGCACTGAGGTCCTGGACCTGATCGAGGCGGCCACCGGGCACCGGGTGCATCCGATGTTCGCGGCGGTCGGTGGCGTCCGGTCCGACGTGTCGGCCTCGTGGGTGGCCGACGTCGACGCGGCAGCGCAGCGCTGGTCCGACGCCGTGGGCGCACTGGACTGCGCGGAACTGGCCGAGGTGCTGTCCGCCAACTACGCGGGGGTGGCCGTGCTCCCCCGAGCAGTGGCGCTGGGCTACGGGGCGTCCGGGCCGGTGGCGCGCGCCAGCGGCGTGGATCTCGACCTGCGTCGTGCGGACCCGTACCTTCCCTATCCGGAGTTCGAGGTCCCCGGCGGCACCGCGGGCGACGCCCAGGCCCGCGTCCGGGTGCTGGTCGAGGAACTGGCACCGAGTACCGGCCTGGTCCGCTGGGCCTGTGCGCAGCTGGCGGCCTCCGCTGGGGCGCCGTTCGATGTGCGGCTGCCCAAGGTCGTCCGGGTGCCCGAGGGCGCGGCCTACACGTGGACGGAGAACCCGACGGGGATCAACGGCTACCTGCTCGTCTCCCGCAACGACCGCACGCCCTGGCGGCTCAAGCTGCGCAGCGCCGGCTTCGCCAACACCGCAGCCCTGGGCTCGGCCCTGGTCGGGACCGCGCTGGCCGACCTACCCGCCGCGATCGCCAGCTTCCTGATCGTCTGCGGTGACGTCGACCGCTGAGTCGCTCAGTCCTGCGGGTGCTGGCGCAGGTAGGTGGAGAACACAGCCACGAACAGGGGCTCAAGGTCGCCGACCCCCGTGCTGCTGAACACCTGTCGCGCGGCCTCGACCGTCTCGATCAGCGAGCCGCCGATCTCCCCGAGCGAACCGCCCTCGTCGGCGGTGGCCGCCAGGGCGGGGGTGTGGGCCATCAGGTCGATGAAGAACTGCAGGTCGTGACGTGACCGAGCCCGCTCGAACGCCTCGTCACGCAGGTCCTCGTAGGGCCAGTCCTCGTAGGCGAGGTCCGGATGCTCGGTGTGGTCACTCATGGGGCACACGCTAGTGGACGCCCCGGCGCGCATCGCACCCCGCGCCCTGCCCGCGATCGATCCCAGTTCCCGGGTGCATCGCCCCCGAGACCTTGGGCGGATTCAACCGGTCTGCGCAACACCTGATGGTGAGGTGGTGGTGTTGTGGGGGGGTCGGCGTCCGGGGCGGCCAAAGGGGGGTCGACTAGGTGATGAGGTGCGGGGCGGCGGCCGGGTGGGTGGTGCAGGTGCAGGGGGTCAGGTTGCTGCGCCGGCGGGCCCGGCGTCGCGTCCGCGGACGGGATCGTCCGGGTCGTCGATGTCCGTGGGCAGCCGGCAGATCCGTTCCAGCCACAGGGACAGCGCCGCGAGGACCAGCCCGCCCAGCGCGGCCAGGGCCGCGGCCAGCAGCCGCTCCCGGCCTGCGGCCACTGCCGTCTCCTGCAGCAGTCGCACGGCAACCCCTGCGTAGAGGCCGAACACGATCGCCCCGGTCCGCGAGCCGGCGAAGGCCAGGGCCGTCGTTCGGGCAGCGACCACCGGGGTCATCGGCGGCGTGCGGCGAGGCGAGTCGGCCCTGGGGTGCAGCCGTCGGCGCGCCGCCAGCGTCCAGGCCCCCACGAACCCCGCCACGACCCAGATGACCAGCACGGCCGACCAGGGCACGGCCGGCAGCCGACCTCGACCGTCCACCCAGTCGACCAGACCCCAGCCGATCAGTCCGGCGACGAGCGCCACCGCGAACAACGACGGCACCGACGTGGGCTTCATCGCCACCACGGCCCACCGTCGAGAAGGGTCACCGACTGGTCGGTGACCAGGGCCGCCCACTGCCCGATCGTCCGGGTCGGCTCGCCTGCCACCTCGAGGTCCGCGCCCGGCTGCAGCTGCGCCCAGGGTGCCAGGACGAAGGCCCGCTGGTGGGCCCGTGGGTGCGGCAGCGTCAGCTCGGGGTCGGCGCTGGTGATCCCCTCCACTGCCAGGATGTCGATGTCCAGCGTGCGCGGACCCCAGCGCACGTCGCGCACGCGCCCGGCCTGCGCCTCCAGCTCGTGGGCGAGGTCGAGCAGCCCACGGGGATCGCGGGTGGTGTCCGCGACCACGACCGCGTTGCAGTAGTCGGGCTGCTCCGGCCCGCCGACCGCGGCCGTGCGCCACAACCCGGAGACCGCGATGAGGAAGACGTCGCGCTGGCCGGCGAGGTCGGCGATGGCAGCGCGCAGGGTGGCCCGCGCGTCGCCGATGTTGGCGCCCAGGCCCAGGACGGCCCGCTCCTTCGGCCTGGTCATCGGGCCCTCGTGACGGTGACGGCCACGTCGTCGAACGGCACCGGGATGGGCGCCTGCGGCTTGTGCACCGTGATGGTCGCGCACAGAACGCCCGGCAGGGCCAGGGCGTACTCGGCGATCCGGACAGCCAGCGTCTCGATCAGGTTCACCGGCGGGCCCTCGATGAGGGCGACGATGCCCAGGGCCAGGGTTCCGTAGTCCAGGGTGTCGGCCAGGTTGTCGGACTGCGCTGCACGTGTCATCGACGGCACGTCCAGGACCACGTCCACGCGGAACTCCTGGCCGTCGCGGCGCTCGTGGTCGAACACGCCATGGAATCCGGTGGCCCGGACCCCGGTCAGGGTGATCCGGTCCAGTTGAGGGTTCCGCGGACTGGGACCGCGGCTCTCGGGGGTCACGGGGCTCTCGGGGGTCACGGGGCTCTCGGGGGTCTCGGGGGTGTCGGGGGTCACGGGGCCTGCTCCTGAGTCGTGCCGGGGCCCGCGGCACGCCACGCACCCGCTACCGCGATCGCATCTCGGGACCCGCGCACGTCGTGCACCCGGACGGCCCACGCTCCGGCCGCGGCAGCCAGCGCGGTGACCGCATCGGTGGCTGCATCACGCTGGTCCACCGGCCGCGGTTCGCCCACGCCGGCCCCGCCCAGGAGCTCGCCGAGGAACCGCTTGCGGCTGGCGCCGATGAGCACCGGATGGCCCAGGGCAGCGAGCGCGGGCAGGCCCGCCAGCAGCGCCCAGTTGTGCTCGGAGCGCTTGGCGAAGCCCAGGCCGGGGTCGAGCACGACCCGGGCCGGGTCGACCCCGGCGGCTTCGAGCTCGTCGCGCCGGTCGCGCAACTCGGTGCACACGTCGACCACCACGTCGTCGTAGCTGGCCAGGGCATCCATGTCGGTGGAGTGCCCACGCCAGTGCATGGCCACATAGGGCACCTCGACCCCGGCCAGCCACGGGTGCATCGCGGGGTCGGCCAGCCCGCCGGAGACGTCATTGACCACCGCAGCCCCGGCGGCCACCGCAGCCCGGGCCACCTCGGCGCGCATCGTGTCGATGCTGACCACGACGCCGCGGCTGACGAGTCGCTCGACGACGGGCATGACCCGGGCCAGTTCCTCTCCCACGGGGATCCGGGAGGCACCGGGCCGGGTGGACTCACCCCCGACATCGATGATGTCGGCACCGGCCGTGACCTGCGCCAGCGCGTGTTCGACAGCCACGTCGACGTTGACGAACCGACCCCCGTCGGAGAAGGAGTCCGGGGTGACGTTGAGCACCGACATCACCAGAGTGCGCCGCAGCGCAGCGAGGTGCTCGGGCAGTCCGCTCGGGTGCACCGCTAGGCCTTCAGGATCAGCGACATGACCTCGGCGCGCGTGGCCGCCTCGCGAAGCGAACCGCGCACGGCGCTGGTGACCGTGCGCGCGCCGGGCTTGCGCACGCCCCGCATCGACATGCACAGGTGCTCGCACTCTATGACGACCACGACCCCGCGCGGCTGGAGCACACGGACCATGGCCTCGGCGACCTGGGTGGTCAACCGCTCCTGGACCTGCGGCCGCTTGGCGTACACGTCGACCAGGCGGGCGATCTTGCTCAGGCCGGTGATCCGGCCCTCCGCGCTGGGGATGTAGCCGACGTGGGCCACGCCATGGAAGGGCACCAGGTGGTGCTCGCAGGTCGAGTAGACCTCGATGTCCTTGACCAGGACGAGCTCGTCGTGGCCGAGGTCGAAGGTGGTGGACAGCACCTCGTCGGGACGCTCGCGCAGGCCCCTGAAGATCTCGGCGTAGCTGCGGGCGACCCGCCCGGGGGTGTCGCGCAGACCGTCGCGGTCCGGGTCCTCGCCGATGGCCAGCAGCAGCTCGCGCACCGCGGCAGCGGCTCGGGCCTCGTCGACGGGCCCGGCCATCTCTGCAGGGTCGAAGGAGTGGACCGGGTCGACGGCAGTCACTGGCCGCTGCCCGGCCGGTCGGTGGGACCCGCTGCGTCCTCACCGGGGGTCCCGTCGACCGGTCCGGCCGGGTTCGGTGGGGTCGGGGGTGTCGGAGGTGTCGGTGTCGGGGGTGTCGGCGCCGGCGGATCCCAGCCGGGCGCCGGTGCGGCGCCCGGGTTCGGGGCCCCTGGGGTCGAGCCGGGGGAGCCAGCATCGCCGTGCACCGGACCCGCGGCCGGTCCGCTCGGGCCGACCGGGGCGTGCGCCCCGTTGGGCCCCGGGCCACCGGCTGGGTGACCGCCCACGGGGTAGCCCTCGGCCGGGGCCGGCGGGGTCATGCCCGGCAGTGGGGCGCCATAGGTGCTCCCCGGGGCGGGCAGGCCATAGGCGCCCAGCATCGAGGAACCCACTCCCACGGGCGCCTCGAGCCGCGGTGGGACATCGACGGGCGGACGGTCCGAGGGGGTGCGCCGCTGCGAGCCGGTCCATGCCGGTCGCAGGGGCCGCAGCCGCAGCTGGGTGAAGATCTCGGCGACCTGCTCCTTGTTCAGCGTCTCCTTCTCGAGCAAGGAGATGACCAACTCGTCGAGGACGTCGCGGTTGTCGACCAGGATCTCGAAGGCCTCGTTGTGGGCATGGTCGATCAGGCTGCGGACCTCCTCGTCGATCGCCGCAGCGATCTCCTCGGAGTAGTCGCGGGTGTGGCCCATGTCGCGGCCGAGGAACACCTCGCCGTTCTCCTTGCCGTAGCGGATCGCGCCGAGCCGCTCGGTCATGCCGTACTGGGTGACCATCGCGCGGGCCACCGCGGTGGCCTTCTCGATGTCGTTGGAGGCACCGGTGGTCGGGTCGTGGAAGACCAGCTCCTCGGCGGCGCGCCCACCGAGCATGTAGGCCAACTGGTTGAGCATCTCGCTGCGCGTGGTGGAGTACTTCTCCTGGTCGGGCAGCACCATCGTGTAGCCCAGGGCCCGGCCGCGCGGCAGGATCGTGATCTTGTGCACCGGGTCGTTGCCCGGCAGCGCCGCGGCCACCAGGGCGTGCCCGCCCTCGTGGTAGGCGGTGATCCGCTTCTCCTTGTCGTCCATGACGCGGGTGCGCTTCTGCGGCCCGGCGATCACGCGGTCGATGGCCTCGTCCAGCGCGCGGTTGTCCACCAGGGCCGCACCGGAGCGGGCCGTGAGCAGCGCGGCCTCGTTGAGCACGTTGGCCAGGTCCGCGCCGGTGAAGCCCGGGGTGCGCTTGGCCACGGCGTGCAGGTCGATTCCCGGGGCCATCGGCTTGCCGCGGGCATGGACCTTCAGTACCTCGAACCGGCCCTCGAGGTCGGGCGGGGAGACCTGGATCTGGCGGTCGAAGCGACCCGGGCGCAACAGCGCCGGATCGAGGATGTCCGGGCGGTTCGTCGCGGCGATCAGGATCACGCCGCCGGAGACGTCGAAGCCATCCATCTCGACGAGCAACTGGTTGAGCGTCTGCTCGCGCTCGTCGTGGCCGCCCCCGAGTCCGGCGCCGCGATGCCGGCCGACCGCGTCGATCTCGTCGACGAAGATGATGGCCGGGGCATTGGTCTTGGCCTGCTCGAACAGGTCGCGCACCCGCGAGGCACCCACGCCGACGAACATCTCGACGAAGTCCGATCCGGAGATCGAGAAGAACGGCACGCCCGCCTCACCTGCCACAGCCCGCGCCAGCAGGGTCTTGCCGGTCCCGGGCGGACCGTAGAGCAGGACGCCCTTGGGGATCTTGGCTCCCACAGCTTGGAAGCGACCCGGATCCTGGAGGAACTCCTTGATCTCGTGGAGCTCCTCGACAGCCTCGTCGGCTCCGGCGACATCGTCGAAGGTGGTCTTGGGCAGGTCCTTGCTCAGCGGCTTGGCCTTGGACTTGCCGAAGCTCATCATCCGCGACCCCCCGCCCATCTGGTTCATGAAGAAGAACAGCAGCGCGAGCACGAGGAAGATCGGCAGCATCGAGACCAGCAGCGTCATGAGCACGCCCTGCTGGGGGTTCTTGATGTTGTACCCGGGCAGCGTGCCCGCATCGACCTGGGCCTGCAGGCTGCGCTGGAGCTCCACGCCCTGGCCGTCGATGAACTCGGCGAACTTCTTGGAACCGTCGGCGAACTCCACCTCGATGCGCTGCTCCTGGTCGATCAGCAACGCCTCGGTGACCTGGCCCTTGTCGATCGCCGTGACGACCTCGGAGGTGTCCACCTGCCTGGGCCCGTTGACCCCCGAGAGCAGGCTGCTGCCGATCAGCAGCAGCAGGGTGGCCATCAGGATCCAGAAGATCGGACCACGTAGGAAACGCTTCACATCCATCCTTGCCCGGGTCGCCCCGACCGATGATCGCCGGGTGCCAGCCGTGCACGCACATCGGCATGAACGCACCCGCCGGGCAGCACGCCCGTGTGAAGAAACTACACCGACCCTCCGACAGGGGCCTGTGCGGTTCGCGCTGGGCGTAGGGGCAGGTGCGTGCCTCCGGCGCGGTGGTCAGCTGTGGATGTCGCGTGGCTCAGCTGTAGACGTGCGGTGCCAGCGTGCCCACCTGGCGCAGGTTGCGGTAGCGCTCGGCGTAGTCCAGGCCGTATCCCACGACGAACTCGTTGGGGATGTCGAAGCCGATGTACTTCGGCTCGAGGTCCACCTTGACGGCATCCGGCTTGCGCAGCATCGTCAGGACCTCGACCGAGGCGGCACCCCGTGCGGTGAGGTTGCGCATCAACCAGGACAGGGTCAGGCCGGAGTCGATGATGTCCTCCACGATGAGCACATGCCGACCGGTGATGTCGGTGTCGAGGTCCTTGAGGATGCGCACCACGCCCGAGGACTTGGTCGAGGATCCGTAGCTCGACACCGCCATCCAGTCCATCTGCAGGTGGATGCTCATGGCTCGGGCCAGGTCTGCCATGACCATCAGGGCACCCTTGAGCACCCCGACGAGCAGCACGTCCCGTTCGGCGTAGTCGCGGTCCACCTCAGCGGCCATCTCAGCCAACCGCGCCAGGAGCGCGGGCTCGTCGATGAGTACCTGCTCGATGTCGGTTCCCAGGGTCTGCGCGTCCACGGGGGTCAGGCTCTCACAACCAGGGCCGCACCCTCCCGCCGGGCGCGACGTCCCGAGGGCAGTGCGACCTCGGATCGTCCGGCCGGGCCGGGCAGGAGGTCGGCGACGGCCCAGACATGCTCGGCGGACAACTCGCTGGCCGGGCAGCCGGCCGCGACCAGGAACCTGCGCAGGATCCGGCTCACGATCGCCGCGGGCAGCTCCTCATCCCGCAGCACCGACACGGGTAGGCGGACGACCCGCGGATCAGCGCCGAGGCCATCGACCATCCGCTCGGTCCACACCTGGTCGGCCCATGCGTCCAGAGCGTCGGCATCCTGGCCCGCGAGACGGGCGGTGCGCGCCAGCGAGCCGACGACCCCGGGCCCGAGGGCCTCGAGCAGTGCGGGCATCGCCCCTGCGCGCACGCGGACCCGCGTGAACGCCGGATCCACGTTGTGCGGGTCGACCCATGGTGCCAGGCGTGGGTCCAGCGCAGCCTGTTCGGCCGCTGCCCGGGCGACCACCTCCCGGGACAGTGCCAGCAGCGGCCGTCGGTAGCACCCCGAGCGGGCCGGCATCCCGGCCAGCGAGCGCGTTCCCGAGCCGCGGGCCAGGCCCAGCAGCACGGTCTCGGCCTGGTCGTCGCGGGTATGGCCCAGCAGGACCGCGCCCACTTGCTGACCACCCGCACCGGGCTGCGCTGCGCAGGCCGAAAGCGCCGCGTACCGGGCCGCCCGGGCCGAGGCCTCGACGCCGCCCGAACCAGGGCCCCGGGCCACCTGAACCGCCCGGACGTGCACGGGCGAGCAGCCCAGGATCCGGGCCTGCTCCGCCGCTCGGGCGGCTACCTCGCCGGACCCCGGCTGGAGCTGGTGATCGATCACGACCGCCCCGCACTCGAGACCCGCCTGCGCGCTGACCTGCACCGCGGCGGCGGCCAGGGCCAACGAGTCCGGGCCCCCGCTCAGTGCCACAAGGATTCGTTGACCGGGTTCGAGGTCGCCCACGGCTGCACGGACTGCGGCCCGCACGGCGGCCCGCGGCGGGCGGTCGGCGGGCATCAGCCCAGGACGCGAGCGACCCACGCGCCCGGGTCGTCGATCTCGGCGGCCGAGGGCAGGTTCGCCGGCGCGGCCCACACCTGGGCGAAGCCGTCCTCGCCGGCCTGGGCCAGCACCTTGCGCACGAAGTCGGCCCCACTGGTGTACTGGCGCATCTTGGTCTCCAGGCCCAGGACCCGGCGGACGAACCCGTCGACTGTGCCCGCCTGCTCCCGGCGCGCGCTGAACCGGGCCCGGATCACCGCCACGGTGGGGACATGGGCCGGACCCACCTCGTCCATCACGTAGTCGGCGTGCCCCTCGAGCAGGGACATCAGACCCGTCAGCCGGTCGAAGACCTCCCGCTGGGCCGGGGTCTGCACCGCTTCCATCAGGCTGGGCCCGGGCCGTCCGCGCGCGGCCCCGACGACCGACTGCGCCACGTCCCCGAGCCGGGCGAGGAACTCCGAGGTGGAGATGTCGCTGACCGCGACCAGCGACTGCACCTCGGCCAGGAAGTGCTCCCGGAGCCAGGGCACGCCGCCGAACTGCGCGCGATGGGTCTCCTCGTGCAGGCACACCCAGTAGCGGAAGTCCCTGGGCACGAGGTCGAGCTCCTGCTCGACGCGCACGATGTTGGGGGCCACCAGGAGCAGTCGCCCGTCCCGGCCGGCCGGGGCGAACGCCTCGTACTGGCCGAGCACCCGCCCCGACAGCCACGCCAGCGCCCCACCGAGCTGGGCCGCGGTCAGCCGGGAACCGACCGCCTCGATCGCGGCGTTGGCGTCGCGATCGGACCTGGAGGCCAGGAACGGGTCCAGCGCCACCCCCATCCCGGCGACGTTCGACCCGATCCACTCGGCCCGGTCCACGACCACGGCTGGAGCGTGGGCGGGATCCGCGTCCAGCCCGGTCAGCTCACGCACCGGTTC
This sequence comes from uncultured Actinomycetes bacterium, assembly GCA_963788325.1. Lineage (GTDB taxonomy): Bacteria > Actinomycetota > Actinomycetes > S36-B12 > CAIYMF01 > Prado023. The sequence goes on from CAWBGJ010000009.1 coordinate 451,077, forward strand.
GCGGGAGAGCTGGGCCAGTTCACGCAACTCGGCGACGGTGCCGTGCGCATCGGTCGGGCTGACGGCCGGGCCCTTGGGCATGAAGCGCAGCCCGATCCGCTCGGCAAGTGTCCAGTCCACGAGTTGCGCCACGTCGGCCAGCATAGGCGCGCACTAGGAGGAGGGGGACCCGCTCAGGCTTGGGGCGGGGGCCGCGCAGTCGCAGTCGACCAGGGCCGCGAGCGCCCGGTCCAGGACTGCCCGGGCTGCGAGTGCCCCACCCGGTGTCGAGCCGTCGACGAAGGCGAACGACAGCAGTCGACCGTCGCTGCGGCTGAGGTAGCCCGCCAGGCTGGTCACGCCCGTCAGGGTGCCGGTCTTGGCGCGGACGAGGCCGGCAGCGTCGCGCTGGTCGCCAGCGCGGAACCGCACGCGCAGCGATCCTGTGGCGCCGGCCACCGGCAGGCCTGAGCTCAGGGACCCGGATCCGGGCGGATCGGCCGCCAGCAGGTCGGTCAGCAGCACGGGGGTGAGCCGATTCGCTCGCGACAGCCCCGAGGCATCGGCGAACTCCGCGTCCGCGGCGTCGATCCCGAGGTCGGTGAGCACTGCGCGTGCCGTGCGTCCGACCCCAGCGAAGCTCGCGGGCTCCCCCGCGCCCGCAGCGGCCACCCGCCCCAGGGCCTCGGCGTAGTCGTTGTCCGACGTGCTGAGCATCCGCTCGACCAGGACCCCCAGCGGGGGCGATTCGACGGCCGCCAGGGTGCTCCCGGCGCCGGACACCTCACGTCGGGTGACGTCGCCGCGGACCACGAGTCCGGCCTGCGCCAGCTGCCCTGCGAACACCTCGCCGGCCCGGGCGGCCGGGTCGGCCACCCGGTCCAGGCTGGTCGGGGTGCGCCGGCCCTGGTCGACCTGCAGGGCACTGACCGGCGCGACGATCCCCAGAGCTGGGAAGGCGGAGTCCCAGGTCGGGTGCAGCGCCGGACCGGTGAACAACGAGTCGTCGAAACCCACGCGCACCCGAGTGATGCCCCGCAGCGCCAGGGCGCGCGCCGTGGCCCCGGCCAACTCGGCCAGGGCCGCGGGGTGCACGCTGGTGCCCGCACCCCCGACCTTCCCCACGCTGGAGGCCAGGCTGGGATCGCCGGCCCCGACGAGCACGACCCTCGGCGCCGTGGCACCGGGATTGAGCAGGACTGCCCGGGTGCGCAGGCGCGCATCCGCCCCGAGCACCCGGATCACCGAGGTGGCCGTGACCAGCTTCATCGTCGAGGCCGGGACCTGGGACCCTTCGGCGGCCTCGAACAGCACCTCGCCGGTGGCCACGTCCACGACCCGCGCGGGGCTCGGGCCCGCACCCAGCGGGCCGCCGGCCAGCAGTGGCGCGAGCACCGTACGGACCGACTCCGGGTCCAGCGGTGCCCCGGGCAACTCGGCCGGCGTGGTCGGCGTTGTGGACGAGGGTGACGCTGTGGCACTCGACGCCGGGTCACTCGACGCCGGGGGGTTCGATGCCGTGGCACCCGTTGCCACGGGACCCGGCGTCGGTGGCAGGTCCACGGCCACCAGCACCGGCGCGGCGATCGGTGCACGCGCGTCCGCCACCGGTGCGACGGCGCCTGCTGGGGACCCGGTCGGCGCCCCCGCCCACGCGGCCACGACCAGGCTGGCCCCGAGCACCAGTGCCGCCGGCCGGCGGCTGCGCATGTCAGACATCACCGCCGACCCTACTGAGCAGGTGGCTCCCTTGGGCGCGTACCGGTGGACTCCGCACACGCCATGCGCCACGATCCGCACGTGCCGCGGCCGTGCCTGCGGCCGGCCCTGCCCTGAGTCGTCCTCGGCAGGCCGAGGCCCACCGTGAGGGAGACATCGACGTGAAGAAGGTCCTGGGGTGGCTGCTGGGGATCGTGGGGCTGCTGCTGGTGGTGGCGGTCGGTGCCCTGCTCTGGACCGGCATCCCCGCCAAGGCCTCGAGCATGGCCGCCAAGACCGTGTGCTCGGCGGCCTTCGTGGCAGGTCGATCCACGGACAATGACCTGTTCGCCGAGGATGTGCTGCCGGCCAGCGGGGTGCTGGCCGTGGTGAGCACGAGCATCGACACCGACCAGCAGAGCGTGACCGCCAGGTTCCTGGGGCTCTTCCCGCGCACGGCAGCGCTGGTCACCGACCGCGGCTGTGTGCTGGATGTGGACCCCGACCCGGCAGCCGTCGCCTACGTACCCAGTGCGGACGAGAGCGCCCCGTGGCCGCAGGGCGATGCGGCCGTGCCCAGCGACCAGTGGCCGGCCGGAGTCGACGCCCAGGCGCTGACCGCCACCGTGGACGCCGCATTCGTCGGCGCCGGTGATCCTGCAGCGGCGAACGCCCGCGGCGTGGCCGTCGTCCAGGACGGGAAGCTGCTGGTCGCCCGCGGCGCGCAGGGCTTCGAGCCGGGCACCGCACTGCACGGCTGGTCGGTGACCAAGACGCTGACCGGGATGCTGTTCCACAAGCTGGCCACTGACCGGGGCCTGAGCCTGGCGACCCCCGTCATCGAGTCGTTCCCGAGCGGACGGGAGCCGAGCTGGGTGGCCGACTGGCGCACCGACGAGCGGGCCCAGATCACGATCGCGGACCTGCTCTACATGCGCGACGGGCTGCAGAACACCGAGAGCTACGCGATCACAGGCAACGTGCCGCAGATGCTCTATGCCGAGCCGGACATGTCCCTGTGGGCGGCCGACCGGCCCGCTGAGGTTCCCGCAGGGCAGCGCTGGCAGTACCTGAGCGCGACGACCAACATCCTGTCCGCCGTAGCACGCGCGCAGTTCGACTCCGACGCGCAGTACTGGGCGTATCCGCGCACTGCCCTGTTCGACCCCATCGGGGCGCGCTCGGCGACCATCGAGAGTGACACCGCCGGCACGTGGGTGGGGGGCAGCTACGGGTGGGCCAGCGCCACCGACTGGGCGCGGCTGGGCCAGGTGATGCTCGACGACGGGGACTGGCAGGGCACGGCGGTGCTGCCCCCGGGCTGGCTGGACCTGGCCACGGCACCGGCGATGACCGCGGGGGAGGGCCACGGCTACGGCGCCCAGACCTGGTTGGTGGGAGACCCCGAGGCCGGCGACTGCCGGGACTTCCCCGGCGTGCCGGCCGACGCGATCGCGATGGAGGGCCACTGGGGTCAGCTGGTGGCCATGGTTCCCTCCCGCGACGCCGTCGTCACCCGCTTGGGCTGGACCGTGATCGACGACGGGTTCGACAGCTGCCAGTTCCTCAGCGATGTGCTGGCGGCCCTGCCCGAGTGACCGATCGGCGCGTCCGACGCACCGGCGTGCCCATGGTCCCGTGGGAGCGCAACCGCGCAGCAGGCCGTGCAAGGGTGCGGTCCGGTAGGGTCGCGAGGTCGGCATCGGCCGGGCGACTCGAGCCCGACTACCGGTGAGTGAAGTGGAGGCGAAGTGGACCCCGTTACCTTCGATGTGGTCATCGAGATCCCTGCGGGAAGCCGCAACAAGTACGAGGTCGACCACCACACCGGCAAGATCAAGCTCGATCGCCGCCTGTTCACCGCCACCCGATATCCGCACGACTACGGGTTCATCGATGACACCCTCGGCCTGGACGGCGACCCGCTCGATGCCCTGGTCCTGCTCGAGGAGCCGACGTTCCCGGGCTGCATCATCGAGTGCCGCGCGATCGGCATGTTCCGGATGAGCGACGAGGCCGGGGGTGACGACAAAGTGATCTGCGTGGTGGCTGGCGACCCGCGCATGGACCACATCCGCGACATCCACCACATGCCCGAGTTCGACCGGCTGGAGATCCAGCACTTCTTCGAGGTCTACAAGGACCTCGAGCCCGGCAAGTCGGTGGAGGGCGCCACCTGGGAGGGCCGCGCGGGAGCCGAGGCCGAGATCCGCGACTCCCAGGAGCGCTACGTGCCCCCGGAGGGTCACGCGCACTAGCTTTGCCGCGGCGAGCGGTGGGGTGCGCACGTACCAGGGGGGACGCCTGTTCGCCTCGTGAACGCCAGGGGCCGCCTCGCGGGCCGCCCTCGAGGTCGAGCGCACGGAGGATCCATGGACGCGTCGCAGGTGCCGAGCCTGCTGGAGCGTATGTCCCGATCCACCCACGACCTGGCCACGATCATGTCCCTGGGCGCGCAGGCGGCCGCGATCAGCACTGCCAGCGCGGCAGCCCTGCTGGTCAGCGAAGCCGGGCGGATGCGGCTGGCGGCACTTCATGACGACGACCCCGACCGCCGGGCGACCTTCGCCTCGGTCCTCGAGTCGGTGGCCCTAGACGGGCCGGACAGCCCGTTCCACGCCGCCCAGGAGTCCGGGCACAACGCGATCCTGGGCATCGCCAGCCTTGCCTTCAGCCAGGCCCGCCCCGAGTGGGCCGACCAGGTTGATCGCCTGGGCATCGCCGCCCTCGGGATCACCCCGCTGATCGCCGGTGACCGCACCCTGGGCCTGCTGGTCAGCGCCCGACTGACCAGGGACGCGCCCCTGGGCACCGCGGAGCTCGCTGGGCAGGCCCAGGTGGCCGCTCACCTGACCACTGCCCTGGACACGGCCGCGGCCCTTGAGCTCATGCGTCGGTCCACCCTCGTGGTCGACGCGATGCGCGATGCAGTGATCGGCTTCTCCCGGGACCGCGAGGTGATCCTCTGGAACGCCGGGGCGGTGCGGATGTACCACATCGAGGAGTCCGAAGCCCTGGGTCGCCGGGTCGATGACCTCATCACCAACGAGTACGAGCCCAGCGAGGCCGGGACGGCGAGCCCGGCCATCAGCCTCATCAACTCCGGGAGCTGGACGGGTCGGGTCCGGCAACGCACCCTGCACGGCCGCGTCCTGCATGCCGAGGTGTCGATCGCCTCGATCGTCGTCGAGGGCCAGTTGCGCGGCGCGGTGTCGATCACCCGGGACGTGACGCGCCTGGTGGAGGCCGAGGCGGCGCGGGCTGAGAACGAGCAGCGGATGCAGGCCCTGCTCGATGCCTCCCAGGCCATGACCGCGGTATTCGACCGCGACGCGATGATCATCGCCGTCAACGCTGCGTGGAGCGACCACATCCAACTCGGCGGGTTGCCCGCCCACGAGGTCGGCCTCGGTGCCAACTACGTCGCCGCCCTTCGCCGGGCGGCCGGCGCCTCCCGGGACGCGGCGGCGGTGGCCGACGGCGTCGACGCGGTCCTGGCGGGGCGGACGAGCAGTTTCGAATGGGACTACGACGTGGTCGATGCCGCCGGTGGGCAGCGCGCCTACATGGTCTCGGTGGCTCCCATGCCCGGCGGGCAGGGCGGCGCTTTCGCCGCCCACACTGACATCACCGCCCGCAAGCGGATGGAGCGCCAGCTGGCTCACCAGGCCGCCCATGACCCGTTGACCGGGTTGCGCACCCGACAAGTCATCGAACAGGAACTCGATCGCTGGCTGGGCGCGGCCCGCGACCAGGGCACCCACGTCGGGGCAGTGATCGTGGACCTCGACCGGTTCAAGGACGTCAACGACACCCTGGGCCACGAGGCGGGTGACCAGGTCCTCGTGGCGATGGCGGGGCGGCTGGGCGGATTCCGCCGGGCGCGCGCGATCGGCCGGCTCGCCGGCGACGAGTTCGTCCTAATCGTGCCCGACGTCCGCGACCGGGCCGAGCTGGCCCGGCTGGCCGGGGACCTCGAGCGGCTCATCACCGCACCCCTGCCGCTGGGCGATCGGGAGCTGTACTTCGGGGTCAACATCGGCACCGCCTTGTCCGCGGACACTGAACCCGGGCCTGAAGCAGCCGCGCACCTGTTGCGCGCCGCGGACACCGCGATGTACCGGGCCAAGGCCCGCGGTCGCAACAGCATCGTGGCCTACGACGAGGGCCTGCGCGCCGACGTGGACCGGCGGGTGCAGATCTCGGCATGGCTGAACAAGGCCGTCGAGCGCAATGAGGTCACCGTGGCCTACCAGCCACAGTTCCGCTGTCTGGACGGCCGGCAGGTCGGCGTGGAGGCGCTGATGCGCTGGCACCACCCCGAGGCCGGTGACATCGGTCCTGCCGAGTTCGTGGCCATCGCCGAGGAGTCCGGCGCCATCCTGCCGATCGGCGCCTGGGTGCTGGCCCAGGCATGCGAGCAGGCCGCCGCCTGGGCGCCGCTGGCCGGTCCGGACTTCTCGATGGCCGTCAACCTCTCCCCTCATCAACTGACCGCCCCCGGACTGCTGGACCTGGTCCGCAGCGCGCTGCTGACGTCCCGGCTGCCGGCCACCTCGCTGACGCTGGAGGTCACCGAGGGAGCGCTCATCGAGGACCCCGCGGCTGCCACCGAGGCGCTGGCCCGGCTGCGTGCCCTGGGCGTGCGGATCTCGCTCGACGATTTCGGCACCGGGTACTCGTCTCTGGCCTACCTGGCCAAGTTCCCGGTGGATGAGCTGAAGGTCGACCGGGTGTTCGTCCGCGACATCGAGCGCGACCCCCGCACCCGCGCCCTGGCCGAGGGCATCGTGCGGATCGGGCACGCGCTGGGCATGCGGGTGCTCGCCGAGGGTGTGGAGACCCCGGGACAGCTGCGCGTCCTGACCAGCGCGGGATGTGACTTCTACCAGGGCTTCATCGCCGCCCCGGCCGAACCACCCGATCAGGCTGGCCGGCGGTTGCGCGGCGCCGCGGTCGGCCGGGACATCCCGAAGCAGGCGGCGCGGGCAGCTGGGCGCACGATCAGCCTCCAGTGACCGCGGCGTCCACAGATGTCCCGCCGAGGTCTGTGCGTGCCGAGGCCCGTTGCGTACGGTGACCCACATGCCGAACACACCAGCGACCACCGACCGCTTCACCGGACTGCCCGCCGAGGCGTTCGACTTCTACGAGGCCCTCGCGGCCAACAACTCGCGGCCGTGGTGGGCTGAGCACCGCGGAGAGTACGAGACCAACGTCCGGGCCCCGCTGGTGGCCCTGCTCGCCGAGTTGGAGCCGGAGTTCGGGGCTGGGCACCTGTTCCGGCCCTACCGGGACACCAGGTTCGCCCGGGACAAGAGCCCGATCAAGGACCACCAGGGCGCGTTCATCGGAATCGAGGACTCGGTGGGCTACTACGTGCAGGTCTCGGGCTCCGGCGTGATGGTCGCCGGTGGCTGGTACTCCCCGCAGGGCCCGCAGCTGGCCCACTTCCGGGAGGCCATCGAGGCGGGGCACGCCACCTCCGTGCGGGCGCTGGTCGCGGGCGTCACGGGCAAGGGCATGACCGTCGACGGCAATCTGCTCAAGACCCGCCCGCGCGGTGTGGCCGCCGACCATCCGGACCTCGACCTCCTGCGGATGCGTTCGCTGACCGTGTCGCGGCACTATCCACCCGAGCCGTGGATGGACTCACGCACGCTGCTGATCAGGGTCCGCTCGGGGTGGCGCACCATGCGCCCGCTGACCGAGTGGCTCGCCGAGCACGTCGGACCAGCGACCGACCCCTCGCTGCCCCCGGAGTAGGGACCGCGGACTCAGTCCTCGAAGCCCGCGGGCAGGGCGCTCGCGTGCACGATCAGCAGCTCGCGGGTGGCCCGGGTGAGGGCCACGTACAGGTCATGGGCCCCGCGCGCGGACTCGGCCAGGATGGCCGCCGGCTCCACGACGACGACCTGGTCGAACTCCAGGCCCTTGGCCTCGGCGACCGTGAGCAGGCTGACCGGGGTGTCCAGGGCCGCGCTGCCGACCCCGAGGGCGCCGCCGGGCAGCCGGGCAGCCAGGTCTGCGGCGAACCGATCCCGCCCGGAGCGCCCCACGATCACGGCGGTGCGGCCCTCGTCACCGAGCCATCCGCGGACCTCGCCCGCGACCGCGCCAGCGAGCTCCTGCCTCGCTGTGGGCCCCTCGGCGACCAGCGACAACACCCGTGGCGCCGCACCGTCGCGCACGGACGAGGGAGTGCGGACCCGGCTCCCTGAGGCGGCGAGCACGCGTGCGGCCAGGTCCATCATCGGCGCGGGGGTCCGGTAGTTCACGGTCAGCGGCTGCACCGACCACCGTCCGGGAGCCAGCCGGTCGAACACCTCGGCCCACGAGCTCGGGGCGGCTGCCGACCCGGCCTGCGCCAGGTCACCCACCACGGTCATCGACCGACTCGGGCAGCGGCGCAGCAGCAGCCGCCACTGCATCGGGGACAGCTCCTGGGCCTCGTCGACCACCACGTGCCCGAACACCCAGGACCGGTCCTCGAGCGCGGAGTCCGCGACGCTGGCGTGCGTGCTGCGGGCGTCGGTGTACCGGTCGAGCAGGGCGCTGGCGGTCACCGACGCGACGCCGGTCATCGCCAGGACGCCTCGGGCGTACTCCTCCTCGACGGTGCGATCGGATCTGGCCAGGGCCGCGGCGCGCCGGGCGGGCTCGTCATCCTCCCCGAGCAGTTCGGCCGCCTCGTCGAGCAGGGGCACGTCGCTGAGCGTCCATGGGCTCCCGGGTGCCCGCACCAGCCGCTCGCGCTGCCGGGCAGAGAGCCGGGGCGCCGCGTCGGCCAGCGCCCTCGGGTCCGACCACAGCCCGGCAATCAGCTGCTCGGGTCGGATCGGCATCCAGCAGAGGTTCACCTCCCGACGCACATCCGGGCTCTCGCGCAGGTCGGCGAGCAGGATGTCGCGGTGGGAGTCCGGATCCACGCCCCGGGCCAGGGCCAGGACCCCGACCAGGCGGTCGAGCAGGCTCATCACGAACGTCCGCCGCGCGAGGTTGTGCGGCTTGCGGGCGGCCCAGGCGCGGTCGCGGGCGGCGGCCACCATGGAGGGTGGCATGGTGATCCTGGTCCCGGCCACGTCCAGCGTCCGCGCCGACGCGGGGACCCGCTGGCGGGCGCGTACGGCGGCTGCCACCACGTCCACCATGACCAGGTCGCCCTTGATCGCGGCGATGCCGGGATCAGGATCGGGCAGGGCATCCACGCCGGGGTAGAGCTGCCCGGGTGTGGCCAGGACCGCGCTGGACTCACCGAGGCCGGGCAGCACCTGGCTGATGTAGCGCAGGAAGAGCGGGTTGGGCCCGACGACCAGCACGCCGCTGCGGGCGATGCGGTCGCGGTGCGTGTAGAGCAGGTAGGCCGCGCGATGCAGGCCGACCACGGTCTTGCCGCAGCCCGGGCCACCCTCCACCACGAGGATCCCCGGCAAGGGCGCACGGATGATGCGGTCCTGCTCGCCCTGGATGGTGGCCACGATATCCCCCATCCGACCGGTCCGGCGGGCGGCCAGGGCCGCCATCAGGGCGCCGTTGCCCTCGAACGCGTCACCGGACCCGACCGCGTCGAGATCGAGCACGTCATCCTCGACGGCGGTGACGTCCCGGCCGGCGAGCAGGATGTGCCGTCGCCGGGCGACCCCCATCGGGGCGGCCGTGGTGGCCCGGTAGAACGGCTCGGCAGCAGGGGCCCGCCAGTCGGTGAGCAGGAGTCGCTGGGCCTCGTCTGCCAGGCTGAGCCGTCCGATGTAGACCGGGGACCCACCCGCGGACAGGTCCAGCCGACCGAAGCAGAGCCTGCGCTCGGCCGAGACCAGGGCGCCCAACCGGGACGAGTACGCCCGGATCAGGGCCTCCCGTTCCACCATCGCGGCCGGCGTCCCGGCGGTGGTGGCCCGCCGCGCCCGGGCCAGGTCCCGGCTGGCCCGCTCGGTGAGCTCATCGAGACGGGCGTACATCGACGCGACGACCGGTTGCTCGGCCCGCACGGCACTCGAGGGCTGGTGCGGCGAAGGCATCAGAACATCCTAGTGACGCCCGGGCCCGGGCGCAGCCGCCTGCGCTCGGCCACCAGCACCCAGCACCATGGGCGCTGCAGGACGCCGGGCTCGACTCCCGCGCGCAGCCGCAGGGCATATCGCCACCGGGTGCCCGACCGTTGTGGCAGAGTGCCCCCATGCCCCGCACGCTGGTGGCCATCCCGGCACTCAACGAGTCGGCCACGATCGGCGCCGTCATCGCCGACGTGCGCGCCGCAGCCCCTGACGCGGCCATCCTCGTCGTGGACGACGGCTCCACGGACGGCACGGATGCCCTGGCTCGCCAGCGCGGCGCCCAGGTGGTGCGGATGCCCTTCAACGTGGGCGTCGGCGGAGCCATGCGCGCAGCCTTCCTCTACGCGGTGGACCACGACTTCGACGCTGTCGTGCAGGTCGACGCCGACGGCCAGCACGTCGCCGAGCACATCCCGGAACTGGTCGCGGCCCTGTCCGGCGCCTCGGTCGTGGTGGGCGCCAGGTTCGCCGACGGATACGACGTGCGCGGCCCGCGCCGTCTGGCCATGCGCACCCTGGCCCGGTCGCTGTCGCGGGTCTGCCACACGCCCCTGACCGACACCACCTCCGGGTTCCGGGCGGCCGACCGCAGGGCGATCGCACTGTTCGCCGCGCACTACCCGGCCGAGTACCTCGGCGACACCGTGGAGTCCCTGGTGCTGGCCGCGCGCGCCGGACTCACGGTGGCCGAGGTGCCAGTCCGGATGCGACCGCGCCAGGGCGGCCAGCCGAGCCAGTCGGCCGGGCGGTCGGTGCTCTACCTGGGGCGTGCCCTGTTGGCGCTCTACGTGTCGCTGGCCCGCCGGCCAGTGCCGGCCCCGCCCGCGCTGGCCGCGCTGGCCGCGCCCGGCGGGCCCGCAGCAGGCATCAGCACCGGGACCGCCGCCCCATCGGCTCGGGGGCAGCGTTGAACGCCAACTGGCTCGGCCTCGTCGCGGCCGTCGTCCTGCTGGGTGCGGTCCTGGAACTCCTGCGCCGGGGGATCCTGCGCGAGCGGTTCGCCGCGCTCTGGCTGGGCGTCGGCGGCCTGCTGGTCGTCGTCGCGGTGTTCCCCGGCCTGTTGCGGGCGGCGGCTCGCACACTCGGGTTCGAGATCCCATCGAACCTGCTGTTCTTCGCCGCGATCATGTTCCTGCTCATCGTGACGGTGCAGCTGAGCTACGAGGTCTCCCGGCTCGAGGCCCGCACCCGACGACTGGCCGAGGACCTCGCGCTGCTGGCCGCCCAGACCACACATCCCAGGACCACGGATCCGGCCCGCCCGGGTCCGCCGTCGGGAGAGGAGCAGGGATGACCCCGGACGACGACCTGCAGGCCCCGCCACCCACGGGCGGACATCCTGCAGCCCTGCCCCCCACGACCAGCACCCCGCTGGACCCGGGCGTCACGGTGGACAACCTGCCCTGGTCTCGCGACGATCGGATGGACCAGCGGTCGTTGCCACCGTGGTTGCGCCGCGCCGTCCTGCTGGTGATCCTGCTGATGATCGCCGCGAACATGGCTGTCTGGGCCTTCGACCAGCTCAGCACCTTCTGGTACACGCTCTTCTTCGCCTTCTTCGTCGGCCTGACGATGGAGCCGATCGTCAACCGGCTGGCCGAGCGCGGCATGAAGCGGGGCGTGGCCACCGCCCTGGTGATGGGCGGGGGCCTGCTGGCCACACTCGCCTTCTTCGCCATCTTCGGCACGCTGCTCGCGGAGCAGCTCTCGGCGCTGATCTCCAGCCTCCCCTCGTTCCTCGAGACCGTGCTCGACTGGGTCAACCAGCGCTTCGGAACCCAGCTCGACTCCAACCAGGTGCTCCAGGGCCTGGGCCTGGGCCCCAAGGACATCGCCAACATCGCCACGAACCTGGGAGTGGGCCTGCTCGGCGTGCTGGGAACGGCGATCGGCTGGGTCTTCTCCCTGTTCACCGTGGCCCTCTTCGCGTTCTACTTCGCTGCCGACGGCCCGCAGTTCCGGCGCACGGTCGCCTCGTGGCTGCCCCCGGCGCAGCAGCGCACCTTCCTCACCGTGGTCGACATCTCCACCCAGAAGGCCGGCGGCTACGTGATCTCCCGCGGCCTGCTGGCCATGATCAGCACTGCCTTCCACGGGGTGGCGTTCTACCTGCTGGACCTGCCGTACTGGTTGCCGATGGCGCTGTGGGTCGGCATGGTCTCGCAGTTCATTCCCACCATCGGGACCTACCTCGCCGGTGCCCTGCCGATAATCCTCGCACTGGTCGAGGGCAGCCCGATCAAGGCGCTGCTGGTGCTGGGCGTGGTCACCGCCTACCAGCAGCTCGAGAACTACTTCGTCGCCCCCCGCGTGACCCGCTCGACCCTGGAGATCCACCCGGCGGTGGCGTTCGGCTCAGTGCTGGTGGGCGCCTCGCTGTTCGGTGCGATCGGGGCCCTCCTGGCCATCCCGGTGGTGGCGACCATCCAGTCGCTGATCACCGTGTACGGCCGCCGGTACCAACTCGTCGAGGAGTTCGGCGCCCGACCGGGCGAGACGGACCTGCAGCGGGTGGAGGCGGCGATGCGCGCCGCTGACCCGCGCCGGACCGCGCGCGGCGGGGTCGTCCAGCCCCCCGAGCGGCCCTGAGTGCTGCCTGACTCCGCGGCCGCAGGCCGTGCCGACGCCGGCGCCCCGTCCGGCCCCGACCGCGTAGACGGTGCGGCGCGTGCCGGGCTGGCGCGGCACCCGACCGAGGTGGCACCCCACCTGCTCGGCGCGACCCTGGCCAGCAACCTCGGGCCCGGGGTCGTGCTGCGGATCACTGAGGTCGAGGCGTACGGCGATGTGGGCGAGGACCCCGGCTCACACGCGTTCCGCGGGCAGACGCCGCGCAACGCGATGATGTTCGCCGAGCCGGGGCACGCCTACGTGTACTTCACCTACGGCATGCACTGGTGCCTCAACGTCGTGGCGCACGCACCGGGCAGCTCCGGGGCGGTCCTGCTGCGAGCCGGGGCGGTGCTCAGCGGGCTGCCGACCGCCCGGGACCGTCGGCCCGCGGCCCGGACCGATCGCGACCTCGCGCGCGGTCCTGCCCGGCTCGCGGCCTGCCTGGGCGTCACCGGAGCCCTGGACGGGGCGGACCTGCTGGATCCCGGCAGCCCGCTACGGCTGAAGCTGACCGCCCGGTCGGACACGGCGGGCACAGCGGGCACGGCGGAACCGGTGGGTGGCTACCTCACGGGGCCGCGCACGGGGGTCTCGGGAGCAGGCGCGCCCATGACCTGGCGCTTCTGGCTGCCCGAGGACCCCACGGTCAGCCCCTACCGCCCGAGCCGCCCCCGCTGACACCCGCCCCTGGACGTTGGTGTGTACGGAATCAACCAACAAGGGGTCGATTCCGTACACACCAACACGGGGGTGGTGGGCTATCTGCGGGCTAAGTCGGGGTGAAGGGAGCCGGGCGGCGCTGGCTCGCGTCCGGTGGGGTCCGGCGCAAGCCTAGAATGTGGCGACTGGGCTGCGGAGCCCGGTTTCGGGTCCTTCGTCGTGCTGCTGGCCGGTCGGTTCCCCGAGCGGAGTAGGGGGTCCCACACGTGCGCGTACCTCGCCTGGCCACGGCGGCATTCCTGGCGTTGGTGCTCGCGGGGTCACTGCTGGCACCTGCCAGTGCCCTGGGGCGTCCGATCGTCCCGGAGACCTTCGGGGTCCAGGACGACTGGGCCCGACCCGATGACTCCGGGGCCTGGGGCACCGCCCGGATGTGGGCGGCGTGGTGCACGGTGCAGCCCAAGTCGAACATGGAGGTCAACGAGGCCGTCAGCAAGCGGCTCACCCGCGCCTACCAGACCTACGTCCGCAGCGGAGCGCGTCGACTGACGGTCTCGCTGGGCCACCCGTCTCCCTGGGTGTTCAACAACCATCACAAGGCGTGGGCGCGCAACAAGCACGTCTGGTTCTGCGAGGCCTCGAACGCCAACACCTCGTTCCCCACCGCCTCCTCGCTGCGTTCGGGCCGCGTGCACTACGCGTACGTCGCCTACGTCGAGGCAGTGATCATTGCAGGCGCACCGTACCTGGCTGCGAACCCGAGCAACCGACTCGTCCTACAGGCGTGGAACGAGCCGAACCTGCGCAACGGCGGGACGATCACCAACAAGATCCCCGGCGCGGCCCGCACCTGGTCCCAGGCCTCGGACTCGCTGCGCGCACAGGAGCGGATCATCCGGCAGGTGGCCTCGGCCATGATCCCGGGGCGCTTCGAACTCACCAGCCCGTCGCTGTACGGCAAGAAGACCGGCCTGAACACCAAGTACTTCGCCGCCCAGGCACGCAGTCGCACCGTGGACAGCTTCTCGATCAACTTCTACACGCTGCGCCAGAAGAGCGTGAACACGTCGCTGGCGAAGTGGCGCTCGAAGGGGACGGTGGCCAAGAAGCTCATCACGCGCTACCGGTCGCTGCGCTCGGTGCCCATCTGGTCGACCGAGACCAACCACAACCTGACCAACGGCATCCCCAGCAAGAAGAACCTCACCAAGACGTGGGCCAGTCCCTCGGCCCAGAAGCGGATGGTGGAGGTCACCACCATGGAGGCCCTGCGGATCGGCTTCGCGGGCATCCAGTGGTACCAGGGGACGCTCAAGCAGGTCGCGGTGAACACCCGACCCGGCACACCGGCGACCATCGCATCGGCAGCACTCAGTCGTGAGCTGACCGGTCGACGCGTGGTGCGCTGCTCCACCAAGAAGAAGACCACCCGCTGCGTGCTGACCGCGCGGCCGGGCAGCGGACGGATCACGGTGAGCTGGTCGGCCAAGGGCTCGTCCGGGGTCCGGATCACGCGCTGAACCGTCCCGCCGGAAACTTCCGCACGATTTGTGCATCCGTTCGCGGGGTCCCCGCCGAAGTAGTCCATGAGAGCCGCACACGGCGACTCGATCCACTACTTCAGGAGAACCCATGAACATCAAGGTTGCAGCAGCAGGCGGCATCGCCGCACTCGTCTTCCTCTCCGGCTGCTCGAGCACGAGCGACGAGGCCACCGCCCCGGCAACGACCGCGGCCCCCGCCCCGTCAGAGATGGCCTCCGAGCCGGCGATGGAGGCCGCCGGCACCATCGTTGAGGTGGCGGCAGGCAATCCCGACTTCGAGACCCTGGTGGCCGCGGTGACCGCGGCTGACCTGGTCGAGACCCTGTCCGGCGACGGTCCGTTCACCGTGTTCGCCCCGACCGACGACGCATTCGCCGCGCTGCCCGAGGGCCTGCTCGACGCCCTGCTCCTGCCGGAGAACAAGGACGCCCTGACCAGCATCCTGACCTACCACGTGGTGTCCGGCGAGGTCACCTCCGATCAGGTCGCGGCCGGCGATGTGGACACGGTGGAGGGCGAGGCCATCACCATCACCACCCCGGACGGCGCGGTCGTGCTCAACGACACCGCCACGGTCACCGCAGTGGATGTCGAGGCGTCCAACGGCGTGATCCACGTCATCGACGGGGTGCTCGTCCCGCCGAGCCTGGACGTCAACGCGCTGCTCTGATCTGCACTCTCAGCAAGACCGAGGGGGCCTGCCGGATCCGTCCGGTGGGCCCCCTCGGCGTTGAGCGCTGCGCTCAGTGCTTGCCCTCACGCTGCGGGGGCTTGCCCCCAGCCTCCGCGGCGGTCTCGAGGATGTTGGCGTGGTCGGGGACGAAGGTCTGCGTGTCCCGCGGAGGCCGCTGGTAGCCGGTCGTCTGCGGTCGCTGGGGCAGCGCCAGTGGGGCGCGCTCCACGTGGGTGTAGGGGATCGTGGACAGCAGGTGGTGGATGGCGTTGATCCGCGCGCGGCGCTTGTCATCGGACTCCACCACGTACCAGGGCGCATTGATCGTGTCCGTGTGCACGAACATGTCGTCCTTGGCCCGGGAGTAGTCCTCCCAGCGGGTGATCGATTCGAGATCCATCGGGGAGAGCTTCCAGCGGCGCATCGGATCATCGAGCCGGGAGCGGAACCGGGCCTCCTGCTCCTCGTCGGAGACGCTGAACCAGTACTTGCGCAGCAGGATCCCGTCCTCGACGAGCATGCTCTCGAAGATCGGCGCCTGGTGCAGGAACCGGCGGTACTCGTCAGCGTTGCAGAACCCCATCACCCGCTCGACACCCGCCCGGTTGTACCAGGAGCGGTCGAACAGGGCGATCTCGCCAGCCGCCGGCAGGTGCGGCACGTAGCGCTGGAAGTACCACTGGCTCAGCTCGCGCTCGGTGGGTGCGGGCAGCGCGACGATCCGGGCCACGCGTGGGTTGAGGTACTGCGAGATCCGCTGGATGGTGCCGCCCTTGCCGGCGGCGTCGCGGCCCTCGAAGATCACCACGACCCGCGCGCCGGTGGTGCGGACCCACTCCTGCATCTCTACGAGCTCGGCCTGCAGCCGGAAGAGCTCGAGCTCATAGAGCGCCTTGTTCATCCGCTTGGACTTGCGGGACCCGCCAGCGTGCTTGTCCTTCTTCGACATGGGGCACAGGGTATCCGTGCGGGTGCGCCCCGACGCGACCCGAGGGCCTGCGCGAACCCGGCGGATCGGCGTGGCAGGATCAGGGCCGACTGCTGCGGGAGGGGGAGGGCGTTCGTGGGACGCATGCACAGGGTGCCGGTGATCGTCGCAGGGCTGATCGGCCTGGCCCTGATCGCGGACCTGATCGGGTTCGCCGCGGCGGCCCCGGCCGGCGCGCAGTCGGCCTCCGCCAGAGGCCAGGTCAGCGCCAGCGCCCCTCGCGTGGTCCTGCCCCAGGTCACACAGGCCGGGGATCCCGTGCGCCCAGTCACGATCGACAACGGAGCGGGCACCGGTCGGGTCCGTTTCGACACCAAGGGCAACGCGATCGATGCCCACGACGGCGAGATCGTGCAGTTCGGTAACCGCTACTACCTGTACGGGACCGCCTATGGCTGCGGGTACGACCGCTTCTCCCGACCCGCGTCACCGTTCTGCGGGTTCCGCGTGTACGAGTCCGTCGACCTGGTCACCTGGGTCGACCGGGGACCGCTGTTCGACCACACGACCAGCACTTGGCAGAAGCGCTGCAACAGCCTGACCCTGTCCTGCTACCGACCGCATGTGATCCGCCATCCCTCGACCGGCAAGTACATCCTCTGGATCAACGCCTATGACGTGCCCAACGGCTACCACGTGCTGCTCGGCGACTCCCCCGTCGGCCCGTTCAAGGAGATCGGCCTGCCGACGCTGGTCCACAAGAACGGTGGCGTCTTCGGCCTGTTCATCGACGACGACGACACGGCCTTCATCGCCTACACGACCCGACCCGGCTACGGCATGGCCATCGAGAGGCTGGACACCGCCATGACGTCCGGAACCGGCGACGTGGTCAAGCTCGGCCTCTCCGGCGTCGAGGCACCCTCGTTGTTCCGCAGGGGTGACACCTACTACCTGACGATCGCCTCGCCCGGCTGCGCATACTGCTCGGGCACGGGTACCTCGTACCTGAGCGCACCCACCCCACTGGGCCCCTGGTCGGGGCCGACGAGGATCGCCGAGAAGTCATGCGGGGGCCAGCCCGCTGCGGTGGCCGTGCTCAATCGCGACGCCACCCCGGTGTACCTCTACCAGAGCGACCGGTGGAACCATCGCAGCCCCAACCAGTCGCTGGCACGGCACTACTGGGAGCCGCTGCGGTTCACTGCGGACGGCCAGATCGCCCCCTTGACCTGCGCCGCCACGCACACCGTGCGCATCCCGGTGGCGACCTCGGCCGCGACGAGCACCCCGCCGGCCAAGCCCGGGCTCCAGGCGATGAACTGGGTGTGCGACATCAAGCGCGGTCACTCGCGGGCGCAGACCTTCAAGGTGGCGAAGTCCAGCACGCTGCGCGAGATCTCGGTGGCTACGTTCCGCCGGGGCAAGCCCACCAAGGCCCTGACGATCGCCGTCTACCGGACGAAGTCCGGGAAGCCGTCGGGCAAGGCGCTGTGGCGAACCACGCGGTCCGCGGCGTCGCTGAGCTGGTCCCCGGAGCAGCTGGTCCTCAAGCCCGGGCTGCGGGTCAAGGGCGGCAAGTATGCCGTGGTGCTCAGCACGACGGCCAAGGGCACCGAGAAGAAGTGCTACGGCGCGATGCGCTCGACCTATTCGGTGCTCCCGGGCTCCGTGGCCCTGGACCGCAGGAGCTCGAAGTGGAAGAAGAACTCCGGCGACCACGGTGTCTGGGCGCGCTGGGCGTGAGTGCAGCCACCACGATGTGCACATGAGCCCCGACCCGATCGCTCGCGTGCCCGGTCTGCCCGTGCTGGGCAACACGGTGGAGTTCCTCCGCGACGCCGCAGGGCTGCTGCGCCGAGCCCAGGCCGAGCACGGGGACGCCTTCGAGGTACGCGTCCTGGGCCAGCCGACCACGGTGCTGATGAGCCCCGAGGCCACCAAGGAGGTGTACATCGACCGCGCCGAGAACTTCTCCAGTGAGATCGGCTGGTCGTTCACGATCGGCCCGATGTTCGCCCGCGGCCTGATGCTGCGCGACTTCGACGATCACCACCTGCACCGGCGCGTCATGCAGTACGCGTTCCGCCGTCAGGCGTTGGCCGGCTACATGGCGCAGGTCAACGCCCTGGCTGGCGCACATGTCGCCGCGGCAGTGCGCGAGGCCGGCCCGGCGGGGACCGACGTCTACCAGATGACCAAGCGGCTGACCCTGGACATCGCCGCCCAGGTGTTCGTGGGCCTGGAGCTCGGTGCGCAGGCCGACGTGGTCAACGACTGCTTCGTGGCCATGATGCGGGCCTCGGTCGCTCCGCTGCGCCGGGACGTCCCGGGCACCGCGTTCGCTCGCGGGCTGCGCGCGCGGCGGACGCTGCAGGACCTGCTCACCGGGCTCGTGGCGGAGCGCAGGTCGGGCCCCGACCACGGCACGGACCTGCTCAGCCAGCTGTCCCGGGCGACCACCGAGTCGGGCGCCACCCTGGCCGTCGACGAGGTCGTGGACCACATGATCTTCCTGCTGCTGGCTGCCCACGACACCACGACAGCGACCCTCACAGTGATGCTCTGGCACCTGTCCCAGCACCCGGACTGGCAGGACCGGTTGGCCGACGAGGTGGCCGGGCTGGGCGGGGCGCCGGTGACGATCGAGAACTACAAGTCGCTGACGGACACCGAGCTGGTCATGAAGGAGGCGCTGCGGCTGAGCCCGCCGGTGCCGTTCTCGCCCAGGGGGGTGCTCCGCGACACCGAGGTGGCGGGTGTCGCCCTGCACGCGGGGCAGATGATCACGCTGGCCAGCCTCGGACTGCATCGACACCCCGACTTCTGGGCCGCACCACAGGAGTTCGACCCGCTGCGCTTCGGCCCCGACCGGGCCGAGGACCGGGCGCACTCGCACGTGTACGTGCCCTTCGGCGGCGGTGCCCACATCTGCCTGGGCAACCACCTCGCTGAACTGATGACCAAGGCGGTCATGGCTGCGGTCCTGGCCGAGCACCGGGTACGCGCCCGGCCCGGCCAGCGCATGGAGATGGCCTCGGTGCCGATCCCCAAGCCCCGCGGGGAGCTGCTCCTGACGCTGGCCTGAGCGGCCCCCGCTGGTCGGCCGACTGGATCCGCTCCCCTTTCCCCGATCCGCTCCCGGAATTCGGGGAGCGGATCGGGCGAACGGGAGCGGATTCCCCGGGACTCCTCGGGGCGGCGGGGGTCAGTCGGTCGGGATGTGGATCTCGCGCTTGAGGATCTTGCCGGTGGGCGTCAGTGGCAGCTCGCTGGTGACCCAGACCGTGCGTGGGTACTTGTACGCCGCCACCCGCTCCTTGACGAACTCGCGCAACTCCTCGGCCGTCGCGCTGGCACCGGGCTTGAGCGTGACGGCGGCGGCCACCTCCTCGCCGAGCTCGGGGTGCGGGACGCCCAGGACCGCCGCGGTCCCGACGGCGGGGTGCTCGTAGAGGACCTCCTCGATCTCGCGCGGGTACACGTTGAAGCCGCCGCGGATGATCATGTCCTTGGCCCGGTCGACGATGTAGTAGTAGCCCTCGTCATCGCGACGGGCCAGGTCACCGGTGCGGAACCAGCCGTCGTGCATGACCTCCGCGGTGGCCTCGGGCTTGCCGAGGTAGCCCTTCATGACGTTGTGGCCCTTGATCGCGATCTCGCCGATCTCGCCCTCGGGGGTGTCGTCCCATTCGGCGCCGACGAGCCGGAACTCAACACCCTCGACCGGCTGGCCGATCGAGCCGGCCTTGCGCTCGCGGCCGGGATGGTTGAACGAGGCGACCGGGCTGGTCTCCGACAGGCCGTAGCCCTCCAGGATGACTGCGTCGAAGGCCTTCTCGAAGCCGTGCAGCACCTCGACGGGCAGCGACGCTCCCCCGGAGGCGCAGACCCGCAGTGCGGACAGGTCGTAGTCCGCCCCAGCCGGGTGCTGGAGCAGGGCGACGTACATGGTGGGTACGCCCAGCATGACGGTCACCTTGTCGCGCTGGAGGACCTCGAGGGCCTTCGTCGGGTCGAAACGGGGCAGCAGGGTCAGGGTGGCCCCCGCCAGGATGGAGGCGTTCATGCCCACGGTCTGGCCGAAGGAGTGGAACAGCGGCAGGCCGCCGAACACCATGTCGTCCTCGGAGTAGCTGACCAGCCCGATGCAGATCTCGGCGTTGCGCCGCATGTTCGCGTGGGTGAGCTCCGCGCCCTTCGGGGTGCCGGTGGTGCCCGACGTGTAGAGCACGACCGCGGTGTCGTCGTCGGCGCGATCGACGAGGTCGACCGGTTCGTGGGCCATGACCTGGCTGAGGAACTCCGCCGGCACGACGTTGACGAACTGCGAGCCGGCCTCCTGGGCCCCGATCTCCGCCTCGGTGACAACCCCGTCCCAGGCGAAGAACACCTTGGCCGCGGAGTCGCGCAGGACGAAGGCGAACTCACGCGACTTGTACAGCGGATTGACCGGGACGACGACGCCACCAGCCCAGAGGATCCCGTAGTAGATGATCGGCATGTGCGGGATGTTGGGCAGGCTGACCGCGACCCGGTCGCCGGGCTCGACGCCCAGGGACTTCCACCAGCCGGCAACGCGCGCCGCTCCCTGGGCGAGCATCCCGTAGCTGACGACGGTCTCATCGAGGACGACGGCGGGCTTGGCAGGGTGGGCCTCGGCGGTGCGGGCGAGGTTGCTGGCGAGGTTCATGGAGGTCCTTTCCGCGGGGGAGGGCAGTCCGGGGGACGGCGCGAGCGTGACCTGAATCACTGTAGGCGACGACGGGGTGGGGACTCAGGGCGGGGGCGACAGCCCACCGCGACGACGTCTCGAGGACCACGCCCATACTGGGTGCATGCCCGCTCACGACCATCGACTGTTCACCCGCATCTACGGCGTGATCGCCGACCTGGGGGAGCACTCCGAACTGGGGCCGGCTCGTTCCGAGGTACTCGCGGGCGCCCACGGCAGGTTGCTGATCGTGGGCTTGGGCCCGGGCCACGACCTGGATCACCTCCCCGCTGCGGTCAGCTCTGTGGTGGCGGTCGAACCCAGCGCCTCGATGCGTGCCATCTCCCTGGGCCGGGTGCAGGCGGCCCGTGAGCGCGGCATCGAGGTGGACCTGATCGACGCTGTGGGCGAGCAATTGCCGATCCCCGATGATTCGGTGGACAGCGTGCTGTTCGCCTACGTCCTCTGCTCGGTCGACTCGGTGGCCCAGGTGCTGTCCGAGGCACGCCGCGTCCTGCATCCGGACGGGACCGTCTGCGTGCTCGAGCACGTGCGGGCGCAGCCGGGCACCTGGACACAGCGCATGCAGCGCGCCGTGTCGGTGGGCGGGCTGTGGCCGATGCTGGCCGGTGGCTGTCGCTGCGACCAGGACACCGGGGCTGCGCTGGCCGGGGCAGGATTCCACGTCGAGGACCTCGAGCACCGTGCGCTGGTCAACGTCCCGGTGGTCAACTGGACGCTGATGGGCTCCAGTAGGCCCTGACCAGCACCGGCGGCGCTCCAGCCGCACGGCTGAGGGGGTCCGATCACAGTCGCGGCGGACCCCGCCCGACCGTTGCGGCCGCTCAGCCCATGCGCGCGTAGCCGAAGGCCAGCGACGTCGCCACGCAGACCCAGACCAGGTACGGCAGGAGCGCAACGGCGCCGCCGGGGGTGACCGACCAGGTCAGGGCGACCAGGGCCGCCGTGAGCAGGGCCGCGCCCGACAGTGCGACCGCCGAGGCCGTCAACGCGTGCGGGACGTAGAAGAGGTAGGCCCACGCCAGCGCACACGCGACGCTGACCGCCGCGATGCCCAGCCAGGCGGATACGGCTGCGGCAGTGCCCCGCTGCGCCACCACCACCCCGACCACGGCCAGGGCGAGGAA
The DNA here is from genome assembly GCA_963788325.1 of uncultured Actinomycetes bacterium. Classification (GTDB taxonomy): domain Bacteria; phylum Actinomycetota; class Actinomycetes; order S36-B12; family CAIYMF01; genus Prado023. The sequence continues at coordinate 473,088 of CAWBGJ010000009.1, forward strand.
GTTGTACGGCCAGATGAGTCCGAACACGATGTCCGGCGGCTGCCAGCTCGGCTTCTCCAGGCTGGCGTACCAACCGGGGTTGGTCGACACCCAGAAACCGGAGCCAGCGGCATAGACCACGACGAGCAGCACCGCGGCGACACTCGCCACGGTCCGCCAGGTCGTCATGGCTCAAGGATGGCCCGCACCCGGCGACCGCGCACGGACCAGGTGGCTCGACGTTGAGCTGGACGCCATGCGCGAGTCCAGCCCGAGCCTGCAGGAGTCCTCGGCGATGGAGCAGCCATGCCCTCCGCGCGGGGGCCTCGCAGCATGGCGAAGGCGCCGTCCGGGGACTCCCATCCCGGGACGGCGCCCTTCGCCACCGGTCAGCTGGCCCTGTTCTCGGCCTGCTCGCCCTCGCCGGTCTGGATCGAGACGGTCGACCCGCCGCCGGACTCGACGGCGATCTTGCGCGGCTTGGCGGCCTCGGCCACCGGCAGCGTCAAGGTCAGCACACCGTCGGTGTAGCTGGCCGTGATGTGCTCCAGGTCGACTGCATTGCCCAGCGTCAGTTGGCGGGCGAACGTGCCGGACACGCGCTCGGCCGCCAGCCATTCGGCGCCCTCGACGCCAGTGGCGCGCTGAGCACGGATGGTCATGACGCGCTCGTCGACAGCCACGTCGATGGAACCGGGATCGACACCGGGCAGGTCGCACTGGAGCGTCCAGTGCTCACCGTCGCGGTAGAGATCGATGGGCATGGCCCGGAGGGCCTGACCCGCGTCCACGGCGGTCGAGAGCATGCGCTCAGCCAGCCGGTCGAGGTCACGGAAGGGATCGAAACGGTTTGCCACCTCAACCACCTCCTCGGGTTCGTCGTCACAAGGGTGGCAACTCCAAGATTAGCACTCTCCCTAGGAGAGTGCCAGCCTCGTGGGGCCGTCCGGCGAGGTCCTCGGTCAGCACCGCGAGCGAGGTCCACCCCGACGAACTCGACCTCCATAACCTCAGGGAGTCGCTCGGCTGGCCGTCACCGCGCAGGTGCTCGGTCGATGAGGGGCCTGCTCGACGTCACCGGGTCCCCTGCTGCTCGACCAGGTCGTCGGTCAGGACCAGGGTCGGCGCGGCTGCGTCCTCATCCGCCGCGTCTGCCGCACCCGCATCAGCCGCGACCGCGTCCAGCGCAGCCGCATCCAGCGCGCCCGCATCCACCTGCACCTGTGGGTCACCTGCGGGCTCGTCCTGATCGCTCCCGCCCGACACGGTGTCCTTCACCGACTCGGCCGCCTTCGCGGCTGCGTCGCTGACCTTGTGCCCTACGACGGGGGCCTTCTCCGCGGCGAAGTCCTTCGCCTGCGCGGCCTTCTCCCGCACGAGTGGGCTGTCGATGAAGTCCTGGGAGCGTCGCTTGATCTGGTCATAGCGCGCCCGGCCCGCTCGCGAGCCCAGTACATAGCCGCCGACGAATCCGCCGACGAACGCGATCCTGCTCTTCATGGTTGCTCCGATCCTTCGGTGCATGAGGTGTCTGTTGCTCGATGCACCTCTACCCCCGGCAGCAGGCGGCATACCGCAAACCGCCCCGGGGCCACCTCCGCTGGGCCCGCGACTCCTACGGCCAGAGCACCGGGACCAGCCACACGGTCAGCACGACCACGACCAGTGATAGCGGGAGGCCCAGCCGCCAGTAGTCGGTGAACCGGTAGCCGCCGGGGCCGTAGACCATCGTGTTGGTCTGGTAGCCGATGGGGGTCAGGAAGGAGGCAGAGGCAGCCACCGCGATCGCGATGGCCACGCCCACCGGGTTCAGCCCGGTGCCCGCGGCCAGGGACAGGCCGATCGGGAACATCAGCAGGGCGGCGGCGTTGTTGGTGATCATCTCGGTGAGGATCATCGTGGCGAGCACGATGCCCAGCAGGGCCCCACGCGCTCCCCAGCCGTCGAACACCGAGGTCACCGCGGCGGCCGCCTGCTCGGCCAGGCCGGAGGTCTCCATGGCTGCGGCGAGGCCGAAGGCGGCGGCGATGATGACGATCACGTCGAGGTCCACGGCACGACGCGCCTCCGTGACGCTCAGGACTCCCAGCGCAACCATCAGCAGCGCGCCGACCAGCGCACCGACCAGGATCGGCACGACCTCGAAGGTCGCCAGCACGATGATGCCGGCGAGCACCGATACCGCCAGGCCGGCCTTGGCCCCGGACACCGGCGGGCTGGGCGCCCCATCCATCGCGGCGATCAGCAGGAAGTCGTCGCGGTCGCCCCAGCGCTTCTTGAAGCCCGGGTCCGAGAGCAGGATCAGGGTGTCACCCAGGCGCAGCGGCACCTGGCCGAGTTGGGCCTCCACCAGCCCACCGTCGCGGTGAATCGCAACCACGGCGGCCTGGTACTCGTTGCGGAACCCGGCCTCCTTGAGCGTGCGGCCCACCAGCGCGGACTTTGTGCCGATGACCGCCTCGTAGTAGCGCACCGACGGGTCGGTGAGGGCCTCGATGTGCTCGGACTGCGCGGACTCCAGGCCGCGATGGCTGTGCAGGTCGACGACCTTGCGGGCCTGTCCGGCGAACCGCAGCCGGTTGCCCCCGCGCAGCACCGTCTCAGGCCGGACCGGGGCGATCACGGTGTCCCCGCGATCGACCGAGGTCAGGAACACGCCCTGCAGGTCGCGCAGGCCGGCCTGCTCCACCGTCTGCCCGTCCACAGGTCCGCCTGGCTGCACGGTGACCTCGAGGTAGAAGTCCCGCGCCTGGTCGGCAAGCTCCTGGGCCACCGACCGCCGGGCGGGCAGCACGCTGGCCGACAGCGCGACCATCACCGCGATCCCGATCACGGCGATCGGCAGGCCGATCCGGCCGATCTCGAAGAAGCCCAGCGGCCCGAGGCCGGCGTCCTCCATGAGCCCGGAGACGACCAGGTTGGTCGACGTGCCGATCACGCTGAGCAGACCGCCGAGCACGACGGCGAACGACAGCGGCATCAGCAGCTTGGACACCGAGACCTTGTGGCGTTCAGCCCAGGTCTGCACCTCGGGGATGAGCATCGCCGCGATGGGCGTGTTGTTCAGGAAGCCCGACGCCGCCGCCGCCGGCACCGACAGCCGCGCCAAGGGCATCCGGACCCCGGTGCTGCGACCCAGCGCCCCGTGCAGGGCGGGGGTCAGCGCCCCGGTCCGCTGCACGCCTGCGGCCACGACGTAGAGCGCCGCCACGGTCAGGGGAGCGGGGTTGGAGAACCCGGCCAGCGACTGCTCGGTGTCGATCACGCCGACGGCCAGAAGCGCGATGTTGCCCCCGAACACCGCGACGGCTGCCGAGGTCCGGCCGCGGATGAGCAGGGCCAGCACGCCCACAAGAACTGCGAGGGTGAACCAGGCCTGCCACGTCATGGGGGCAAGGGTGGCACAGTCGCTGGCCGGCGATTCCACGACGCGACCGGCTGTCTCGTGGAACTGCCCGACTCCCGGTCTCCGGTGCTCAGCGCCGGGAGGTCAGCTGAGACTCCGGTGATCCCAGCCCAACCACGGCCAACCAGGGGGCCATCCGGGCTTGCGGAACTTCGGGGTCGCGGTGGCCGTCGCGGAGTTCCCGGCGTCGTCGGTGCAGGTCACCGTCAGCTCGAACGACGGCGCGTAGAACCAGTGGATGCCGGTGCGGCGGTCGGTCGTCTCCTTGGTGCGACCGGGCTTCACGATCAAGGCCACGAGGTCACCGTCTGCCACCTCGACCCCGTTGAGGTCCGCCTCGCTGCGGCAGTCGCGGGTCACGTTGTCGGTGCAGTCGACCTGGACCCGGAACCAGCCCGCCTTGGTGCCCACCCAGATCGGCTTGAGCTCAGCGGACGCCACCGGCGGCTCGTTGTCCGCCACGTCGACGAACACCGCAGTCGTGCTCGCCGGGACCGTGAACTCACCCGACTTCCGGTCGAACGCAGCCGAGCGCACCACCGGATCAGCGGAGGCGGCCTGCACCGGATGCAGTACCAGGCCACTGCCCTTCGCCTCGGACGATGTGTAGCTGACTTGCTCGTCCGTGGCGTTGAACAGGACGAGCACGCCGTCCGCGTTCGGGTCCAGGTCACCGCCGGCCAACCGCTCCGTGCCCTGGTCGGCGATCCCCATCACGATCAGCCCGGGTACCTGGTCCGGGCCCGTGTTGGCGAACTCCAGGCGTTGCTCGATCTGCTTCTCGGTCCGCAGGCGGAACAGCCTCGACGAGTTGCGAATCTTCAACATCTCGGCCATGTGCGTGTTCGCCGCCGCAATGTCCGAGGGTGCCGGCTTCAGCGCGGCGTCGGCCAGCAGCGGCCGCATCAGCGGCCAGTTGTCCGCGTTGTCCGCCGCCGGCGGCAGCCGACTGCCCCACGCACTGGTCTGGCCGGTGAAGTCGAGCCGGTTGAACCAGTCGCCGGAGTCGTAGCTGTTGCGGTCCAGGGACTTCGAGCGCAGCAGGTCCGCGCCGGCGTGCAAGAACGGGATCCCCTGCGCCAGGACGGTGAAGTCCGCCCCGAGGTTCTGCGCCCGGACCCGGTCGGCCATCGACGTGACCAGCGGGTGCTTGTAGGCTGGAGATGTCGAACAGCGTCTCGTTGTCGTGCGCCTCGACGTAGACGATGTTCTCCTGCGGGTCGGCGGTGTAGCCGGTCGGCGCGCCGTTGTAGTCGACCTGGACGCCGGTCACGCGTGTCGCCGATGCGGTCGACGAACTCGTAGTCCGCCAGGTTGCCCGGCCAGGCCGACCCGGATCTGGTCGGCCGAGAGCAGCAGCTCGGACTTCTGGTCGGCCGCCGATCGCCGCTGGCGTGGCCGTCTCGTTGGGGTCGTAACCAGAGGCCGTTGATGAAGCCCTGGTTGGTGACCAGCGCGTGCCGCCGTCGAACGGTCCGCCGCCGCGCACCGCGTCGCGCAGCCGGTCGTTGAAGGTGCCGATCCCGGTGCCGGCCATGTTGCGCCTGCGTGGCCTGGACGAAGCGGGCGTTGTCGGCGACCTCGCCGAAGTTCCAGCCCTCGCCGTAGAGGTAGATCGACGTGCCGTCGACACCGTCGCTGGCCAGGGTCAGCGCGTCCAGCGCGGCGCGCACGTCGAGCATGTTCTGCTTGCGAGTGGTGGCCCATCAGGTCGAACCGGAAGCCGTCGACCTTGTAGTCCTTGGCCCAGGTGACGACGGAGTCGATCATCAGCTTGCCCATCATGGCGTGCTCGGTGGCGGTGTTGGAGCAGCACGTGGAGGTCTCCACCGACGCCGTCACGTCGTTGAGCCGCTGGTAGTAGCCGGGCACGATCCGGTCGAGCACCGACTTCGGGTCCTGGCCGGCGGCGGTGGTGTGGTTGTAGACCACGTCCATCACCACCCGCAGCCCGGTCGCCGTTCAGCGCCTGCGACCATCTCGCGGAACTCGCACGATGCGCGCGTGCCCCTGCGGGTCGGTGGCGTAGCTGCCTTCGGGGACGGTGTAGTGGCAGGGGTCGTAGCCCCAGTTGAAGCCGTCCTGTCCGGCGGTGGCCGACACCGCCGCCTGCTGCTGCTCGCAGTCGCCGGCAGGTCGCTGAGAGCACCGCCGGGTCCGGTGACTGCCAGGCTGCTCTGTCCTCGTTGATCGTGGCGATGTCGAACACCGGCAGCAGGTGCACGTGCGGACAGCCCGGCGTCGGCCAGGGCCTTCGAGGTGGTCATGCCGTTCGTGCCGTCCAGGGCGAAGGCCTCGAACGTACCGCGCAGCGCGGCCGGGCACCGTACGGGTCGTTGGCGGAGAAGTCGCGCACGTGCAGTTCGTAGACGGAGATGTCCTCCGGCGTCTCCAGCTTCGGCTTGGCCAAGCGTGTCCCAGCCGTGGGCTCCAGCTTCTGCGCGGAGAGGTCCACGACCTGGCTGCGTGGGACGTTGGTGGACAGCGACAGCGAGTACGGGTCGGTGACCAGGTTGGTCGACAACCTCCTGGACCCCCGGAGCCCAGACGGTGACCTCGTACAGGTAGTAACGACCTTCCAGCTTGCGGCCGGAGACCGACCAGACGCCCGTGGCGTCGTCGCGGGCCATGTCCAGGGTGGTGCTGGGGGTCGCCGCCGTGGCCGTGTCGAACACCTGCAGCTGCACCTGCTGGGCGGTCGGCGCCCACAGGCGCAGGGTCGGTGTCGCGCTCCCACGGTCGGCCCGAGATCGACGTCCTTGGGCGTCGTCGGCGTACAGGTCGTCGAGGACGCCGGGGAGCTGCACCGAGGTCGCCCGGCGCAGCGTGCCGTCGGCGGCCTTCTCCACCGCCACGACCTGGCCGCGCAGGGCGTCGGGGACCTGGGCCAAGTCGCTGCTGCGGACCTTGAAGACCTGGTAGGCCGACAGGTGCGGCCACTTCTCCCGGAGCTCGGTGGTCATGCCCTGCGGATCGTAGGACAGCCGGATGGTCCGGCCGCCATCGACGCCCGACGTGCCGGCCGTGATCCCGCCGATCCTGCTCCAGCGCAGCGAGTAGGACGGATGAGTCCGGGGACTCGGCCTTCCACAGGCGACCGTGTCACGGGCCACCCACTGGGCCGCCGCCTTGGTCAGGTCGGCATCCACCCCGCGACCGACGATCGGGCGCAGCCACTGGATCTGGTCTGTCCGGTTCTCCTGCCCGGAGAGCATACCAGGCCTCGTTGCCGTACACCTGCAGGTCCAGGGACTGGTCGCCATGGGATCCTTGGCGTCACCCCGGTGGATGATGAAGTTCAGCCGCGGTTGCGTCAGCGACCAGGGGCACCTCGAACACGGGCCCGAAGGAGTCCATCCGCACCGGCTTCAGGGGCGCGGCCCATTCTGTCTCCGTCGCGGCACCTGTCCAGAGATGCAGACCCCAGAAGTCGTTGTAGTCCGACGAGTCGTAGTCGCCGTAGTCGCCGTCGGGGCGGTGGTAGTGCATGACGACCTTGTTCTGCGCCGCGGCCAGGGTCGGGAACTGCGTGGCCACGCCGGCGTTGCGCCAGACAGCGCCGTCGGCTGCGGGGGTCAGGGACTCGTCGGCCCCGACGTCCTTGGTGTCACCTCTGTGGATGATGAAGTTCACGGCCGCCTGCGGGTCTTCAACGCGACGTCCCAGAAGACACCGAAGTCGTCGGCGCCCGTGGGCGGCTTGGGGGCGGTCCACTCGGTGCCCTCGCCATCGGCGATCGCGTCGCCCCACAGGTGCAGGCCCCAGAAAGTGGTGTAGTCGGCCGAAGGAGTGCCGTAGTCACCGTCGTCACGGTGGTAGTGGATCCGGACCAGACCGCGGGCGGCGGCCAGCGACTCGTGTAGGTCGTTCGTCGGCCTCGTTGATCCAGATCTGCGGGGTGACTGCTGCGGGTTGACGAAGCGGTCACCGTCGATGTCCTTGGAGTCACCGTTGTGGATGATGAAGCCCACGTTGCTTCCACCCGGCGTGAGCGTGCACCCACGCGAAGCGACCGAAACGTGTCCTCTCCGGTTGGGGGGCCAATCGGGGCTCGGCCCATCGATGCGGTCGCCCTAGATGTGCAGACCCCAGCAGGCGTGCAGGCCGGGCCGGCCGTCGTAGTCACCGTCGGGCCGGTTGTAGTGGATGATCGGCGTGGTCCGCGCCTGACGCGGTGGCCGGCGGCGGCTCGACGACCTCGCCGACTGTCACTGCGATCATGTCGGCATTCAGCTCGCCGGAGCGGGTCTTGACGATGGCGCGCAACTCGACGTCGGTGCCCTTGGCCAGCCCGGACAGGTCGTAGCACATCGGGTAGGGCGCGTTGTCGTCGGTGCCTGCGACGGTCCAGTCGCCACCGTCGGCGCGCACCGCGAAGGTCACCTGCGCAGGGGCGTCACCGCCGACGTTCGCGGCCAGGTCGATGTTCCCGGTCACCTCGGAGCCGACCGGCGGCTTGCTCAGGGTGATCCCGGGGGCTGGGGAGTCCGCGACGGGGGTGTCGGCCTGGTAGACGACCGCGGACAGCGCCGGGACGGTGACTTCGAGCTGGCGGGACGCGTTGGTCGTGCGCGCGGACAGGCCGTCGGGGAACACCCCGGTGAAGCCCATACCCGGGGAGTACGTCGGGATCGAGGCGGTCTTCTCGGTGGTCGCGTTGTTCAGCGCGACCACGTACTCGACGCCCTGCTCCCAGTCCATCCGGGAGAACGCGTAGATGCCGGCCCCGGTAGAGGCATACCGGTGCTGCTGCAGGCCGGTGCCCAGCGCTGGGTGCGCCTCGGTCAGGGCGGCGAGGCCCGCGATGTGCTGATAGAGCGGGTGGGTCGGGTCGAAGTTGTCGTCGGCGGTGGTGGCGCCGGTGCCGATCAGGTCGTCGTCGTTGTAGGAGGGGACCTGGGAGCCGAACATGTCCTGCCGGGCGTCCTTGTCACCGCCGTCGCCGATGAATCCCTGCTCGTCGCCGTAGTAGACGACCGGGTTGCCGCGCGACAGGTACATCAGCGAGTGCGCCAGCTCGCTGCGGGCGCCAGCTTCTCGTCCTTGTCGCGCAGGAAGTAGCCGATGCGGCCCATGTCGTGGTTGCCCAGGAAGGTGGGCAGCGAGTAGGCGTTGGAGTCAGCGTCGATGTACAGGTCGTCCTGGCCGAACAGGTCGCGCAGGCCAGTCGCGGACCCGCCCTGGGCGAACTCGGAAGCCTTGCCCTGGAACGGGAAGTCCAGCACCGCAGGCAGCTTCAGCTCGGTGGTGTAGCGGGAGGTGAAGGCGGGGTTGCCGTCGAACACCTCGCCGAAGAAGAAGAAGTCCGGCTTGCCGTTGGCTTGGGCGTAGGACTGAATCGCGGGGGCGAAGGCGGTCCAGAACTCGTCGTTGACGTGCTTGACGGTGTCGATCCGGTAGCCGTCGATGCCCAGCTCGCTGATCCAGGTCGAGAAGATGTCGATCATGCCGTCCACGACGCGGGGGTCCTCGGTGAACAGGTCGTCGAGGCCGAAGAAGTCGCCGTACTGGCTGGACTCGCCGGCGAAGGTCGAGTCGCCGCGGTTGTGGTAGACGGTCACGTCGTTGAGCCACGCGGGCGTCTTGGCGTCCGCAAGTTCCGGGGCCACGGTCGGGGTGTAGGGGAACGACCCGGTGTCGAGCGCGGGGAAGTCCGGGGTCCCGGCGACCGCGGCATCGTCGAACTCGTTGCCGTCGGCGTCGAGGTACGGGTAGGCCGCCTTGGAGCGGTAGGCGTAGGTGCCCTCCTCGTACTTGATCACGTCGGCGGTGTGGTTGGTGATGATGTCGAAGTAGACGTCGATGCCCCTGGCGTGGGCGGCGTCGATCACGTCGGCCATCTGCTGGTTGGTGCCGAAGTGCGGGTCGATCTGGGTGTAGTCCGTGGTCCAGTAGCCGTGGTAGCCGGCGGAGACGTCATCGCCCTCGCCCTGTACCCACCGGTTCTTGAACATGGGCGTCAGCCACACCGCGTCGATGCCCAGGTCGTCGAGGTAGTCCAGCTTCTCGGCCAGACCGGTGAGGTCACCGCCGTGGTAGAAGCCCTTGTCGGTCGGGTCCAGACCGTGCACGAGCCGGCCCTGCGCGGGATCGACGTCGGCGGTGTCGTTGCTCGGGTCGCCGTTGGCGAACCGGTCCGGCAGCACGAAGTAGAAGTTCTGGCCCACGGTGCTCTGGCGCACGCTGTCGCCGGCGAGGGCCTCGTCGCCGGGCAGCGTCCCGGAGCCCTGGCCCACGACGGTGACCGACGGCACGTTGTCGGTCGGCGAGTAGGTGATCGTGACCACGTCGCCGGCGCTGCCCACAGTGAAGGCGAGGTTGTCCGCTCCGCCACCGGCGCCGTAGCTGACGTCCCACGCCTCGTCGCGCGCGACCTTGAACTCGTAGCTGCCCGGGGCCAATGCATCGGTCGAGTAGGTGTAGGTGCCGTCGCCGTCGGGGTCCTGCAGCCAGGAGCGCAGGCAGTCAGGCTGCCAGTCGCCCGCACAACCCAACTCGCTCTGGAAGCTGCCCGCTGCCGTCGCGATGGCCGAGTTGACGTTGTCGGTCACCCAGTGGGACTTGTGGTCGTAGTAGAACTTCACGGAGGTCGCCGATGGCACGGACAAGGCCACGTTCGCGCCGTTGAAGGTGGCGTTGGCGCCGTAGTTCTCGTCCCAGCCGCCGTTGAGGGCTGCCTTGTACCCGAACTCGCCGGCGGGAACGTCGAAGGTGCCCCGCCAGACGTCGTCGGCCGGGTCGGCGGACAATCCCGTCGCAGCACACGTCGGGTCCCAGTCGCCCGGACAACCCAGCTCGCTCTGCAGGCTCCCTGCGATGGTCACCGACGACGGCGTCGGGGTGTCGGCGGCCAGTGCCACCGTCGTCGGGGAGGCGCCTGACTGCTGCGCGGTGCGCGGGGCAGTGGCGGCCTGCGCCGCGAACGTCGGGGCAGTCAACGAGGCAGCGATGAGGGCCCCGATCACCAGGAGTCGTGCGTACCGTCGATCAGGGTTCATGGTCTGCTCCCGTGGGTGAGTCCGCGAGAGCGACAGTAGGGCCGTCGGCACCGCATCCGCTAGGGCTTGCGCCGACGAATCGGCCTGCGGCACTCCCAGAGTCCCGGGACGACTCATCCGTCGGGGCACGATCTGGTGGAGCCGCCTCGGGGATTTGAACCCCGGACCTGCTCATTACGAGTGAGCTGCTCTACCCCTGAGCTAAGGCGGCGCGGCGCCTAGCGCCGAGCGACGAGTCTACCTGAGCCGAACGGGGTGCCAGCACCACGCAGACGGCCAACAACCATCGCCTACTATCCACGAGTGGCCAGAATCGCCGTCATCTACGGAACGCGCCCTGAGGCGATCAAGATGGCGCCACTGATCACCGGGCTCCGCGACTCCCCCCACCTCGAGCCGATCATCTTGGTCACCGGACAGCACCGGGAGATGCTTGCCCAGGTCCACGAAGCGTTCTCCATCACGCCCGATCTGGACCTGGCCCTCTTCCAACCGGGCCAGTCGCTTGCCCAGATGACGTCGCGGATGTTGGTCGCACTGGACGCAGGCCTGGCACAGGCTCAAGCCGACGCGATCGTGGTGCAAGGAGATACCTCCTCCACCCTGACGGCGTCACTTACTGCCCACTACCACCGCATTCCGGTGGTCCACATGGAGGCGGGGCTACGGACCGACGATCGGTTCAATCCATTCCCGGAGGAGATGAACCGACGCCTGACCACCCGGCTGGCGTCCCTGCACCTGGCACCCACCGCTCTGGCCGTGGCCAATCTCCTGCACGAGGGCGTGTCCAGACGCGACGTGGTACTCACCGGAAACACGGTCATAGACGCGCTGCTGCACGTGGCGGGGGGGCACTACACACCCCCCAGGGACTTGGCAGGGGTGCACCGCTTCCGCGGGCGGATCGTGCTCATGACCGCGCACCGCCGGGAGTCCTGGGGTGAGCCGATGGACCAGATCGCTTCCGCCACGGCATCGCTGGCCATAGCACACCCCGATGTGCTCTTCGTCGCACCGCTGCACCTCAACCCCGTCGTCCGCCAGTCGTTCGCGAAGGCGGCCCGGCTGTCCAACGTCGTGGTGCTGGATCCACAGCCCTACGTCGACTTCGCGCACCTGATCAGGGCCTCCTACCTGATCGTGACGGACTCTGGTGGGATCCAGGAGGAGGCTCCCTCGTTGGGCAAGCCTGTCCTGGTCATCCGCGACAACACCGAGCGCCCCGAAGCAGTGGATGCGGGAACGGCACGGGTGGTCGGGACGAGGGCTGACGACATCATCGGGCATGTGACTTCGCTCCTGGGCGATGAGGCTGCACACCGCCGCATGGCAACGGCGGCGAACCCCTTCGGCGACGGTCGCGCGGCCGCACGTTCGGTGGCCGCGATCGAGCACTTCCTGGGCACGGGACCCCGCGAACCGGAGTTCGGCGCCTGACCCCGAGGAGGCGACGTCCACCGCTGGGGGCCCGCGATGGATCAGGGATCCGGGGGGCGACCCATACACTCTGGCCCATGAGTAGAGAGCAATCAGCGGCCGTCGCGATCATCGGTCTGGGATACATCGGCCTCCCCACGGCTGTGGTCCTCGCCGACCGGGAGGTTCGCGTCCTGGGCATCGATCTGAACCCGCAGACGGCTGCTGCCGTCAACAGCGGCGTCGCTCCCTTCATCGAGCCAGATCTCCGCGAGGCACTGGAGTCGGTGGTGTCTCGGGGGACCCTCACGGCGCACACGGAATACCAAGCCGCCGGGACGTACATCATCGCCGTACCCACTCCGTTCAACGCGGACCGCAGCGCAGACCTCTCCTACATCCGAAGCGCAGCCGAGTCGATCGCCCCCCTGCTCGTTGGAGGCGAGCTGATCATCCTGGAGTCCACGAGCCCCCCGGGAACGACGGAACAGCTCGCCAACTGGATCCGGACGGCCCGGCCTGAGCTGGAGCCGAGCGTCGACGTCGCCCACTGCCCTGAGCGTGTGCTCCCGGGTCGGGTGATGACCGAGCTCGTCGAGAACGACCGCATCATCGGCGGGCTGACTGCACAGGCCACCCAGCGGGCTGCGCGCATCTACGCGAAGTTCTGCCGGGGTGAGCTACATCTCACCGACGCGCGCACGGCGGAACTCGCCAAGCTCGTCGAGAACTCCTACCGGGATGTCAACATCGCCTTCGCGAACGAGTTGTCCCTGGTGTGCGCGGAGCTCGATGTCGATGTCTGGCGGCTGATCGAGCTGGCCAACCACCACCCGAGGGTCAACATCCTGCAACCGGGTCCAGGGGTCGGTGGGCACTGCATCGCGGTCGACCCCTGGTTCATCGTCTCGGCCGCTCCCAGCTCCGCCCGCCTGATCCGAATGGCCCGAGAGGTCAACGACAGCAAACCGCAGTTCGTCGTCGACTCAGTCGTTGAAGCCATCAAGCAGACCGGGGCGGACACCGTCGCGGCCCTGGGATTGTCGTTCAAGAAGAACATCGACGACCTACGGGAGAGTCCAGCTGTGCAGGTGGTGCACGGCATCGCAGCAGCTGCACCGCACTGCACCATCCTAGCGGTAGAGCCGCACGTCGACAGGCTGCCCGCGGACCTGCGGGCTGTTCCTGGAGTCGTGCAGGTGGACTTGGCCCATGCGCTGACCGAGGCCGACGTCTTCGTGCTGCTGGTGGATCACGACCAGTTCCAGGCAGTCGATGAGGAGGCGCTGGCGGGACGGCCTCTGGTCGACACCCGTGGCGCCGTCCGAGGGATCCGGATCGGGCCCTGACTGTTCAGGGACACGCACCTCGGGGCGTCAGGCACGAGGTGAGGACCGAATGATCAAGATTCGCAGGGAGCGCCGACTGATCTCGGCATGTGCGAGCTGAGCCAGTTGCAGGCCTACCAGGACCCAGAGCGTCACGGCGAGCCATCCGGTCCCGGTCAGGCCGACTAGGAGCGCGCCCAGCAAGACCCAGACGATCGCCGAGATCACCACCAGGGTGATGCGAAGCCCGAAGTCGGGACCGCTGCCTGCCAACGCCTCCGGGAGCCAACCCCTCCGGGCGGTTCGTCGAGGGTGCGGCCCGCCAGACTCGGGGGGACTCGGGGCACGGCTGGCGGCGGAGGCGGGGGCGGGGCCTGAGGAGGTGGGCGAGGTGACTGTGACAGCCTCGGGCCGAGCACCCGGCGGGCGCAGGGCCGTGGGGTTCTCACCGTGCTGCCGAGAGATTGCCCGGCTTCGAATCGCCCAGGACGCGGCGCGTCCGGCCGTGCCGCGGGCAGATGCCTTCCGCGTCGCCCGGAGCAACAGGTTCAGCTCATCGCTGCTGTTCTGCGTTGACGGCTCGACCCGCACGAGGCACACCCCGCGATCGTCGTCGAGTACGTCGACCGCCCGCCACCCGCCATCGACCACCTGACCACCTGCCCTCGCGTCGATCAGGATGTCGCCACCAGGTGCTGTCCTGATGCGGGCATCGGACAGCAGGCCATCTAGATCCCCCGGTGACTGGACCACCACGCTCTCGAAGAGCTCGTCGGGCAGCGCAGCGGGGTCAGCCGCATCGATCACGCACGTCTCATGGGCCAGTGCTCCGAAGTCCAGCGCCGTCTCGAGGTCGGCCGCGATGACGAGTAGGGACGTGCCCAAAGGTTCGGCAGCACAACGGTCAAGATCGCCCATGGCGCGAATGTTACGCTCAGCGCCGTGGGGTCCATGGGGGGAGCGTCCAAGCATCGCCCGAGTCCGGGAATCTCGGTCGTCATGGCCTGCCACAACTCCGCAGAACGGATCGGTCCGGCCCTCGAGAGCCTCGTGGCCCAGGACCTGGACCGCGCCGAGTTCGAGGTCATCGTGGTCGATAACGGCTCCAGCGACGCCCTGCTGGACAGGATCGGGCTGGTGCGCGAGCAGCATCCGGATCTGAGCGTTCGCTACCTGCGCCTCTCGGAGGGTAATGCCTCGTTGGCGTGGAACATGGGCATCCAGTCCGCCCATGGGTTGTTCATCACCCTCCTTGACGACGACGACACGCTCGCCCCCGGGACACTTGCGGCCTCCCTCGACGCCGCGCACATCGATGAGGTGACCCTCGTCCCCATCTGGGACGTGGATCACCCGGGTGGACAGCGCCGGACCAACTACGTCATGGACAGGATCGCTGCGCTGGCAGGCCACGTGGTCAACCTTCATGACGTGCCGGTCGCGATGAGCTACAACGCGGCCAAGGTCGTGTCGACGCGGCTCGCGAGGGAGTACGCCTTCGACCCGGAGTTGCGTTCCGGAATGGACGTCGTCTACTGGTCGCGACTCCTGTGCACCGCCCGCCCGAGGATCCGGGTCCTCGACTCTGCTGATGGGCGCTGCGGCTACGACCGCACGGCGCGCCCGGGGACCATGTCCCGCCGGCTCTCACTGCGGTGGGCCGAGGATCGCGTCAGAGTGATCGCCCAGGTCAACGACCTCACGGTCGATGAGCCCGACTGCCAAGCGTTGCTCGCACTACTGATCAGCGCCCAAGCGGGGCATCTAACCCGCTACATTGCCCAACACCCGCAGGACCACGGCGAGGTGGTCAGGATGGTCAGGTCGCGCTGCCCCGAGGCCTTGCCCCACCACCTCCTGGTCGCCGGCATGGCCACCGAGCTGGCCATCCTCTACGCCTTCCCGCCGGCCAACGATGCTTCCGCCATCGTGGCCGCCCGGCGGATCAGCGAGCACGGGCAGATCGTCGACGTGATCACCTGCGACGTGTCCGCCCTGCGCGCCACGGATCCCGGGACCCTCGCCCTGGCCGGTGGCTACGTCGATCGCGTCGAGGTGATCCGCACGCCACCGGTCTTCGCCAGTTGGGGCCCCATCGAGGCGTTCGTCCGGCAGGGTTTGGAGCGAGTCGAGGTCCTTGTCGCGGGCGGCAAGGACTACTCGGGCCTGTACTCGAGGTCGATGTGGCCGGCAGCCCATTTCCTGGCTGCCGCCGTCAAGGTCCGCCATCCTGCCATTCGGTGGCGTGCGGAGTTCTCCGATCCGCTGAGCACTGACGCGCAGGGGCAGCCACGCAGCAGTCCGCTCGATCTCGACTCTGCGATCCTGACCGAGATCGTCGCCGAGATCCAGAACCTCGGCCTGTTGGTCCCTCAGACATCGAACCTCTGGCAGTGGGCAGAGCACCTCCCGTACGCCCTGGCCGACGAGATCATCTTCACCAACCCCAACCAGCAGCGTGTGATGCTCGCCCACATCGGTGATCCGGACCTACGAGCGCACGCGACCGCGCGGTCGACGGTGCTCCCACACCCGATTCCCGACCCTGCGCTGTACCGGGCCAGGAAGCCGCTTCCACTCGTCGACGAGCGCGCTGTGAACCTCGCCTATTTCGGTAGCTTCTACGCCAACCGTGGCATCGGGATCGTCCTCGACGCGCTCGCAACCTCCCCTGAGAGCCGACGGTCCCAGGTCCGACTGCACGTCTTCTCCACGGACCCGCACCTTGTGGCGAGCACGGCGCAGGAGTTGGGCATCGCGTCGGTCGTCAGCTCGCACCCGTACGTGGACTACTTGGACTTCCTATCTCTATCGATGCAGATGGATGTGCTCATCGTCAACGACGTGCGGACCGCCGGAACCCACCCAGTCAACCCCTACCGGCCCTCGAAGCTCAGCGACTACCTCGGCTCGGGTCGCGACATCTGGGGCATCTGTGAGCCGGGGAGCCCGCTGTCTGCTTCCGATGTCACCTACTCGTCGCTGATCGATGACGTCAACGGCGCCCGCGAGGTGCTGGCGACCGTGGTCGAGCAGTGGCAGACCTCCGCGAGTGCCCTCTGCGCGGGAAGCTGATCGCCTGCGGCGTCCGACCCGCTCGGATCGATCCGCGGTGCTAGTTTTCCCGCGTGGTCATCGAGGAGTCATCGCCTCCAGTCGGCGCTGCCGGCCTGAGTGTCGTCGTAGCCCTGTCCAGCATGGATGACCCGACCGCTCTCGTGGACTCCTTGACGGAGTCGGTTCTCGATCCGGATCTGCTGGAGATCATGCTCATCCAGACCGGATCAGCGGGCGGCTCCGCCACCCTCACCACCGATTGGGGTCGACAAGTGCGCCGGCTGCGGCTGCCGGGCCAGGGGCCGGCGGCGGCCAAGCGCCTGGGTCTGCGCTCGGCCCGCCATGAGTTCGTGACGTTCCTGCGCTCGGATGACCGCATCGGCGCCGGGGCGCTGTCCCTGGCATCCGGCTTGCCAAGGTCCGATGAGATCGTGGCTCTTCGGGCCGGCTCCCACAACCTGAACTTGGAGATGGCGCAGACTCAGAGATCCGCGGGCGACACCAGCGAGGCCCTGCCGGGGCCAGGGCGAAGCCCAGTGCTCACATTCGCGTCCCTGGGGTCGGTTCGTTGGGTCGTTCCTACCTGGCTCGCGTTGACCGCCACGCCGTCGATCCCCCTGGGCCGGTGGTGGGAGTTGGTCCTGGTGGCGACGATCCAGACCCGGAGCAGGGCACCGGTTCGATGGGCCACGGCCGCGGCCGACGGGCCACCGGACGTCATGTCCCCTCCGGAACCTCAGATCGACACCTGGGATGAGGTGGAGCCCCTCCTGGGCGCGATCGCCGCCCTCGAGGATGCGAGCACTGAGGATCCCTCGTGCGCCGTGACCGTGCGACCAGTGGTACGCCGGCTCGCGGCGCTCTTGCGTCCCCTTCTGGACGAGCAGCCGACTCTGCGGGTCCCCCTCATGGACGCGATCCTCGCTGCGCGGATCCGCGACTTCCCCTTCTCCGAGCTCTCGAGAGGCCTGGCCACCGACCTCGCCATCGCCTACTCCTTCCCCCCGTCGCGGGACACCTCCGCCGTCGTCGCAGCCAAGAGGCTGCGCGAGCGGGGACGCGTGACAGACGTGATCAGCTGTGACCTGCAGCGCGGCGACGACCCAGGGACGTCGATGATCGCGGGCGGCTTGATCGATCGACATGTCCAGGTGCGGGGGCCTGCCTCCTACGGGCAGTGGCCGGACGTCGAGGCCTTCATCCGCGCCGGCCTGACCACCGTGGACACCTGGGTCGAGGAGGGCCGGGAGTACAGTTGCCTGTACAGCCGCTCCATGTGGCCCGCCTCACACCTGCTCGCTGCCCTGCTCAAGCAGCGAGTGCCCACCCTGAACTGGTCGGCGGAGTTCTCCGACCCGATGCAGTCCACCATAACGGGGCGCCGGCGCCACGACTCGATCGAGGCGACGTCGCCGATCATCTCGGAACTGACCAGGTCCCTGCGCGAGCGCGGCTTTCCGAGACCCACATCAGACAACCTCTGGGAGTGGGTGGAACACGTGTCCTATGCCCTGGCCGACGAGGTGATCTTCACGAACATCAACCAGCGGGACTTCATGCTCGCTGCTACGCAGCACAAGCAGTTGCGTGACCGGGCACGGCGCCTGAGCTCCATCCGCCCGCATCCCCAGCCCTCCGACTCGTTCTACACCTACGCAGAGCCCCCCTACCCTCTCGACCCGGGATTGGCCCACCTCGCGTACTTTGGCGCGTTCTACCCCAATCGGGGAATCGGAGTCGTTCTGGCCGCGATCGCAGACAGCCCACGGGCCGTCCAGGAGTCGCTGCACCTCCACGTCTTCTCCAACGATCCCGGGGGGGTCCGCGCCCAGGCCCGGGCGGCGGGCGTCGGGCACTGCGTCACCTCCCGTCCCTACGTGAACTACTTCGACTTCCTGGCCCTAACGCGTCTCGTCGACCTCCTCGTGGTCAACGACACGCAGACGGTGAAGAGCCACGCCCTCAACCCCTACCTGCCGTCCAAGATCAGTGACTACCTGGGCTCGGAGACCGACATCTGGGCTATCTACGAGCCGGGCAGTCCCATCTCGTCGATACGGGTGCGATACCGCTCGGCCTTGGGTGACCCCGGCGCCGCATGCGAGGTCCTACGGCAGGCGACGGCAGGGAAACGCATTGGAAGTGAGCCGTAGACCTCCGATATCCGGAAGTCGCGCCTCGGGTGCACCTCAGTCGCCCGGCGAAGTGAACACGGCCAGCTCCTGGTCGGTGATCCGGCTGACGTCGGACTGGTGGCGAACGCGCAGCATCGCGGCCCGCGACATCTCCTGGAAGAGCTTCGGATCGTGGTACAGGCGCAACAACCCGTCCACCATCGCCGAGGAGTCCTCAGCCGGGCAGAGCACGGCGCACGTGTCATCGACGAACTCGGGCACGGCCGCCACCTCGTTCGTGATGGGGACCAGTCCCATGGACATGGCCTCGTCCCGGGACACGCCGTGCGAATCCCACCGAGTCGGCACCAGGAAGACCCCGTGCTGCCGGTGGATGTCGGCAATCTCCTCCTGAGTCAGGAACCCGCGCCGGACCACGACATTGCGCATGCCGGCCAGTGCCGCCGTGGTCGACTCGAACAGCGGCCCATCGCCGACGATCAGGAACTCCATGTCCTCGAACTCCGGTCGCGCCGACATCTCGAGGATGGCCTCCACTGCGAGGTCGTTGGCGTACTTCTCACTGGCGAACGGCCGGATGGACCAGACCCTGAGTCGGGCCTCCGAAGGCTTCGTGCCAGCTTCGAACAGCACCGTATCGATCGGGTTGTGGATCACTGACCAGCGGACGGTCCCAGGGTCGATCCCCAGGTCATCGAACACCTCGGTGGCGAAGGTGCGAGAAACGAAAACGAACTGAAGCCCCCCCGGTTGCTCGTGCATCAGATCCCGCCAGAACTCCCTCCGGAGCGTACTGGACCATACGATCCGTTCCCGCTGCTCAGGGGCGACGATGTTGAACGAGCGCCGCCACCAGGGCTGGATCTCGGCACCGTGCACCCAGGCCGTCACGGGGACGCTCCCGCGTGAGGCGTCCACCGCCGACCACAGGTCGCCTGTGAGAAAGTGCACAAGAACGTGCTCGTAGTCGTTCTGCCTCAGGAGTTGCTCCACAGCTGAGAGGGACCCTCGGATCACGCTGACACCGTCGAACTCCTCGAACTGGAGCGGCCGATCCGGACCCGCCGCGAAGACATCGACCCGGACTCCCCGAGCCTGGTAGGCCTTGACCCGGCGATGGACGAAGGCGTTGCGGTACAGGTCCGTAGCTGAGGGGTAGTGATCGGTGAGCAGCAGGTAGCGGGACCGGCCCAACACCAGGGGCGGAACTTCGTGCCGGGAGCCGACGACCAACGACTCGATCGTAGCGTTCCCGGTTCCGGCTACCCGGACTCCGAATCGCACAGACCGGGCCGCACCTGGCACTCGGGACACCAGGTTCCGGTTCGCGGGGCCCATCAGGTGCCCGATCCGGGCTCCAGCTGCGTCCAGGAACAGTGCCGCCACCTGAAGCGGCAGCCCTTCGGAGGCGACGAGGTGCAGGCTGAACTGCCCCCCGACGCCCAACTCGTGGAGTGGCCTGGGCTCCCGGGCGTACAGCCACGCGTGCTCCTCCTCGGGCAGTTGGGACTCGCAGAGCATGACATCGCCGGCGATGGACATGGCGATCGGCAGATTGGGTGGCAGCTGGGACTCGATGGGCTCGACCACGCACCACGCTGGGAGCACCTGCCCGCGCACGGACGGCCCGCCGTACGGGTGCAGGCGGGTCTGCACCTCGATCAGTCGGGCGAGCGGCACACCGGTGTCCATGCCCTGTGGGTCGACGTCCACGACCCCGGCGCCAGGGCGTGCACACGGCTCCGCGCCGTCCCGGCAATAGTGGAACGGGTCGGTGGCCAGCCCCCGCAGCAGCCGCTCCGACCGCGGGGGGGGGCCGACCTCGGTGACGCCCGATCCAGCCAGTTCCCCCCACTGCGATTCCGGGACCAGTGACGACCGCGGCGCCAGACCCGGGCACAATGAGTAGGAGGCGTCCCACTCCGGCAGTTGGAGCGCACGGCCCACCCACCTGAATCCTGCGGGGGGCTTGCCCACAGTGCGCCCGGCCGAGAAGCGAGTGGCGATGGCAAGATCGGTCAGGTAGTCCGGGCCGTAATGATCCCGCACATCGAACACCGCCAACCAGCGCGGGGCCTTCTCGGGGCCCGGCTGGCACGCTTCCACCACCGCTGCAAGGTCCTGGCCGCGTTCGGGCACGACGGCGACTACGGCGTCGGGCAGCGCCCTGGTGGCGGTGAGGTCCGCCTCCCCGACCAGGCAGAGCCGCTTCCGCGGGTAGTTCTGCGCGGTGAAGAGCAGCAGTGCGCGGTCCAGGTCGGCCTCGGTGCTGACCGCGGACAGGACCAGGACCTCAGGATCGGGATCGATCGACACGCCCCAGACGTGCGATGCCATCAGCACGAATCGGTCCTGCCAGGCGTGCTCGCCCAACACCCGGCGCAGGGCGAGCATCCTGAGCTGTTCAGAGCGAAGGCGCTCCGCCGTACGCGCCTCGAGCACCGCGACGAGCTCAGGGCCGGAGTCGGCGCAGGCCACGAGGTCTCCGACGAGCACACGCAGACCTCGGGCGACTGTGCTCGCGACCAGGGAACCCCCCGCCAGGAGTTCCAGCGCGCACTGCTCCACGGCGACCTGTCCCTGCTGGTCCCGCGAGCCGACGAACGAGAACCGGTAGTGCCGGGCGACGGTGGGTGCGATGGAGCCGTCGCACCGGGCACCGAAGCTCGGTCGCCACCTTCGAAGATCACTCAAGATCGTGTGGAGCCCGGCAGGCTCAGCCGGGCCACCCGAAGACCCACTGTGTTCGACCAGCGCAAGCGCGTCCACCCGTTGCTCGTCGGCGATCGGGTGGTGCAGCGTGGCCTGAACCGCCCTGGGAAGCCAGCAGACGCCCGCCACAGCCCCCACCTCTGCCCGGTAGTGCGGGACGCGCTCCAACTCCGTGGTGAAGACGCGGTCGAAGGCCGCGGCGGACCGAAGGACAGGCGCAGGCAGCGACACTGCCCCGTCATCCCAGAGGGCTGTGGCAATGCCCTGCTGGCGGCTTGACGCAAGGAGGTCGAGGAGTTCCTCGTTGAGGCCCAGGCCGTCACTCCACTCCTCGGATCCCAGCGCCGCGCTGCTCTGCACTAGGAGCAGATGCGGCTCGTGCTCGGTCAGGGCGGCCGGCCATGTGTTGCCGGCCAGCCTGATCGACGAGCACTCGGGGCTGACCAGAGCGAAGGTCGACTCGTCGGAGATGATCGCCACACGCAGGGAGCGCAGCCCGTCGCCACTGCACGGGAGGTCGGCGGGCCACTCGAGCACGGAATCGGTCGAAGCAGGAGGGACCGGCGCGTGGGCCTCCTCGGCAGGGCCCGTCCGGGTCTCGACCCCTGCGGCCAGTTCGACTCCACAGGATGCGGCCGGCGACACCCCGTCGCGCGCTGGCCGGCCACGACCCGGGGCATGCTCTCCAGGTGCAAGCCGAAGTGCTTCCAGCCGGTCGTCGTGGAGCCGGTCGGCCTCGGCCATCAACGCCAACGCATTCGCCTGCTGCCGCCGCAGCCGAGCTATCATCCGCCCGGTCGCCACAGCCCGGGCTCTGTCCGCAGGTGACCCGGTCGTCGGCCGGTCATCAGGCCCTGAGCTGCCCGAGCCCGCCATCGTGGGATTGCTCATGTCCACTGCCCGAACACCGCTTGCGCGACGCGCGCGGAGGCCCTGCCGTCCTCCGCCGGGAACCACCGCGTTCGCAGGTCGCGGCGGGCCTCTGAGTACTGCTCCGGCCAGTCGGCCAGTCCGCAGAGCAGGCCGGTGAGCTCCAGGCTGCTTCGGGCCACGGGCCCCGGTGGACCCTTGATCGGACCAGGACCCGAGGCTGCAGCCCCGCCCTGCATCAGGATCACCGGCCGATCCACGAGCAGGTACTCGCGTGTCCTGCTGAGGTCCGAGGTCACGAGTACATCGCTGGCCAGGATGGCCGAGGTCCGATCGGGCACCCTTCCGATATCGACCAGGAGGTGACTCAGCTCGTCGGGGATCCGCCACCGGTCCTTGGACCGGACCGGGAACAGGAGACGCCCCAGCCCTGAGATGAGTTCGGCCGCAACCTGGGGCCGCCATGGGAGCCCGGCTGTTGCCGAGTCCGACTCATCAGCTGGGGCCAGCAGCACGTCCAGCCCACCCGGATCGGGCGGCAGGCCGCAGGAGATCAGGTCGGCGGGCGCCTTCCCCACCTCGGCGTGGCGGGCCAGCGGATCGAGGCGTGGCGTTCCGAGGCCGGCGAGCATCCGGCCCTCGGCGGACAGGTGGGGGGGGCGTGACTCATCGGCGGCGCCGCGACCAAGCAGCGTGAAGTCCCAGCGCCCCTGGTCCAGCGCCTGAGCGCTGCTGAGCAGGGTGGAACCGCTGCCCCCCCAACGTGCTTCCTGGAGAGCGTCACGCGCCTGCAGATACGTGGTGGTCCCCGGTTTGCTGATGTGTGCCGGTATGTCTGTGTCATCGACCCAGTGGGTCGCACTCCCCATCGCCAGGTAGTACTCCCGCGAGCCCTTCGCGACGGTCTGCACGCCGTCCGGGAAGCTGCGGCCACGGCTGCCACGCACCCAGATCAACTCCCCCGGCCACTGGGTCCGCACAAGCTCCGAATACAGATACTTCGGGTTGCCGGAGAAGCTGCGGCCCCCGTCCGAGCAGAAGACCGCCATCCGTCTGCCCACCCGTCGCCGGACCCGCTTGCGTACGGCGTCCTGCACCCGGTCGGCTGAGGTTCGCACGCGGTTGATCGGCGCTGGCCCCGACCAGTTCCTCGGCTCGGGGACCACGCCATCAGGATGACCACGCAGCGCGGCCGCAGGGCGCAGGGCCAGGGTCCCGTCCATCGCCCGGACCGGAGCCACCCAGCCGGGTACGGGGCCCGGCCGCGCGGCGGGGCGCGGATCCGGTTCGGACGCGGTCAGGGCGAAGCGGGGGGCGGGAATTGTCCCGGTGTTGTCCAGCTCGCGCACCTGTACGACCACGACCAGCCTGAGCCGTTCGTCGTCGGGGGCCGGCTCGACGGGCCGAGGGTCCAGGACGTAGCTCGACTCGAACCAGCACGCGCCGATCGCGCCGATGGTGCCGCTGAATCGTTGCGTCACGCCGGTGGCTGCTCTGGGCGAGACCTCCAGCCAGACCCGCGCCGCGGCCACGTCGATGGCAGCCATGGGGTTCCAGGTCCGGATCACCAGCTGGATCCCGCCATCCGGGCCCGCACTCCAGGTCCGCAGGTCGTGAGCGAGCCTGCGCTGCAGGAAGGGTCTCCGTTCGAAGTGCAGCTCCGACACGTCGAGGTCCCCCGCTCGGGTCGGTTCAGCAGCCAGCAGCCGGGCGGACCATACGACACGTCCGTGGACCTCGACCAGGTCCGTCGCGAACTCGCCCCGCGTGATGGCGCGGTAGACCGTCCGCACACCCTCGAGATCGCGTCGATCCACCATCTGGACCCCGAGGCGATGCAGTGCCGGCAGTCCAGCGATCACCTCC
The DNA here is from genome assembly GCA_963788325.1 of uncultured Actinomycetes bacterium. Classification (GTDB taxonomy): domain Bacteria; phylum Actinomycetota; class Actinomycetes; order S36-B12; family CAIYMF01; genus Prado023. The sequence continues at coordinate 496,858 of CAWBGJ010000009.1, forward strand.
AGCGGGACCTGTGCCACGTACTCGCGGAACTCCTCGATGACCGTGCGGGCCCAGTCGTCCTCCTCGCTGATCAGGTCACCGAGGTAGAGGGCGACGTCGTGCTTCAGGAACTTCTCGTGCTTGGCGGGCAGCAGGTCACCGTGCGCGTTCGCGGTCAACCATGCATCGATCGCCGTATTCGCCTGCAGTCGTCCGCGGACGTTGCGCAGGTTCTGACGGTCGTTGGTCACTGACCGGCGGGGCGCCGTCTCGTGGACCTTCCACACGTACACGAGATCGGGAACGACCGCCAGGCAGCGGGTGGTGGCGTACACCTGCGCCGTCCACAGGCAGTCCTCGTAGAGCAACCCGGACACGAACTCCAGACCCTCCCGGCGCAGGAAGTCCACGTCGTAGAGCTTGCCCACCGCAGCGGTGTCGTACAACCGATCAGGCTCGGCGCGGATCGAGCGGATCGTGCGCGGCTCCTCGAAGAGCCGAGTGCACCACCCAGTCCACCGATCGTCAGCGACATGGAGCCGGGAGATCCTGCCGGCAGCGACCTCGGCCCCGGCGTCGTCTGCCGTGGACAGGAGGCGGTGCAGGGCCCCCGGCGCCAACTCGTCGTCGCTGTCGAGGAAGATGACCCAGGGGGCGCGCACCTGCCGCAGACCTGCGTTCCGTGGGCCGGCCCCACTTCCGCTGTTCTGCGCCAGGCGCACGTAGCGCACGCGTGCGTCCGCGGCACACAATCGGGCCGCGACAGTTTCGGTGTCATCTGTGGAGCAGTCGTCGCAGATGATCACTTCGAGGTCGTAATGTGACTGACTTAGGGCACTGCCCACAGCGACCGGCAGGTTCGCGGAGTCGTTGTAGCAGGCGACGACCACCGAGATCTGGGGAACGGCGCCGCCTGAGGTACCCCGCCCGTCGTTGCTCGCGGACCCGCTCCCCCCATTCAGGCGGCTGCTCGCCGGCGTTGCGCCCGCGTCAGGTCCGGTCACTGTCGTTCCCCCCGGAGTCCGCATTCTGGGCGGCTCCGTCGGCGCCGGCCCCGATCGTGGACAACTCCGCCAGCACGAGGTCCTCGATCTCGGCCAGCCGCAACGGCACCCGACGGAACTCCGAGATCTCGGTGCGGACCTCGCGCAAGGTCCTGGGTAGGGCTCGCACCCTCCGGATCGCGTGTCCCATATCGGTCCTCTCACCCCACAGGAGCGTCCCGCCTGCACCTGCCTCGGACTCGACCAGCTTCGGCCGCCAACGCAGTCCAGCGGCCAGCGAGTCCCGTCGGATGCTACGCCACGACACCCGGCCCATCGACGGGGACCGAGCATCCAGATGATCGTGGCGCCCGACGTGGACAGTCATCGTGAACGAGGCACCCAGCGGGAAGTGACGCAGCGCTCCCAGCATGATCCGCCGGGTTGCGGGATCCAGTCGGTCGACGAGATGCCGGGAATGAACGTGGACCTGCCGACCGGATCGTCGGGCACCTATGGCGATCCGCAACAGGTCTCGTGGGTCCGAGACATTCGCACGGGCAAGAGCCATTCCTCTGTCGGGCAGCTCGAGCGCGCCGACCGATGCCGTGAAGTCAGTTGCCAGCACTGGGAAGCCCCGTCCGGCGAGGAACGCGGCGTCAACCCCATCGCCACACCCGAACTCTATGATGGTGGTGCCGGGGGTCAGCGTCCGGGCGAGCCACTTTGCAGATTCCGAGGGGGGCCGAGAGGTTCCGGCCGTACGTTCGCCCAGGTCTTTCCAGTACTCGTACTGAAACTGGTAGTGACCGAACCAGCCGCCGAAAAGCCTCGTGACCCGCCTGGGTGTCTCAAGTGCGTGGCGGGAATCCGGGATGCGCCACCCGGGCCCGTAGTTGAGCGTCAGCCACGCGTCGCAGTTGCGCGGCGCCGGCAGTCGGCGCCCGGCCAGGGTGACCTCCGTCAGGGGCAGGAGGTCATCGGGCCGGAACGGACCCCGGACGTGAAAGGGCTGGTTGATCTGTCCGTCGCGGAAGAAGGCGCTGAAGACGTCGACGTTGATAGGTGCTCGTCCACCCTCGTCCGCCCCGCGCAACTGGAAGTGCGCGGCGGAGAACCGGCGGGATTGCCACCCCTCGTCGACCAGATGCCGCTCCAGGGCGAAGCTCTCCCGAGCCACCTCGTCCGGGATGCTGGAGGACGCCAAATAGGCCAGGTCGACGTCATCGTCGTGCGGGATGAAGTCAGCGCTCCGAACGGCCCCGAGCAGGGTCCCGCCGACGATCCACGCGGGACGGCCCTGATCCGACAACTCGTCGAGCACCGCCTGCACGTCGCGGACAGCCCGGTCGCGTTCCCCCGTGTCACGGTCCACGAGCTGGACCGTCCACCACCCCCACTTGTCCAGGCTGAGCCTTCGACCCCACGCGTCGCTGGGCCGACGCCAGCGATCCGCGCCACCGAAGTCATGCTCCACGGAGGCGAGGACTGCACCATCGTGGTCCAGCAGCGCGATGTCGGTGGGACCCAGGGCCCCCAGCCTCGGAGCCAGACCACCGGGCCATGCCACGAACGAACCGTTCACGAAGCGGCCAACCGGCAGCACGGCATCACCGTCCAAAGCGATGCTGGCAGCGTGTCTGAGCGCCGTCGGAACCGTCACGCCGGCGGGAGTGATCCGCGGAGCGGGGGTCGCAGTCGTCATGCTCGCTCTCCGGGACCTTAGGTCCTGTTATCGCGCACTAGGCCAACGGGGGCCTCCCAGTTAATCACCCCGGCGGAGACGTCGATGCTCCCATGCGACCATCTCGGAACCCAAAGGGAAGGCGACCATGCGTACGCATCCGGAGAACTACCATGGACCTCGTCCCGCGAGGGGACGCACCTTCGCCGTCGCTGTGCTGGCAGCCTGCGCCATCGTGGCCCCCACCCTGCCGACACCGGCGGTCGGCGCGCCGATGCCCGCGTCGGGCGCCCCGTCCATCACCGCAGCACCCCGCGCTGCTGCGGTGACCAGCACTTCTGCGCGGCTCAACGTCCGCATGCGCGCCTATGTTGAGCTCAAGAAGAAGCTAACGGGATCCAAGAAGGTCCAGGTGACGCTCAAGAGCCGGCGGAACGGCGCTTCGGCCTACGCCGCCCGGGTGACCTTCAAGCGCAGCACGGCAACGCTCCAGTGGCTGTCGTACGACGCGGCCGGGCGGGCCACGAAGCTGGGCGGGTCGGTCACCCTGGCCACCAAGGTCAAGCCCAAGCGCAGGGTCTACTTGCAGACCGAGGTGGTCGAGACCACGGGCGCGACCACGCTCCAGGCCAAGTCATGGACAAGCGGCCAGAAGGCCAGGGTGGTGACGCGCACGGACACTCGGGCAGGCCGGCCCAGCAAGGCGGGAACGACGTCACTGTCGGTCAAGCGGTCGGCCAAGGTCAAGAAGCCCAAGGTCCGCGAGTTGAGCGTGAGCCAGCCGGCCAGCCCGGCCGCACCACCCGCACCCAAGGCGGCAGCGCCGGTGGTGCCCACCGGGGGCGGGACCCTGCCCCCGAATCCGAACTCCGGGCACTCCAGCTGGCCGGGACGCGTCGCGCGCGTGATCGACGGGGACACCATTGACGTCGTGCTCGATGGCAGTTCGAAGGCGGTCCAGGTTCGCAACGCAGGCATCCAGGCTATGGAGACCGGCCAGTGCCACGGTGCGAGCGCCTCGGCCGCGCTGTCGTCGCTGACCCCGGTGGGCAGCCGAGTGCTGCTGACTGCGCGCTATGCCAGCAGCACCAGCACAGTCGGCGGAGTCGTACGGCTCCTGCGCTTCATCTACGTGCTCAGGGACGGCAAGTGGGTCGACACCCAACTTGCCCTGCTCCAGAAGGGTGAGGTGCTCTGGTACCCGATCCCCCCGGAGTACGCGAACTCGAAGACGTACCGGCAGGCCATGGAGCGGGCCGCGGCCGCGAAGGTCGGCATGTTCGCACCGGCTCGCGCGTGCGGAACCCCGAGCACGATGTCGATCCCGCAGATCTGGATCAACTACGACGGGGACGGCGATGAGAACGTGGCCGTCAATTCGGAGTACATCCGCCTGTACAACCCCAGCTCCGCCATCGTGGACCTGTCCAAGTGGTGGATACGGGACGGCTCACAGCACCACGCCATCATCCCCAGCGGCACCGTCATCAAGCCGCGGGGCACCCTGACCCTGCACGTGGGCAAGGGGACCAACAGCCCATCGACCGGACATTTGTACTGGGGTTGGACCGGACCCCGTTTCCAGAACACGATCAATGCTGCGACCGGCCGCAGGGTGTCGGACCCGCCGGGGAACACCGCCTACCTGTTCGATCCACGGGGCAACGTCCGAGCCCTCACCACCTATCCGTGCGTCACCTGCGGGACGCACCCCCTGCGGGGGAAGGTGGCGGTGACCGTCAGGCCGACCGGCAGCGCGGAGGCGATCTCCGTGCGCAACACGAGCTCCGCCTCGATCGACCTGTCCTTCCAGGTCGTGCAGTCACGGGGCAGCGTGTACGAGATCCGGCCCGGGACCGTGCTCTCCCGAGGTGAGGTGCTCACGGTGCACATGCGCACAGGGACCGCGACCCGCCTGACGCAGTACTGGGGCAAGACGGCGGAGTACAACCTCCCGGACTCCGGTGGCGAGATCCGCCTTCGAAGCGTGCGCGATGTGGAGGCGGCGTGCGTGTCCTGGGGCAGTGGGGCCTGCTGACCTGGCGGGCACCTCGCGGGAACACCCGGGCAGTCCGCGTCTCAGGGGGGCGGGCCGCCGGGTAGGGTGAGCCCGGACTCACTCGGGGACCCATCCGCCGGACCGGGGGATTGCACGATCGCACGGAGGGCACGTGACCCCATTCTTCTCGGTCGTGGTAGCTGCCCGCGACGTTCGCGCGTACGTCGGTGACAGCGTCGGCAGCGTCCTGGCTCAGGACATGGCCGACTTCGAGCTCATCGTGGTCGACGACGCGTCGACGGACGGCACGGCGGAGATGCTCCTCGACTACGACGACGTCCGGATGCACGTTCTGCTCCAGCCGGAGTCCCTGGGCCCTGGTCCCACCCGCAACGTGGGCATCGCGGTTGCGACGGGCAGCTACTTGATCTTCCTCGACTCCGACGACGTCATGACCGCCGGATCGCTGAGGGCGATCAGGGAGCGCATCGAGCAGACTCAGCACCCCGACGTGCTCGTGTACGACTACGCGCGGCTGTACTGGGACGGTCGGCAGGAGCGCAACATGCTCGGCGACCGGATCGTCGCGGCCGCGCAGGTCGGGGTGTTCGACCTCCCTGCGCGCCCGGAACTGCTCGGGATCTTCAATGCCCCGTGGTCCAGGGCCTACCGCCTCGACTTCGTCCGACGATGGGACCTGACCTTCCCCCCGGGCTACTACGAGGACCTCCCGTGGACCATGGGGTCGCTCATGATGGCCACGAGAATCGCGGCCCTGGACCGCATCGTGGTCCTCTACCGCCAGCGGCTGGACGGCAGCATCCTGCGCAGCCGCGATCACCGGCACCTCGATGTCTTCGGTCAATGGGAGGCCACCTTCGCCCTGCTGGCAGGGCACCCCGAGTGGGAGCGGTACCGCGGCGAGCTCTTCGACTTCATGATCAACCAGTTCGACGCCATGCTGGTCGCCCACGGACGGATTCCGGATGACGCGCGGCGCGACTTCTTCCACCTCGCGACGCGCAGCGTCGCCAGACACCGGCCGACAGACTGGCGACCGGCGCTGCATGGTGTCGACGCCCTGCGTGGGACGAACGTACGCCTCAGGGCGCTGGCCGACGGCAACTACGCGCTCTTCACTGCGGTTGCCGCCAACAAGCCCAGGGTCGACCAGGCCAAGAAGATCGCCAGGGGGGCCCTTCCCTCACTACGGGCTCGCGTGTCCAGGCACGTCCCGGACCGCCCGGACCGCGGCTACCGCGCAACCAGGAGGGATCGTGGAGGCGCTCAGCTCGCGGTCTTCTCGTCGTACTGGCACCGGCGGCCCGCCTGCAACCCACTGGCGATCTCCGTGGAGCTGGCACGACGCGCTCCCCAGATCGAACAGGTGTGGGTGACCCATGGGGGGATGGGACACGCCGTCCCCCCGTACGCCACGTGGGTCTCGCCGCATTCGAGGGAGTACGGCCAGGCCCTAGCCCGCGCCGGGCTGCTGGTCAACAACGTCAACTACCCGGACTGGATGCACCGGCGCTCGGACCAGGTGTATCTGCAGACCCAGCACGGAACCCCGCTGAAGACGATGGGCCTCGACATGATGCACAGGCCGGGGGCCCGAACGGGCTTCGACTCCTGGCCCGCCCTAATCGGGCGGATCGGGCAGTGGTCGCACTGCCTGAGCTCGAACCGGTATTCCACCCTCGTCTGGGAACGCTCGATGCCGGGTCCCTACCAGATGTGGGAACTCGGATACCCCCGAAACGACATCCTCGTGACCGGTGATCCGCAGCGGACGGCATCGGTGCGCCGAAGTCTGGGGATCGACGGCCGCGTGGCAGTCCTCTACGTCCCGACGATCCGAGACTACGGCGCGGTCCCCGGGACCTCGCTCGATATCGACGCGTTCGCCGGCCGATTGCCCGACTCCCACGTCCTCCTGGTGCGCGACCACTACCTCCAGATCCGCGCGTCAGCCGGGATCCCAGGTGTCCAGGATGTGACTGACTACCACTCCATCGAGGACCTCCTGCTGGCCAGCGACGTCCTCGTCACGGACTACTCCTCGACGATGTTCGACTTCGCCAACACCGGCAAACCGATCATCCACTACTGCCCCGACTGGGACGCCTATCGGATCGTGCGAGGAACCTACTTCGACCTGTCTCAGGAGAACGCGGGTGCCTTCTGCCGCACCGAGGGCGAGCTCCTGGATCTGCTGGTGGACCCACGCGCGCTCGCGCAGCTCAGCGCAGCAGGGGCCTACGCCGACTTCCGTGAGCGGTTCTGCCAGTTCGAGGACGGCCGAGCCACGCAGGCAGTCGTGGAACGCCTCCTGGGCCTCCTTCACAGGGCGTCGTAGTGCACGCGATGCGATCCGCCGACGCCATAGTGGTCGGCTCCGGGCTCTACGGGCTGACCATGGCCGAGCGACTGGCCACGCAACTGGGGTTGCGCGTGCTGATCCTGGAGCGGCGCGCGCACATCGGCGGGAACGCGCACTCCGAGATTCACGCCGAGACGGGCATCGAGGTGCACACGTATGGCTCGCACCTGTTCCACACGAGCAACCTACGCGTCATCGACTATGTCACTGGCTTCACTGCGTTCAACGACTACCGCCACCACGTCTTCACCCGGTACGGCCAGCGCGTCCTGCCCATGCCGATCAACCTCGCGACAATAGCGTCCTTCTTCGGTCGCGCGATGGCCCCCGCCGAGGCCCGGGCATTGATCGCTGAGCAGGCCAGCGAATTGGCCGGACGCGCGCCCACCAACCTGGAGGAGAAGGCGATCAGCCTGATCGGCAGGCCGCTGTACGAGGCCCTGATCCGGGGCTACACCCTCAAGCAATGGCAGGCCGACCCGAGGACCCTCGACCCCCGGATCATCTCCCGCCTACCGGTCCGGTACACGTTCGACAGCCGGTACTTCAATGACTCGTTCGAGGGCCTGCCCTTGGACGGCTACGCGGCCTGGTTCGCGCGCATGGTGGACCATCCCAACATCACGCTGCGCACGGGCATGGACTACTTCGACGTGCGCGACGAGATCCGCGGCGACCAGCTGGTCATCTACACCGGCCCGATCGACCAGTACTTCCGCGATCGCGCAGGGCCCCTGACCTGGCGAACCCTGGACCTGGTCACGGAGGTGCGCGACACCCCGGATCACCAGGGGACGGCGGTGATGAACTACGCCGACCTCGACGTGCCCTTCACGCGCGTCCACGAGTTCCGCCACCTGCATCCGGAGCGTCGGGCTCGGATCAGCCAGACGCAGACCGTGATCATGACTGAGTACAGCCGCTGCGCCGGCAGCGCTGACGAGCGCTACTACCCGGTCAACGGCGCAGAGGACCGCCGGCGACTGGAGCAGTACCGGCTGCTGGCGACCGGCGAGCAGAACGTGCACTTCGGGGGCCGCTTGGGCACCTACCAGTACCTGGACATGCACATGGCCATCGCCAGCGCGCTCACTGACTTCGACGGAGACGTCCGCACCAAACTGGCTGCCCTGCGATCCAGTCCTTCTGCGGGACTGAATTAGCCCGGGCGGCCGGTCGCGGTCGGTCGCACGGCCAACGGCCCGACGGTCGGCGCCTCCCCTGCTATGGAGAACTCGACAGCCGCGGGCAACGTATGGAACATCGGCCCACTTCGACTGGCCGCCGTCGACAGTGCCACTCGATACCTGCCGGCCGCCAGGGGGAGGTCCGGGATCGTGAAGGAGCACTCCACCATGCCCGTAGGGCTGAACGGCTCGATCCCCAGCCGATCGGTGGAGGTTCCCAGCAGCAGTTGCCCACCGCTGAACAGGTCCAGGCGGCCGATGAAAGGCTCGGAGGTGTCCCATGCCTGGAAGGCCGCGTCGATGTGCAGGGTGTCCCCAGTGCGCAGGTCGCCCAGGGGCCGCCCTGAGTCCGAACGACAGGTCACCGAATCGACGGTCGGAACAGGACGCGCCGGGGCGGGCGCCGCTCTGGGCTGTTCCGCAGTCCCACCGATGGGTTGATCGCGGCCCTTGGCGGTCGTCTCGCGGAAGGCTGCGATCACCTCCGCCGGGGTGCCCTGAGCGTGGACCTGACCGTGGTGCAGCAGGGTCGCGCGGTCGCAGAACTGGGTGACCTGCGCCATGCTGTGCGTCACGAGGACGATCGTCCGGCCTTCGTTCTGCATGCGCCGCACCACGTCGAGGCACTTGGTCTGGAACTCCTCGTCACCGACCGCGAGGACCTCGTCGACGAGCAGCACATCAGGGTCGGTGTGGATGGCGACGGAGAACCCCAGTCTCATGAACATCCCCGACGAGTAGAACTTCATGGGCGTGTCGATGAACTGCTCCACGCCGCTGAACTCCACGATCTGGTCGAAGTTCGCCTCGGTCTGCTTGCGCGACAAGCCCAGCAGCTCGGCGTTCATGTAAACGTTCTGCCGCCCGGTGAGATCCCGCTGGAAGCCAGCACCCAGCTCTAGGAGCGCTGCCAGGCGACCGCGTCGGGTCACCTGGCCACTGGTGGGGGTGAGCACACCCCCGATGATCTTCAGCAGAGTCGACTTACCCGACCCGTTGTGGCCGATGAGCCCCATCGTCGTGCCCCCGGGGATCTCCAGCGACACATCCTGGAGGGCCAAGAACGTCTCTCGACTCGGATGCGAGCGGTGCACGGCGTTGACGAGCAGGCCCCTGAGGGTCTTCTCGTGGTGCAGGGAGAATCGTTGCGTCACCTTGTCGATCCGGACCGCGGGGACGCCCTCGGGCGGGCTGGGGTTCACAGTTCCGTCGCGAATCCGACTTGCAGCCGAGCGAACACCCGCTGTGCGACCCATACGAATACAGCGCCAGCCAGAACCATCAGCCAGAGCCGCGGCTCCCACGGTGAATCGAAGTAGCTCAGCTGGGCACCCTGCAGCGAATCAGCCCCGGGCCACAGTCCCTCGCGCAGGGCGATCACCGCGTTGGTCAGGGGGTTGAGCATGTACACCTCGAACAGCCAGGTCGGATACCCACCCTCGACGACGGCGTCTCGCACGAGCGTCCACGGGTAGACGATGGGCGTCATCCAGAAGAGGACCATCAGCCCCACCTCGGTCAGGAACTGCACATCGCGGGCATACACGTTCAAGGAGCCGAGAAGGAACGCAGCCCCAAGAGCGAACAACGTGACGATCAACAGGGCCGGTACGACGAAGCCGATGGAACTCCAGTTGGGGCCCTGCCGGGTCATGACGTAGCCCAGGGTCAGGACCAGAATCTGGAAGAACGAATTGATCAGGGACCCACCCACAGCGGCCATCGGAAGCAGTTCCCGGCGGAACGCCACCTTCTTCACCAGGGGCGCACCGCGCTGGATGGAGGTGGCGCCGTTGGTCGCCGACTCGTTGAATATGGAGATCGTGATGATCCCGCAGAAGATGTAGAACCCGAAGGCAGGGATGCGCTCGCCCATCCCGAGGAAGACCCCAAGGACGAGGCCGTAGATCAGCAGCTGGGTGAACGGCTTGGCCATTGCCCACAGAACACCGAGAGCTGAATGCCGGTACCTCACCAGCAGTTCCTTGCGTAGGAAGGAGAACAGGAGCGGCCTGCTTGCCCACACGTCACGCAGGAAGGTAGAGAAGCCCCGTAGGAATGGCTCGCGCTGGTGGACGACGACCATCACGTTTGGCTGCACTCCCATGATGGGCCGATGATAGCGGCACAACGCGGGCCACTCGAAGCACCCTTGAGTCCCAAGCCTCGACGCCCTCCTCCTCGCTCCGCCCGGGGCACTACCCTTCCCTCATGGACATCGCCCCGCTGGAGATCGAGGGCGCCTGGGTGGCCACACCCCGCATCCACGCCGATACCCGTGGGGCGTTCCTCGAGTGGTTCACCGAACCGTACTTCGCAGCCGCAGTCGGTCATCGCCTCGATCTCGCCCAGGCCAACGCCTCGATCTCGGCAGCGGGGGTCCTGCGTGGCATCCACTATGCCGACGTCCCCCCGGGCCAGGCCAAGTACGTCACGTGCGTTCGGGGATCGGTAGTCGACGTCATCGTCGACCTGCGGGTCGGCTCGTCCACGTTCGGGTGCTGGACCTCGGTACGTCTGGATGACATCGATCGGCGTGCCGTGTACCTCTCGGAGGGCCTCGGCCACGGGTTCTGCGCGCTCGAGGATGACGCCACCGTGGTCTACCTGTGCAGCCAGGGGTACGCGCCCGACCGTGAGCGGGAGGTGCATCCCCTGGATCCCGCATTGGGCATCGACTGGGAGTTGGCCGGGCTGCCGCCCCAGCTGTCAGCCAAGGACGCCTCCGCACCGACCCTGGCGCAGGCGCGCGACGCCGGCCTGCTGCCGGAACTTGCACGAATGCCTGCAGCTTCGGGGGCGGCTGTGAGTTCGCGCCGGTCAGCCCACGAACGAGGGCAGCGCCTCGACCAGCGCCTCGCGCCAGTCTCGGATCGGCGCGAGCCCAATGTCAGCCCACCGCTCATGAGCCAGCACCGAGTACGCCGGCCGCGGGGCGGGCCGCGGGAAGGCCTCGGTGGTGGTCGGGTGGACCCGCGCCGGGTCGGCGCCGATCAGCCGGTAGATCTCGCGCGTCAGGCCGAACCAGGTCGTGTGCCCCGAGGAGGTGCCGTGGTAGATCCCGGCCGGAGCTCGAGCGTCGGCCAGGGCCAGGATCTGGGCCGCGAGATCTCGGCTCCACGTCGGCTGGCCACGCTGGTCGTCGACCACGGACACCTCCGCTCGGGAGACCTCCAGGTCGAGCATCGTGCGCACGAAGTTGGGCCCGTGGGCGCCGTAGAGCCACGCCGTGCGTACGACGAGCCCACGCTCAGGGAGCGCGGCCAGGACGGCGAGCTCCCCGGCCAGCTTCGTCCGCCCATAGGCCGAGCGGGGCGCCGGCTCGGCGTCCTCGGCGTAGGGAGACGCAGCATCACCGGCGAAGACGTAGTCCGTGCTCAGGTGCACAAGCCGGATCCCCGGTCGCGCAGCAATGGCCTGCGCCAGAACCGCGGGCCCGTCGCCGTTGACCCGCAGGGCGAGCTCCTCGTGCTCCTCGGCGGCGTCGACGGCCGTGTAGGCCGCCGCATTCACGACCATCTCAGGAGCCACGGCTTCCAGGGCGGCGGCGACCGAGTCCGGGGAGGTGATGTCGATCTCAGGCAGGTCCATGCCGACCACCTCGCGCCCGGCACCCGCCAGGACCTCCATCAGGTCATGACCGAGCATCCCGTGCGCGCCGACGACCAACCAGCGCGCAGGGCCCGCTCCGGTCACAGTGCGGGCTTCGCTTCCTTCAACGGCCGCCACCACGCCTCGTTCGTCCGGTACCAGTCGACCGTCTCGGCCAGGCCGGCCTCGAAGGGCACCCGCGGCTCGTAGCCCAACTCCGCCGAGATCTTGGCGATGTCCACCGAGTACCGCAGGTCATGGCCCTTGCGGTCGGCCACCCTGGTCACCATCTCCCAGCCGACGCCCATCGCCCCCAGCAGCTGCTCGGTGAGCTCTAGGTTGGTCAGCTCGGTGCCGCCGCCGATGTTGTACACCTCGCCCGCGCGGCCCTTGGCCAGCACCAGGTTGATCCCGCGACAGTGGTCATCGACGTGCAGCCAGTCGCGCACGTTGAGGCCCTCGCCGTACAGCGGCACGGGGATCCCGTCCATCAGGTTGGTGACGAACAGCGGGATGACCTTCTCGGGGAACTGGTGCGGGCCGTAGTTGTTCGAGCAGCGGGTGATCGACACGTCCATCCCGAACGTGCGGGCGTATGAGCGCGCCAGCAGGTCCGAGCCGGCCTTCGACGCGCTGTAGGGCGAGTTCGGCTCCAGCGGACGCTCCTCGTCCCAAGAACCTGACTCGATCGAGCCGTACACCTCGTCGGTGCTCACGTGCACGAACTTCGACACGCCAGCGTTGAGGGCCGCCTGCAGCAGCGTCTGGGTGCCCAGGACGTTGGTCAGCACGAAGTCGGCAGCCCCCGTAATGGAGCGGTCCACGTGCGACTCGGCGGCGAAGTGCACCACCGCGTCGTGGCCCGGCATCAGTTCAGCGACCAGGTCGACGTCGCAGATGTCGCCCTCGACGAACCGGTACCGCGGCGAGTCGGCCACCTTGGTCAGGTTCGTCAACGTGCCGGCATAGGTCAGCTTGTCCAGCACAGTGACCTGTGCTCCGGCCGTCTCGGGGTAGGCATCGGCCAGCTGCGCCCGCACGTAGTGGGAGCCGATGAAGCCCGCCCCGCCGGTCACCAGAATCCGCACGATCACTCCCGTCCCGGCCCGGACCTCTCCCAGGCGTCTGCACACAGGGTAGCCGCGGCCCACGACCCCACCGTGCCGGCGAGCGTGCTTGACTGTCGGCCCATGAAGGGAATCGTGCTGGCCGGTGGGACTGGATCGCGACTGTGGCCGATCACCCGTGGCGTGAGCAAGCAACTGCTGCCCGTCTACGACAAGCCGATGGTGCACTACCCGATCGCAACCCTCATGCACGCAGGCCTGCGCGAGATCCTGATCATCACCACGCCTGAGGATCAACCCGCCTTCCAGCGCCTGCTCGGCGACGGCGCCGAGCTCGGGGTGGCTTTCTCCTACGTGGTCCAGCCCAGCCCAGACGGCTTGGCGCAGGCGTTCCTGCTCGGCGCGGACTTCCTCGACGGGCAGGGTGCGGCGCTGGTGCTCGGCGACAACATCTTCCACGGCCCCGGATTGGGCCGGCAGTTGCGCGACCTGCGCGACGTGGACGGTGGGCACGTGTTCGCCTACCGGGTCGCCAACCCGAGTGAGTACGGGGTCGTGGAGTTCGACGACACCGGCCGGGTGGTCTCCCTGGCCGAGAAGCCAGCTCAGCCCCGTTCGCCGTACGCCGTCCCGGGGCTGTACTTCTACGGGCCCGACATCGTGGACGTCGCCGGGACGATCGCACCCTCGGCGCGCGGGGAGTTGGAGATCACCTCGGTCAACCAGCACTACCTCGACCAGGGCCGGTTGACCGTGTCGGTGCTCCCGCGTGGCACGGCCTGGTTGGACACTGGCACGTTCCGCAGCCTGCACGACGCGGGCGAGTACGTCCGGGTCATGGAGGACCGGCAGGGCGTCAAACTTGCCTGCCTCGAGGAGATCGCCTGGCAGAACGGCTGGATCGAGGACGAGGGGCTGGCCGCGCTAGCCGAACCGCTGCTCAAGAGCGGCTACGGCGAGTACCTCGTGCGGCGCCTGGAGCAGGGACCCAACGCTTGAGACGGGCCTGAGACCGGCCGGCGACCAGCACGGGAGGCCCGGCACGGGACTGCCCCGGCACGCACCTGCCTACTGGCCGGTACGGACCGTGACAGAATCGCGACGTGCGCGCCACCGTGACCAACCCACTGCCGGTGGCACTGGCGCACTACCAGGCCGAGCTCCTGGATTGCCTGTCCGGCGAGGCTGAGCTGATCGGCGACCCGGGCCACGAAGGCATCGAGGGCCTGCACGGGGCACAGAAGGCCCAGCGGGCACTGACTCTCGTGGCCGACCGGCTGCGATCCCAGCCCTCGGACGTGCACCTCGTTCTCTGGCCGGCGTTCGGGTACTGGGACGCCCTGACCTGGGTGCCGATGGCCCGCCGCCAACCCGTGGTGATGGTGATCCACGACGTGGAGCCGCTGCGCGACCAGTTCGGCCATTCCCGGGCCGCGCGGGCGAGCTTCCGCTCCGCCGTCCGCCTCGGCGACCTGCGCGTCGTGTGCCACACCGATCATGGCGCTGACCGGCTCGAGGAGCTCGTCGGGGTGCGCGCCGAGGTGGTGCCCCATCCGATGCTCACCCCGGGGCGGCCACCCGAGGACCGGGATGCCCGGCCCCTGGTGCGGGTGCTGGGCCAGCACAAGACCTGCCGGGACCTCGAGGTCCTGCAGCAGCTGGCCGATGAGGACGCCGCGGACGAGTTCGACCTCGAAGTGTGGGGCCGGGGCTGGCCCGACCTCCCGGGCTGGCGGGTGCGCCCCGGCTTCGTCGACGAGCCGACCTTCAACCGGCTCGTGACGACCTCCGACGTTCTGGTGATGCCCTACCGCAGCTACTGGCAGAGCGGGGTGACGGTGCGGGCCGCTGAGGCCTGTCGGCCGGTGGTGGGCTGGGACCATGATCAGCTGCGCTTCCTGTACGGGCAGGACTGGCCCGGTGCGGTTCCGCGCGGAGGATCGTGGCTGGACGCCGTCCGGCGGGCAATCGCGGCGCGGGCAGAGGTCACCGCCAGCGTGAACAGCGCCCACGACGCCGTCCGCGCGGCGTGGCACGGGTTCGTGGCAGGGGCCGGGCACGCATGACCTGTGCGGCTGTCGTCGTCAGCTACAACCGCCGTGACCTCCTGCGCGAGGTACTGGGAGCCCTGCAGGCCCAGACCCGGGCTCCGGAGGAGATCATCGTCGTGGACAACGGGTCCACCGATGGCAGCCGGGAGATGCTGACCGAGGAGTTCGCCGGGATCAGCGTGTACTTCTCAGTTGAGAACACCGGTGGCGCCGGGGGTTTCGCCCTGGGTGTGGACCTGGCCATGGCGGCCGGACACAGCAACGCCTGGCTCATGGACGACGACGCCGTCCCGCACGTCGACGCCCTGGAGAGGCTGCTGGACGCCGCGGCGCGCATCGAGGCCACCCGGACGCAGGGTCCGCGCCCGGGATTCCTGACCTGCCGCATCGTTGAGCCCGACGGCACACCGCTGACCATCTGGCAGCCAGCGCCGATCCCCGGCGCGGTGGCCCCCGTCCTCGGGGTGACCCCTCTGCCGTGGAGCCCGTTCGTGGGCGTCCTGGTGAATCTCGACCTCGGCCGCCGGACCTTCCTGCCGATGGCGGACTTCTTCATCTGGCTCGACGACCTCGAGTACACCGCCCGACTCGGTCAGGTCGCGACCGGCTACGCCGTGGAGGACGCCTTCATCACCCACCCGAACGGCGCCTACGTCAAGGGCGATTTCGGATGGCGCTTCGAGCACGTCGTGAAGAACCGGCTCTGGATCCTGCGCGGGCATGACCTTGCCATCAGGTCGGTGAAGCCCTCGCTGGCCAGGCAGCTGGCCCGGGCGATGGTCGGCCAGGCGGTGCGCTCGCAGGACAAGAGCGCCTACGTGCGTTCCCTGGGACGCGGCCTGCGTCGTGGACTCACCGAGCAGCCCATGCGCCGGGCCCCCGGAGCCGCACTGCAGGGGCCGGACGCGTTGAGGTTCACCCGAGCCTGAAGCTCACCCGCCCCTGAGGTTCACCCGATCCGCGGGTTCACCCGACCTGCGAGGCCCTCGCCTCACGCACCCGCGCTGGCCCCCGGCAGGCAGACCGTGCCCTCGGCGGGCATGGTCCCGGCCAGCAGGTAGGCGTCGACGGCCTCGTCGATGCACTGGGACCCCGAGGTGTAGGCGGTGTGCCCATCACCGTCGTAGGTGAGCAGCGTGGCGCTGTCGAGCTCCTTGGCCACCTCCACCCCCCACTCGTGCGGGGTGGCCATGTCATAGGTCGTGGACACCACCAGGATCGGCGCGGAACCCTGCGCCCGGAAGACCGGCGGGTCACCAGCGGCCTGCGCGGTGCCCGGCCCCATCGGCCACTGCCAGCACGGCAGGTTCCCCCACGCCATGTAGGCGCCGAACACCGGCGCCTGCGCCGGCCACTCGCCAGCCAGCTCCTGGGCATGCTCCACCCCGCCGACCGCGGGTCGGTCCAGGCAGGACACCGCGTAGAACGCCTCGTTGCCGTTGTCGACGAACGTGCCGTCCGCCTGGCGCTGCGTGCGCTGGTCCATCATCTCCATGAGCACGCTGCCATCACCCTCGAAGGCGATCTCGAGGCCGAAGCGCAGGTCGGCCCAGTCACCGGGCGGGAAGTACAGGTAGCTCAGGATCGCGTAGGTGCCCAGCGCCTGGGTGAGCATGCGGTCCCCCACCCCCGGCAATGGGTTCTGGTCGAGGTCGGCGATGAACGTCTGGATCCGGGCGATCCCCTCGTCGACGCTTCCGGTCGGCAGGGGGCAGTCATCCTGCGTGGCGCAGTCGGCCACGAACCGGCGCAGCGCCACGTCGAAGGCCTTGGCCTGGCCCAGGGTGATCTCGTCGGAGTCCAACGAGCTCGGCAGCACCCCGTCGAGCACCATCCGGCCGACCCGCTCGGGGAACAGCTCGGCGTACTGCGCACCCAGGTAGGTGCCGTAGCTCTTGCCCAGGAAGTCCAGCTGCTCCTCGCCCAGCACCGCACGGATGATGTCCATGTCCCGTGCCGCGGACTCGGTGTCCATGTAGGGCGCGATCTGCGGGGTTCGCGCCTTGCAGCCCTCCCCGAACAGGGCGGACGTCGCGGCGAGGTCGGCGACCTCGGCAGGTGTGTCCGGAGTGCCGTCAGCGGCGAACAGGGCGTCGAGCTTGGCGTCGTCGATGCAGTCCACCGGATCGGAGCTGATCACGCCCCGCGGGTCGAAGCCGATGACGTCGTAGGCGTCGACCACACCCGGGGTCAGGACCCCACGGGCAGCCCGGGCGTAGTCCACACCGGATCCGCCGGGGCCCCCCGGATTGAGCAGCAGCGACCCGATCGGCTCGCCCTGGGCCTTGAGGCGGACCACCTCCAGCTCGAGGGTGTCCCGACCCGGATCGTCGTAGTCGACGGGGACCTTGACCCGGGTGCAGTCGAAGTCCCCGCCACAGCCCGACCAGCGCACGCCCTGCTCGTAGAACTCCGCGAGGTCCACGGGGACGTCGGACGCGCTGGTTGACGCCGGCGGCCTGGAGGGAGGCGGCGTCGGGTCAGCATCCGAGGTGCAGCCGACAGCCACGATCAGCGCTGCGGCACCCAGGGCGACCAGCCGGGCAGGACGTGCAGGCACCGATTCCTCATCTCGCCGAGGGGATCACACGGGCGCGCCGCGGTGCACGCGACGGGCAACGACTGGCCCAAGGCTACCTGTTGCTCAACCTGCGGCCATGCGGGCCGGCGCACCCGACGAGTCCGCTCAGGACGGTCCCCCGAGCCGGGCGGCATCGGCGGCATGCAGTCCGAACGCGAACGCGTCGAGCGAGTCGATGGCTGGCGCCAGCACGTCGGGCACCCCGTCGCCGACGTCGGGGGCAGCCAGCATCCGGGCAGCCGCGGCGATGAGTTCCTCCAGTGCGTCAGCGCCCACCCGCAACCGGGCGGTCACGATGCCGCCGGCCTCGACCGCAGCCTCCGCGGCCCGGGACCCAGGCATCTCCCACTCGATCCGGTCCAGGGAGGCCAACCGCTCGGCCTGCCCGCGCAGCAGCGGCTCCACGTCGCTGACCGCGCGCCACAGCTCCTGGCCGGCCTGCGGGTAGAGCCCGCCGACGTTGGGCACCAGGTCATAGAGGTGCAGCAGTGCACTGGCCACCCGATCGGCCTGATCCGCGCCCCGCGCCCCCGGGCGCACCCGGGCGGGCGGCAACGGGGGCAGCATGGGGACCGGCGGGTGCTCCACCAGCTCGCGGCGGCGGCGCATCGACACCCAGCCGAGCGCTGCACTCCCGGCAGTGAGGCCTCCGAGGAGCACCACCTCGACCGGGGACCCTGACGAGACCGAGGCGAGCGTGGACAGGCCCAGGACCGCACTCCCGGCGGCCCCGGCCACAGTCCCCACCCGGGCACCGGCCACGCGGCCCTGATGCTGACGCACCGATGCCTCGTAGCGCACCAGCGCGGCCCGGTGCTCGGCGGCCATCTGCCGCTCCCTCGTGGCCGGGACGGAGCGGCCCCGGCCCGCAGCCCGCGCCTGACGCAGCAGGTCGATGCCCAGTGCCACCGCGCGCTCCACGCTGGTGCCCGCGTCCGGGTTCGGCTTCGGCGGCCGGGAGGGGGGCATGGTTCTAGGGTAGGCGCGGCCCGGCGGCCAGTCCACGGACCGGGCGCGACGGCGACTCCGGCCAGGGGGTCAGCGACCCCGGGCCAGTCGCACCATGAGCGCCTCCAGGGCCAGCAGGGGCGCCACGGAGGCCGCCACCGCCAACCGGGCGTCGTCCAGGGCCGCCAGGCGCGCCATGGTGGCCGGGACGTCACCATGCACGGCCATCCGCTCCACGGTCGGGCGAAGCTCGTCATTGATCAACGCGACCTGCGCACCGGTCTGCAGCACGAGGACGTCGCGGTACAGGCCGGTCAGGTCCAGCAGCCCGCGATCGATCTGGTCGCGGATGGTGCGCGTGCGCCGTGACTTCTGGCGCGCCTCGAGGTCCTTGGTCGCCGCCGAAGCGGTCCGCCGGACACGGGCGGCCATCGCACCCGTCGCACCCTGGCCGTACGCGCGGTTCAGCCTCGCGAGCTCGGTGGCATCCAGCGCATCGGTGATCGCGGCGGCGTCGGCCGTGGCAGCCTCCAGCAGGTTCTGCGCCGCGACGAAGCAGGACGCGAGGTTGCGCAGGGTTCCCGGGATCCCCAGGACCTCGCTGCGCCGGATCCGGACCTGCTCGTCGCGGGCCAGCGCCCGCGCCCGCCCGATGTGACCCTGCGCCGCGCGCGCAGCGAACGAGGCCACGGCTGTCTCGATGCCCTCACGGCGCACCAGCGCGTCAGCCACCTCGCGGGTGGACGGAGTGCCCAGCCTGACCGCCCGGGTCCGCGACGCGATCGTGGGCAGCACGTCCTCGGCGGTCGGCGCGCACAGGATCCACACCGTCCGCGGGCTGGGCTCCTCCAGCGACTTCAGCAGGGCGTTGCCCGACACGTCGTTGAGCCGGTCGGCGTCCTCGACGATGAGCACGTTCCAGCGGCCCATGATCGGTGTCATCGCCGCCCGCCGGATCAGCTCCAGGGACTCCTCGGCGGTGATCTGGAGCTTCTCCGGGGTGAACTGGTCGACGTCGGCATGCGTGCCGGCGAGCACGTCCTGGCACGCCGGGCAGGTCCCGCAGCCGCCCTCGGGGCACTGCAGCGCAGCCGCGAACACGCGAGCCGCCGTCGATCGGCCCGAGCCCGGCGGACCGGTCAGCAGCCAGGCATGGGTCATGGCCGGGCCCGGCTCCCCGCGCCGGATCCGCGCGGCGTCGGCAGCGGCATGGCTGAGGGTGGCGACCGGGCCCGGCTGGCCGATCACGGCATCCCAGAGCTCGGGAGACAGGTTTGGGTCGACCCCGGGGGCGGCCTCCGGGGTCACTGCCGCTGGGCCGCTGGTCACGGCGCTGCCGTCCTCACCTGGTCGGGGCCCAGGATACCGAGCACCGCGGCCAGGACCCGATCAGCGAGCTCCGGCACCGGTCGGTCGGCGGCCAGCACCAGGTACCGGTCCGGCGCGGCTGCCGCACGGCGCAGGAACGAGGCCCGCACCTGGTCGTGGAAGGACTCCGGCTCGGCCTCCATCCGGTTGGCGTCCGCCGCCCGGCGAAGTCCCACACCGGGCGCCACGTCCAGAACGACGGTCAGGTCGGGCACGAGGTCGTCGGTCGCCCACAGGCTC
Source organism: uncultured Actinomycetes bacterium (assembly GCA_963788325.1). Classification (GTDB taxonomy): domain Bacteria; phylum Actinomycetota; class Actinomycetes; order S36-B12; family CAIYMF01; genus Prado023. The sequence continues at coordinate 516,919 of CAWBGJ010000009.1, forward strand.
AGGTCCGAGATCTGTCCCTCGCCCAACCCACGCCCGGCCCCCTGGTAGGCCACCGACGAGTCGAGATAGCGGTCGCTGAGGACCACCGCGCCACGCTCGACGGCCGGTCGGATCAGCTCGGCGGCGTGCTGGGCCCGGGCGGCAGCGAACAGCAGGGCCTCGGCGCGCGCATCCATCGTGTGGCTGCCCGCCCCCAGCAGGACCGTGCGGATCGCCTCGCCGATCGGGGTACCGCCGGGCTCGCGGGTACGCACGACCTCCCGACCTCGGGCCATCAGGGCATCGGAGAGCAGGCGGCACTGGGTGGACTTGCCGGCCCCATCACCGCCCTCGAAGACCACGAACGCCCCGGGCATGCCCGAAACCCTACCCAGCGCATCCGACACGGCCCGCGCCACTCGCGCCCCACCCGCGGCGGGCGCCGCTGCGGCCCCTTCACCCGGCGGACTACTTGGCAGGGGCGGGCCTCTTCGCCGGAGCCTTCTTGGCCGCCGACTTCTTCGCGGGCACCCGCTTCGCTGCAGCCTTCTTGGCCGGGGCCTTGCGCGCCGTGCGCTTGACCGGCGGTCCAGCAGCCCGCCGCTCGGCGAGCAGCTCAACGGCCCGTTCCGCAGTGATCGTCGCCTGGTCGTCGCCCTTGCGCAGGGAGGCGTTGGTGGTCCCGTCGGTCACGTACGGGCCGAACCTCCCCTCGCGCAGGGTGATCTGCCCACCGCTGTTCGGGTCGGCCCCGAGCTCGCGCAGCGGGGTCGCCGCCCGGGCCTGCCCGCGCCGCTGCTTGGGTGCGGCGTACAGGGCCAGGGCCTGTTCCAGGGTCACGGTGAACAGCTCGTCCTCGGCGGCCAGCGAGCGGTAGTCGGCCTTGCCCTCGACGGTGCGGGCGATGTAGGGCCCGTAGCGGCCGTTGGCCGCGGTGATCTCGTTGCCCTCGGGATCAACGCCAACCACCCGTGGCAGGGTCATGATCCGCAGGGCGTCCTCGAGGGTCACGGTGTCCAGCGACATCCCCGACAGCAGCGAGCCGGTGCGCGCCTTGGCCGACTTCGGTGCGTCGTCGGGCAGCACCTCGGTGACGTAGGGCCCGTAACGCCCGGACTTGGCCACGATCGGCCGGCCGGACTCGGGGTGCTCGCCGAGCACCCGGTCACCGCTGGGCGCGGCCAGCAGCGCCTGCGCCATGGCCAGGTCCAGCTCGTCGGGGGCGACGTCCTCGCCGACGTTGCCCTTCTCCTCACCGCGCTCCAGGTAGGGCCCGTACTTGCCCACCCGCAGCACGATCTGGTCCGGCTCGCCGGTCACCGGGCCCTCGGTGAACCCGTCGGGCCCGACCGGGAACGACGCCATCGCGCGGGCATCGATCTCGCCGAGGTCCGAGACCAGGGCGTGCAGGCCGGGGAACTCCCGCGCGGTGTCGCCGTAGAAGAACCCCTTCAGGACGGTCAATCGGTCCGAGGACGCATTGGCGACGAGGTCCAGGATCTCCTCGAGCCGCGCGGTGAAGCTGTAGTCGACCAGGTCGGCGAAGTGCTGCTCCATGAGGCGGGTCACGCTGAAGGCCAGGAACGTCGGGATCAGCGAGGTGCCCTTCTTGCGCACGTACCCGCGGTCGACGATGGTGGCGATGATCGCGGCGTAGGTCGAGGGCCGACCGATCCCGCGCTCCTCGAGGTCCTTGACCAGCGACGCCTCCGTGTAGCGGGCCGGTGGCGTGGTGGCGTGGCTATCAGCCCTGATCTCCCGGCATTCCGGGGAGTCACCCTCGCGCATGGCGGGAAGCCGCTTGTCGGCAGCCCGACCGCCGGCGCCCGCCTCCCCCGAGCCGGACTCCGAGTCCCGCGCCCGGTCGGTGCCCTCCTCATAGGCGGCCAGGAACCCGGCGAACACTGTCACAGTCCCCGATGCGGAGAACTCCACGTCGCGCGCATCACGAGCAGTCGCACCGAGGCGGACCGTGGTGGTCGCCAGCCGGGCGTCAGCCATCTGCGAGGCGACCGTGCGCTTCCAGATCAGGTCGTAGAGCGCGAACTCGTCGGCGCTGACCCGGCCGGACAACTCGGCGGGCCGGGCGAACGAGTCCCCCGCCGGACGGATCGCCTCGTGGGCCTCCTGGGCGTTCTTGACCTTGCGGTCATAGCGCCGCGGGGAGTCAGCGACGTACTGGGCACCGTAGATCTCGCTGGCCGCAGCCCGCGCGGCCGACAGTGCCCCGGCCGACAGGGTCGTCGAGTCGGTGCGCATGTAGGTGATGTGGCCGTTCTCGTACAGGCCCTGGGCGGCGCGCATCGTGCGCTGGGCGCCCCAGCGCAGCTTGCGGGAGGCCTCCTGCTGCAGCGTCGAGGTCATGAACGGGGCGCTGGGACGGCGGGTGGTGGGCTTCTCGATGACCGAGCGCACCGTCCACGCCACATCGTCCAGGGCGCTGACCAGGGTGCGGGCGCTGGCCTCGGTGAGCACCAGCACGCCCGCCGTGGCAGCCGCCGACTTCAGCCGACCGTCATCGCCGAAGTCCGAGCCGCTGGCGACCCGGGTGCCCTCGATCGACACCAACTTGGCGCCGAACGGGGTGCCGTCGGCCACGAACGTGCCCGCGGCATCCCAGTAGCCAGCCGAGCGGAACGCGATCCGGGCCCGCTCGCGGTCCACGACAAACCGGGTCGCGACCGACTGCACCCGGCCGGCCGACAGCCCGGAGAGCACCTTCTTCCAGAGCACCGGCGAGACCTCGAAGCCGAACAACCGGTCCACCAGCCGACGCGCCTCCTGAGCGTCGACGAGGTCCTGGTCGAGGTCGCGGGTGTTGTCTGCCGCCGCGGCGATCGCGTCGCGGGTGATCTCGTGGAACACCATCCGGCGTACCGGGACCTTGGGCTTGAGCACCTCGCGCAGGTGCCAGGCGATCGCCTCTCCCTCGCGGTCCTCGTCAGTGGCCAGCCACAGCTCGTCGGCGCTGGCCATCGCCTTCTTCAGCTCCGCGACCTTGGCCCGCTTGGCCGCGCTCACCACGTAGTAGGGCTTGAAGTCGTCCTCGACGTCGATCGCCAGGCGCGCCCACGGCTTGCCCTTGATCGCCGCCGGCACCTCACCGGCGCTGTTGGGCAGGTCTCGGATGTGCCCGACCGAGGCCTGCACGTCATACCCCGCACCCAGGTAGCCCTGGATCGTCTTGGCCTTCGCCGGAGACTCGACGATCACGAGCCGTCGGGGGGTCTCGCTCGTTCGTGCGGGCACGGTCCTCACCTGGTCCTGGGGTGCCGGGGCCGTCCCCCGGCGGAGCCGGCGGTGGGTCCGGCCGGCGTGGCCATACGTGCATCTGCCTGCCCGCTGTGCCCTGGCCGGGCACGCCCGCTGCTGCGGCGCCGCGGCCCGACCGGCGGCCCGAGTTCAGGGCGCCGACCGGCGCGAGTCAGTCGGTGCGCACTATGCCTACCCAGACCCTTTCGCGCAAACCCGTCCCCCCAGCACCCCGACACAGCCCTCCGGTGATCGTGGGGTCGGACGGTCCTGGACTCGCAGGTTCAGCCCTGGTCGCGCTGGGCCTCGAATCCGTCGGCGATGTCGTCGATGAGGTCCTCGCCACCGCCACGGTGCCGGCCCGAAGCGATCAGCGACCCGACGATGATCGCCAGCGCCCCGAGCGCGATCGACACCCGCTGGGTGGTGTGGCCCGACAGGGTCATCGACACGACCGCCGGCGCGATGAGCAGCGCCACGAGGTTCATGACCTTGAGCAGGGGGTTGATCGCCGGGCCGGCGGTGTCCTTGAACGGGTCGCCGACCGTGTCGCCGATGATCGTGGCCTCATGTGCCGAGGAGTTCTTGCCGCCCATGTGGCCGTCCTCGACGAACTTCTTCGCGTTGTCCCAGGCGCCTCCGGAGTTGGCCAGGAAGACGGCCATGAGCGTGCCGGTGGCGATCGTGCCGGCCAGGAACGTGCCCAACGCCCCCACGCCCAGGCCGAAGCCCACAGCGATGGGCGTGAGGATGGCCAGCAGGCCCGGGGTGCTGAGCTCGCGCAGGGAGTCCCGGGTGACGATGTCCACGACCTTGCCGTACTCGGGCTTCTCGGTCCCGGCCATGATGCCCGGATGTTCGCGGAACTGTCGGCGCACCTCGTAGATCACCGCGCCGGCCGCCCGCGACACGGCGTTGATGAGCAGGCCGGAGAACAGGAACACCACCGACGCCCCGATCAGCAGGCCGACCAGGTTGCGCGGGTTGGCCACGTCGAGCAGGCCGATGTACTGGCCGAGCGCGGCGATGTTGCCCATCACCTCGGAGACGGTCTGGCCGGCCTCGATGGCCGCGGTGGCCACGGACTCGCGGAAAGCGCCGAACAACGCGGTCGCTGCCAGGACGGCGGTGGCGATCGCGATGCCCTTGGTGATCGCCTTGGTCGTGTTGCCCACGGCGTCGAGGCTGGTCAGGATCGCAGCGCCCTCGCCGTGCACGTCGCCGGACATCTCCGCGATCCCCTGGGCGTTGTCCGAGACCGGGCCGAAGGTGTCCATCGATACGATCACCCCCACGGTGGTCAGCAGGCCGGTGCCGGCCAGGGCGATCGCGAACAGGCTGAGCAGCAGCGACCCACCGCCGAGGGAGAACGCGCCGAACACGGCCGCGCCGATCAGCAGGGCTGAGTAGACCGCCGACTCGAAGCCGATCGCGACGCCGGACAGGATCACTGTCGCCGGGCCGGTCAGCGCTGACTTCGCGACATCGTTGACGGGGCGGCGACCGGTCTCGGTGAAGAACCCGGTCAACTGCTGGATCGCCGCGGCGAGCACGATGCCGATCAGGACCGAGCCGATGGCCAGCAAGCGCGGATTGAACGATTCGGCGGCGATCACGTCGAGGCCGAGGGCGTCGATGCGGATCCCCGCGACCCGGGTGAGCCGATCGGGCAGGAACACGAATGCGGCCACGACCACCAGCACTGCGGACAGGCCCGCGGAGATGAAGAAGCCGCGGTTGATCGCCGCCATCCCCGAGCGGTCTGCGGGCCGCGGGGCAACGGCAAAGATGCCCACCACCGCGGTGAGCACGCCGATCGCGGGCACCACCAGCGGGAACACCAGCCCGGTCGAGCCGAACGCGGCTGTGCCCAGGATGAGCGCGGCCACGAGCGTGACGGCGTAGGACTCGAACAGGTCGGCGGCCATGCCGGCGCAGTCACCGACGTTGTCCCCGACGTTGTCGGCGATGGTGGCCGCGTTGCGCGGGTCGTCCTCGGGGATCTGGGACTCCACCTTGCCGACCAGGTCCGCGCCCACGTCGGCGGCCTTGGTGAAGATTCCACCGCCCACGCGCATGAACATGGCCAACAGGGCTGCCCCGAAGCCGAAGCCCTCGAGCACCTTGGGCGCCTGGCCCTGGTAGACCAGCACGACCACCGCAGCGCCGAACAGGCCCAGGCCCACGGTGAACATGCCTGCCACGCCGCCGGTGCGGAACGCGATCCGCATGGCCGCCTGCTCGTCGCCCTCACGCGCCGCAGCGGCCACGCGCACGTTGCCGCGCACGGCCAGCCACATGCCGAAGTAGCCGGTGACTGCGGAGAAGACCGCCCCGACGAGGAAGAACAGTGAACGCCCGATCCGCTCGGAGGTCGTGTTGGCCGGGAGCAGGAACAGCACGAAGAACACCAGCACGGCGAAGACGCTGAGCGTCCGGAACTGACGGTTGAGGTAGGCCGCGGCACCCTCCTGGATGGCCCCGGCGATCTCCTGCATCTTCGCGGTGCCCGCGGGCGCGGCCAGCACCTCGCGCGACAGCAACCAGGCCACTCCCAGGGCGGCCAGGGCAATCGCTGCCACCACACTGATCGTCAGGGTCTCCGTAGCATCCAGAGTGACCGTCGAGACTTCGCTGCCCATGTGCCGTCTCCTCGCGTTCGCGGCTCACTGACCGTGATCAGGTCCGCACGTGTGGCGCACATCCCAGGGGGCATCGGCCCCGCTCGGACTGCCTCATGTCCGGGCAGTGTAGGGGTGCGGCCACGTTGATCCCACTCAGGGAACGATCCGGTGAAATCGCCACCAGATCGGCAGAATCCGGCTCGGACCGGACGGTGTGCGCGACCCTTCTGGCACCCTCTGGGCGCCCCGGGAACCTGCTACTCGATACCGAGCAGGTTGTCCGCGACCGGCCAGGCCATCCGGATCTCACAGCCGGATCCGGCGGCGGTCACGTCGCACTCGAAGGCCAACGCCTGGGCCACGGACAGGGCCAGGCCGTCGTCCTCGTCACCGAAGTCCGGCGCGGTGGCCTCCTGGACCCGGACGGTGAAGAGCTCGTCGTCATCGGTGATGCCCACGACCACCGGATCGGGCAGGCCGGCGCGCTGCTGGCGCAGGACCGAGCGGGCGATGACCTCGCCGACAGCCAGGCGGATCTCGTCGATCCGGTCCTCGGAGAGCCCGCAACGGCGCGCGGCGGCGGTGGTCACCAGCCGGGCGGTGCGCACCTGCTCGGCCTGCGGGGGGATCGTCAGCGTGGCGCTGGCCATCGGTTCCCTCCTGCCTGCTCGGGGCCCAGGCTCCGAGCCTGTGAAGTCCGTTGTACACCCACCGCGCCCACCGGCAGGTCAGCCAGCCAGCGCGTCGTCGGCCGTGTCGAAGATGGGGATCGACGCATCCAGGCCAGTGATCTCGAAGATCTTGCGGATGCGGTCGCTGGTGATCACCAGGTGCAACCAGCCGCCCGCCTCCCGGGAGTGCTTGAGCGCCTTGACCAGGACGCCCAGACCGGTCGAGTCCAGGAAGGCGACCTGGCTGAGGTCGACGACCAGCCGAGGCGAACCGGCGGCCACCAGCCCGGTCAGCTCCACGTCGAGCTCCGGCGCGCTGAAGACATCGACCTCACCGGAGACTTCCACGACCGACGCGGTGCCATGGCGGCGCGTGGTCAACTGCAACTCCATGCTGTCCCTCCTGAGTGCTGGCCCCCAACTCTGGCACATCAGTGTCCGGCAGAGGGCACCCGGTGGACCCGACGGGACCGCGTCGGGGACCGATGGCCTGGGTGCTGGGCCAGGGACGGGGGAGGATGAGGCGGTGGTGGTGGGACGCGCGGACGAGGCTGCCGGGCTGGCGGGCGTGGTCGACGAGCTGGCCGCCGACGCCCGCTCGGCCGGCCTGATCCGGCTGCCCGCGCGACCCGGGCGGACCGGGGCGTGGCCGGCATGGCTGGACCCCGACGTGGCGGCGGCCTACGAGCGGCGCGGCATCAGCACGCCCTGGGAGCACCAGGTCCAGACCGCCGAGCTGGCCTGGTCCGGGCAGCACGTGGTGATCGCCACGGGCACTGCGTCCGGCAAGTCGGCGGCGTTCGGGATGCCTGCGCTCACCGCTGCGCTGTCCGTGCCGGATCGACCCGGGGTGCGCGGGCCGTCTGTGCTCTACCTGAGTCCCACCAAGGCACTGGCCCACGACCAGCTCGCCGGACTGCACGACCTGGGCCTGACCGGGCTGCGCGCGGCCGCAGTGGATGGGGACTCCAACGACGAGCAGCGGGGGTGGGCACGGGCGCATGCGCGCTGGATTGTCACGAACCCGGACATGCTGCACCACGCCCTCCTGCCCCGGCACGAGCTGTGGCGTGGCTTCCTGCGCAGCCTGCGCTTCGTCGTGGTGGACGAGGCCCACACCTATCGGGGCGTGTTCGGGGCCAACGTCGCGCTGGTCCTGCGTCGGCTGCGCCGGGTGGCCGCGCTGCACGGGGCCGCTCCGACGTTCCTGGCGGCCTCGGCCACGGTTGCCGACCCGGGCGCGACCGCTGCCGCGCTGCTCGGTCTCGAGGTGTCGGTGGTCGACACCGACGACAGCCAGCGCGGTGGGGTGGACATCGTCCTGTGGAACCCGGCCCGCCCCGCCGATGACCCGGAACCGGCGAGCGACCATGACGGGGCCCCGGAGTTCCGCGGGGCCCTGGTCGAGGCGGCCGAGCTGATGACCCGACTGGTGGACTCGGAGATCTCCACGCTGGCCTTCGCCCGGTCCCGACGGGCGGTGGAGATCATCGCCGGCACGGTCCGGGAGCGCGCGGTCCAGGGAGATCGGGTGAGGGGCTACCGGGGCGGCTACCTGCCCGAGGAGCGCCGAGCGCTGGAGGCCGGCCTGCGCGAGGGCCGCCTGCTGGGCCTGGCGGCCACGAACGCCCTCGAGCTGGGCATCGACATCAGCGGCCTGGATGCGGTCCTGCTGGTCGGCTGGCCGGGTACCCGGTCGAGCTTCTGGCAGCAGGTGGGCCGAGCGGGCCGTACCGGAAGGCGCGCGCTGGCCGTGCTGGTGGCCGGCGAGGACCCCCTGGACCAGTACGTGGTCAGCCATCCCGAGACCATCAGCGGCGTGCCCGTGGAGGCGACCGTGCTGGATCCGAGCAACCCGTACGTCCTGGCCGGCCACCTCTGCGCGGCCGCCGCCGAGACACCGCTGCGCGCAGCGGACCTGGCCGACTGGTTCGGTCCCGGCGCGCAGCAGCTGTGCGGTGTGCTGACCGAGCGCGGCCTGCTGCGGCGCCGGCGGGATGGCTGGTACTGGACCGACACGATGCGCGCGGCCGACCTGGTGGACCTGCGCGGAGCCGGCGGGGGTCCGGTCCGGGTGGTCGAGGACCGGACCGGCCGGCTGCTGGGGACCGTGGACCCGTCGGCCGCCCCCGCGGCCGTGCACGCGGGCGCCTTGTACGTGCACCAGGGGCAGGCCCACGAGGTCCTCGACCTCGACCTCGAGGCGCGGGTCGCCACGGCCGTGCCCACCATGACCGACCTGAGCACCCACGCCCGCAGCACCGCGGACGTGCGCCTGGACGTGCTGCGCGAGACCACGCGCTGGGGGCGCGTCGAGCTGGCCTGTGCGGAGGTCTCGGTCACCCGGCAGGTGCGTTCCTACCTGGTGCGCCGTTGGCCCTCGGGCGAGGTCCTGGCCGAACACCCCCTGGACCTGCCGGCGATGACACTTCAGACCGTCGGCATGTACTGGTCGATCCCTGACGAGGTCGTGGCCGCCGCCGGGATCTCGCCGGCCCAGGTCCCCGGCGCGGTCCACGCCCTCGAGCACGCCAGCATCGGGCTCCTGCCCCTGCTGGCCACCTGCGATCGATGGGATCTCGGGGGCGTGTCCAGCGCCCGGCACCCGCAGACCGGGCAGGCCATCATCGTCGTCCACGATGGCCACCCGGGCGGAGCCGGCTTCGCTGAGCGGGGCTTCCACCGGGCCCTGGAGTGGCTGAAGGCGACCACGGCCACGATCGCGGGATGCCCGTGTGCGTCGGGCTGCCCGGCATGCGTGCAATCGCCCAAGTGCGGCAATGGCAACGAGCCGCTGGACAAGGACGCAGCCCTGCGCCTGGCCCGCATCCTGTTGGCCGAGCAGGCCGGCACCTGACCGACGGTCGGCGATCACGGGTCCTGCGCTGTCAATTCGGCGTGGGCGCGCGCCCGCAGCATCGGGGCCCCCCGGGCGAGCAGCCACCTCACAGGCCGCGGCGCCGGAGCAGCCACCGACACCCACACCTGCGCCCCACTCACCTGGCACTCGAAGAGGACGGCCCCGTTGCGCCCGGCGATCTCGCCGGCCCAGGCGCAGGCCTGTGCGGGCTGTTCGAGGGAAGCACTGGCACCGGCCAGGGCTGCGAGGTCCGCCGCACTCGCGACCGACTCCCGTGCGGCCAGGACGCTGGCCAGTACGATGCCTGCGGCCGCGAACAGGACCAGCACGACCATCCAGATCGCGACCAGCAGGCTGGCCGATCCCTTCTCGTCGCCGGTTCGAGATCGGGCGGTTGCAACGGTCGAGCACTCTGGAACCCCCGCCCCGGCTCCGGACACAGGCACCGACTCGGGCCTCATGAGTCCTCCCGAGCGCTGGTCGCCGACGCGCGGACCTCACGGCGCAGGGGCCGCAGGAACCGGACAGGTGGCGTGCGCTCCAGCCTCGCGGTGACCGTCACCGAGTCGGCATCACGCCGAATCGCTACCGTCGCCGAGGGTGCGACCCGGGTGACGGCGCTGCGCACCACGGCTGCGGACTCGCCACGGGCGCTGGCCCGGGCTCCCTCGCGGGCGGCCTGGGCAACGATGCCCTGGGTGACGCCCAGGCCCACCAGCCAGGCCAATGCGGCCACGACGAGGACGAGGGCCGGGAGGGCCAGCGCGAGTTCCGCGCTGACCATCCCACCCTCGGACCGTGCTGCGGCTCGACACCCCCGCACGCTCCGAGCCCCGTCCATCAGAACAGGAACGAGAACGCTGCCGAGATGACCTGCCACAGCAGGTCCAGGACCTTCTCGCTCTTGAGCAGCTGGATGAGAACCCCACCCAGGCCGCAGACCGCGACCGTGCCCACCGCGTACTCAGCGGTCGACATGCCCTTCTGGTCGTCGCGGATCCTGATCGCCAACTCGTTCATGATCTCCCCCGTTGTTCCCCGGTTCCCCGGAGCCAGCCACTCTGGCTGGCTGGCCCAACCCTGCCCCGGGCGCTTCGATCCCGGAACCCCTCGCACAGCGATCTGTGGACAACGCAGCGCCGCTCACAGTGCCGGCAGCAGGCCGCCGACGATCGGGGCGATTCCCAGCAGCGCGAACGCGGGCAGCAGGAACAGCCCCAGGGGCAGGACGGCTCGCACGGACGTGGCGCGGACCTCGGCCAGGGCAGCTGCCGCGGAATCCGCGCGCAGCTCGTCGGCAGCCTGCACGAGCACGCCGGCCAACGGAGCACCCGTGCGCGCACTGCGCGCCACCGCTCGGGCGATCCCACCGAGTCCCGGCGCGGACCCGAGGTGGGCCCAGGCCAGCGTGGTCGCCTCGCCCAGTTCGGTGCGCTGGTGCACGGCCAGGAGGGCCTTGCAGGAGGCGCCCCCCACCGCGCGGGCCACGACCGGAACGGCATGCTCGAGGGGGACGCCGGCCAACAGGGAGGCCCCCAGCAGGTCGGCGACCAACGGGGCTGAACGGGTCAGTTCCAGGCGCTCCCTGCGCACCTGCGCTGGTTCCATCCGCGCCACCGCGATGGGCACTCCCACGGCCAGCGCCACGCCCGCCACGATGCCCATGACCCCACCGAGCAGCAGCCAGGCGGCCACCGCGGCCAGCACTCCGGCACCCAGGACGCGCCCCGTGGCCGGCCCGGAAGAACGGGCCCGCGGACTGCCGGACCGACCAGCACGCCACTGCCCGGACCCGTCGCCTGGCCGCGGTCCGGGGCTGCCCGGCGGCCCCGGTGGGTCCGGGTTCGGCGTGAGGATCACGAGTGCGGCCAGCGCCGCGAACACCCCGGCCCATGCCAGGGCGGGGGTCACAGTCGACCTCGCGCGACCGACACCATCCGAGCCAGCCATGCGATGCCGGCCAGCTGCAGCCCCAACCCGGCCACCAGGATGACTCGACCCACGGCGCCGCCGAGCAGCCAGGCCACGGGCCGGGCGCCGATCCACTGCCCGATCAGAAGACCGAAGAGCGGCAGGGCGGCGAGCAGGCGGGCTGAGGTGCGCACAGCTGCCAGCTCACTGGCCAGTTGGGCATCGGCTGCCGCGGCCGCCCGTCTGCCCGTGCCCAGCCTGGTGACCGCCACGGCCAGCCCTGCCCCCGAATGCTCGGCGACCTCCCAGCAGGCAGCCAGCCCGCGCAGCGCCTGGCTGTCCGGGGCCCGGGCCGCGGGGACCCCGGCGTCCGCTCGCAGCGCTGTGGGCACGTCCCCCCCGGTCCGGGCGGCTGCCGCGGCCTGCGGGCAGGGGTGCGGTACCAGGCCCGAGCTGGCGGCGAGCAGTGCGCTGGAGGTGGGCTGACCGGCGGACAGCTCAGCCGACAGGGCCCCCAGCAGCTCCGCGATGGGCAGCGGTGGGCCGGGGCGGATCCTTCGGCGCACCCACGCGAAAGGACCGGCCGGCGCGCCGCCCTGCGGGGGCACCCCAGGCAGCAGATCAGCGGTCGCCCGGGGACCTCGGCGCCGGACCGCGCGATCCGCTGGCCCGACCAGGAGCAAGGTCGCCGCGGCCGCCGCGAGTGCCGCCACCACCACGAGGCCCCCCTGAGCGATGCCGCTCACGAGGGCTCCCCGATCCGGTCCACCAGCGCCGCCCGGCCCGCCGCGGGACACAAGGTGGCACCCCGGCGGATCAGTGCAGGGGTCACCACCACTCCCTGCGGTCCCGGCTGCACCACCCCGATCCCAGCCACGACGCGCGACCCCTCGGGCGTCCGTGCGAGGTGGATGACCACCTCCAGTCCGGCACCCACCTGCGCGTGGACCCCGGCCAGCGTCATCCCCGCGGCCAGGGCCAGCGCGACCAGTCGGTCGGGCACCGCCGCCACGCTGTTGGCGTGGACAGTCCCGCACCCGCCCTCATGACCGGTGTTCATCGCCGCGAGCATGTCCACGACCTCAGCCCCCCGGACCTCGCCGACCACCACCCGGTCCGGCCGCATCCGCAGGGCCTGACGCACCAGCAGCTGCAGTGGGATCGAGCCCTGGCCCTCAAGGTTGGCCGGCCGCGACTCCAGGCTCACCACGTGCGGGTGGTGCGGATCGAGCTCAGTGGTGTCCTCGACCACGACGATCCGTTCCCGGGGGTCGACCCGCCCCAGCAGGGCCCCGAGCACCGAGGTCTTGCCGCTGCCGGTGCCGCCGCTGATCAAGAACGCCACCCGAGCACCGACGATCGCGGCCAGCCAGTCCGCCCCTTCTGCGTCCACAGTCCCCGCAGCCACGAGGTCGGCCAGCGTGAACCGGCGCCGGCTCGGGATCCGCAGGGAGATGGTGGTCCCCCGTGCCGACAGCGGCGGGAGGACTGCGTGCAGCCGCTGCCCACCGGGCAGTCGGGCGTCGACGTAGGGCGTGGCGTCATCCAGCCGACGCCCCACCCGGGCGGCCAGCCGGACGGCGAGCTGGCGCACGGCGGCCTCGTCGGCGAAGGCGACGGGAGCCCGGTGCAACCCACCCCCGCGGTCGATCCACACCTCGTCGGGGGCATTGACCAGCACGTCGGTGATCGCCGGGTCCCGCACCAGCACATCCAGGGGACCGAGCCCGCTGAGCTCATCGGACACAGCCCGGGTGAGCTCGGCAAGGCCCTCCCGGCTCAGGACCAACCCGGACTCCCGGACCGCGACGCTGATGGCCTGGGCATCGGCATGCTCGCCGCTTCGCGCCAGCCGGTCACGCACCGACGCGAGGAGGCCCGGATCCACGGTGCTCATCGCTGGCTCGCCCAGACCTCGGCGCCCAGCCGGCGCAGCGCCCGGCCCGTGCGCCCGGACAGCAGGTCACCACAGTCGGCGAGTTCCGCCGCCCGGGACAGCCGGGGCACCTCCAGCACAGGGCCGGGGCCGAGCTGCGCGGCGACCTCCGAGACGGGCAGCCACCCGGTCGGGCGGACCAGGACGAGCATGTCGTCCACGGGCAGCTCGCAGCGGACCCGGCGCGCGGCGACCACGCCGGCCACAGTTGCGGGCACCACCAACGCCACAGTGTCGGGCGGGGACAGGACTCCCGCCGGTACCGGGCCACGGCCCAGGTCCAGCACCGTGCGGGCGTACACAGCCCGGCCCACGGCGGTCACTGCGGCAATCCGCTCGGGGCCGGGATCCGCCAGTGCGCCGGTCAGGACCGCCACCGGGCCCACGGTCGGCAGCGCCGAGCGCAGCGATTCGGGGTCCAGGGGTGAGCGCCCGTCCGGGACCCCGGGCCAGCGCACCCCGTCGTCCTCGGCGATCCCCAGCGGGAGATCGAGGCCCGGGGATCGGGGGTCCGCGTCGACGAGCAGGCTCCTGCTCCCCGGCTCGGACCCCTCAGTGCCGGCGGCAGCAGCGCAGGCGATCGCCACCGTGCTGGCACCGACCCCGCCCACCGCGCCCAGCACCGCGAGGACCCCGGACCTGCCGGCGGGAGCCAGCTGGCGGGCCAACCAGCCCGCACCCGCCGGGAGTTCGACGACATGGCGTGCCGCCAGCGACTCAGCCAGCGTCTGCGCCCCGGCCACTTCCTCGGCCCGACACACCACGACCACCGACCCGACCCCGCCGTCGTGCATCAACGGGGCCACCTGGCCGGGGTCACCCAGTCCGCGCGCCCCGGCTGCCACATCGACCAGGACGAGGTCGAGGCCGGCCATGTCAGCCCACCCCGCACCGGTGTGCAGCGCAGCGCCTGCCCGCGCCGCAGCGCCGGCGACCTCCACCGCGAGGTCCGCCCGAGCGGCCAACAATCCGATCCGTACACCCACGACGCACCCCCTGGGATCAGGGTGCTGCACGCAGCCGCATTGGCCCAGCCCTGATGAGCGCATCTGTGGACAACGCGGACTGACGACGGACGTGAACCGGACCTCACGGCGCCCGGTCCCGGACATACGACGGCCCCCGCCGGGGGGTGCGGGGGCCGTCATTTCGTCAGCTCGGGGGGGAGGAGCCAACGGTTCGATCATTGCGAACCGAACAGGCAAATCATGGGGCCTGCGCATCTGCGATGCAACATCCAGACGAGGTCAACTGCCACCAGCCGAGCAGGACTCCCCCAGGGCCTGCGAGCAATCGGCACAGAGCACCCGAATCCGCCTGCCCGGGCGGCACTCGCCGCTCAGTCAGCCAGCCACGTGGCCGGCTGGCGCGCGGAGAACTCGACGGCTGCGGCGACCATCCTGATCATCTGCGCCACCCCCTCGGGCGAGCCCTGGGCGTATCCGCGCACCGCGCGGACGTACGCGGGCCGGCCCACCGCCTTGAGCCCCAGCTCGGGCGCCCCGAGCATCCCGGGGTCGACCCCGCGCTGGGCCAGGATGAGCCGGGGGAGCGCCCGGGCCACCAGTCCGGAGCCCCAGCTGAACGGGCGCAGCGAGGCGATCTCGGCGTGCGCCACGGCAGCGACCAGCACTCCCGGTGCCGTGGAGCTGACCAGCATCCGGGACAGGTCACCCAGCCGGCCGGCCAGCACGGGGGGCTCCACCAGCTCACCGAGGCGCAGTGGGTCGTCGGCGGAGTCCCCACGCGGACGCCCGAGGTCCTCGTCGCCCACGAAACCGTGCGCAAGCACCGCGTGCATGCGCGCCAGTGCCTGCGCCGGAGCGGTGCCGATCACTGGAACGAGCTCGGGCAGCTGCGCATGCAGCCCCACCGTGCCGGCCAGCACGCGGCCGATCGGGGAGCTGTCCAGGGCGGCACCGGTACGCAGCTCGGGAAGGCCGCACTCGGCCCCGTCGAACCAGGCATTGGCCCACGCCCCACGCAGGGCGGACTCGGCGGTCACCACGCCGAGGTCGCGCCCGACCGCCCGGTCCCAGAGCAGTTCGTCCACAGCCGCCCGGGCTGCGTCCAGTGCGGGCGCCACCCCTGGCAGGTCCAGGAGGCCGAGCAGCGGGTCGTCCATCCTGCAAGGCTAGCCGGCCTGACTGACCCGTTCAGACGCACGCCGGAGGTCCGACGCCAGTCCGGCGAACAGGGTGACCCGGCTGCCCGTGTCCGGCTCATCTGACATGCTGGGGCCCCTCATGGGTGAGCAACTGTTCCAGCGTCCCACGCTGACCGAGCGCGGCTGGCTGCTGCGCGTCCTGCGACTCGAGACCGTCGGCGGCATCCTCATGCTGGTGGCCGCCCTGATCGCCCTGGTGTGGGCCAACACGCAATGGGCCGCGAGCTATCAGGAGCTGATCAGCACCGAGATCGGCCCCGAGGCGCTGGGCCTGCACCTACCTCTGAGCGTCTGGGCCGCTGACTTCCTGCTGGCCTTCTTCTTCTTCCTGGCCGGCCTGGAGCTCAAGCACGAGGTCCAGATGGGCACCCTGAGCAAGCCCTCCCAGGCGGCCGTCCCGGTGGTGGCCGCGTTCGGCGGCATGATCGTGCCGGCGGCCCTGTACCTGGTGATGACCCGGGGCCTGCCGCTGGAGAGTTCCGGCTGGGGCATCCCGATGGCCACCGACATCGCGTTCGCGCTCGCGGTCCTGGCCATCATGGGCCGTGGCCTTCCGCTGGCTCTGCGTGCGTTCCTGCTGACCCTGGCCGTCGTCGACGACCTGGGCGCCATCACCGTGATCGCGATCTTCTACTCCGACAAGTTCGAGCTGGGCTACTTCGTGCTGTCCTGCCTGCTGGTGGCCCTGTGGTGGCTGCTCCAGCATCGGCGCTTCACCGGCACTGCCGCATCGACCGCCGTGTACGTGGTGCTGTTCCTGGTCATCTGGTACACGACCCACGAGTCCGGGGTGCACGCGACCGTGGCTGGCGTGGCGATGGGCCTGGCGACCCGGGTGGCCCACGACCCCGGCGAGGTCGAATCCCCCGGCGACCGCGCCGAGCACGTGCTGCGACCGTTCGTGGCAGGTGTGGCGGTGCCCCTGTTCGCGTTCGCCAGCGCGGGGGTGACGATCCGTGATGTCGGCGTGTCCAGCGCCCCGGTCCAATCACTGGCCGACACCATCTCCGAGCCGGTGACCCTCGGTGTGCTGGCCGGGCTGTTGATCGGCAAGCCGATCGGCGTGTTCGCCGGCGCCTGGCTGACGGCCCGGTTCACCCGGGCCTCACTGAACCCGGCGCTCCGGTGGGCCGACATCGCCGCCGTGGGGATGCTCGGCGGGATCGGCTTCACAGTGAGCCTGCTGATCGCCGAACTCGCCTTCGAGGAGGACCCCCAACTGCTGACCGACGCGAAGGTCGGCATCCTGGCAGCCACCCTCGGCGCTGCGGCGCTGTCCGCGATGCTGCTCGCCCACCGACGCAGGGCCCTGGATGCCCTGGTCGCCCAGGAGAACGCCGACGTCGATGCTGACGGGGTGCCCGACGTGTACCAGTCGGAGGGCTGAGCAGCACATGGGCCGCCCGGGGCTGCCGACGGCGCGCCTTGCCACGAGCGCGCGATAGCCTGTGCCCGACCGACGCCGGAAGGACCCTCGGATGGACAGCAAGAAGGACAGCGGCCTGAGCCCGTTGCTCAACTCCGCCATCAAGGACGCCCAGAGCCTCGTGCGCCATCAGGTGGAATTGGCCAAGGCCGAGGTCAGCGAGAGCGCGAAGCAGGCGGCGACCGCCTCGGGTATGTTCATCGTGGCCGCGGTGCTGGGCTTCCTTGCGTTCGTATTCCTCCTGGTCTCGGGGGCCTACGGGATCGTGGCCGCAGGCCTGCCGGTCTGGGCGGGCTTCCTGATCGTTGCTGGGGTACTGATCCTGGTCGCCGTGATCCTGGGCCTGGTGGGCCGGTCCCGGGCGCGCCGCGTCGGACCCCCTGCGCGCGCCCTCGGCGAGTTGGAGACCACCAAGGCCGCGCTGTCCGGCGTCATCTCGAGCACGAAGCCAGGCAGCCAGGTGGCAGCCACCACGACCAGCGCGGTGTCGAGCGCTCGACCGTGACCCTGCTGGACCCCGAGGAGGTGGCCCGGGTACCCGGGCCATGGAAGCACCGCGACGTCGCGGCCAACGGGGCCCGGTTCCACGTCGCTGAGATGGGCCGCGGGCCCCTGGTCCTGCTGCTGCATGGCTTCCCGACGTTCTGGTGGACCTGGCGCCACACCCTCCCGGTGCTGGCCGCCGCGGGCTTCCGCGCGGCGGCGATGGACCTGCGCGGCTATGCCGGGTCTGACCACCCGCCACGCGGCTACGACCCGTTCACGCTGACCCGAGATGTCACCGGGGTGATCCGCTCCCTGGGCGAGCGGCATGCCGTGGTCGTCGGACACGGGTGGGGCGGTTTCCTGGCCTGGACCGCCGGGGCTCTGCAGCCCGAGGCCATCCGGGCCATCGCCCCGGTGTCGACGCCACACCCGCGCCGACTGCGCAGCGCCCTGCTCTCCGATCCTGCCCAGCGGCGCGCCTCGGCCTATGCCTTCGGCTTCCAGGTGCCAGCCTCGCCCGAACGTGACCTCCTCGAGGACAACGCGGCCGGCGTCGGCGCCCTGCTGCACGCCTGGTCGGCGACCCCGGGCTGGCCCGACAAGCACACCGAAGCCACCTACCGTGCGGCCATGCTGCTGCTCAACACCAGCCACTGCGCGCTGGAGTACCACCGGTGGGCGCTGCGCAGCGTGCCGCGACCGGACGGCCTGCGCTACGCCAGCCGCATGAAGACCCCCATCCAGGTACCCGTGCTGCAGGTGCAGGGCGCGGCCGACCCGACGGTGCTGCCCAGCAGCGCCCGGGGCTCGGGCGAGCACGTCGTCGGGCCCTACCGCTACGCCGAGCTGCCCGGCGCCGGGCACTTCCCGCATGAGGAGCAGCCCGAGGCCTTCCACGCCCTGCTGCTCGAGTGGCTCGCCGACCTCTGAGCGGCCGAACCCACTACGGGGCCTGACAGGCTCCCGAGGAGACCTCGTCCGTGGCGCCCGCGCCGGCCTCGATCGCTGGACGTGCCTCGGCCGCAGTGAGGGCGAACCCGGTCTGGTCATCGGACTGGGCATTGGCGAACACGAGCCCGATCACGTTGCCCTCGAGGTCGATCAGGGCACCGCCGGAGTTGCCCGGGCGCACGGTCCCGCGGAACACGTACACCTCGCGGCGCCCAGAGCCGGTGTCCTGCGAGATGAGGACCGTGCCCCGGACGCGCGCGGGGTCCACGGTCAGCCCGCCGCCCCCGGGGTACCCGGCCACTGCGGAGTCCGTGCCACGGGGCGCCTCGGTGACCCACCGGGGCGCCGGGGCAGCCAGGTCGGGCACCGCCAGGATGGCCACGTCGGTGCCGCGATCGATGTAGACCAGCCGGGCCCCCAGCACGCCCCGGTCCCCCGAGAGGCGCACGGAGATCCGGCCAGCGCCGGCCACCACATGGGCGTTGGTGAGGACGCGCTGGGGGCCGACCACCACCCCGGAGCCCAGTGAGGTGGCTGAACAGCGCGTAGAGCTCGTGAAGACCTGCACCACCGACTCCGTGGCCGTTCGCTGCGCGGCGCCCGAGACGTTGATGTCCCCCGGATCGTCGACTGGGGCCAGCGTCGCGGGGTTGAACGGAAGGCTGGGCAGGTCGATGGTGGCCAACAGCTCGCGGGCGTCGGTCAGCAGGCTGCCGCCCGGGCCGGCCATCACCTGATCCAGCAGGGGGAAGGTCCGGGAGGCACGCACGTTGTCCGAGGCGCTGCCCAGGGATCCCGAGGCCGCCACGGACAGCACCATCCAGGAGCACAACAGGAACGCCAGGATGCTCACCACCATGCCCGAGGCACTGTCCAGCAGCCGGATGGGCTTGAAGTCCACGGCGTCACGCACGGTGCGCCCAACCACCCCGAGGATCGCCTGCCCGACGATGCCGAGCATGAACATCCCGGCGATCGTGGCCATCGCCGTCACGAACGCCGGCCACGAGGATTCCGCGAGCAGGTTCGGGATCAGCCACGCGCCGAACAACGCCCCCCCGATGAACCCGGCGAACGACGCAGCGGTGGTGATCACGCCAGCACGCCAGCCCCCCAGTGCCACCACTAACAGGCCCACGAGCAGGGCCACGTCCACCCAGTTGCCGTTCACAGCGACACACCCACCTCGCGCTCGACCGGCCACGGCACTGCCCAACCGGCCAGCTCGAGCAGGCGGTCCAGCAGCCCGGCGGTGAAGCCCCACACCAGCATGTCCGCGACCTCGAAGCCGGGGCCCCGATAGCCCGACGGGTGCACCACGGTCACCCGGTTGGCAGGATCGACGAGCCTGGCCACCGGGATCCGCTCGGCGCGGGCCACCTCAGCGGGATCCACGGCCCACACCGGTGTCGGGACATGCCAGAAGCCGATCACAGGGGTGACGGCGAACCCGCTAGGGGGCAGCCAGAGGTCGGGCAGCACGTGCGCCACCTCGACCCCCGCCGGGTCCAGGCCGGTCTCCTCGCGCGCCTCGCGCAGGGCGGCAGCCACCGGACCCTCGTCCTCGGGGTCCACCGCCCCGCCCGGGAAGGCCGGCTGGCCCGCATGGGACCGCATCTGCGCAGCCCTCTCGATGAGCAGGATGTCGGGGCCTCCCGCACCCTGCG
>CAWBGJ010000010.1:0-76818 GCA_963788325.1 uncultured Actinomycetes bacterium
GCGGTAGGGGGCAGGTCACAGTAGTTGCGGGAGGTCAGGGCAATGCTCGGGTGAGCAGCGAGCATGGCCTCCTCACGGACCAGTACCGCCAGCGGGCCACGGCGCGGCAAGGGCCCCAGGTCCGTGTCAACGAGAAGTTCCTAATCGCCGTGCGGTCTCCCGCTTGCTCCCACACTCCTGCGTGAAACGGCAACGAGTAACTCTCGGTGTCGGATGTGCTACGACTAGTGACAACACACAAGGATGTGGCAGTGTCTGCGCCATGACGGGGATGGGTAGGGGACTGCTGGTACGGCTGGGCGTGACGGTTGTTCTGGTTGCTGGGACTTTGGGTGTTGCGGGGGCAGGGGCGGGGGCCTCGGAAGTGGTGCGTCCGAGTCCGCCGGCATTGGCTTCAGACGCGTACGGGGTGGCCGAGCCGGTGACGGAGCCGGTGGCCGAACCCTCGCCACGCGTGTCGACCGGTGGCGGTGGGGCGCCCTCTGGGCGGGATGCCAGGCCGGAGTCGGCCGGGGCCCGGATGTTCTCCGAGGGGGAGTCGGCTGCGGCGATGCCGGGGTGGTTGTTCAACGGCGACGCGTATCTGGATCCGGAGTTGGGCGGGGTGTTGACCGAGCCGGTGGGGTCGTCGGTGGGGTCGATGTTCTACGCCGATCCGGTGGCTGCGGAGTCGTCGTTCTCGGTGTCGTTCGATTATGCGATGGATGGGGGGTCGGGTGCGGACGGGTTGGCGGTGGCGCTGCTGGATGCGTCCCGGATCGATCAGGGTCCGCGCTCGGTCGGTTGGAATGGGGAGGATCTGGGCTGGTTCGGGTTGCTGGGGACTGCGGTGCTGTTCGATTCGTATGGGTTCAATGTGGGGGATCCGGGCTTCTCGTCGGTGCGGGTGTCGCAGTTGGGGCCGTTGACGCCGCGGCTTGGTGTGGTCGGTTCCTCGGGTGCGGTGAGTGTGCGTGGCACGCACCATGCTGAGGTGGTCGTGGACTTCGCGGCCTCGGTGGTGTCGGCGCGGCTGGATGGGGCGCAGGTGGTGTCGGTGCCGGTGGTTCCCGGGTCGCTGCCGGACCGGTTCTTCGTGGGGTTCACCGCCGCGACGGGGTTGTACACCGACCAGCATTCGGTGGCCAACGTCGAGCTGGGTGGGGATAGCCGGGTGGTGGCCGACCCGGGGCCGTTGCAGCCGTTCGAGACCTCGGGCGGTCCGAACCCGGCGTCGGTGTCGTGTACGCCGTGCTACGGCGATCCGGTGTCGGCGAACACCGGCAACTTCTTCGACAGTGTCACGGATCTGGAGTTGGCGGGCCGGCTGCCGTTCGCGTGGACCCGAACCTACTCGGTGGACCGGGCGGGCACGCTCGGCCCACTCGGGTCGGGGTGGACTTCGCCGTTGACGGCCCGGCTGATCCCGGCCGCGGGGCCGGGCGATCCGGTGGTGGTGGTGCAGGAGAACGGTGCGCGGGTGCAGTTCGAGGCTGACGGTGTCGGCGGATATGCGACGTTGCCGCGCTTCCATGCCACGTTGGCTCGGGACGCGGGCAGCGGGGAGTGGCTGTTCACGCGCCAGCATGTGACCACGATGCGGTTCGCCGCGGACGGGCGGGTGCTGTCCTGGGCGGACCGCAACGACGAGACCGTGCAGGTGGGCTACGACACCGCGCTGCGGCCGGTGTCGGTGTCGGCCGGTGATGGCCGATCCTTGTCGCTGACCTACAACGCGGCGGGTCGGATCAGTCGGGTCACTGGACCGTCCGGGCGGGGCGGAGTGTCGTACGCCTACACGGGCACGGATCTGACCACGGTGACCGATGCCCGGGGCAAGAAGTGGCTGTACGGCTACGACGCAGCGCACCGGATGACGTCGATGACCACCCCGCGCGGGGCGGTCACGACCACCAGCTACGACGCACTGGATCGGGTGGTCAGCCAGACCGAGCCGGTGGGCCGGGTCACCACGTTCGCCTACCAGGACCTGGGCGTCTCCGCGGACGGTGCGCACCTGACGGTCACCCGGATCACCGACCCGTCGGGGGTGGTGGTCGAGGACCGGTTCAGCAACGGATGGCTGGTCGAGCACGTGCTGGACCCGGATGGGCCGCTCCCCTCGCGCACCTCGTATCACCTGGACTCGCAGGGCAACCGGACGATCACGGTCGACCCGACAGGTGCGGTCAGCACCACGCAGTACAACAGCGACGGGGCACCGATCGCCACGACCGACGCGCTCGGGAACACCACCGCCACGGCGTACAACGAGTTCGCCGAACCGACCTCGCACAGTGACGCGCTGGGGCGGACCACCACCTGGGCGTATGACGAGCACGGCAATGTCACCACGATCACCACCCCGGGCACGGACGGCGAAGTCATCCCAACGATGACCGGGGCCGCCGAGCAGGTCGTGGAACGCGCGGTGGCACTGGCCGGCGGCAGCGGCCCGGCCAACACCGAGATGCAGTACCAGGATCCGGCCCACCCGGGCGACGTCACCGCGGTCACCGATCCACTGGGCGGGCAGACCACGTTGAGCTACGACGCGGCCGGGTTCCTGGCCTCGTCGACCGATCAGCTGGGTCGGCGCACCACGTTCACGCACAACAACTACGGGCAGCTGCTCACGGTGGTGGACCCGCGGGGCAACGCCGCGGGCGCGACCGCGGGAAACTACCGCTCGACGAACACCTACGACACCGGCGGCCTGCAGCTGACCGCCAAGGACCCGCTTGGCCACGGCACCACCTGGACCTACGACGCCGACGGGAACCGGGTCACCACCCGCGACGGGGCCGGCAACACGTGGACCACCACCTACGACCTGGCCGGTCGGCCGACCGCGGTCACCGACCCGCTCGCGGCGACCACCACCACCGAGTACGACGGGGCCGGGCGCACCGTGGCGGTCACCGACCCGGCCGGTGACCGGACCACCTCCAGCTATGACGGCCACGGCTGGCTGTCCACCACCACCACACCTGAGGGCAACCGTGCCGGCGCCACCGAGGCCGAACGGGCCGCGGCGACCACCACCCGCGGATACGACGCCGTCGGGCGACTCACCACCGAGGAAGTCCCGGACCCAGCCGGTGGGGAGGAGCTGGCAACCCGGTACAGCTATGACGAGTTGGGCCGGCTGACCCACGTTGAGGATCCAACCGGGGCCACCACCACCCGCGAGTACGACGCCGCCGGCCAACTGCTCGCCGTGACCGATCCAATCCTGCGCATCACTCGGTACGGGTTCGACCCGGCCGGTCGGGTCACGACCGTGACCGACCCCGCCGGCAATGTGACGTCCACGAGCTACGACCAGGTCGGCAACCCGCTGTCGGTGACCGACCCGATCGGGCGCACCACCACCTGGACCTACGACGCGGCGCACCAGCCCACCAGCGTGACCGACCCGCGCGGCTTCGCCCCCGACGCCGCTCCGCAGGACTACACCACGACCTACCAGTACGACCTTGCGGGCAACCGCACCGAAGTCCGCAGCCCGACCCGCGTGATCTCCGCCACCACCTACGACCGCGCGTCACGGGCCACCCAAGTCACCAACGCCCGCGGCAAGACCACCCGCTACACGTACAACAACGCCGACCAGATCCTGACCGTGACCACCCCCGACGGGGGCGTCACCCGCACCAGCTACGACCCGACCGGGCGCGCAGCCACGCTGACCGACCCACGCGGCAACATCACCACCTGGTCCTACGACCCGGCCGGCAGACTGGCCAGCGCCACCGACCCACTCGGGCGCACCCGCACCACCACGTGGACCGCGAACAGCCAACTGCACACCGTTACCACCGCCCGCGGGACCACCACCCACGCCTACGACCCGCTGGGCCAGCTGACCGGCACCAGCTACAGCGACACCACCCCCGCAGCCAGCTACCAGTACGACCGGGCCGGGCGGCTCACCACCACGTCGACCGCCGGCGCGTCGGGTTTCACCCAAACTTACGAGTACGACCCTGCCGGACAGCTGACCACCTGGACCAACGACCAGCGCACCTACCACCTCGACTACGACGAGGCCGGCAACCTGACCGATCTGGACTACCCGGCCCCCGGGTCGGTCCGCCTCGGCTGGGACTACGACAACACCGGTCAGCCGACCCGCCTGACGCTGACCGACCCCGCGGCCGACGAGCCCACCCTGGCCGCCATCGACTACGGCTACGACAACGCCGGCAACCTCACCAGCTGGAGCAACGGCACCATCTCCCAGGCCCGGGACTACGACCCGGACGGGTTCCTGCAGCGAGTGGCCACCGGCAGCGAGGAGTACCAGTCCAGCACCCAGTACGGCTACGACCCGAACGGCAACCCCACCAGCATCCACACCGAACGCGGGGACATCACGACCACCCGATCGTTCCTCTACGACGCCAACGACCGGCTCACCGCCGCCTGCACCACGGCCACCTGCACCGCCAGCAAAGCCGCCCAGGCGTGGGCCTACGACAAGGCCGGCAACATCCTGACCCAGCGCATCGGGCCAGCCGCCACCGGCACGACCACCACCAACACCTACGACACGGCCAACCAGCTGACCACCCGCACCACCGGCACCCAACCAGCCAAGACCCTCAGCTACGACGCCGACGGCAACCTCACCGCCGACGGCGCCGGACGGACCTGGACCTACGACCTGCCCGGGCGCACCACCAGCACCACCAGCCCGACCGGCACCACCACCTACCGCATCGACACCGCCGGGCAGCGGGTCGCCAGCACGACCGGTGGGGTCACCCAAACCCTGGACTGGAACCCCCTGGGCGATATGCCCCTGCTGCTCCAAGCAAGCACCGACACCACGAGCACCCTGCCGGTGCCGGCCCCCGACCTGGCCACCGCAGGCGCGGTCACCGACACCTACGACGCCGGCGACACGCTGACCAGCCGAGCGCTCGCCTGGTACGGCCAGGACCTGACCAACAGCATCACCGACGTCTTCACCGCCCAAGGCACACCCGATCAGGCCACCAACTACAGCCCGTTCGGCGTCCCCACCCCGGTCACCAGCGTGGACCTACCCACCACCCCGACCCTGCCGGCACCGCTGCTCGGCTACACCGGGGCGCTGACCGACCCAGACGCCACCATCCACCTCGGGCTACGCAGCTACGACCCGACCACCGGCCGGTTCACCAGCCCCGACCCGGCCGGCCACAGCGCCGCCAACCGTGCCGACGGCGGCTACGACAGCCTCTACACATACGTCCACAACCAACCCCTGCTGCTCACCGACCCCACCGGGCTGTGTGACTGGAACCCATTCAGCTCCAGCCCAGACGCTTGCGACCTGTACAACACGATCGCTCTTGCGATGCGAGGCCAAGACGACAGCGCCCTCGGTAACTACGCCCATGTGGCCACCGAGGCGTGGGTCAACCTCGGCAGAGGCGCCAGTCTCGGACTGAGCGACTCCGCGGCCAACCGGCTCTCGAAGGGCGCCAGCTGCACCGTAGCCAATGACAGCTTCGTAGCCCGCACCTACCAACTCCTCGGCGGGGTCGGCGCAATTGCCGTCCCGGGCGGTGGCGCCGCAGGCATCGCCGGCCGCGGCGGCGCCAAAGCCACACAACTCACCAAGACCGCCACAGCAACCAGCAAAGCCGCAGAAAGCGGATCAGCCCTGTCGAGAGCGTCGCAAGCCGCCTTCAGGGCTGCCGATGACCCCGCATCGATCTTCGTTAAGAACAAGCACCTGGCCTCAGCGGGTGGGAACGGAGCCAAATTCGCTTCCGACGACATTGGTCAGGTGCAGGGTTGGATCTCGCGCGGCCTGCAATCGGATGGAGTGCAGTTCCTTCCGAACCAACTTGATGACACGTTCCGGGCGATCGTTCCTGGTGGCGGAGTCGTCGGCACACGTGGCCAGGAGTTCATTCGCGTGATCGTGACCGGCGACGGCCGCGTCATCAACGCCTTCCCGGTCAAAGTGAGGTGACCGGAATGGAGATGATCTACGACCGCCTGGATACCAGCGAGCTCCGGGGCACCACTCAAGCTGATTACCTGATCGCGCTTGACGCCGACCTCCGGGTCCTCGCTGGCCACGAGGCCGTGTGTGAGGAGCCAGGGTTTCCTGTCGTCGAGCTCGCCCGAAGCTTGAGGATCTGGCTCGCTGACCCAAATCGAGGCGACTTCGAGTTCGATTCGATGTCGTTCGAGGAAGTTGGTTCGATCGCGTTTCGCCAGACCGCTGCGGGATGGGTATTCGGTTCCGTCTTTGCCCCGGACGGGCAGACTGTCCCGCTTGAATGGGCTGATGTCGAATTGTGTTCTCGGCAACTGATTTCTCGAGTTGAGGAGGATCTGGCCAGGCTCGGCCTGAATCCGCGAGAGGTCCTCAAGCCGTGAAGCGCTTCCTCGTTCTTGTGGTGTCGCTGGTAGCAAGCCTCGTCGGCATCCTGGCTCCGGCGAGTGCGACGGAACTACCGAGCGCATCGGTCGTCACCTACACCTACGACGGCCACCATGCCCCTGCGCAGTTCGCTGCCGCCGCGCCTCAGCGCGGACCTCCGGTTGCGTACGACGTCAATTCCTACGACGCGGACGACCTCCGGCCGCTCGGCGCTTTGGCGCGCTCCGACGGGCCAGCTCCTGTGTCCACGACGATCACCTACGTCAACCCGGGGACCTCTGTGCGGGTTGCTCGGGACACGACGCCGACGGGTTCGTGGGTTGGACCGACTGTCGAGAACCCTTCTTCGTTTCAGCGATCCGCTATTGCCGCAAACGCAGCACCCAAGGCGCTCGCTGCGTCGACGCGAGCGGCGCCGTGGGCTGGCTCAACGCTCAGCCGGCTCAGCCGCGAAGGCGAGGTCATGTATCGCGTCTACGGAGGTGGGGCCGGGAAGGCGGGCTCATGGCTGACTCCAATCAACCCAGCGTCCTCCGCGGCCGCGCGACAGGGTCTAGGGCTGCCCGCCGAGAACGCCGCTCTGTACGTCTCAAGGGTCACGCTCCCGGGTGGCGTTCGGATGCAGGTCGGTACAGCATTCGGCGGTGACGCGAGGGGAAGCACGTGCGATCGAGCAGGCGTTGATCGTCCGAAACCCCGGGTTCAACAACAAGATCAACAGCATCTCGCCGAACCATTCGTACTACCAAGACGCTGTCGACTGGGGCGAGGCATGGCTCGTCCGGAACGGATATTGATGACCGAGGCCGTGACGAACCTCCGCGTGCTCAAGCCGTCCAGGAAGAAGCCGAAGCCTGGTGACGTCTTCGCGCTACAGCTCGCGGGCGAGGAGTTCCTGTTCGGCAGGGTGATCTCGACGGACGCGAAGTGGACCCTCGCGGAGGGTGCGGGTCCGTCCGTGCTGATCTACATCTTCCGGGAGCGGTCGGGGGAGAAGGCCGTGCCCGACGCGGCGGTCATGCGCCCTGATCACCTGCTGGTCTCACCGATCATGACCAACCAGCTCCCTTGGTCCCGCGGCTACTTCGAGACGCTCGCCAACATCCCGCTGACAGCCGCCGACATCCTCCCTCAGCACTGCTTCCTCAGCGCGTCCAGGGGCCGCTACTTCGACGAGCACGGCGTCGAGCTGCCGGGACCGATCGAGCCCGTTGGCGACCACGGGCTGCACAGCTTCCGCACGATCGACGATCAAGTCAGCGACGCTCTGGGCGTGCCGCGAGCGCCCGAGGAGTGAGCTTCAGCCCGCGCCGCCGGTGATGAGCCGGAGCTTGGCCTTCGTGACGAGCGCGTCGATGACGTTGGTGATCGTCGCGCGTTCTTCGTCGGTGAGCTGGTCGAGGTCGGCCAGACGGGCGTCGACGTGGCTGCTGGGGGCGTTGAGCGGGCGGCGTTCGGCTCGTTCGATGAGCAGGTAGTCGACGGAGACGTTGAAGGTCTCGGCCATGCGGATGACGGCTTCGAGACCGGGGGCGACTTTGTTGTTCTCGTAGCGGGAGACCTGGCGGGCATCAGAGCCGATGTTCTCGGCCAGCTCTGCTTGGGACCAGCCGGCTTGTAAGTGGGCCCCCGTGCGCGTCATCGATGGCACTGGAACCGGCTTCCAGGCGCGAGTGCGCTGCCGCGGCCGGTGGGGGCGTCAGTGTCGCCGGGAATGCGTGGGTGTCCCGGTGAGGTCATCGAAGAAGAGGACCTCGACGTCGTCGCCGAGTTCGTGTTGGACCTGGTTGGCTAGGTCCCGGCCCCGGTCGTTCCAGTCCTGGTGGGCCGCTGCGCTGGGCCACTGGTATGCGTTGTGCGTCAGGGTGTCGGTGTACTCCTGGCCCCATTCGGTGAGCCGGGCGCGCAGGTCCGCGGACAACGGCAGGCTGGTGGGGTCCAGCATGCCGTTGTCGGTCCACAGCGGGAACGCGTAGTAGTCGGCCATCACTGTGATTCGAGTCATCCGCGCAGCGCCTGGTGCCAGTCCACCAGGGTCTGGTACTTGCGGTCGAAGGCGCCGTCCCAGGCCAACAGCCCGGTGCAGGGGGCCCGCAGTCGGGTGCGCCGCCCGGACGTCTCAGTCACGATCACGTACGTGGTGCCCAGCGCCCGGTCGGCGGTGAACGAGTCGATGTCCGGCCACGGGATCGTCCGTGGGGACAGGCTGTGCACCCGCAGCGCCTGGGGGGTCAACGTGACCCCCTGCCAGCGGTACAACAGCGCGGCATTCACCCCCCACACCACGCAGAACGTCGCAGCCGACGGCACGTCGGCCCGTGATGAGGACCCTGACGGGTTCGAGAACAGCAGGGTCAACCCACCCTGGGTCAGCAGCAGCACCACGCTCAGCGCGCCGACCAGCCAGGCCCACTGGCCAACCGTCGAGCGGATCCGGATCGAACCCGTACCAGGAGCCAGCGTGACCATCGACCCCATGACGCCTCCCGTCCGCGACCCTGACTTCAGGCTACCCCTGCGTGAAGCAGGACCCCGACCGCGCTCCGACACGAACCCTCGCACCAGCGTCTACTCCCTGCTTGGCTGGTCACGGGTCGAAGGAGACAGAGCCGACGCGCACGGGCGCTGACCTGTGGAGACCCCCGGGCAGGTTAGCTGTCATTCCGTGAAGACGAAACGACCCTCCCTGTCGACTGATGCGGGGAGGACGTCGTCAACCAGGTGACACGGCAGGGGCGCATAGATGTGCGGATAGAACTTCCCATTCCCGCCATCCTCGAAGCGCACCGTCAGACCATTCCCCTCGAGTGTGGGCAAGTCCATGACGAGCACCACCAACTCCTCCTCGCAGTCGTCGTAGATGAACTCCGCGACTTCTGTGAGCTGGCTCGGCAGCGAACAGTGGATGAAGCCCACCTCTTCAAAGGACTTGTCCCGCGTTGACCTGCCGTACACACCAGTAGCCTGCGCCACTTCCCATTCTGCCTTCGTGCTCAGGTGGTAGATGCGGCCGGCAGCGGCCTCGGGCCCATGCGTCTCCGTCATGAGCGAAATAGTGCCCCATCCCCTTCGGCCGGCAACCCTTCCGTCCTCGCACCGGCGGGCGGAGCCTCTTTCGACCTCACAGTCATCTCACACATTTCGTAGGGGGGGCCGCGCTGACCTCACCAACCCGGGGATCCATGCCGATGCAAAGTCGACAGCGCCGCCGGCCATTCGCCGACGGTTGGCCGTTCGTGAGGGGTTGAGTTCCCCCGCCAGCCCGGGGGTTGAAGCTCAGTCGTCGGGGTCGCTCTCCTCGGGCAGGGTCCAGGCGAGCACGATCGAGGGCAGGAACAACGCCGTAAACAGCAGACCCGCCCCGCCGAGGTAGATCTGGGCATACGACAGGGTCAACGCCTCGTCCGGTTCGTCAGTGACGGCCAGGAACAGGCCCAGGACCACAACCGCGATGCAAGCGACCAGGATCCGCCAGGCGACCGCATGGGCGGCGTTGCGCCGCGCCCGGAACTGCTCGTCGAGCAACCGGCTGGGTGCGGTCGCCACGTACCGCAGCGACCGGCCCATCAGCAGCCCCACCCAACCCAGGGCGACCATGCCGACCACGCCGACGCCCACGTACCGGATTCCCTGATCGGACCCCACCAGGACGGCTGCGACCATCATGGCCAGGCAGATCGTGGCCGTGACCGCGGCGAGCACCCGGCGAGCCCGCCGGGTGCGCAACCACCGCCACCCGTGGTCGTCCATCCCGCGCTTCCAGTCCTGATCCACCAAACCCCGGATCACGTCGAAGGTCATGTGCGCACCCTTCCGACCGTGAACGGTTCCAACGCGAACACGTCCTCCACCCGAACCCCCAACAACGCCGCGATCCGCAACGCCAACGCCAGACTCGGCGCGTACTCACCCCGCTCCAGATAGCCCACCGTCTGGTAGTGCACCCCGACCGCCGCAGCCAACCCAGCACGAGTCAGCCCCGCCGCCCGGCGGAACTCCTCCAACCGGTTGAACACCGGATCCTCATCCTTCGACCTACGCCCCACAAGTGCAGCATAAATGCTACGTAGCAGTAATACAACCCCCGGGGTGGCCCAAGGCAATCCCGTGGGGCTGCGACTGGATATCCGTCCTTCGGGTCCCAGCTGTGGGGCGTGGGGCGCGGATCCGCATGGGTACGGGGCGACTCCCGGAATCCCAGCACCCCCCGGGTGCATGCTGGTCCCGTACGCCCAAGCCGGACGGGGAGGAATCATGGACCGCGATAACCTCGCAACCACCCGCGGGACTCGGGTCGAACGATCCACCCGACTCGCCGGCGTGCTGCTCCTGATCGGCGCGGTGCTCACCCTCTACCTCATCGAGCTCGTCCTGAGCCGATCGCCGGCCAGGGTGGAACTATTCGAGGGCTACGGCCTGGCCGCCCGAGTCCTGGCACCTGCCGGGGCCATGCTTGTGACCACTTCCCTGGCCATCCGCGCGCTGACCCGCCCCTACAGCAACCCTTCCGCGCGCGCCCAACTCGCTGCCGGCCTGACCCTGCTCGCCCTGGGACTGCTCCAGATGTCCTTTGGCCCGGAGATCCTTGCCGCCCTCAGCGACCTGCTCGGGCCCACCGCCAACGCCGGCATCCTCGTTGTCGCGTTCGTCGCCCGCGTGATCTCACTCATCGCCCTGCCGCTGGGCATCGCCTTGCTCGCCACACAGCCCGTCATCCGGCTGGCCCAGACCAGGCACGCGCACGCCCTGCCAGCGGGTCCCCCCAACATCGAGTCCCTCGACTAACTCCCGCGGCCCGCGCCTGATGCACCACCAACCCGAGCCCACCTCGCCCTCTCGCGGCTCTGTGACGCCGGCGGTCACGATTTCGGCCGCACATCCGGGAGAACGCGAAAGAGGGCCGCCCCCTTCTGGGCGCTGTGGGGCGCCTCTGGTCGGATAGGCGTGCCCGCGTCTGTCGATCATCCCAGCCCCCCGAGTGCCGAGGGTCAGCTTGTCCCAGGAGCAGTTCGCACTGCTTCCGCGAGGCCTCGTTCCTCGGCTGCACGCTTGATCCTGGTTCCTCAACTGCGAAAGTACGGGGGCATCCAGCCGAGGTAGGCGTGGTCGGCGAAGCCGCGGATGCTGGTGATGGCGACGGCTCCGCGCGTGGTGGTGATCATCTTGCCGTTGCCGAGGCTGATGGCGATGTGGCCGGCGCCGCCGCCGATGCGTGAGCTCCATAGGACGATGGCGCCGCGGGGCGCGTCGAAGTCCCGCGGCCGGTGCATGTATGCCGGGGCGTTGTCCCAGACCTGGTAGGCGTAGTCGATGCTTCCGCCGTCCCACGGTCGCTGGTAGACGACACGACCGACGAATCGGAGGCAGTAGCCGGCATCACGCCACACCCCGACCTGGGTCAGGGCGTAGGCGACGGCCTGTTCGGCGGTGCGTCCGTTGCGGTAGCCGGCGGGCAGCATCGCGTCGACTCCGCCGGCGGGCAGGTCGGACGTCGAGGTGTCGGTGTCCGGGGCGAGGCCGAGGGCGTAGTCGGGACTGGTCGCCAGTGTCCAGATCCGAGCGACGTAGTCACGAACCGCGATCGAGCGCGGCAGCCCTCCTGCAGCCACGACGGCGTCCGGCCCGGCCCGGTACGCGGCGAGCGCCAGACTGATCGTCTCGATGTGGTCGCCAGTGCCCAGCCCGGCGGCGAGGACGGTGTCGAGCAGGTGGCACAGGTAACGGCCCTGGGTGCGGATCGCGTCGCCCGGGTCGAACGGGCTGGCGGTGCCGTCCTCGTCCAGGTCCCCGCCCCACGTCGCCCATGCGTCGGGCGTCAGCTGGGCGATCCCCTGCGCCCCGGAAGCCGACACAGCGCGGGGATTCCAGTCGCTCTCGACGGCGATCTGGGCGGCGAGCACGCTGGGGTGGATCCTCGGGCACTCCTCGGCCGCGGCCAGCACGTCGTCCCGGTACTCCTCCGGTACCCCAGGTCCCGAGCGTGACCGGATTCGGCCGCGCCCCGGCAGCCGCCGTGGCGCCGATCACGCCCGTGAGCAGCAGTGGCACGGTGAGGGTGACTGCGGCACCGATCCCGACCAGCGGTCCGACCGCGCCCACCCCCGTCGCCCCCAGCTACCGGGTGCGCTCGACTGCTCGCACGGTCATCGGGATCGGCCAGCACGGTCTCGATCACCGACTGGACCCGGAAGTCGCCCAGCGCGCCCAACACCGCGGGCAGGTCATGCCGCGCCACCAGATCCCCGAGCTCCGGGGAGGCCAGCGCCTCCAGCACCTCGGGCAGGTCGTCCCGCGCCAGCAGCGCACGCACCCGCGGCTCGGACATGGCCACCAGGAGCGGCAGCAGGTCGCTGGTCATCCGCCCGGTGTAGTCGGCGGTGAAGTACGACACCGGCACCCGGAATACGTCCGCGAGGGCCTCGACCAGGTTCAACCGCGGCTCGGTCCGGACCCCCGACTTCAAGTGCAGGATGTACTGCTTGGTCACCGCCTGACCCCGCGCGGTGCACTCATCGGCCACGTACTGCAGCGTCCAGCGCTTGCCGTCCAACCGGCGCGTCTCCTCGAACAGCCGGCTCAACCGCTGAGCGAAGTCAACCCGACCACCCCACTCGACGGCTCCACGGCCATCACCCAAGGCGCCATCCTCAGCGGGTACGCCCGCGTTACGTTCAACGTCCTGCATGTCGGCCATCTAAGCATCCTTCCGTTGACACGACAATACCCATATCCTGCTTCACAGCCCATTGATCGGGTGCTATGGTCCCCTTCAACAGTCACCTGATCGGTACGCACCAGTTGACATCAGGCCCCGATCCGGTGGTGCGCCCGGTGAAGTCAGCCACTCCACCGGCCTACGAACACCGAAAGGATACCCAGATGCGCCGTTCACTGGCGATCACCATTCCAGCCACCGTCGCGGTAACCCTCGCGCTCACCGGGACCCCGGCGGCGGCTGACGTCAGCGCAGCCCACCCCGATCCGCCCACCCGGCACCGAGGGCCTGACCACGCTGCTCAACTGGGGCATGTGGCTGGTCACGTTCGCCGGCATCGTCGGCGTGCTGATCTCCGCCGGGTCGATGATGCTGGCCCACCGCCGAGGTGAAGGCAGCGAGCAAGCCGCCAAGCTCGGCTGGGTCATGGGCGGCTGCTGCGTGGCCGCCGCGTCCGCCTCCGTCGTCAACGTCCTGCTCTGACCCATGCCCACCGAACTGGCTGACGCCCTGACCGCCTACCGCGCTGCGCTGCGCCCCGCCGGCCCCACCGGGCGCCGCGGCAACCGGCGGGCAATGGCCGGAACCGCGCTCCTCCTCGCGGTCCTGGCCGGCGGGGCGGCAGCCACGGTGCTCCCCGGGACCCCCCCAACCCCGGGTCGAGCACCTCAGCTGGTGGCCGGCGCCACCCCCACTCCCGCGCCGGCCACCAGCACCCCCGACGCACCGAGCCCTCACATGGCCACCCCGCTGGCCAGCGTCCCGCCCACAACCTGGCGCCGGTGGACCAGCCCCGCTCTGACCACTTGGGTGCCGGCGATCCCCAGCGCCGGTCCCACCGACCCCGACCGACTCGCCGGGTTCACCCGCACCCCCGAGGGGGCCCTGTCCGCGGCCGCGAGCCTGCACCCGGCCATCTACTACGCCCGCGACGAGGCCACCTGGACCCAGCTGGCGGACACACGGGTCGCCTGGGCGGACGGCCAACGCGAGCAGCTCGCCGAGGCCCTCACCGAAGAGTGGAACGCCAACGGCACCCCGACCACCACCGCCGCGCCCGTCGGGTACCGCCTCATCTCCTACTCCCCCGACCGGGCCGAGTTCCGCCTCTGGTGGCGCTGGCAGCTTCCGGGCGATGCCACGCCGATCCTCGGAGCCCTGGTCATCGTCCTCTGGGATGGCACCGATTGGCGGCTGTGGTTCGACGAACCCGCCATGGACATGCGCGAACTCGAAACACGCGACTCCTACCTGCCCTGGGGGCCAGCGTGACTCCGCTGCTCGCCACCACCGCCGACATATGCGACGTCCCCGGCCTCGGCGCCGCCGGCTGCGCTGCCGCCCGCACCCTCGTTGAAGGCCCCATCACCGGCGCGGCCACAAGCGCCGCAACCGGGATCGCCGGCGCGGCGCTCGGCCAGATAGCCCAAGCGGTGTTCGACGCGTGGTGGTTGATGCAGGCCAAGGTCCTCACCCTGTGGATCGCCACCCCTACCCCCACTGCGGCGGACCTCATCGCCCCCGGATCGCGCCGGCGGTTACGTCGCCTGGCTTACCCAGTACGTGCTGATCGTCTCGCTGCTGCTGGCGGCCGGGCGCACGATCCTCTCGCGCGACGCCCGGACCCTGGCCGACTTCGGTCGCACCCTCGCCCTGACGATCGTCATCTCCGCTCTCGGTGTCACCGCGTCGGCCGCCCTGGTCCGCGCAGGTGACGCGATCGCCGCCGCACTGGTCCGGACCGATCTCGCCGACGCGTTCGGCGGGCCCAGCACTCCGGTCCACGCCGCCGTGGTCACGGCGGGTGGGCCGGCCGGACCGCTCGTCCTCGGACTGCTCGGCGCGCTGGCCTCCCTCGTGCAGTTCTTCGTCCTGCTCGCCCGCAACGCCGTTCTGCCCGTGGTCGTGCTGCTGCTGCCCCTCGCGGCGGCAGCCGGCGGCTCCACCCTGGGCAGGGCGTGGTTCGGGCGACTCGCTGCATGGCTGCTGGCCCTCGCTTTCTACAAGCCCGTCGCGGCCGTGATCTACGCCGTCGTGCTGCACCAGTCCCGCACCGCCGACACGTTCACCAAGGCCCTGACCGCACTGGTCGGCATGGCCGCCGCTGTGCTCGCCCTGCCCGCTCTGATCAAGCTGTTCACCCCGACCGCAGCCGGCGGGGGCGGAGGCGGCAGTGGCTACTCGACCGGCATGGCCGCCGGCGCCACCGCACGCGCAGTCGCCTCCCGTACCGGCGGAGCGGCTCGGGTCGCGCACCCCGCCACCGCCGCGATCGCAGTCGCCACCGCCCTCCCCGCTGCCGCTCGGCGCACCACCTGACGAGCCCAAGATGACCACTGACACCCTCACCCACGCCCCGGAGGAGTCCGCCGTCCGCTACGGCGGTTGGCACCGGGTGACCAGCCCCGGGATCGGCCCGCTCGGACTGGCCGGAACGGTCCTGGGCATCGGCGGACTCGTCGTCGCCTTCGTCATGGGAACGCTCGCCTCGCCGAGCGCCGGCCTGGTCCTGGCCATCACGGTCGGGCTCGGCCTGCTCCCGCTGGCCCTCACCACCCGCGACGGCCGAAACGGATACGCCTACACCGCCGCCCGCCTCGGGCACGGCTGGGCCCGACGGCGCGGCCGCACCCGGTACACCCCGAACCTGCTCGGCGGCCGCACCGGGCTGGGATGGTCCGGCCCATCCCCCGCCCCCGGCCCACTCGCGCGCGCCCAACTCCGGGGCGTGATCGTCCCGATCTGGGGTGAGGTCGGCGTCCTGCGCACCCGCAGCGACCGCTGGTCCGTGCTGCTCGACTGCCCCGTCGACGGCGCCGCCCTCGTCGACGAAGGCACGCTCACCACGTGGGCCGAGCAGTGGGGCCACTGGCTGGGCAACCTGCCCCACGAGGCCCAGATCGTCGGCACCACCGTCACCGTCGAGACCTACCCCGACACCGGCGCCACCCTGGCCGCCGAAACCGCCCGACTCAGCTCTCCCGATAGCCCAGTCCTCGCCTCATCCTTCCTCGACGAGGTCGCCACCAACTGGCCCGGCGGGTCGCACGCCGCGCGATGCTGGATCACCCTGACCTTCACCACCCGTCGCCCGGGCCGTCGGCCCGCCACCCCCGGCGAGATGGCCGATCTGCTCATCGAGCGGCTGCCCGGCCTGTGCTCCTCGCTCGCCAGCACCGGCGCTGGACGGGCAGTCCCGATGACCCCCGACGACGTCGTCGCGGTCGTGCGCACCGCCTTCGACCCCTCGGCCGCACCACTCTTCGACGCCGCTGCGGCCACCGGGCACCCGCACGGCCTCGACTTCGCCGATGCAGGCCCGGTCGCCGCCGTCGACGAGTGGCAGCACCTGCTCCACGACGAGGCAACCAGCGTCACGTACAAGATGACCGCCGCACCCTCCGGCGACGTCACCAGCCGGGTCCTGGCCCCCCTGCTCGACCCGCGCCCCGGCCTGCTGCGCAAGCGCGTCACCCTCATCTACCGGCATCACGACGCAGCCGACGCCGCCCGCATCGCCGATGCCGACCTGCGCACCGCGGCCGCCCGCGCTGGCGAGCGACGGGGCCAGATCCGGGCCGAGCACGCCGCAGCCCTCGGCCAGGCGCGCGCCGCGGCCGACGAGCAGGCCACCGGCGCCGGACTCACTAGACTGTCCCTGCTGGTCACCGCCACCGTGGCCACGGTCGACGAGTTGCCGCTTGCTCGCGCGGCCATCGAGCAGCTGGCCGCCCAGTCCCGGCTCCGGGTCCGCCCCTGCCTCGGCTCCCAACTCGCCTCCTTCATCGCCGCACTCGGCGTTGGCGTGTTGCCCACCGACATCTCCCGCGTCCCCGATGTCCTGCGGGAGGCGTTGTGAACCCCACACCGGCGACACGGACCACGCGAACCCTCAGCCGCCCCGGGCTCCGAGGCCATCGCTCCCCCGACGGCGGCTACACGCCGGTCATCGACGTCCCACCGGAATGGCGCGGCTCCACCGCCGCGATCGCCGGCCTACGCCCTTTCCCGACGGCCAGCGCAGCCCCGATGGTCGGCGTCCCACTCGGACCCGCCCCGTCAGGTCGCACCGTCTGTGCCGACCCGATCTCCTGGTTCGAACACGCCCACCTGATCGGCAACCCCAGCGCGTTCGTGCTCGGCCGGCCCGGGCTGGGCAAGTCCACCCTGGTCCGCCGGATCGTCCTCGGACTGGCCGGCGCTGGAGTCACGCCCCTGATCCTCGGCGACCTCAAGCCCGACTACACCGAGCTGGTCAGTGCCCTCGGCGGGCAGGTCATCCGCCTCGGCCGCGGCGGCGGCGTGCTCAACGTCCTCGACCCCGGCGGCCTGACGGCAGCCGCCACCAGACTCACCGGACCGGCCGCGGAGCAGATGAACCTCGAAGCCCACAACCGCCGGCTCACCATGGTGCTCGCGCTCGTGCAGCTCACCCGCTCGGGTCCGATCCACGAGCTCGAGCGCACCGCGCTGGCTGCGGCCCTGCACAGCCTCGCCCAGCGCCCATCACCCGTCGCGCCGACCCTGCACGACCTGCTCGCCTCGCTGCTCGCTCCCAGCCCCCGGATGCTCGAGCGCACGCTCACCCGCGATCCTGCCGAGTTCACCGACGCACTGCGAGGGTTGCTCCACTCGGTGCGGCACCTGGTCGACTCGCCACTGGGCGCCATGTTCGCCGGACCCACCACCACCCGGCTCGACCTGACCAGCCCCGCACTCGCGGTCGATGTCTCTACAGTCCCCACCGACACCGAGTCACAGGCGGCCGCGCTGCTCGCGACGTGGGCCGACGGATTCGGCGCTGTGGAGGCCGCCAATGCCCTCACCGACGCAGGGCTGGCACCTCAGCGCAGGTTCCTGATCGTCCTCGACGAGCTCTGGCGGGCACTGCGCGCTGGAGCCGGCATGGTCGATCGGCTCGACGCCCTCACCCGGTTGAACCGGGCACACGGAGTCGGCCAGGTCATGATCACCCACAGCCTCAAGGACCTCGACGCGCTGCCCGATCCCGCCGACCGAGCCAAGGCCACCGGGTTCGTGGAACGCGCGGGCATGGTCTTCCTGGGTGGCCTGCCCGAGGTCGAGCTCGCCGGCGTCGCGCGCATCGCCCAGCTGACCGCGGCGGAGTCCCGTCTGGTCGCGTCCTGGTCGTCGCCGGCCTCGCTGACCGCCCGCCGCACGGACCCGCCGGGCATCGGTCGGTTCCTCATCAAGGTGGGCGGTCGGCCCGGCATCGAGTTCATGCTCCGGCTCACGGACGCCGAGCGGACGGCCAACGTCCACGACACGAACCAGCGGTGGGCCCGATGAGCCACGCCACCTCGACCGCGCGCCCGGTCCGGCCATCCCGGATCGCCACCCACGACACCCTCGCGCCGTGGCTGATCGTGGCGGGCAGTGGGCTCGCCGCAGCAGCGACGACCGCGGTCTGGATCGCGGGAAACACCGCCGAGTGGGTACACACCGGCGACTGGCCAGGCGTGGCCTGGTCCCTCACGCTGCTCCCCGCCCTCGCGGGGGCCAGCACCTGGCCGTGGCCGCACACCCCGCCCATCGAGGTCCAGATCGCCTCCGCCGTCGTCCTGGCCTGTGTGCTGGTTCCAGCCGGTCTCGCGGCAACCACCGCCTGGTCGCGCACCCCGCGCTCGGACTCGATGTACCGGGCGCTCGGCCAGCCCACACACGTCGCCCACGTCCAACTGCCAGCCCAACGCGAGACCGCGGCCCGACTCCGTCGAACCACCTTGGCCGGCACCAAGGCCGACGAGATCCGCCCCGCCGACGTCGGCCTCGCCCTCGGACAAGTCGACACCGGAGCCCGGCGCGGTCCAACGGTGTTCGCCGGCTGGGAGGACGTCGTCCTGGCCGTCATGGCGCCCCGCTCAGGCAAGACCACCAGCGTGGCCATCCCGGCGATCTGCTCCGCACCGGGCGCGGTCATCGCCACCAGCAACAAGCTCGACCTCCTCTACACCGCCGCCCAGCGCCGCACCGAGACCAGCCGTGAGCCCTGGATCTTCGACCCGCAAGCCGTCGCACGCGTCCCGCAGACCTGGTGGTGGAACCCCCTCGCCGGCATCACCACGGTCGAGGAGGCCGAACGGCTGGCCGGGCACTTCATCCGCTCCGTCGACGACGAGAAGAACTCGATCTGGCCGATGAGCGCCACCGAGCTGCTCTCCGCCCTGCTGCTGGCCGCGAACCTGACCGGCGCCGACATCACGCAGGTCTACAAGTGGCTGGCCGATGAGCACGACCCCGCCCCGGTCACCGCCCTCGCGAGCGGCGGTTTCGATGTCCTGGCCGGCTCCCTGAGGGGCCTCGGCCACGCCGCCCCGGAGACCCGCGCCAGCGTCTACTTCACGGCCCGATCCGGAGCCCGCTGCCTGCGCAACCCCGCCATCACCGCCTGGGTCACCCCGCCACGCAGATCCATGCCCCGCCTCGACCCCGCCGGCTTCGTCACCGATCGCAACACCCTCTACCTGCTGAGCAAGGACTCCGGCGGATCGGCGGCTCCCCTCGTCGCCGCGCTCACCGATCGCGTGCTGCGCGCCGGCGAACGACTCGCCGAAGCCCGCGGCGGCCGGCTGGACCCGCCGCTCGTGGTCGTCCTCGACGAGGCGGCCTCGGTCGCCCCCATCCACGACCTGCCCAAGCTCTACAGCCACTACGGGTCGCGCGGCATCCTGCCGGTCACGATCCTGCAGTCCCTCGCCCAGGGGGAGTCCGTCTGGGGCCGCACCGGTATCGAGCAACTCTGGGGGGCCGCCACCATCAAGCTGATCGGCGCCGGCATCGACGACGAGAAGGTCGCCTCGGACATCAGCAAGCTGGTCGGGGATCAGGACGTCGCCACCGTCTCCGTCACCTCCGGAAGGTCAGGCTCGCGCTCCACGAGCCTCACGACCCGACCCGTGATCACCGCGGCTCAGGTGCGCGCCCTACCGAAGGGCACCGCCCTCCTTCTCGCCACCGGAGCGCGCCCCGTTCTGCTCGGCCTGGACCCGTACTACCGCGGTCCCCATGCCAACGCCATCGAGGCCGAGGCCGCAGCCCTCGCCGACCGGATCGCCCAAGGAGCAGGCGCATGACCGCCGAGCCCATCCCTGCCTCCCCGGAGCTCAGCCAGGTCCTTCGGGAACTGCAGTCCCTGCGCGAGGAGGTCGAGACCCTCGCCGCCGACCTGACCGGCTATGACGCCAACACTGCCCACCGCATCACCGAGATCGCCGACCGGCTCGCGATCGTGGAGCAGGTCGCGCCCGCGGTCCAGCCGGCCGCGAAGGCCCACGCCTACCGGTACCAGTCCCTGGGCGAATGGGTCGATGAGGTGTTCACGCGGCTCGCCTCGAAGCACCGGGCCAAGTGGTGCACGGACTGGGAGCACCACCTCGAGGCACGAACCCGACTTGAGGTGCTCTGGCACAGCTGGGAGTCCGCGATGGCGGCACCCGTCGGTGGGGCGCCGGATTGGGCCGCGCTCGACGAGTGGTTGCGGCTGCGACTGGATCACCACGCCACGGTCCTGCTCGACGTCGACGGTCCCTTCGCGGGCTGCATCGCCCACGAGCGCTGCTCGCCCGCCCCCCGACTCGCCCAGCAGAGCCTCGAACCATCCCGCGCATCCAGCCTCGCGCGACTCGATGCCTACCGGCGTCGTCACCCATCCGCGAGGGGGCGCTGACATGGAGCCCGGCCAGAACGGATTCGGCGATCTCGCGTTTCGCGCTTACGATTTGCCCGGATTATCTGCTATGAGGCGCTTCGTGCGCCCGCACGGGGGATCAGCGGGGATGGACATCACAAGCCGGACGCCGGCCGGTGAGGCATCGTTCGCACCCTTGGGGCGGCGAGTGATCTGGGCGGGACGCTGACATGACCGCCACCCCCAGCAAGGACCTGCCACCGATGCGCGAGATCGCCGCGACCATCAATGCGGCAGGCACCCTCCGCGTCTGGGGTCTCGGACCGGCCCCGACCGTCGAGCACCACCTCGCGATCGACGACGCGTACAACGAGCTGGTCAACCTGCTTGCGAGGCTGGCCGCCGGGCCGCCGCCAGGCTTCGTGCTGGCGGCAGTCCGCACGCCGGAGGGTCCGTGGCACCTCGCGGTGGGACCGGACGCACGCACCATCCCGTGGGACGCCGCCGACTTCACCCTCGAGCTCCCCGAGCTCACCGATGACCTGCCTTCAGCGCCGCTCGAACAGCCTGCCGATCCAGCGACCGTGGCTATGCCCGAAACCCTGGAGGAGCTTCTGCCCCTCCTTCTCGATCGCCGTGAGGAGGTCCGGGCCGCGGCCAACGCCGAGCTCACCACGTGGGGCGACGACCCCACTCCCGTCGCCGACGCCGCACTGGACGCTGCGCTACTCGACGCTCTGGCCGGCAACGAACTCAACTGGGTGCGGACCGGTGTCGCAGCGAATCCCGGAACGGACTCGACCACGCTCGAGCGCCTCGCCCAGGACGATGACCCGGTTGTTCGTCAGGCTGTGGCGGCCAGGTTCGATCTCGACCCGGAGATCACCGAGTTCCTCGCCCGTGACCCCGAGCCCGTGGTCCGCGCCGAGCTCGGTCGAAACCCCGCAGCAGCCTTCCTGAGCGAGCCCCGCCCGGCGGCCGTCGCTGTGCTCGAGCCAGAGCCGGCGCCGGCTGCGAGCCAGACTGGTGACGGCGATGCCACGGACGGCGACCCCGAACTGCGCGACCCAGGACCAGCTTCCGGACCACGCCGCACGTGGCGGATCCTCGCCGCCACCGTCGCGCTGCTCCTCATGGCCGGCGTCGGTTACGCCGCGGTCAGCCAGGCTCGCGAGGGCCAGGTCGTCACCGCTGCACCCTCAGTGACTGTCCCTTGGAACGGCATGAGCCTGCCGACCGGACCGGATGGCCCTGAAGACCCGGCGGGATCCGTTGCCGAAGGATTCGCCCACACCGAACTGGGCGCGGCCATGGCCGCCGCCCATCTCAGCGTCCGGATCGATCCGTACGCCGGTCCGGCCTCCTTCGTCCCGACGATCACGGAGCAGACGTTCGGCGGCGACTCCACCGCGTTGCTGGACGCCACCCAGGACCGCTACGAAGCGGCCGCGGCTCGCGCGAACCTCAAGGACGACGGCCCCATCCCTACTTCAACCGGCCAGATCGGCGGCTGGCGGATCGACCAGTGGAGCCCGGACTCACCCGCGACGGTCCACCTGCTCGTGACCGCCCCCGACGGCGACCTCCTCGACTACAAGGTCGACGTCGTCTGGGTCGACGGCGACTACCTGCTCATCGACCCCACACGTGCCGACCAGCTCGTCGTGACCCCCGATCCCGACCCCAGCACCTACCGGAGCTTCTGATGACAATGCTTCACGACCGCGCTCCGGCGACACTGGATGCGTCCGGGCCCGCCGCCCCTCGGCAGGCCCGGACGATCCGGCCCGCGGTCAACGCCAAGCTCGTCGCCGCTGCGATCGGGATCATCGCGCTCTGCACTGCCGGAGCCGCCGCGCTGTTCGGCATCGTGTCGGGCACCAGCCCGGTCGTGGTGGCCGCCGCATCCGTCGCCAAGGGCCAGATCATCGGCGAGAGGGACCTGACCACAGCCGCCGTTGCCGTGGATCCGTCCGTCGCGGTCGTCCCTGCCGGCGACCTGACCGCGCTGATCGGACAGCGGGCCGCCGTCGACCTGCCGGTCGGATCGTTGCTGACGCCCGAATCCATCACCTCCGATCCGGTCCCCGGCGCTGGCCGCGCGCTGGTCGGCATCTCGGTCACCTCCGCCCAGGCGCCATTGGCCGACCTCGCTCCCGGGACCCCGGTACGCCTGGTCCACGTGCTGGACGAGGCCACCGAGCCCGGCACCGCCGCACCCGCCCCTGTCCCGGCAGTCGTCGTCTCGAGCGGCACCGCACCTGACGGCGCCCGGGTCATCGACGTGACCGTCACTTCCGTGGCCGCTTCGACGGTCAGCGCGTGGGCGGCCGCCGGCGAGGTGGCCATCGTCGTGGACACGGTGGCCCGCTGATGCTCGTCACCCTGACCTCAGCCCGCACGGGCACCGGCGTGACGACCGCTGCCATCGGGTTGGCGGCTGCCTGGCCGGCGCCCGTCCTCCTCGTCGAGGCCGATCCCAGCGGCTACTCGTCGATCCTCGCGGGAGCGTTCGCGGGCTCCGTGCCCGTCGGCACTGGGGTGCTGGACGCTGCGATGTCGGCCCGCGCCGGGCGCCTGCCAGCGGACCTGCCGGGGATGCTGGTCGAGCTCCCGGGCACGAACGCCCGGGTGCTGCCCGGCCTGTCCTCGGTGGCGCAGCGCAAGTCGCTGACGACGCCGGTCTGGGCGGACCTCGGAGCCGCCTTGCGGTCCTGGGCCGACGAGTCCGGAATCGATGTGCTCATCGACTGCGGAGCGCTTACTGACGCCGCGCATCCTGCCGGACTGC
This sequence comes from uncultured Actinomycetes bacterium, assembly GCA_963788325.1. GTDB lineage: Bacteria > Actinomycetota > Actinomycetes > S36-B12 > CAIYMF01 > Prado023. The sequence goes on from CAWBGJ010000010.1 coordinate 23,522, forward strand.
ATCCCCTCGCGGACGCCGTCGTGCTCGTCACGCGTCCGGATCTGGTCGGTGTCTCGTCCACCCGCAACTGGGTCGACGAACTAGCGGACGCCCTTCCCGACCCGGCCCGCCTGCACCTGATGGTCACCGGCAGCCACCCGGCGTACCCCGCGAGCACCGTGGCCGACTACCTGCACCTGCCGCTGCTGGCCGACCTGGGTGACGACCCCACGACGGCGGCTCACTACTCCCACGGGACGCCACTCCCCCGCCGCCACCGCGGACTCCTGACCCGTTCGCTGCCGGCTGCCGCCTCTGCCCTCCAGGCCCTCGCGCCGGAGGTAGTCCATGTCTGAGGCCTTCGACCTCCCCGGGCTGCCCGACCCCCGACCGAATCGTCGAACGTCCGGAGCTGCGCAGCGACGCCCGTGGCCGGTCCCGCTCGCACCGGTCACCGACCCGGGTCCACCGGACTGAACGCCGAGGCCCAGCGAGTCGATCCCGCGCCATCGCCCTCGTCGTCGACCTCCACCGACTGGGCGCTCGTCCGCACCCTGCGCGCAGCAGCAGCGGCTCAGATCACCGAGATGCTCGCCGACGACCCCACCGTCATCGTCTCCGAGGTTGGCGATCGAGTGGTGGCGGGTGTCGTCGCCGACCACGTACGAACGGCAGCCGCCGCGGGTACCCCACCGCCGTCCGCCGCCGAGCAGGCGTCGCTCGCCAGCGCAGTCGGCAACGCCCTGTTCGGGCTCGGACGCCTTCAGCCACTCGTCGACGACCCGCGCGTCGAGAACGTCGAGATCAACGGCGCGGACAACGTGCTGCTTGTCCTCTCGGACGGATCGCTCGAGCAGGGGCCGCCGGTCGCCGACTCAGACGCTGAACTCCTGGAACAGCTGACGTTCCTCGCGGCCCGCACCGAGGGCGCCGCCCGTATGTTCTCGCCAGCCCACCCGCGGCTGCACCTGACCCTCGGCGACACCGCGCGTCTCGCGGCCACTGCGTACGTCACGCCACGGCCCACCGCCGTTATCCGCGTGCACCGGCTCACCGAGGTCACGCTGTCCGACCTCGTGGCCCGCGACATGCTCGACCCGATACTCGCGGCGTTCCTCGCTGCCGCGGTCCGGGCCGGCAAGTCGATCGTCGTGTCTGGCCCGCAGGGATCCGGCAAGACAACGCTGGTGCGCGCCCTTGCCGCCGAGCTGGACCCGTGGGAACGGGTCGGGACGCTGGAGACCGAGCGCGAGCTCCACCTGCACGCGCTGCCGGAGCGGCACCGCAGGGTCGTGTCCTGGGAGGCACGAGTCGGCTCGGGTGAACGGGGTGCCTGACGGTCGCCCGGCCGGCGAGATCACCCTCGACGAGCTCGTCGCCGACAGCCTTCGCTACAACCTGTCGCGCCTGATCGTCGGCGAGGTCCGTGGTCCCGAGGTCCTGGCCATGTTCAAGGCGATGCAGACCGGCGCCGGGTCGATGTCGACGACCCACGCGCACTCCGCACGCGCAGCCATCGAGCGGTTGGTCACCTGCGCGATGGAGGCCGGCCCGCACGTCACCGACGCTTTCGCCTATCGGCAGGTCGCCAGCCACATCAACCTGATCGTCCAGACGACGATGCGCACCCTGGGCGGGCACGACCAGCCCACCCGCACCCGCTTCATCACTGAGGTGATCGCCGTCGAGCCCGGCGAGGACGGCCGACCCGCCACCACGTCGCTGTGGGCGTACTGATCCGGCGACCGGACGCGCGCGTCCCCGGCACGCTGCCAGCGGTGTGGGTCGCTGAACTCGGCCAGTTCGGGTTCACTCCCGGACGCCCCGGAGGCCACCGATGACCGCCCTGGTGATGGCCACAGGCTTCGGGATCGGCGTGCGGGCTCGTCCTGCTCGGGTACGCGACGCTCGTGGCGCCGCGCCGCCCAGCCACTTCCCAAGCAGTCACCCCTCGCCGCACGGACAGGCGCATCTCCCCGACCCACGCCCGCCGCCTCGGTATCGGAGTCGCTATGGGCCTCCTCGGCCTGCTGGTCACCGGCTGGCCGGTTGCCCTGCTCGTCGGTCCGCTGGCCGCGCTGGGCCTGCCAGCCCTGCTGGCACCGCCTCCGCATGCTGCCCAGATCCCGCGGCTGGAGGCCCTTCAGGAGTGGACCCGGGGCTTGGCCGGCGTCCTCACCGTCGGGATCGGCCTGGAGCAGGCCATCATCGCCACCGCCCGCTCGGCGCCCGCGGCCATCCGGCCCCAGGTCTCCGCCCTCGCCGGCCGACTGGCCGCACGAACCCCCACCGATGTGGCGCTGCGCGCATTCGCCGACGAGCTGGCCGATCCGACCGGCGACCTGATCGTCACCGCCCTGCTCCTCGGCGCCTCCCGCCGTGGCCAGGGGATGGCCGGGGTCCTGGAGAACCTCGCTGCCTCGGTGGCCGACGAGGTCCGGATCCGCCGGGCCGTCGAGGCCGACCAGTCCAAGGTGCGCACCGCCGCCAAGCTGATCACGGCCGTGACGATGCTCATGATGGGTGGCCTGTTCATCGCGGGCACCTACACCCGCCCGTACGGCAGCCCGCTGGGCCAGGTGGTCCTGATCCTGCTCATCGCCGGGTATGCCGGAGCCTTGGCGTGGATGCGCCGGATCGCCAACGGGACCCCACCTGTGCGGCTGATCGATCCGACAGGGGCACCGGCATGACCGGCCTCCAGATGGCGATGCTGCTCGGCGCGGGCCTCGGGGTCGGGCTGGTGCTGCTGCTCACCGCACGAACCGCGACCAGCCCCGACCTCGGGGCGGCCATGGCCAACCTGACTGCCCCTGCCGGCCCTAGCGCTGCTGGAGCTGACGACCTCACCAGTCGCGTCGGGCGTTGGGCGCGCGCCACGGTCCCCGGGATCGCCCGCGGTCGGGCACGACAAGCCGACCTTGATCTGCTCGGCATCGATCCCGCTCGGCACACCGGAGACAAGGTGATCGGCGCGCTCGTCGGGTTCTTCGCCCCCACGCTCATCACCGCCGCTTTCGCCCTCGTCGGAGTCCAACTCCCGGTGGCCATTCCTCTGATTGTGGGCGTCGGCTTCGGGGCGGTGCTGCTGGTCTCCGCCGACCAGGGCGTCGCCACCCGCGCCGCCGCGGCCCGAATACAGGTCCGCCGAGCCCTGAGTTCCTACGCCGATCTCATCGCGCTGGAGCGGAACGCTGGCGCCGGCGCCAGTGAGGCAATGGAGTCCGCTGCCGCGGCCGCACCCAACTGGGTCTTCCACCGGCTGCACTCGACCCTCGTTCAGGCGCGTCTTGCGGGACAGGCACCGTGGGATGCCCTGTCCCAACTGGCCGCCCGGATCGACACCCCCGAGCTGGCCGACCTCGCGGGCGTGATGCGACTGGCCGGCGAGGAGTCCACAGCGGTGTCGACCACGCTGAAGGCTCGCGCGGCCAGCCTCCGCAACGCCCTGGCCGAGGATGCGCACGCCCAGGCCAACTCCGCGATGCAGAAGATGATGCTGCCACTGGCGGCGATGGCCCTGATCTACCTGATCCTGCTCGCCCTGCCCGGCGTGCTCACCGTCCTGGGGACCCTGTGACCCCCGCCCCCACCCCGACCGGCAACCGCCGGCGTGACCACCTGATGGAAGGAACACCCATGCTCGCGCTCTACACCACCCTCGTGGTGCTCGTCACCGACGTGCGCGCGAAGGCAACCGATCGGCGGTCCGACGAGGACGGTTTCACCACCGTTGAGTGGGTCGTGATCGGCTCCATCGCCTTCGCCATGGCCATCGCGATCGGCGCTGGCCTCACCGCCGTGGCCAACAACTACATGGGCAAGATCAACTGATCATGCGCACCGCCGCTGTCGCCCGCACCCGAGTCCGCAACCGCGTGCGTGGGCAGGTCGGCAGCGCCACGCTCGAGCTGACCGTGATCTTCCCGGCCGTGCTGCTGCTGATCTTCGGGATCGTGCAGGCCGCGGTCTGGTACCACGGCAGGACGCTGGCGATGCTCGCCGCCCAAGACGGGTTGCGGGTCGTCCAGGCCCTCGACGGCACCGCCGAGGCTGGACGTAGCCAGACCAGCGCAGCACTGGCAGACAATGGGGCCACGGGGTTCCTCACGGACCCACGGGTCACCGCGACCCGGACCCCGACGAGCGCCACGGTGACAGTCACCGCCCGCGCGTTGGCCCTGCTCCCCGGGGTCTCCTTGCCCGTCAGCCAACGAGCCACCGGACCCGTCGAACGCATCCCCTAAGGACCAGAGAATGAGAGCCACCGTCGCACTCGTCGCCGCGACCGCCGGACTGCTGCTCGCCGGCTGCACAAGCAACCCGGAGCCGTCCGAGACGACCTCCGGGATCCCCTCGGCGAGCGCCAGCGTGTCCGCGTCGCCGACGTCGACCCTGCCTGCAGCCGATCAGCAGGCGTTCGACGACGCCACCGAGACCGTGCGCGCCTACGAGCAGATGTTCTACGACATCCTCGCCGACCCCGAGCCGTCGCTGAATGACATGAACGAGGTCGCCACGCAGCCACAGCTGGCCCTGGACCTGAAGAACCTGCAGGGGATCGTGTCCGAGGGCGGCTTCTCGATCACGACGACCGGCCCGATCGTCGTGGCGTCCGCCGAGCCGATCACCGTCAATCTCGACGGCGACCCGGCGACCGTGACGCTGGTCGCGTGCGTCGACAAGTCCGCGGCAAGCGGAACGAACCCTGACGGCAGCTCGTTCACGGGCGTGCGCCAGAAGTCGCAGTACCGGGTCGTGAAGACCACCTACCTGCCGGCTCCGGGCTGGGCCGTCGCTGAGGTCCTCCCACCGGACGGCTTCGACCAGCCGCAGCCATGCTGAGCCGACTCGCCGCCGCCGGGCTCATCGGAGCCTTGGCCCTCGCCGCCCTCGGCGCAGGCCCCGCCGCTGCCGACGGCACCGTCACCTGCGGATCAGTAGGCCTCGACGGCAGCCGGGACTGCGAGGTGGCCGCGACCGAGCCTGGAGGAACCGGTGGCTCTGCGCAGAACGTGGGCTCGACGTCCCCAGCCAAGGTGACGTGCGAATGGAAGGGCCAGGAGGTCGACTGCACCTCCGACGAGGGCACGTGGAGCAACGCCCGGCAGTGCTGGGTGCAGATGGCCGACCCGCAGCCCGTGGCTGACTCCTCCCTGTGGGAGGGCCACACCGACGGGGCTATCTACAAGTGCTCGCCCCCGTCCGGCGGTGGCGGCCTGCTGGGCGTCGCCTGGGGCGGCATCACCTACTTCTGGTCCGACGCTGCCCCCGTGGCGGTCAACCCCTCGGCGCTGGCGCGCGAGGCGGTCGAGCGCATGAACCTGCGTTCGCCGCGGGTCGGGGCCACTCCCCTGCCCTCGTCGGATGCGGTCTCGGTGATCGGGCTGCCGACCTGGCTCTGGGTAGACAACGCAGACGAGCGCGGCTGGGGACCGATCACCAGATCGGCCAGCGCCGGCGGGGTAACCGTCACCGCGACCGCCCGGGTGTCGAAGGTCGTCTGGGACATGGGTGATGGCAACAGAGTGACCTGCCGGAACGCGGGGACCGAATGGACTCCGGCGAAGGGCGATGGCGACTCGCCCACCTGCGGCTACCGGTACGAGACGCCCGGGATGCACACGATCACGGCGACCACGTTCTGGCGAGTGGGCTGGTCCGGTGCCGGGCAGTCCGGAACGATCACGTTCGACATGGCTGGCTCCCGGTCCCTCGACGTGGTCGAGCTGCGGGCGGTGGTCACCGGATGACCCGCTTCCCTTCGGCTCGGTCGGACACCGGCTCGCTGTCACTTGAGCTCGTGGTTCTGGCCCCGGCGATCCTGGCGATCTTCGCTCTGGTGATCGCCGGTGGTCGCGCTGTGGTCGCGTCTCAGGCCGTCGCTCAGGCCGCGTCCCAAGCCGCTCGCGATGCGTCGTTGCAGTCGTCGCCGTCCGCGGGGGTCGCGGCGGCCCGAACGAGAGCGGCGAGCGTTCTGGACGGGCAGGGCCTCGCCTGCAGAGCCGCGCACGGTCTCCACGAACGCAACTGCTCTCGCGAAGCCGGCCGGCCAGTCCGGCATGGTGACGGTGAACGTGGCGTGCACGGTCTCGTGGTCGGATCTTGGTCTTCCCTCTTCCAGAAGCCGGACCCTCACTGCCACGGGAACCGCGCCGATCGACACGTGGACCGAGCGATGAGCGCCGGCCGCCTGCCGAGCCTCGCCGGTGGGGATCGGGGCTCGGTCTCGCTGCTGTTCGTCGTCGTTGCCGTCGGGCTCCTGGCATGTGTCGGACTGGTCGTGGACGGCGGCGGCAAGGCTCGGGCCGCGGCTGAGGCCGACGACGTCGCCCGCGCGGCCGCACGAGCCGGGGTCCAGGCGATCAATGCCACGGGGGTGCTGGCAGGGAACGAGCCACGGACGAATCCGACCCGCGCCGCTGCGGCCGCGCGCACCTACCTCGAGGCGTCCGGCACGACCGGCACGGTCACCGTGGCGCCCGGGGGTCGTCAGCTGACCGTGAACACTCGCGACACGTACACCCCGGTGTTCCTGACCGCGATCGGCCTCGGACCGATGCGGGTCACCGGATCTGCCACCGCTGATCTGGTCACCGTCGAAGGAGGCACTCCATGATTGCCCGAACCTTGCGCGGCCTCGGCGCCCTGGCCGCTGATCCGCCTTGCGCTGCTCGGCTGGCCAGCTGCGCTCCTCGGCCTTGGCGACGCTGTCTGCCGCCTGGCTGCCCGACTCGCGGATCCCGCCGAGGTGTGGCCGCCCGGACACCGGCGGCCTCTTCCTGGTCATCGTGCTGGCCCTGGCCTGGATCGCCTGGGCGATCTGGAGCGTCGCACTGGTCGTGGAGGTCGCCGCCCAGGTCCGCGGGGTGCCGACCCCTCGGCTCGGCGGCCTGTTCCCCCAGAACGCCAGCCGCCGCCCTGGTCACGACCATCGCCGTCGCCTTCACCATCGCCCCCACAGCCCCCGCGATCGCCGGCCGCCGGGGACCGACCACGCCCTCGCGGCGTCGACGAGCCCAAGCCAGACCGGGGCCGACCGATACACCGCGGCCGAGCCACCGGTCCCCCGAAGCGCGCCGGTCACCGCGCCGGCCGACGGGCGGATAGCGCAGTCGAGGATAAGCAGGGGGACTACACGGTGGTCCGCGGCGACACCCTGTGGGACATTGCCGACGAGCAACTGGACGACCCGACCCGATGGCCCGAGATCGCCGAGGACTCCGAGCAGATCACCCAGACCGACGGTCGCCACCTGACCGACCCCGACCTGATCCTGCCAGGGTGGACGGTAAGCCTCCCCGACCAGATCGCCGAGGTGGAGCCAGCTGAGGCCAGCCCTCGGTCAGACGAGGCCGGCCCGGCCGCCGAAGTCACCCCGCCCCAGACCCCTATGCAGGCCGGCACCGACCCGGCGGCCGACTCGTCCGCCTCCGCCCCGTCGGGTGTCGACAGGTCGACCACAACGCTGGCCCACGCCATAGACGCCGTTGCCGTCCGGCACTCCGTCTTGCCGCCCACCCCGATGGGCGGCGGAGCCAACCAGCCCGTCAGTGCACTGGCCACTCCGCCGGGCGGGCCCACGGTGCATGGCGACGAGGGCCGTGCGCAGCGCCACCCACGGCGTGCTTGGCCTGCCTGAATGGATCGCCGATCCGCTGGTCCCCACTCACCGCGACGGCGCCCCCGACCTGGTCTCCGCAGCCGAGGCCCAACTGGCAACTGCCCGCTCCGGCCACGGCTAGAAAACGTGAAGGGCACCTGCCCTTCGCCCAGGCGGCAAGCATGCCCCTGATCGACACCCCGAGCCCAGACTCGACCCGCCACCAGTGTTGCGATCCCGCACCGTCCCACACGGGCCCCTAAGCGCAGGGAGCGCAAGCATGCCGAAGGGCTGCCGTCGAACCCCCGGTGCTGGTCCAGGCAAGCTCGTCCGTCTCTTTCCGGGAGAGGCAGTGTCGTGGTCCTTCCCCTCCTGGTCTCGGGGCTGCTCGCCCTACCCGCAGCGTGAGATCCCGAGCCTTTCACGTCCGTGCCTGTCGTTTCCGCGAGGTCCGGGGCCGCGGTGTCGCCGGAAGCCCGCTGGCAACGTCAGCAGGTCACCGCGGCCAAGCCCCGCGCGATCGTGACAACCGGCCTACGTTGTGGGCGTCGGGCAAGGTGCGGGTCGCAGACCCACGTCCCAGCTGTGCGCGGGGATTACCAACCCGTTCGGCCCCATCTACCACCCGTGGTCACCCCAGTCGTGAACCCACCCGTTGTCGCCTGCCCCGTCACACCTCGGTCAGCCCGCCTCCGAGCCAGCCCCCGAGAGCCAACACCACCCACAGGCATGGTACCGGGCTGGCCGTCGCTGCCACGACTCCAACATCGTCACCCAGAACTGGACCAGCCCGACAGCGCCGCACCTCGCCACGCTGATCGTGCTACTTGCCACTGGGCCACCCCCACCCGACCCGACGAACCGAGGCACAGGAAAGCCGGATCCGACCGGCCAGACCACCACGCCCAACCCTCCAGCACCCAGTGTCACGGCTCGCCGCACCAGCCCCATACACATCAGCTATCAGCGCGGTGGATTAGCTTAGGCGGTGTTGCGTGCCAACTCAGATAGACGATGCAGATGCTTCCAAGGGAGCTGCTGTGTGCAGCTCCGATGCCCGGACCTGAGCGAAGAGCTTGGCCCGCGGCCCGACGAGGGAGTAGACCTCCGACCATTCGTCAAGGACGAGCATGGGGGACGTAACCCCGCTCGGCGTAGCCAGCAACGACGTCCAGCATCGCGAGAGCACGGTTGACGAGGAAGTCATGATCTTCACTCTCAAGCCGCAGTTCCCGGATGCGCTCGACCGTATCGAGACGTTGATGGGCGTGGCCCTGGTGCGACGGGTGGAACTGGCTGATGGAGGAAGAGGAAGGTCTGCCGGCCAGGCCGCTTCCTGGTCCCCACGAGGTGCAGACGCTGGCGAAGTGCGGTGCAAACGTCAATGGCGAACCCGGAACTGCACGACAAGTTGCTCAAGGCTGGAAACCACGGCGCTGCAACGGTTCCTGCGCGTCTGAGAATACGCGTCCCGTCGGGGCGCCTGTGAGGACGGGTGATGGATGGCGGGCTAGCCCGAATTAGCCCCGGAGTTGTTGAATGAGTCAGACCTCCGCCGGATCGAGAAGAACTCAAACGGACAGGTACTCGCCACCGGGGACGGTAGTCGTGCGGAGCGTTTGACGGAGGACGATCGAGGGCTTGACGTAGTCACCCCGAACATGTCAGAGCAGGCGCAACACCTCCCACGCTGGTGGTCGGACCCGGATGACGAGGTTCTTCTTGTGCTCGCCGCGGAACCAGTCGGCCAACTCCTCGCTCCATCCGGATGAGAACACGGCGTCGACCGTGTCACACGCTTGCTCGACCGCCGGATCGTCGCGATTTGGCTGATAGCCATCGGCGTCGTCATCGTAAATGAGGAGGTCTTCCTTACGTGCCTGCGCGGCATCTTCCGGTCGTACTGATCGGTCGGCCGGTAAAGTTCGGAGTTGCCGGACTCCTCGTAGATTGCCAAGCGCACGGCTGGCGGTAAGGCCCCCAATGCCTGGCGCGCCTCCATAACAGCCGCGTCGAAACGGGCGATCTCGCCTTTGGGGGCGATTGCCTCGGTGACCTCGAATGCGGTCTTTGCCGCATGGAGTTGATCATACTTAGTGCGAAGCTCCGCTAACTCGCTCGACTCGTCGCGCTGCCTAGTGACCTCGGATGTCTGCGCTTGGGCTGCCTCAAGTTCGTCGACTCCTACCCTCGTGCTTGACGCAAGCCCACTGAGCACGCTGGGAAGAAAGTTAGGAACTTCGCCTTCTTGCCCTCCCACATAGCCGTCTCCACGTCCAGCCCGAAGGTCCGGGTTACCTTGTCGTGGAGCTCTGACAGGCCAGACGAGTCCGTAATCTTCGCCCCCTGTATCTTGCCCAGCAGCTTCTCGATGCGCGCGAATTCGATCGGGGGCACGAGCAAAGGGAACGCTGGGATGCTGAGGCCCCACATAGCGCCGATCTCGATCAGGCAGGCTTCGCTATCGAAGAAGGCAGGTGTAAGCAGCGGCAGTACGAGGCCCGCGCCAGAGATTTGGGTTCGCAGGAACTCCAGGTAGTCGGTTGTGCCAATTGGAATGGCCATGCCATCCAGCGAGGTACAGAGAATTCGCGTGTGCGCAAGGCCGGTTCCCAGCCGGAGGAGATCAGCCACCGCCTCGGCCAGCTCCTTGTCGACAGATGCGTGCGAGATGAACACACGACTCGTGGAACTAATTGTCGTCACAGCCGGTCCCCCACTTGTCGTTGCGCTTTCCTGCAGGGTCGCAGGATCCACCAATCCATATTCCACGAGCCCATCCGCCACAACCTCGTCGAGGCATCCCTGCTGCCGAGCGCGGCCCCAAGGCTCGTTGACATGCTTGAGGACTCCGTATCCCCTACCGACCGAGTTGAAGGCAACGTCGAGCCCATGCGCCAAGAAGAAAGCCTCGGCGCGCGAACCTCCACCCGCCTGCATCGCGGCTGTGAGGCGCTTGATGTCCTCGCTTCGCGCCACGTGACCACCCTAATGAACGTGTGTCGGAGGACGCGGGAAACCGAGGCCATTGTGTCAGTCGGGTCGGAGGCCACCCGGGCGATTGGATGGGTGCACTCAGTGGAGGCTTGGGCGCTGATCCGGCGCCTGGTCGCGGAGGGTGTTCCGCAGCGGCGGGTGGCCAAGGATCTGGGGGTGTGTGGCCGACGGTGGCTCGGGGGGTGGCCACCATCAGCGCTGTGGATTGAGGACGCGCGCCTGCCTCGGCGACTCTCACGACTCGCTGACGGCGCGCAACCGCACGGCGCGTCGGGCGGTTCGGCGCCCGGCCGCCGGGTCAGTGAACCTCTCCGTCAACGTCCGGATCGCCACCTCAGGTGGCAGGACCTCGGCGAACTTCAAGCCCTGGATCGCTTTCGGATCGATCACGGGGATGGGCGGGTCCGGGCGCGCCAGGGCCTCGGCGACAGCTGCCACGTCGAGCGCCTCGCCGCTGGTCCATCTGACGCTCACCGAATCGTGGTCGGCGTCGCAACCAAGCTCAGAGATCGCTGCGGCGATGCTGTTGTTTGCGGCTCCCCCGGCGTAGGTCCACCAGACATGGCGGTCCCCCTGCCGCTCCAAGATCAGGACCTCCGGATCAACCGTGTGATCGTGCTCCTCGCGCGCTGCGATGAGCGCAGCCTGCGCGCGGCGGGACAGGCGAACGTCGTCGGGATCAGCCCCGAGCAGGACCTCGCGGATTGCGCCGCTCAACTTGGCTCCGAGGTAGAACGAGCCGACTGCTTGCCACTTGGACTTCCCGCGAGCCTGGTCGAGAGCGACCGATACCTGGCGGCGCCGCCAGTCGACGTGAGGTGACCCGCCAGGCTCGGCCCGCCAGGGCGAGGACCACCGGCTGCCCCTCGGTCCCGCGGTTGAGTGCGGCTGGGGAGATCGACCCGATTACGTCCCTTCCGTGCACGACGTTCATCTCCGGGGGTGCAGTGAACACGGCGGTGAGCTCCATGAAGTTGCGCCGGCCGAACGTCGCCTCGGCTTCCGCCCCGATGAACGCCATCTGCGCGTCCGTGGTCAGGTACCCGGTGGCAAGCAGGTGGTCCAGAACCTCCTGCCCACCGTCCATCACCGAGAGCCCCGGCCACCAATGAGGCCACGTCGTCAGCCCGAATCGGTGCTCCTGCAGGGCCAGCGCCAGCAACTGCTGAGCAGTGATGTGCCGCGGATGCGGAGGTGGAACGACTGGCTCGACGAAGCCCTCCCGCCACAAGCTCAGCAGCGCGGCGGCCTGCACCAGCGGAGTCCTCGCGGGTAGCCAGGAACAGCATGTTGCGGCTTGTCCCGGGTCGCCGACCCGTTCGACCGAGTCGTTGCAGGAAGGAGGCCACGGTTCGCGGTGCGTCGACTTGGATGACCCGGTCGAGGTCGCCCACGTCGATGCCGAGCTCCAGCGTGGAGGTTGCCACGACAACGCAGTCACGGGCCTGGGCGAACGCCTCCTCGCTACGCCGACGTTCCTCAGCGGATAGCGACGAATGGGATACGAACGTGGTGATGTCGCGGTCGCGCAGGTGCTGAGCGAGCTGCTCGCACTGGGAGCGGGAGTCGCAGAACACCAGACGCTTCTCCCCAGCGTGCAGTGCGGCGATCACGGTCGCAGCGCCCTCAATGGAGCCGACATAGTCCAGGGTCACCTCGGCCGCAGGCGGGTGAATCACCCCCTGCCCATCAATGGGGATACCAGGGGCGACGACCTCGGATCGGATCGCAGGGGTTCCCCCGGCCAGCCATCCCAACAACTCATCGGGGTTCCCGATCGTGGCTGACAGCCCGATGCGCTGCAGCCGGCGTCCTGCCAATCGTTGGATCCGCTCGAGGACAGCGAGCAGGTGCCAACCGCGATCGTCCCCAGCGAACGCGTGGAGTCGTCGATGACAACCACCCGCAGGTTGGCAAAGAGCCGGTGCGGGTCGACCTTCGTCGAGACCAGGATCGCCTCGAGGGATTCGGGGGTGGTGAGCAGAAGGTCAGGCGGGGCGGCGATCAGGTTCCGACGTTGCGTCGGTCCAACGTCGCCATGCCACAGCTCGGCCCGCCGGCCGATCCACGAGGTGTACCCAGCGAGGCGCGGTTGCAGGTTGTTCAACAGCGCACGAAGCGGGGTGACGTACAGCACCGAGAGCCCGGTCCACTCCCCCTCGGCCATCTCCGACAGCAGGGGGAACACCGCAGCCTCGGTCTTTCCACCGGCGGTGGGGGCCAACAGCAAGCAGTCAGCACCGGCGCGCACAGGATCCACGGCCGCCCGCTGGAGGGGGCGGAGGTCGGGCCAACCGAGGGAGTTGACGACGTGGTAGTCCACCTCCGCCGACAAGCCGGTCGGCATGGCTAGTCCAGCCCGAGTTCGATGTCGTCGACGTCGGCGACCTGGCGTTCCTCAGCGGTCAGCTCGGAGGCGTTCACGGTGAGGGCATAGTGCTGGCGGGGATCGAAGTCCTCGAACTGGTCCACCCGGTCCAGAACGTCTGCCACGAGCTTCTTGCAGTACAACCGTGGAGCAACCCCGACCTGGGCTCCGAGACGGCCTGTCACCGCGTCGGCCAAGGTGGCGAGGTACTCATCATCGACCACAGTGATGACGCGTTCCGATGCCCCGGTCGCATAGAGGTCGCGGACCTTGGTTCCCAGTTCGACCAGTGCAGTGCGCGTGAACCCGGGCAGTCTCAACTGGGTCGCCCGAGGGTTGTCGAAGCGGGGGTCGGTCGTGAAGTCGGTGGCCAGCCGCTGCGCTAGAGGGGCCAGCCGCTGCACTCCTTGGGGGCCATCGAAGAACGCCGGGGTTCCGGTGATGATCAGCCCGAGGCCGGGGAACCGGCCGGAGTGGACCTCGTCGATCAGCTGGCGTAGCGCGTTGAGCGCCTTGTCGCGCACATCGCCACGGACACGTTGCAGGGTCTCCACCTCGTCGAGGACCAGGATCAGCCCCGAGTAGCCGGAGTCCCTCAGGACGACCAGGAGTCCCTGCAGGAACCCCATCGCCCCGAAGTGATCCAGTTCGCCACGCAGCCCCGCTGACCGGCGGATCGATGCCGAGACGTGCGGCTGGCCACCCAGCCATGCCAGCAGCCCCTCGGCGGTGGCCAGGTCGCCGGCGAGCGTGGCCGCCCGGTATGCGCGCAGGGCGGTCGCGAACGCGGGTGTCGTGCGCGCGACGACAGCCAGCCTCTTCTCCAGCAGGTCCGTGGTGGCGGCACTCAATGCCGATTCATCCGCAGGGATCGACGCCAGCGTCGATGGCATCGGATTCCAAGGTGAAGAACCAGCCGTCGATGACTTCCCGCAATGCTGACGGCGGGTACTCAGCGGTCATCAGCGACTCGACGACGCGCCGGTACACGGTCTCCAGCCGGTGCAGCGGGGTCTCGGTCTCGCTGATCTGGACCTCGGCGGTGGCGAACCCTTCGCGGCGCGCCTGCTCGACGACCCAGCGGGTGAAGAACGTCTTGCCTGAGCCGTACTCGCCGCGGACCGCCTTGAATACCGCCCCACCTCCCGCCACGACGGCCAAGTCCTCGGCGATCGCCGTCTCGAAGCGACCCAGCCCGACCGCCATGAGATCCAGCCCCTCAGCGGGGACGGTCCCTCGGCGCAGGGCGTCGATCACGTCGCGGCGGCGGGCCGCGGAGACAGTCATGGGTGGTCCCCGAGGAACTGCCTACGGAGCAGATCGACGTCGAGCAGCACAGTGAAGCCGTCAGGGTCGGGGGCGATGATCTGGTACCGGTCGACATTGAGCATTCGTGCAAGCACGGCGAAGTGCTGGTCGAATCGGTTCTCGGCGAACCCGGCCGCGGTCGCGATCTCCCGCCGCCCGGCTCGACCGCCCCCTGCGACCAACTGTCCGAGGACCACGCGGACCACGTCGTCACGGATGGCTGCACGTCGTGCCCGCGCCCGTTGCCGAGCGTACGTGTCGCTGGCCAGGACTCGGTCGACCAGATCGGCAACGGGATCGGCAGGAGTCGGTGTGAAGAGCGACTCCTGCCCTTTGCTGACCTCCGGCGCGCGCCGCCGGGGCTTGTCTGTCGGTGGAGTGGTCACCGGCGTTGCGCCGCGCTCCCACCATGTCGGCGCCTGCGGGCCGGCGACCTCGTACCCGGTCGGTGCGGACTGGTTCTCGCGGGCCAGGATCACGAACGGAATGCAGACCTCCGCGGGGCTGGCCCCGCCGTGATACCCGGCAGCCTTCGCCGCGTAGCGGTGGTCCTCCACCCAGGGGGCGATGACCTGCCCGCCGCCTGCCAGCACCCTCGGCCCGGACAAGAGGACCTCGTGCGGCCCGGCCGGCCCGGTGCTAGCCGGACGCCACCGGTTCTCGGCGCCAGGCGTGGGTTGTGCCGATCCCCCCCGCTCCACCACATGACCGTGGTCGGAGGTAACCACCACGACGCGGCCAGCAGCGGCGGCGGCACCTAGGAGTGCCTTGAGATGGGCCACTGACTCGACCGTCCACGCCATCGAGTCGGGATCGGCCTTGGCCAGGGCATCGTCGACGGTGTTCAGGACGACCCCGACCATCCGGTCCCCAGCCGCGATCGCGGCAGCCACCGTCGGGGCGAGTGCGGCACCGGCCGGCGCCCGGAGATCGTCCTTATGGAAGAGGGGACCGCCAGTCAGGGCCGGGAATGCGCGCTTCTCGTCGACCTGCGTTCCGCTGGTCAGTGTCCCCGTGAGCAACGAGGTGCGGGAGTGGGTGGTCAATGTCGGGAGAGCCGCCAGCAGGGCTCCACGGTGCGTCGAGCGAGGCGGGGACCAACTCGGCCCAGCCCAGCCGGGTGGCATCCGCGACAAGCTCGCAGGACACCGCCGCGCTCATTCCGTCGATGACGAGCAGGAGCACCGGGGTAACCGCGGCAAGCGGGAGGACCCGGGCAGCCAGAGCATCCTCAACTCCGACAACACCGTCCGGGAGCAGTTCCTCGGTGGTCGCCTGCGCGAGCAGAGCGGCGAACTGCTGGTCATGGACTCGGCGCGCGGCCATGACCTGCTGGCACAGCTGGTGGTACGCCGCGGCAGCCTCCGGGTGGCTCGAACCAGCCCAGACGACCCCCAGTGCCCAGTCGACCCAGCCGTCCTCTGCGATCTGGCGGTGGATCGCGTCAGCCAACCGCGCCGGGGCTCCTTGCTCGCGTGGGGGCAGCCAGCGGAGCAGCCGACACGCCATCCGCGCAACGCGGACCTCGTCGGCACCCGCGGCCGTGGCCCAGTCGTGTCGCTCGAGCTCCTCCAGCGCAGCCTCAGCCTCGGTCGGGCGCTCTTCAACAGCTTCAGCGAAGGCCGTGAGACGTGCCTGGAATCCGCGCGGCAAGACCACCGAGCTCTCCGCACCGGCGGGCCAGCCGATGTCTTCCAGCAGTGCCTCAGCACGTTGGCACGCGGAGGCGAGTTCGGGCGTTCCCTGGGCGGACATGCGCCACGCCACCGCGCGGGCCGCGCGGCCCAGGGAGGCTGCGACCTGCGGGTCGGGCGTTCGTCCACCGAGGAAGGGCTCCAGCCGGGTACGGGCGGCGACGACATCTGCCGGAGGTCGACGAGGTGGCCGACTCCGGCCACAGCACATCCGCCGCCAAGCCCGCGGAGAGTGCGTCAACCCCGTTCGGCGCAGCTGCGATCTGAAGCACAAGGGCCGAGTCGGGTGCGATTGCCCCGCCGATCCACCGGATGAGCCCCTCGCGGACTGGTGCAGGCGTGCTCTGCCAGCGGACCTCGCGCCGCCGGATCCGTGCTCCATTCGATGAGGGCGCCCACCCCCCACAGGTCGCGCGGTCTGCCGAGGGCTACCTGGGCCAGCGACCCGGCGGCATGGTCCAGACTGACAACGCCGGTTCCGGCCACGGGGTAGCCGGTGGAGGGGACGTTGGCCAGCAAGGCATCGGCCAGCCAGGCGTTCTCCGGGCGGCGCAGGTCCGGCGACAATCGATCGGCGCTGAAGAGTCCAGGGATCGTCCGCCACTGGTCGACTGGCTGCACGCTCTGGTGCCAGAACAGGGAAGTGAGCGAATCGCCCAGGTCGTCGTCAGGCCGGTCCGTGAGAACGACCAAGTAGCGATCCTGGCCGGCTTCCTGAATCGCCTCACGCACAGCCAGCGAGGACACACACGCCCGTACGAGCACGCTCTCGCCAGCAGCATCGATCGCTGGCGGTCCGTCATAGCGGGGGGCAGCACGCAGGGCGAGGACGCGCGCCCCGCGGGCCTTGCGGACCAGCGACTGGGCGTACTGCTCGATCATGCTGAGCGGGACGGTCGGCGCCTTTCCGCTCATTGCCACCACAGCTTCACCCGCAGGCGCTTGCCAGGCTTCGGGGAGGCCAGCATCTTGCGGACCTGCGCCTCGACCGCCGATGGGTCGAGCCCGTCGATCTCCACGACGTCGGGATCGGTCACCGGGGGCTCCACAATCGGTGGCTTGACCGGACGGGACCACTTCTGGGGGCACGACGACCGTCGGGGGCTCGTGTCGGCCCCGATCCACCAGCAGCTTCGTCCCAGCTTTGCTGGCCGCCTTGAGGGCAGGGTCCAGGGGGCTGTGCAGCTCCTCAGCTTCGGCCGCTCCCCGCAGCGGGGCGAGGATGTCCTGCGACTCCTGGTCCGTCGTCATGCCAGCGACGCTGGTCAACACGTCCCAGTTGGCGCCCTGCAGCGACCCGGCCACCGCGCCAGCGGAGGCGATCGACTTGGCCAGCGCCTGCGGCTCGTCGGGCAGGTCCGCGCCCGCCAGGTGCTCCAGCAATGCTGTGTCGTCGGTCTGGCTGGCCAGGTCGGCGACCAGGTGGGCCCCGGTGGTCGCGCTGATCATCCGCGGCGACACGGTGGTCAGCCTCAGGTCGGCCTCGTGCAGGGTGAGGACCGACAGGAGCTGATCCGTCGGCGCCGTGTACCTCGCGGCCGCGGCCCGCACCTCCGATGCAACCCGCGCAGCGTTACCGGCGTTGCGCAGGGTGGGAACCGAAAGCCCGAACAGGACCCGGGCCCGCTCGCGTGCGGTTTCCCACACAGCTTCGTCCGGCAGGCGTGGGTCGACCATGTGCAGGTCGTCGGACAGGGCGCCCAGATCGGGCACCCGCACTGTGCCCCCGTGGCGGGTGAATTGCTTGTCGTCCAGCGCTGCCCAAGCCAAGATGATCAGGGAAACCATGTCTCGGGTCAGGCCCAGGTCCGCGAACCACCCGCGCGCTGTCGCCACGGGGATGGATGCAGCTACACCGTCACGCTGGGCCCATTGCAGCAGGTCGGCCCGCCATCCGAATCGCTGCACGTCGAACACGTAGTGACCCTCGAGCGCCTGGCCCACGCGCAGCGGGTTGGCAACGCGCCGCAGTGTCTTGAGCTTGGCCGAGTCCAGCGAGTCCAACCGGCCCGCGGGTGCGGCGACGGCGGCCCGCACCGTGTCGAGGACGACGGACAGGTCACGCCTGGTGACCTCGGTGGTGCTCGGCTCGAAGACGGGCGCGCTGGGGAATTGCGCGGCCCAGAGCTGATCGCACACGTTCTCCAGCGCTGCGCGCAGCGATGCCCCCACGGGATTGGCCAGCGAGACGTTGGGGTCCAAGCTGGTCAGGATCGTGGTCTGACCGAACGAGGTGTCGATGTCCTCGGGGCTGCCGGCGACCACGCCGTACGCCGCCTTGATCGCCGAGCTCACGCTGGCCCGCAAAGCGTCGCGGCGATTGGCCAGCGCCTCCCTCGCGTACGGCCGCTGGTCCACAGGAAGGTGTCCGGCATTGGCCTCGAACTGCTCACCGGTCCCGCTGAACAGGTGCTCCAGGGCGACCAACTCACCCAGGTCATCCTGACGAGCCTTGGTCAGGAATCGGGGCACCCACCCGACAGTGCGGGTCACCAGCCCCGCAGCCATCAGCGTCTGCAGCCGCACGACGTCGTCGTTCGGGGTGTGGCCGTGATCGTCGAACGGATAATCCACGACGATCTTCCAGCCATCCCCCGATGCCCGCAGGGATGCATCCGGGAGGGCGTCCGCGTCCCGGATGTTGCCGAACAACACGGTCACGTTCCGCTTCACGCCACGCGAGACCAAGGGCAGCACCACGTCGCCGTACAGCTGTTGGCTGGCGTCGCCGATGCCGAACTGCTCGAAGACCATCCGGCGCAGCAGCTGCCGACGGTTCCCGGCGTTGTCCTCGCCCTGCACCCGGGCCAGGACCGAGTCGTAGTCGACGCCCGACATCGTCAACGAGATCAGTGGGTCTGGGCCCTCGCCGACCTTCAGCTCGCCGATCGACTGGGCCCAGGTCTTGACCTTGGTCAGCACCGTCTGGGTCTCCATGCCGGGCACCATGGCGTTCACGCTGCCGTAGTTCAGGGCAGCTAGCCGCGCCGCGGTCAGCTGCTGCAGGGCCGGCACGGTCGGGGCCAGCGCGGCGACAAGCAGGGTCTTGGCCAGTCGATCGTCCTTCGTGAACGCTGACTCGGGACCGGCCTCCGCGGCCTGCTCCTCGGTGAGTCCGTGGCTGTCCAGCAGCACCCGCCGGAATCGCGCGTAGAGCTCTCGCGCTAGCGAGAAGTGCCGCTGCATCTCCGGGGTCAGCGGCTGATCCCCCTCCAGGACCATGACGTCGAAAAGATCCCCGACCCCGATGATCTGATCGATCCGGTTCGTGGTCCGCTTGCGCGACAGCAACTGGGCCATCACCTTCAGGGCGGTCCGCTCCCGCTGCATGAGGCCCGAGAGCGCGACCAACGTGTCGACCAGCGCCGGGGAGAACGGGTACACCTTTGCGAACGCGGCCTCGTCCGATCCAGCGGAGTCGGTCATCAGCACGTCCCAGGCACGCTTGTTCGCCTTGACCTTGTCGATGGCCGCGACCAGGGCCTGTCGGGCCGCGGCATCGCGCGGGGTCAACAGGCGTCGTGAGGCGATCTCAGGGAGGTCGGAGGCGGCCAGCTCCAGCCGATTGAACCGACCCTCCCACCAACGGAAGGTATCCCCCACCGCCAGTTTCGCTGCCCCCTGCACCGATTCGCCGAGGAAGTCGGCCAACTCGCGCTGGCGGGCCACGAACGAGATCAACGGCACGGCGCGGTGCCCCATTGCCCCCTGCTCGACCAGCTTGGCGACCTTCGAACCCTCGCTGGAGACGAACTCACGGTTAGCCAGGTTCGCCGCGAGCCAGAGCACAAGCTCGTCGAGGAACAGCACGACACCCTCATAACCGAGGGAGTGCGCGTGGTCGGTCATCACTTTCAGACCGGTGTCGATGTCGAGCCATTCGCCGGCCATCGTCGCCGACCGGAACACGTTGGCGGCCAACTCAGCGGCCAGTCGCTGACGCTCCGGGTCGTCCGTCGGGGCCGTCACCGCATCGTCGTAGGTCTCGGCAGTCCATCCGGTGGCGAACGACCCCCACCCGCTGCCACTCGTCCCGGCGTTGAGCTTGGCGAAGAAGCCGTCCTCATCGGCGTCGCGAAGGAGCGCCGCGTCGGAGAAGAGGTGGTCGGAGCGGTGGAGCATCGGCGGGGCGCTGCCCGGGTGCAGCTGGCGCATCCGATCCACGAAGCCACCGAACAGGGCCGCCTCTAGCGACGAGGCGCCGATCAGGTGGTAGTCCACCGTGAGGAGGTTGCGATCCAGTACCTCACCGCGCGAAGCCACCACCTGCTGGAGACCCGGCAGGGCGCGGGCGTGGACGTCCCCGCGCAGGAGCAGGTCCAGGATCGCCATGAAGTGCGACTTGCCCGCACCGAACGAGCCGTGGATGAACACCCCCACGTCCTTGCCCTGCCGCAGCCCGTCACCTGCGTAGGCCAGCGACTCGTCGAACGTCCGCGCCAACGACGGGGTCACGACGTAGTCGGCGACCGTCTGATCGGCCTGGCTGATCCCCGAGTGCAGCTTCAGGACGAAGTCCTCGGCGGCCACGACCTCCTTGATCGTGAACACCTCACCGAGCAGCGGCGCGCTGCTCATCGTCCCCACCATGCCGAGGTCCTCCCGTTCGCGATCAGACTGGTGTCCCACCGCCGCTGCCTGAAGCATAGGCAACCGCTCCGCGAAAGGGCCGCTGCCGGCGCCCGGCCCCCATCCACGGCCGCTACCGCCCGGGAGGTAGAGGCGTCACGATGTACCCGGTCGACAGGTCCCCGAAGACCTGCATGGTCGCTCGGTCCCCGTTCCACAACCACGCGAGGTGAGCGCAGACGATGGCGTCGATCTCGTCCTCGAGGCGGTTCAGGTCGACCTGACGAACAGCCCCCTCGACCTGCATCCCTCAGCCATGACCAGCGCTGCGATGAGGGCAGGGCCAGCGCCGGGAGGTCGCGCTCGATGTGCGCGAGGAGGCGCAGGAACTCGGCCCTTCGAGCATCGACCGTCCGCCCGCGCTTGGCCTTGTAGGGGATGATGCGCTCCAGCGAGAACAGCGACACCATCGCCGGGTGCGGGTAGACCTCGATGGCCGCCGGGTCGTCGGTCGTTCCAACGTGCTGGGGGTCCATGATCCATCCGTGCCGGGAGGCAAGGACCGACCCTCGGGTCGGGTTGAACCAGGGCCGAGCCAAGTTCGACGTGTGGCAGGACGCGTTGAAGCGACCGTACTCCCGGGAGAGCTCCCGCTCGCAGGGCCGTTGACCCGCTGGGTTCTTGACGATCATCGGAGCGTCCAGGGCGATGACGACCGGAGACAGGCCCGAACCGGCCAGCCAAGTGTCGATCTCGTCGTCCGAGATCAACGAGGTGGAATCCAACAGCCGCCCTGAAGCGTCGACGATCGCGAGCCCGGTCCGCGCTCGGTCGCTCCAGGCCAGGTCAATTCCGTAGAACCCCGGAGCTTGCATCCTTGACACTGTGGTCACTCTCGAACCTCCACCGGTTCGTCAGGTGGCTCTGCGGCGGCCGCGGACGGGGGTCGGGGGGCGCCAGGCGGCGAGGTCGGCGCGGGTGAGGCCGAGTTCGGCGCACAGGTTGTCGACCATGCCGGTGATCGCGTCAGCTGCGCTCATCCCGAACGCCGGGTCGAGGTCCGCGTGCCACTGGTGCAGCCAGGGCTCCAACTCGGCCAGGCCGGCCAGCAGCGGGGTCAGTCGATCGGCCATCCACGCCTCCTCCTCCCGGCGGGACATCAGCAGCCGGGCCAGCGCCAGGGCCTGCTCGCGGTGGTCCCAGCCGGCCCACCCCAGCACCTCGGAGGTGTCGCCTGAGCGCTGGGTACCCGGGTACGAGATGAACCGCTCCTTGGGAACGTCCAGCTTCCCGCGAGCCTGCCAGTACGGCAGCTCTCACGAAGTCCTTGTTGTTGTACTTCGGGGGAACCGGGATCGTCACCTTCTCCCCGGCGTCCTCGCGGCGCTGCAGGGCCCACACGTGCTCCCACTCGGCGCGCTTCACCAGCCCCGTCGGCGTGTACCGGTAGGCAGACAGGAACGGCACCGCCTCCTCCTTGAGCAGCGCGGTCAGTCCCGGCCGCCAGGTCCACGTCGGCGTTCCCCGCCCACAGGCCCAGCACCGAACGAAGACCGTCCTCTCCACGCATCGCGGTGGCCAATTGACTGACGCTCAGGACCCGGGGTCCGGACTGGTCCGACCAAAGCGCCGGTTCCTCCAAACGATCCAGAAGCCAGCCCTGCAGCGCGGACTTCTCCATGGACTCCCACGACTCGGACGCCCAGCGCCGCTTGAACTCCGGACGCTCCAGCAGCCGGATCGCCGGGTTGGATCGCGATCGCGTCCAGCCGGCGCTGCACAGTGGCCCGGTAGTCGGCCGGCCAGTGGGCGGGCAGCTCGGTGATCGGCACCGAACCGTGCCGGGCGAACCACGCGGTCTCCTCGTCGCCCGCGGCCACCCGCGCGGGCCAGCACGACCTCGAACGCCCGCTCCCCCAGCGCGATCCCGGGCGCGTCGCCCGAGTGGGATCGTCAGGTCCTCGTCGACCAGGCCGTACAGCCGATAGACATACCAGTCGAGCTCTTCTTGCGCCGCGACCATCTCGGGCACGGATGCGCACGTACTCGCGAACGGGCCGCGATCGAGCGCGGCACGTGTCGGAGCACCGGTCGCGCATACCGCCGACGGGGTCGACCTCGGCCAGGTCCCGAGCCAGTGCGTCGAGGCGCGACCCCACTCCAACGGTAGTGGACGCGGGCAGCGGGAACTCCTGCAGCTTCGTCCCCGGGAACTCGTAGCCGGTCTTCCCAAGGCTCGCTCGTCGACCCGATCCCGTCAGCGCCTGCCGGCCGTCGCCTTTGTTGTAGCTGTCTGCTTAAGCCAGAAGCATGCCGCCGAGGAGTTCAGCACCCCCAACAGGCCGAGATGGTCGTCCTGGCTCGCCCCGCACTGCAGTTTGATGACAGGGGCTGTCTGCTTGAAGACCGTTCCCCCTCGGCCCAACACGAAGTGGTTGTGGGTCGCCACGAACGCAAATGCAATCGAAAGCGCCGTACGCGTAGCGGTCTGCGAAGAACATCGAGTGGTCAATCCAACGCAGCCCGCGCTCAGCCTTGGTCTGCACGAAGGTCCCCTGCGTCTCCAGAACGCGGCGGCGTGGCCAGAACACGCGAAGGCGCCTTCTCACTTGGCTCGATCGGCTCCCCCCACCGCCGTAGGGGAACAGCGTGACGTTACGTGGGTCCGAGCGAGTAGTCGCGGACTTCCTCTCCGAGCACGACCTGCGGTACGCAGTCCGTCCAACGAGCCCGTACGGTCCGCGGTGCGGACCCCGAGCAGGAAGAAGGCTTCGTCCGCGCCGGCTGTGCGTTGTCCGACCGGCGCTCCTCGATGCGATGTCGCAGCGCAAACGGGGCGCTCTCAAGCACCTCCTTGACGCCGCCCGCTTCACCGCCGCTGAGGCTCCACGGGTGCGACCGAAGCACCGTCCTATCGAGCTCCGTAACCGTCACGTACGTCCCGTCGAAGCCCGAGTCATCGATGTGCTCGACGATCTCGGTCCAGACCAGCCCCTTGGCGGGGTCGTCTGGCTCGCCGGGTTCCCCGCGAACCCCGAGCACGGCGCGAACGGTCGCGCCGGAAGGTCGCTGGCGACGGCCGACGAGGATCACAGTCGGTGTGCCGTGGCCGGGGATGTACGCCCCGGAGGTATCGACCACGTCGAGCAGGTCGACAGGGTTGGGCTGCCGCGGATCCGGTCCACCGTCGCCGGACAGCAGCGATTCGATCACCTTCGACCCGAACTCGCGCTTCATGAACGAGTTGGATGTGATCTGCCCGACGAACCCGGCCGGGGTGTCGGGCGTGCCGCGGACGCCAACCGGAAGAACAGCTCCATGAACGGAACGCTCAGCGCGTACTGCCGGTGGCAGAGTCTTGTATGCCGCTCGATACGCCTCGTTGAGCGCCTTGTCCTTGACTGTGATGTAGGGCGGGTTGCCGACCACCACGTGGTAGCGGCCGGGTCGAGGATGCCTGGATGCTCTTGGACGTCCTCGGCAGGATAGTGGTGATCGGCCAGCCCCCCAGCCTCGTCGAGGAGCCTGCCCTGGTGGCCGATCCCCGCGAGCAGGGAGTCCCCTACTGCCAGGTGGTAGCGGAACGCCGGGGCCTCTGTGAGCCGCCGCAGACCGGAGGCGTAGCAGGGCGGCCACGGCAAGACGGAAGCGGGCGATGGCCACGGCGAACGGGTTGAGGTCGACGCCGTGGATGTGGTCGAGGGCTCGTTGGACGAGTTCACGCTCGTCGAGTCCGGGCGCGGTGGCTCGCCACTCGGCGAGCAGCCGGTCGAACGCTCCGAGCAGGAAGTGCCCCGAGCCGCAGGTGGGGTCGATGAGGCGCAGACCGTCCAGACCGAACTCCGCCAGAGCTGGCGTGAGGGTGCGGTC
Source organism: uncultured Actinomycetes bacterium (assembly GCA_963788325.1). Taxonomy (GTDB): domain Bacteria; phylum Actinomycetota; class Actinomycetes; order S36-B12; family CAIYMF01; genus Prado023. The sequence goes on from CAWBGJ010000010.1 coordinate 47,910, forward strand.
GAGGATGAACTGCTCGACGAAGACCGGCGTCTGCAGGAGTGCGTACTTCTTCTTCGCCGATTCGGACAGGTCCTGGTAGAGGTCGCCGAGGAATCGGGTGTCGAGTGTGTCGCTGCTGAGGTCACGCAGTAGTGCACCAGCCGCGTCCTGCTCGCGCCAGAACGCGATCAGCTTCTGGCAGGTGCCGACGCCCAACGGAGCGGACCAGACAGCGTTGTGGCTCCGGTCGAGGATGCCCGAGCCGGGCTTGGTGCTGGCCAGGGCGCCGAAGCCCTCACGAAGCCAGGCACGGGCGTCCCGGGTGGGGTCCGCCGCGTAGAAGGCCATCTCCGCATCCACCGCGAGGGCGAGCCGGTCGCCAGGGCCGGCGATCCACTGGGCGCCGAGCAGGTCGTTGTCCTCGCAGAAGCGCAGGAACACCGTCGCCAGGACCCAGGCGACCGCAGCTTGGGCGATCTCATCGTCGCGCCAAGTGGACCAGGACTGGGCGGTGCGGCCCCGCTCGAACGCGCTGTCGTAGGCGGAGCGCAGGTCAGCCGCCCACTCCAGATCGGGTTGTTCGGACCTGGCCCTCAGGTCAGCTTCCACCATCGCCAGCTGCTTCTTGAGGTCCTTGACCAAGGCGGAGGAGGCGGCTGGGTCCAGTGGCATGAGGGGGTCCTTCGGCGATCAGCTGGCGGGTCGGCGCGGCAGCGGGGTCTTGAGGAGGTCTTGCGGGATGTCGATCCAGCCCGACGCGCCGAGCGGGACGGGGACGCCGTCGAGGCTTGGCGCATCCGCCGACGGCCGGTGTCCGACGAGGATCCATCGCGCTGCTGGTCGGCTCGTGGACAGGTCGATCAGCTCGGCGAGCCGCTTGAGGTGTCCGTAGCGGGCCAGCGGGCCCAAGCCATGGAGCAGCAACGGATCAGCGCTGGCCATCAGCGGCGGCCACACTGCATCCAGCGCCGCAGCCACCAAGCGGTTGAGGTTCATCCGGTCGGGCTCACGTGGCCCAGCTGCGTCTGAGCGCAGCACCAAGCTCCAGTCCACGCCGTTGGAGTCGGCCACCGCGTGCATGGCTGCCAGGATCTCGGCCGTCATGTCGACGGGACGAAGCCCGAACCGTTCCGCCAGCTTCTCGGCGGTGGTGGCGACCAACCGGGGCTCGACGGCAAGGACGGTTCCGGCTCGGCCCTCCAGGCTGGCCCGCAACCGGGCTTCGACCTCTGCGTGTGGAAGCAACCCAGCGGGAGTCATCGTCGTGACCCGGGTGGAGCTGATCAGCATCGACGACGGGTCCGACGGTCGGGAGTAGGCAGAACCGTCCCAGCGCAGTGACGACTCGGCCTGGACAAGCGTGTCGAGGGCCGGACGGCCGGGCAGCGGCGCGGCGGCCGGGAACCGGTCCGCTGCCAGCCGGGCGAGCCGGTTCGGGGCAATCACCCCGACAGTCGCCGAACCGAGCACCGCGGCGACGATCCGGGCTGGGCCAAGATCCCTGCGGTACACCTCCCCGCGGGATGACACAGCGGCGCTCGTCGAGGCGGCCGACGCGACGGCGAGCGCCCTCGTCGGGTCGTCCACCGCGAGAGCCGCACCTGCCTGGTCGGATGTGAGCAGGTCGGTTGCGGCGACCGCGGTGATCAACGGCATCCGTTCCAGTTCGGCATCGATGATCCCTGCGAGCGCAACTGCCGCGGCCAGCCGGGTCGGGGCCTGCGCGCCCTTGGGTCCGTCGGCGACGGCCAGCAGCATCAGGTCTGGCTGGTGAGGGTGACGAAGCGCAGCGATTCCTGACTCATCCGGGTCCAGGGCGAGGTCGGATTCAACGGCCGCCCGAACCAGAGCCGCCGCGTTTACCCGGCGGCGCGCGCCCTCGGCGGTTGACCCCATCGTGGCCACGAAGCGATCGGCCAACTCGTCGCTGGTGGCGACTCCGCCGAGGACGCCGAGCGCCTCGTGGACCTGGTGTCGGATGGTGGCCGCCATTCCTGTCGGCTTGGCCCAGTGCCGCTCCAACCCGTCGATGGCCGCCCGGCCACGCGCCAGGTCCATGCCCAGGGACTCGGTGACCTGCTCCAAGGTGGGCCACGGGAAGGTGGTCAGGTCCACCGGAGGAGGGTCGATCAGCAGGATCCGCCGCGCCAGGGCGACGGTGTCCGCGTTACGCCCATTCGGCTTCGGGACCAGGGCCGCGGCGATCGCCTCCACCCCGAGCATCGCCCCGACTGGTTCGTCCTGAGCTGGTGGTCGGCGTCGTGAGCGCGTCGCGCCACTGGCGCCGACGGTCCTGCATCTCCCGGCGAACCGCGACTCCGAGACCTGGAGCGTTGTTGATGCGGGCAGCGTTCAACCCGATCAGCTCGCCGACCGTTTCGGCACCCAGGCGCGCAGCAGCGCTGGTTGCCTTCTTGGTCAGCCCGGATTCGGCGAGCCGCGTGGTCAGCGTGGCCACGGCAGCCAGTCCGTCGCGGGCCTCCTGCGCGGCCTCCTCGTCTGCTGGGTCGCGGACCTCGAGCGTGTCGAAGATCCGGGCCCATTCCGAGCCCATGTCGGCCAGCGAATCGAATCGTGCGCTGGCGTCCCGGGCCAAGGCCCGGGAGAAGAAGCCGACCAGCTCGGTCGCGATGCCCTCGTCGAACAGGGCTGGGGTCAGGGTGACCTCATCGCCGATCACCGACGGGTCGGACACCCCATCGCCCCACTCGGGTCGCTGGCCGGTGGCCATGTGGAACAGGGTCGCAGCGATCGCGAACCGCTCCGCGGCGCGGTCATAGCGAGGCCGTTCCTTGGTCCCGAGGAATGGATCGAGGTAGCCACGGGTACCGGACTTGGTGTGCTCCAGCGGCTCTGCGGATAGCGAGAAGTCGAAGAGCACCAGTGAAGGACGGCGGCCCTCGGCGGAACTGGCCTCCCTGACCCCGAGGTTCTCCGGCTTGATGTCACGATGGAACCGGCCCTGGGCGTCCAGGTAGGCGGCGATGTCGAACAGGTCCGAACCGTAGGTGGCCAGTTGTTCGATCGTCAGCCGGCCCTCATTGCTGATCCGCCCACCGAGCGTGGGCCGACCGGCGTCCTCCAGGACAAGCATCCTGCGCTGCCCGACTTTCAGGGGCCCCTCGATGGCACGGACGATCCGCGGATGGTCCAGTGCTACGAGCACCGCCGCCTCGGCATCCAGACGCTCCGCTCGGGAGTCGTCGTGGGCGACCTTCAACACAACGACGCGATCGTCGTGCGTCGTATCGAATGCCAACAGGGCGATCCCTGTGCCCCCTGAGCCCAATCGCTCGTCGACCAGCCAACGATCGTCGATCAGGTCGGCCGGGGTTGCCGTCAGAGGATCGACAGCCTCGCCCACCTCGTCCACGGCTCGGTAGGCGTTCTCCGCCTCATTGAGCGCCTCGATGAACCATGCGACATCCGGCGTCCGGGTGGATACGTCACCGCGAGTGGCATCGGCCACCAGGTCGGCCAACGCCACCTCGAGGTCGGCGTGCACCCTCGGATCCAGACCCCCGCCCTGGGAAAGGCGGGCCTGGAGCTCGACGACGTTCGTAGCAGGGGCCGCACCGGTGAGGATCAGGTAGGCGACGACGCCGAGCCCGTATACATCCAGCTCGACGCCAGAGGCGGTCTCCGCCTGAGACTCCGGGGCCAACCACACCCACGAGTCCTGCACCACGGCACTGGCCACGTGGACGGTCACTCCCGAGGTCTGGGTACCGGTCAGACCGTCGCTCTCGGCGCGGCCGGTCTGCCAGTCACGGACCCGAACCACAGGGCCGGCTGGCCCTTGGGCCACGAAGACCGCGAAGGGGGTAAGCGCCCGATGCACCACCCGATGCTCGTGGGCGAACCGGATCACCTCCGCCAGTTGGCGGATCACCGCCAGGCGATCGCCGCGGGTGAGTCGGTCGGCGCCATCGGCGAGGTAGTCGACCAGCGGTGAATCGGCCGAGTCATCCGCGAAGATCAGCGCCGGTCCAGACTCGAGGTCATAGATCTCCAGCGGTCCCACCACTCCTGGGTGGGACAGCCCATTCGTCAGCAGGTATTCACGCTTTGCCAGGTGCTGGACGCGACCTCTTTGGGCGGCGGTGGGGTTTCTCGGCACGTCGAACAGTCGGATCCGCCGCTTCTGCTTGGCGATGACCGGGTGGGTGGCCAGGTAGTCGATCCACGAGGCGCCCTCCCCCACCGGATCACCCTCGATGACGTAGGGGCCAACCATCCGCTGCCTGGGTGTCTGGACGAACCCCGCGTCCTGGAGCAACTTCACGACGCGAGAACTCGTTGCCTTGTCCGGCTGGCCGCCGGCTTCACCGATCCACTCCGAGAGGAGCGGGAGCCCTACGACCTGGTAGCCGTCGAGCCCGTAGGTGTTGACCTTGCCAGTGGGGTCGAGGGTGACCGTGGAGCTCTGCCCGTGCAGAACGGTGACCGCCTCAACGAACGGCACGGCGTGCGAGGCGGGCCCGGGCAGCAACGACTTCAGGTAGCTGGCCAGCCGCTTCGCCTTCGAGTCGTTCAGCAGGTGTGGGTTCCGCTCGGTCCTGACTTGACCACCGGGCAGGACCCGCCGCCAGATCTGCTGGTTGCCCGAGATCGACCCAGCCCAGCCCTTCAGCTCAAGCACGGTCAACCGTCCGCCGTGCCAGACCAGCACATCGAGTTCGTTCGTGCGGCCCTGAAGGTCGATGAACGTCAGGTTCGCCCATGCGTAGGTCGTCGGGCGTCTCGGGAAGGAGCTCGCGGACGCGATCGAGGGCATGCTGCTCCGCGGGACTGGCTGCCGGACCCATCTGGACCCACTGGGCGGACTCGCGACGCATACTCACCCCCGATCGACGTTGGGTCTCAACCTATCGGGCGGGGGGGGTGACGAGCATCGGATCCCATGTCCGAGGAGCCGGTCTATGTGTTCAATCCAGGCGGCTCGGCGTAGCAGTCCAGCGCTGTGGGCCAGGTTCCCAGGCTTCGGGTTGCGCTCGAGGAAGGCACTTCCGAGCCGCGTCAGGCGGAGCCCGCATTCGCGCCGCTCGGTGAGCCCGAAGCCCACCACCTCTGCCAGTGCCTGCTGCACCGTGGCGGGCGTCCATCCACGGACCACAAGATCGCATCGGATGGCGTTCTCACCCATCTCCAGGTCTCCGAGGTAGCGCACAGCGTCCAGCACGGCTTGGCGTTCTTGGTGCGAGAGAAGACGGTTCATGATCAGACTCCTGAGCGCGCTTCAATGCATGGGACGCACCCGGGCCGGACGGCCCATGCGCGCTCAACTATCCATCGGCCCACCGGTCGACGGATTACACTCGGGGCGATTGCGCTAGGGCCAGTGCCATCGGACGTTGGTATTCGGATCGTTCAACCCTGCGCCTCAGGGGGACGCGCTCAGGCCGAGGCGAGTGGTACCGCACGCGCACGACGGGGCTTGCGTTCGGTCCGCGGTTGTGACCCACATGCCACAAGCGGAGCAGTAGACGAGGTCGCACAGCGCAAGCACAGACTCCGCGAACTGGCGAGCATCGGATAGGGGAACTGAATCAGCCCACTCGTTGTAGTGAGCGCCGCTGAGATTCCGCAGCGGTCGCCACTTCTCGATGTCATCAACGACGCCGCTCTGCCCGCACTTCTTCAGATACTTGGCGACGCCGGGCCAGAGATCAGCCAGTGTGTAGAGATCCCCCGGCTTCTCTGGATGCTTATCCGGAGAACCCAACTCATGCGGTCGGCGATCTGCTCGAGGAGCCGGCCTGCGAGCGCGTTCACGGCACCGACGTCTTGGGTCGGCAGGACAGCTCTCAAGCTGGCGGTGGGGTCTCCAGGCGCCGTAGCGAAGCGCGATCCCGACGAGAAATCCCACGCGGCCAGGTCGACCTCAACGAACTGGTGCCCATACCGTCGGAGGATCTCGACGACCTGGGCACGCCACAAGCGATCATGAACCGTGAGGAATAGTTGCCAGTCCTTGAACTCCCGCACGACAAGATCCATGACTGAGACTCTGATCGAGGCGTCCACACTCTGGAGCACGTCGTCGAGGATCAGCACCTTCGCCTGGCCGAGCTGGGCAGCGGCCCGGAGCGTCGCGAGGAAGAACAACAAGGAAAGAAGATCCTGGTAGCCCTCGCTGAACAAGGCCGTTGGGTCCACCGTGCGGCCGTTGACCAGGTCAATGGAGAAATCGATGCTCACTGCGCCCGTCTGCGCGAAGCGAACGTGTAATTCTCGGATGTGCGGGGCCCTAGTAATCTGAAGGAAGGATGCGGTGAGCCATTCGTCGATTCCCTCCAGGAGTTCGGCCAGACGCTGAACCTGAACGACTGCTTTCGACGGTGCGACCTTCTTGCTTTCTCGTTTCGCGCGCTGCGCGTCAGCCAGTTCAGAACGGAGGGTCTCGATCTCCCGAACCAACTGGAGTTGGGCCTCGGGGACACTCACCTTCAGCCGCCGGCGTGCGTCCTTCGAGATCCCCCGATAGACGCCCTCTTGAAGGAGCCGGTCAATCGACTGGCTCGTTGCGTCAGGGAGTTCGAAGCCGATCAACTCCGCGAGCCGACTGGCGGCGGTGCGGATCTGCTCCTTAATGGCGAGCAGTGGTGATTCCTCGGATTCCAGTTCGGTGACTTGGGGCGCTTCGTTCGCCGACTGGGATGAGCTGGTCAGCCTGAGGTGAAGAAACAGAACCCCCCGCTCAGCAGGCTTGGTTTCCAGAAGTCGGAGGATGTCATACCGCTTAAGGATCATCGGGGCACGTGCGAAGTCGCCCGACGATCCTTCAACTCGGGCGACGTACTTGTCCTCTTCGTGGGTGATCGTCCTCGAAACCCGGCGCCCGTCACTTAGCTCCACTTCGGCCCTTGCCTGACGAGACCCGACGTTCATGTTGATGAGTCCCGGAGGGCGAGAGCCTGGCGTGCCCCGCCGGTTCGAACCCTGGCATGCCCACTCGATCGCGTCGGCGATGGATGACTTGCCCGTTCCGTTGTCCCCGGATATCAGAACCGAAACGGGATGCCCGTTTCGGTTCTCGAAGGAGACGCTCAGGGCTCCCCTCACCCCCCTGAAGTCGTGCAGATTCACTTGGCGGATCCGTACTCGACCGTCCCCCGCCATCTAAATCCTCCACCGGTTCGCGCGCATCCCCGCCACTCCAGCATTATCCCGACCTCGGGCCCGAAACGAGGTCACCGAATCCAACTGCGCCCTGCCGCGACGGCTTCCGCCGCAGCCGAGAGCAGGTTCCGAGGGCCGGAGGTCTTGGATCCCGATGTCATCGCCTCAGGCCCGAGTGAGCACCTACTCCGGTCGGAGATGCTTGGACGGTCGGTTCGCCGGCTCTTGATGGCGGCCCTGGGCTGAGGACCACGAGGGCCGAAGCGGCGTCGAGCCCTACGCCCGCTCGAGCAATCAGGAACTCGCGCAGGGACCCCTGGTCAGCCGGGGTCATACCCGAGGTGTAGACCGCCGCTGCCCGAGCAGCCGCGACCCGCGATTCGACCGTGTCTGCGGGAGGGTGAGCACAGAGTGTCTGCTCGGCGAAGACGAGACCGGCGGGACGGGCGCCAGCAAGCGCTCGGCGGATCGCGACGGCCCCTCCGCGTGCAAACACGTCAGCCAGATCCCTGCCCGCCGGGGTCTCCAAGGCCAGGGGATGCGGATCGCAGCGGGCCGCGAGCAGGTCCAGGGTGCGTCCAAGGGACCGCAGACCCGCCCAGTCGGCGTCCGGGGCCAGGACGAGGGCATGACTAGTGACCTGGGCCAGATCCAGGTGGTGGTCCGTGACCGCGGTTCCGCAGGCGGCCAACCCGACCGCGTCCTCGCCGTCGGTGGCGGTGACCGCCAGCGCGTCCCACGGGCCCTCTGTGAGCACAACGGTGGTGATAGACCTGACGTCTGCGGATGACCCGCGGAATGTGCTGGGTGCCGAACAGCACCCGGCTCTTGTCGTAGAGGGCGGTGGCCGGGGTGTTGAGGTACTTGGGGGCCTCCTGATTGCCAGTGACGTCGCGCGCCGTGAATCCGACGACGCCGTGATCGTCGTGGATCGGGAAGGTGACCCGTCCACGGAACCGGTCGATGAGCCGACCGTTCCGAGCGGCCGTTGCGACCCCCGCAGCCTGGAGCTCCTCGTTCGTGAACCCCGCGCCGCGCAGATGGTCGACGAGTCCGGTCCACGTCTGCGGTGCCCAACCGACGCCGAAGCCGAGTGCCTCGTCGAACGTGTGCCCTCGCGCGGTGACTGCCTCGACGTAGCCCTTGCTGGTCGTCGGCCTGGCGGAGGAACCACCGCTGGGCGGCCGAGTTGACCGCCCGGAGGGCGTGAAGGCGCTCAGCTCCATCCCGGGCGAGGTTGCTCAGACGCTCCTGCGCGATCTCAGCCGCATCGGCGGCGGCTGTGGCCTCGCGGGCAGCGAGGGAGACCACAGCGCTCGCGCTCGGGCCCCGACCACTAATGGGATCCGTGGCTTCGATCAAGGTCCGGGCTGCATCGAGGACTCGCCGCGCCGTATTGGTGACCGCATCGTCGTCTCGACAGGCCCACCCGGCGATGTAGGCGAACGTGTACCCGCTGGTGTCCAGACCGTGGTGGGCGGCGACCAGGTAGGCAACGCTCTCAGCCTCGACCTCGATCAGGTCCCGGCACGCGGGCCCTTCGCCCCGGTTCTGCGGGTTGTGCAGCAGCACGTGCCCGGCCTCGTGCGCCAGGGTCTTGGCGGCTTGGGCGGCGTCGACATCCGCGCGCACGGTGACGGTGCGGGTCACGTAGTCGGTGACGCCGTTCGCCCCGCCGATCGACTCGGCGTCGGGACTGCGATCCACGGTCAACCCACTGTCGGTGATCACGTCGGTCAGCGCGTCCCACAGCCCAGGTGGGGCCTGTCCAGCGAGCAGTTGTGGGCGCGGCGGGGTGGGCAGGGGGTCGCCATCGGTCTGGGACACGTCGAAGACGGCCACTGAGGTGAACCCGCGTACTGCCCTCCCCGCGCGCGTCACCGCCCCGGGGCTCGGCACAGCCGGGGTTCCGGTCATCGGGTCCAGTTGGTTGGCATCGACGACACCGTCACGGTCGGGGCCTTGGCCGCGGCCGGTCACCGGGGCGAGCACCCAGAGCGCCTTCTCGCCCTTGCGGACCTGACGACCAAGCGCATTCCAAGCCCCGTACCCGGCGACGAGCGTCGCGTCGGGCTTCTGGGCGGCGATCAGAAGCTGGTTGCCGAAGCTGTAGTGGTGGAATCGGGTGGCGACGTCGAGCCAGCCCCGCCACGCCTCGCCGTCACGCAGGGCGGCCACCCCGTCGGCCAGTTGCCGATGCAGGTCCTCCAGCCGTTCCTGCCGGGCGGCGGCCGCGTCGGCCTGCTGCTCGGGTGTGCGTTCGCGCCGGCGTGGCTTACCTGCGGGCATGGCGGGCCTCGGCGAGCTCGATGACGAGGTCGGTCAACTGGTCGATGGTGGCCTGCTGGGACTGCACGGCCCGGGTGAGGGACCTCAGCTGGACCTGCAGGTCTTCGACGATCGCTGTGATGTCGATGGGGATGGGCATGACGGCTCCAGGGCAGGGTGGGGTGACGACCGGCGTGGCCGCCGGTGACGGGCGACAGGTGCGGCGGGTGGGGACTACGGCAGGGAGACTGCCCGCCCCCGTGTGGTGATCCGGTTCGCTGCGGGCGCGACGACTGACGACGCAGGGACGGCCGTGAGCGGATGGACCCGGACTGCGCCAGCCTCAGGGGGCGAGGATTCGGCGGCCGACATCCAGTGCTCACACCGCTGTGCGACGTCGACTGCTCCGCACGCCTCGGCGGCGGCCTTCAGCGTGGTCACGAGGTGGGCGGCGCCGGGTCGGTCGGGCGTGTACCGGGTGAGTGGGTCGAGGTCGAGCAGCGGCAGGGTGGGGTCGTTGGTGACCCGGCCGTGTTCCAGGACGATGAACGTGTCGGTGGCTTCGCCCTCGGGGTAGACGACGATGCCGGGGTACTGCTCCCAGCGACCGTCCCGGGTGAGGCGGTCGCGCCAGTGGACGCCCTCCTCGTCGGACCAGTCGATCGTTCCCGTGGCCTGACCAACCAGTGCGGCCATGACGGTCTCGCATCGTGTGATGTCGAGGTCGCCGCCGGTCCAGCCGGTCAGGTGCAGGCCCGATCCGTCGTCGAACCCGATGTCCTGGATGGTCGATACCTCCGCGAGGGCACTGAGGATCCGCGCTCGGGGTCCGGCTTCGGGGTCCGCGGTGGCACTGGTCAGGGTGTCCGCGACGGCGCCGAGGGCGTCGGCGTCACTGAACTGCAGGTCCCAGTCGGCGCTGGCTCGGTAGGTCATGGGATGGCTCCTCAGCGGGAGGCGCCGCCGGTGCGGCGTGGGGTCGGTCGGGTGGTGGCGGCCGGCGCTGCGGGCCGCGCGGATGGCGAGGTGGCGTGCTGTTTCGGTGGTGACCAGGTGCGGATCGACGAGTCGGACTGCGGTGGTCTCGATGTCGGACAGCTGGTAGCCGGTGTGCGTGACGAGCAGGCGCAGCCAGTCGACTGCGCCCGTGTTCGGGGTGCGCCAGGTCGAGGCGGCTAGAGACCTCTCCGCAGAGTCGGCGACTGCGGCGATCAGGGCGCCGGTGACGCGGTGCGCGGGCGCTCGGGGATCGATGCTGCGTCGGATGGCGCCGTACTGGTCCTCGGTCGTGGTGACGCCGCTCGAAGTATGTGCGGTGAGGTCGCCGAAGACCGATCCCCGCTGCGCATCGAGGTGGTTCGGGTGGATGAGCAGGTGCAGGTGCACGGCGGTGGTGAGCTCGGCGCTGAACCTGCCGGCCCTGATCGCGGCAACGAGGTGGGCCAGCCGGACGCCGGTAGCGGCCTTCCACAGCTTGTTGTTGTCGATGACAACCGAGCGGTCGGGACCGGAGTGCGCCGTGGCGGCGTAGCCGGTCGGGGACTTCGTGTGGTTGTTGGCCTTCGGATCGAGGCACACCTCCTGGACCGACTCGGGACGCCACTTGTTGAGCAGCACCGCTCGATCAGGGCAGGCGGCGTGGCTCTTGGCGACGCCGTAGTAGCCGGCGCCGAAGCGTGTGCCTTCAGGCCCCGCGAGGTCTCGGACGTACGCCGCGCCGTGTGGCAGGTCATGCTGGCCGCTCCGGTCGGGACGGAGCACGGCATACCCGCGCTCGGTCCACTCGACGCCGGCTTCGGCCAACTGCTGCTGGGTCTCGCGGTCGGACTCGAGGCGCGCCTGCGCGTGGGCGAAGGCGACCGGGCCGGTTTGTGCGGCGGCCAGCAGGTCGGCGACACCGTCGGCGTCCTCGCCCCATTCGGTGACGGTGGCGGCCTGCTCCAGCGTCAGGTCGGGCACCGCGATCAGGGCCCGCTGGACGGTCTCCCCCGCCTCGGCAACGGCACGCGCGGATTCGACCTGGGCCGCCCGCAGGCCGGCCGCCTTGGCGATCTGGCCGGCGGGCACCCCGAGCAGGGTCATCTGCTGGACGGCGGCGGCGACCTCGTGGACGCGCAGGCCGGTGCGGTTGGTGTTCTCGCTGACCTGGGCGGCGATCCGCAGCGCGTCGTCCATCGGTGGGCCGAGGACGACCTCGATCCGCTCCAGACCGGCGGCGATCGCGGCGGCCGTGCGGCGGTGTCCGGCGAGGAGGACGAGGTCGTCGCCGTCGGGGTAGACGACCGGGGGCTGGAGGATGCCGTGGACTCGGATGGAGTCGACCAGCTCCGTGTCGGGCTCGGCGATCGCGCGCACGTTGGCGCGGGTGACGAGGGTGCGCGGGTCGACCCAGCGGGTCGAGCGGGGTGTGGTGGTGTCGTTCATCGGGGATTCGACCTCGGTTACTGGAGTTGGTTCTGGCGGTGGGCGGCGGCGAGCATGACGCGGGCAGCCGGCGGTATGGGTGCCGCGGCCTGGGCGCCAGTGCGGGGAACGGCGCTCACGGGCGGGACGCCGTGCGCGGCGATGTGGCGCCAGGTGGGGGTCGGGCCGAAGGCGTCCTGGCCGGAGTCCCAGGCCATGGAGGCGGCGTCGCGCGGGGCCAGGCCACGACGGACAGCTGTGTCGTACGGGGCCATCTGGTCGGGCATCCGGCGGCGCAGTTCGGCTTCGCCGGCGGTGATCGCTGTGGCGGCGTCTGGGTCGTGGGCTCCGAGTGCGGACACCCACGCCGTCGGCAGCGCGGCGTCGTCAAGGCTGGTCGCTTGACCTGAGGCCAGTGGCTTCCAGTCCCGGGCCAGCCGGACCTCGCGCTCGTAGAGGGCCATCTGCATCGCGAGCCCGGGGTCGGCCGCGCTGGCGTTGCGCCAGGATCGGTAGTCGCGCATGGTCTGCGGGTCGCGCTGGTCGAGCTCTCGCTCCAGCTGCAGGCGCGAGCGGGTGGCTTGCGGGTCGGCGGGGTGCCGGGCGGTGGCCTGCCAGCGCACTGCCAGCTGCTCGTCGGTGAGCTCGGCGAGCTGGTCGGTCGGAGTGCTGGACCACAGCTGACGGTCGGCGCCGAGTTGGGCGTTGACGCGTTCGGTGGCAGCGTCCTCGGCTCGGGCCTGGGCCTCACGTCGACCGGCCTGCAGTCCTTCGCCGACCATCATCGTGACCATCGTCATGCCCTGGACGCGGCCGCTGGTCTCGGCCTCGAGGTCGGGGCCGTCGTAGCGGATCTCGTTCATGCGCCGCTCCTTGTGTTGCGGGGCTCCTGGGGGTCCGGACCTTCCCCGCGAAGGGCGGGCGGGGTGCCGGTGGTGGTGGTGCGGCCGGGTGCCGCGGGCTTCGGCGCGTGGGGTCGGCCTGCCGACCGTTGGGCTGGGGCGGTGGCCGCTCCGATGCGCGTGGCGGCGGTGGCGGCCACGCGGGATGCCTCGCCCTGCTCGACCTGCGCCCAGGCCCGGAGCAGTCGCATGAACATGGCGTAGGCGTGGGCGAGTTCGCGCTCGACATTGGTACTGCCACGCGGCAGGAGGGTGAGTCCATCGAGCAGTCCGGTGATCTCCGGGGCGTTTCCCGCGTCGAGGGACCCTGCTTCGCGGGCTGCGCGGGCAGCCTCGTCGGCGGCGTGGTGCCAGCGGCCGCCGCGCTCGTCCTCGACGGCTTCGGTAGCTGCCCAGAGCGCGTCGGCGCCCGCGGCGACATGCGCGCGGAGGGTGGTCGGGTCGCCCGCCGATTCGGCCTTTGTGAGGGCGTCGGCCAGCGCACTGACGAGGCTGCTCGCGGTGCCTCCCGGATTCCGGGGTTCGGCCGCTGAGCGGGCGTCCCAGCGGGCTTGCAGGGCGGGGGCGGTGAGGTCCTTGGCCAGGGTCCGGCCGGAGAACTGGACCGGCTCGCCGTCGGCGGTGGTGTAGTCCGGGGTGGAGAAGGTGACGCCCAGCCAGGTGCCGGGGCGCTGCTCGGAGGGGCGCAGGAAGTGGGCGGTGATGCCCTCGGCGGCCAAACGAGTGGCGAAGTCCTCGGCGTCGCGGGAGGCGACAGCGGCGGAGCGGACGGCCCGTTCGAGACGGACCCGCTGCGGCAGGTCCAGGCCGCGGCGGGCAGCGATCTCCAGCTCGGCGCGCTGTGGGAGGTGGGCTGCGGCGCCGGTGCCGGCGCTGGTCACGGTCAGCCCCCAGCGGGCCTCGAAGTCGTTGCAGACCTTCCGGATCGCGGCGTAGTCGCGGCGCAGGAAGGTGCGGTCGGCGGCGTCGCCGATGTCGGTGCGTCCTGCGAGTGTGGCGGCGATGTGGATGTGGTCGTTGCCGTCGCGGCTCAGGCCGTGGCGGACGGCGATCCAGCGGACGGCACCGAGCTCGCCGTCCTCGAGCCCGACCGACTTCGGCGACGGTCTCTGCGACCTCGCGCCACTGGGCGTCGGTGAGAGGTCCGTCGTCGGCGGGGATGGAGACCGAGCAGTGCCAGATGGTGTCGGGCTTGGCCAGTAGCCCGGCTGCTTTGAGGTCGCGCTTGAGGTCGGCGATGGCCGGGGCGAGGTTCGGGCTGACCGTCGCCGTTGACCGGGACGACCTCCTCGGGCAGGCCGGTCCAGTGGGCGACGACGTGTGGGTCGGTGTGCTCGTTGTGCTTGCCGGGGCCGAACAGGTAGGCCATCAGGCCGCCGATGTCGTCGCCGCGCTGGACCTTGCCGATCATCGCCGGCCTCCTGCGCGGGTGGAGTCGGCGATGGCGGTCTCGATGTCGAGGGCGGCGCGGATGGCGTCGTCGACGGTGGTGCGTGCGCACGGCCAGTTGCGGCAGTGCGGGCGGCGCCGCGGATGGCCTGGGCCTGGTCGATCTGGGCCAGGTTGGTGGCGATCCGACGTAGTGCCTTGCGGACGCGGACGACGGCGGCGTACTGCTGGCCGGTGATCGCCGGGCGGTCGCCGAGTCCGCCCTCGGCGAGGGTGCCCAGCCAGGCGCCCACGGACAGTCCCTGCCGGGCTGCGGCCTCGGTCAGGAGCGTGTGCTCGCGGACGCTGACGCGGGAGAAGACGATCCGCTCGCGGCGCTGGTCGGTGGCGGTGCTGACCGGGGCGCGGCGGCCGCGGCTGACCCAGCGGCCACCCGTTCGCTCCTGCGGCGTGGCCGGGGCGTAGACCCGGGAGACATCGTCGAGGATCGTCATCGCGGCCGCCACGTCGCGGTCCAGCCGGACCAGAGTCGCGGTGATCTGGGCCTCCGGAACTGCGCCGGCCGACGTTCTCGCCCACTGCCAGGAGGTTGAGCGACTTGCCGATCCGAGCGAGTCGTTCGGCGGCGTCTGCGAGCTGCTGCAGCTGCTCCCCGGTGAGTGCCGGACGCTCGTGGGCGATGTCCTCACCGATCAGCGCCAGCCACGCGCCCATCGCCAAGCCGGCTTGCGCGGAACGGGTGTCGACGGTATCGAAGCCCGCGTCCGTCAGCCGGGTCTGGACCAGCCGATCGCGAACCTGGAAACCCCGCCGCCCGGGGCGGCGACGAGCCCGCGCCGGCCGGGGACGGCGAGGGTACCGAGGGCCGCCACGCCACCCACCGCTCGCTGCCACGGCAGGCTCAGCGGGCGCCACACTCGGCGCACCCGCGTTGGGCACGACCGCGGGGTCGAGGTCAGGGCTGGGCTCGTCCATGTCCTGCAGTCTGCCGCGCCCCCGCGGCACTCATCAAGCACAAGTATGACTTGTGCATTAACTTGCTCCGTCGTTCTGCTTCCCCACAGGACCGGGCGTTCCTACGCTGGCAGCACCCGAACAGATGCACGCCCGGCCGTCGCCGGGCACCAGCATCGCCAGCGAATGGAGCACCCCTTGAGCAACACCACAGCCGTAGCGAAGGCCGTCGCGAGGCACGTCGAACAGCGCGCCAAGGCCGCCCTTAACGACGTCACGTCCGCCCACGCCGAGCTCGTCGCTGCAGACGCGGCAGTGGTCGAATCCCGCGACCGACGCGCAGCGGCCGGTCCGACGCTCTCGCGTGCCATTGACGCCGCGCTCGCCCTCGGCATCACTGGCGATCAGCTGACCGACCTCGGGATCACAGTCCCGGCGGCCAGGACGCGACGCCGAGCGGTGGCCTTGGAGCGGAATTGCTCGCCGGCCGCCTCGGACCTAGCTGAGACACCCGATTCCGACGATGGGGACTCACGGTAATGCGGCTATGCGTCACGCCCGACCATCCCCGTGCCCTCCCCAGTGCGTTGGCCACCCGAGACCTCGTGTCGCACGTCGAAGACCCGATTCGTGAAGCGCCGTCCACAGACTGGTCGACGCTCCCCGCACTCGCCGATGTCCGCGGCACCGTTGCCGGCAAGCACACCCCCCTATGCGATTCCGCCCACCCTTCTGTTGACCGCAACTGAGAGGCCGACATGACCCACGATCCCAACGTTTGGGCGGCCGCTGTCTGGCGGTCGATCGATGCCGCACCACCGGGACTTCCCACGCTGCACGCGACGCTTGGCGCGGCAAGGGCGGTGTGCGACGCCGCAGGCCCCGACGCTCCCCGCTCCCCCGACTTCGATCCGGCCACCGCATGGGCCTACCTCGATGGCATCCTGGCCGGACTCGAGCTGGCCACGGGACTCACGCCCGTGAGGTCCGACGAGTGGCCCTCGTCCGTCGACCGCGAGGACGCACGAATACTCATCGACGCACTGTTCCACCACGCCGCCGATGTTTGCCTCAGCTTGGCCGACCCGCTCCGCACCGAGCGGCCCACCGCGGACCTGCTGGCCGTGGCCGGCGTCGCACGGCAACTGCCGGATGCGTACCGGGTGACGTTGGGGCAGCCATGGTGACCCGGTTCGCCGACCTGGTCGACCTCTCTGAGCGCAACCTTGCGGTCGCGGTCGTCCGCCGCAGCCACCCGTCCGCGCGGCCCGATCCGGCGGTCGCCCCGTACCTGGCCGACCTCGCCGTATCCCTTGCGCACTTGGGCGACACAGTCGGTGTCTCAGGTCGGGCTGCTCGCGACCTGCATCGCGCGCTCGGGTCAGTGCGGCCCAGCCTTGCGCTCCCGTCGAACGACGCCGACGCACCGGCCGGGATCGCCCACGACATCGCCGAGGCCGCCATTGCCATCCGGACTGCCGCCGACCTCGTGGCCAGCAACGGCCCCCTGCCCGACGACCTGACAGATCGCTTCGTCGATCACTCGGACTGGACCCACCCGAGGCCCGAAGCGCTCTACTCGCTGTCCGCCCGAGCGGGAGCATGGGGCTACATTGCCGACCTCGCGCTGGTGGCATCCGATCTGGCCACCCACGCCGGCGATGCAGACCTCACCTCCCATGCGGAGCAGTGGGCGCACGCCGCACTGCGGGTCCCGCGCGCTCCTGCCGACCCGGCGCTTGCCAACGCGGCGCCCGGCTGGCCGCTTCCGCTGCCCCGCCATGCGGTGCCCAACGAGTGGGCCGGACGCCTTGAAGAGCTCACGGCCATCGCATGGCGACTGTCGTTCAATGCCCACGCCGGCCAGGTTCCACCCCAGGCCGCCCTTCGGCACATCGCCGAGATCGGCTACCACCTCCACCGTCGCGCTTCCGGCGTGCCCGGGATCGACTGCCCGGGAGTCGGCCGCGCTGCAGCAGCGGGTACAGGTATGGTCACGCATCCACGCCTGCGTGCACGCGATCAAGACGCCGACCGAGCTGGTGTCACCGGCGCAGCGGTTCAGCCTGTTCCGGACGGTCCAGCTGGCCAACAGTGGGACTCTGGACCAGGCCGACCTGCTCGCCGGCCAGACTGCCCTCGCCCAGGCCGCGGCGCAGGCCCCGGCGGCAATCAAGGCCCTGGCCACCACCTCCGCCGCTGGGATCGGACCGGACCTGCCTGCCGAGCTCCGTCAGGCGCATCGCGGAGTGCTGCTCGCCTCCCTGAACCGGCAGACCGTGCAGATCCCCGTGGCGGCCCTGGAACCGCTGGTTGAGCTATACCGGGCGGCTGCAAGCCCCGTCGTGGCTCCCGCGCCGGGTCCGGACCGGCCGAGCTCGGAACCGCGGCTCGTCGCCACCCCGGCGGCGCTCTGGCCATCGGTTGCTGCCAACGCTCCCCCACGTCGGCCGGGACCGGGGGCGCGGCTGTGACCTGGCTCCCGACCGACCACTGCCTCGGTGTTCACCACATCGACGAGCTCGGCCAGATCGACCGGGACCGGCCGATGGCGGACATCGATGTGGTGAGCCTGGCCCTTTCCGGCGGGTACACGCTGATCGGTACCGCTGACTCTCACCGGCACGGCATCGTGCCGGGGCTCCGCATCTCCCCTTTGGTCTCGAAGCTGGCGATGGATCTCGCCTCGGTGCGGCCCGGCGGCGTTGCGGCCCTCGGGTTCCGGCGAGGCGACATGAGTTGGGTGAGCCTCCAAGCCGGACATGCCCAGCGTTACGGGACGCGCGATTCTGACGCCCGCACGTCCCGAGGACTGGCTTGTCACGAACTGGCCGGCCGCCGCGCTGGCCCTGACGAACAACTTCGTGCTTGCGCCCGCGGTGCAGCCGGAGGCGGATCATGCAGTCCGACGGGGTGCCGTCACGTCGAGTCTCGGCCCACCAAGCACCTCGGTCCCCAGCCCAGCCAGCTTGCCCAGGACCGTTTCCGCCAGCTTGGTGACCTGACGTGGGCCGTGCCGTACGTGACCCCGCCCAACGCCGACGCCGCGGACCCCGAGGACGACGCCCGCAGCCGGCCAGAACTGCCCCGCCGTCGAGCGCCGGACGTTCCCTGGTGGGAGCTCGGCGCGTGGCTACTGTCCAGACGGCCACCGCGCCTGTAGCCCAAGCCCGCAAGCCCCGCCGGATGTACAGCTCGTCTTCAGTCGCACCCCAATACCCATCCGCGCGCGCCTCCAGAGGCCCCGGGCAGGGCACCGCAGTTCGGAGCCCGCATGAGCACGGGGTCGGCTGCATCGCCGAACATCACCAGCGCGCCCATCCGGCGGGCCCCGTCGGCGAGGGGGTTGTCAGGTCGAGATCGACCACGATGGTTCGCGGGGCTGACTTGACCACGCGGCCCAGGTTCCCGGGACGCAGGCCCGTCCACCACCAGACCAACCGGCTGGGTGTCGACCCACGCGTCCAGCCCGCGGTGCGACCGGTTCTCGGCGAGCAGCGCCTCGACGAGCGACGTGGTCGTCGCGTCCAGGCCGACGACCACGTCGGCCTGGACGCACAGTGCGACCCGCCACCGGTCGAGCTGCCTGCGCACCAGGACCGACGCCACAGCCAGGACGCCCGAAACCGTGAGGAGCATGCCCAGCGCACGCGCCACCTCGAGGCTCGGTGGGAAGCGCAGGGCGCAGACGCTGCCGGGTCCCTCGAACTCGAAATCCCCGGTGATAAGGCTCAGCACCCAGACAGCGGTGCGTAAGCCCAGTTCCCCTCGGGTACGCAGGGCGCGCACGTCGAGACCCCGAGGGTGAGGACGATCGCGGCGGTGGACTCTCCCAGCGCGAGGCCCACGTCGCTCTCCGGCCCGCGACGGGGCCACCAGTAGGCCAGCCATGTCGCGAGGGTGGCGACCATGAGAGCAGTCGCCGGCACCTACGACCATGCCCGGACTCGAGCCCTGCGACGGCCTCCTGCGAGGCGTTAAACGTCAGCAGCGCCATGTGCGCCAGCCGGTCGACAGCCGCGCAGAGCGGGATCAGGAAAGAAGCCACCGTGCCGTGTGGTGAGCTTTGGAGTGCGCCATCGGACGGCCAGACCTCCCCGAGATCGTTAGGACGATCAGGTGGCCCAGGTGACGTGCGCACAATACCGATCGCCCGGACGAGCCCATCGTCGGTACGGCAGGGGTGCGCAGTAGGGTTCGCGCGTGGGGGTTTCGGGGTGAGTTCGGGATTGGCCAGCGATCGAGCGACGCGCACGGCGGGGGCCGGCTCGTACGACGCGTTCCTCTCCTACAGCCACCAGGACCTTGCCGCAGCCCGTGGCCTGCAGAAGGGGCTGCACGCCGTCGGGCGCAGGTTCGGCCAGCTCCGGGCCCTCAGGGTCTTCCGTGACGCCACCGAGCTGAGTGCCAGCCCTGACCTCTGGGAGAAGGTCTCGGGGGCCATGGACGAGTCGCGCTACCTCGTCGTGCTCCTGTCGCCGGCCGCCCAGGCATCGAAGTGGGTGAACCGCGAGGTCGAGCACTGGTTGGCCACGAAGGGGCCTGACCGGGTGCTGCTCGTCCTGGCGGACGGGACCCTGCTCTGGGACGACACCGACCGCTGCTTCGACCCGCGGTCCACGGCCGCGCCGCCCAGGCTGGCCGAACCTCATGCGCTCGCTGCCGAGCCCTTCTACCCGGACATCAGCGGAAACTCACCCTGGGATCCCCAGGATGCGGCCTTCCGCGACAAGGTGGCCGAACTCGCTGCCACGATCCATGGGAAGTCCAAGGCCGAGCTCGTCGGCGAGGACCTCAGCGAACAGCGCCGGGTCCGCCGGTTGCGCAATGCGGCGATCACGGCCCTGGTCCTCCTCACGACGTGTGCCCTGATCGCCGCCAATGTCGCGGTCGGTCAGTCCCGGGAGGCTCGACGGCAGCGTGACGAGGCCGTCGCGCTGGTCCTCGCCACCGAATCGCGCAACGCCATCAGCAGTGACGGCGCGCTGGCACTGGCACTGGCCGCCGAAGGTGTCACGGCCGCGGAAGCCCCGCCGTGGCAGGCCGTGGACTCCCTCGTCCGAGCCCGCCAGTCCTTCGACCGGCTCTGGACGCCTGTGCTCCCACCGCTGCGCGGGCACCAGGAGGCAGTCACTGCGCTCGCCTTCCACCCCGAGGGCGGGATCCTGGCCTCAGGCGGCCAGGACGGGACACTGCGCCTCTGGGACACCGGGACCGGCCAGCAGCTGGGTGAGCCGCTCCACGCGGAGGGCTGGGTCGAAGCCCTCGCGATCGAACCGGGCCGCAACCTGATCGCTGCGGCCGCGCTCGAGGAGGGGGTCCGCGTCTGGGACCTGGACACGCGGACCCTGGTGGCGCGCCTCCCCGGCGAGCGGGAGGTCGAGTTCAGCCCGGACGGATCGCGGATCGCGGTAGCTGATCGGGAGAGCCTGGCCGTGTTCGAGACGGACACGTGGCAGTCCGTGCCCCTACCGGAGAACGCGGAGAACGCCTCCGAGCAGCTCGCCGAGACGGGGATGGCCATCAGCTACTCCCCTGACGGCCGGCGGCTGGCCACGCTGACCTCGTACTCGGAGCTCGAGAACGCGCTCGGCAATCGCGTGTGGGTGGCGGACCTGGCGACGGGCCTGTTGGATCCCAGTCCGGATTCCATCGGCCCGTCCGAGGGCGGGCACAGCATGCAGATCACGTCCGTCTCCTACAGCCCCGACGGAACGCGGGTCGCGTCGGGCAGTGAGGACCGCTCGGTCAGGATCTGGGACGCAGCGACCGGACTCCTGGCTGAGGCACCGCTGGAAGGTCATTCGGGTGACGTGACCGCGGTGGACTACTCGCCCGACGGGTCCCTGCTCGCATCCAGCAGCGGCGACGGAACGGTCCGGCTCTGGGACCCAGCCACGGGGAGCCAGATCGGGGCGCCCCTGCCCGGGCGCGGAGGGGGCGTTGAGACCGTCGAGTTCAGCCCCGGCGGTGAGCTGCTCGCATCGGGCAACGAGGACGGCACGATCTGGCTCTGGGGCGCATCCTCTGGCAGCCGCGGAGTGCGGCAGGTGCAGCGAGGCCTGGAGTCGGGCCGCGCCGTCGCGTTGAGCCGGGACGGATCGATTGCGGCCGTTGCTGGATACGAGGACGAGTTCGGTGTCTGGTCACTTCCCGACGGCACGCTCCAGCGGACCGTGGACACTGGCGACCCCGAGGGTCTGCGCGACGTCGCAGTGAGCCCCGATGGCCTGCGGATCGTGACAGCGGGCACGGACATCCGATTCTGGGACGCAGCGACGGGCAGGCAACTGGGGGAACCCCTTCGTGTTGCCGAGAGTGCCGTGACCGCGCTCGAGTTCAGCCCAGACGGCGAGCTCCTGGCAACGTGTGACCTCGACGGCGTGGTGAGGTTGTGGAGGGCCGCGGAACTGGGATCCGCATCAGCTGATCCGCGTGTGCTGGGCACCGACCTGGGTCGGGAGCTCGCCTTCAGCCCGGACGGCAGCACGTTGGCAGTCGTGGGTGGCAACTACGACGGGATGTCCTACCTCCAGCTGTGGGACGTCGCCACCGGAGTGCCGGCCTCCGACAACCTGCAGCCCCAGGGACACGACATCTTCTCCGTCGGCTTCAGTCCCGATGGCGCCACCGTCGTCACCACGGCGGGCACCGCGGCCAAGGTCTGGGACGTGGACAGCGGCCAGGAGGTGGCGTGGCTCCAGGACGAATCCCGCAACGCCTACGTGTACTCGGTCGCCTTCAGCCCGGACGGCATGGCCATCGCGACCGGATCCGAGGACGGTGTCGTCAACTTCTGGGACGCCCGCGAGTACCAATCGATCGGTGAGCAGGTGTCCGGTGGAACGGCGTCGGCCAGGGACCTCGCCTTCGGCTCCTCGGCCTTGCTGGTCGTCGCCCACGACGACGGGGGCGTGGTCCTCGTCGACGCGCCGTGGATCGTGGAGCAGGCTTGCCAACTTGCCGCACATGTTGTCGATCAGGAGTCCGTCCGAGCGGCTGTCCCGGCGGGGTGGACCCTCGATTGCGCCTACGCTGACGACGGTGCCGAGGGTGACGACGGCGCCGACGGTGAGACCGGCTGAGCGACGTTCGCGCAGGTGGGGCGGGCCGAGACGGGCATGCCGGTGATGGCCGACCAGACGCTGTCGTCGAGGGGGCCGTCCGCGGTCTGGCAGGCAAGGCCCAGCCATGCGCCGGCCCCGACGGTGATTCGCGTCATCGTGCTGGAGGGCGCGTTGCTGAGCACCAACGTCCGCGCGTCCCGAGAGAAGCCGAGCGCCGTCCATCGCCGCACCCCCGTCTCCGCCTCCGCGATCGGGATGGTGGCAAGTCGGGTCAGGTCGGTCAGGTAGACGGTCCCGAGCGCCTCCTCCGCGGCGAGGGAGTCCATGCCGAAGGACCGGTTGTGCGGTGGGGTCACCGTGATGCCCGTGGAGGTCGTGCTCCCGTCCGCGGCGCTGATCGTGATCAGCTCCTGTGCCTCGTCGGAGTCGGTGCCCGACGTTCTCCAGGCCGCCAGCTGGGTTTCGTCGATCAGCGCCACGTCGGCGATCTTCTCTGCCATGGTGCGGTCGAACACGGACGCACCCGTGCGAAGGTCGTGAACCACGATGTGGGTCCCGGCGCTGTCCTGCGAGGTCGTCCCGGCGCTGACGGCTTCACGCAGGATCGAATGGGTGCCGTCCGCGGTGAGCCCTCCCCCCGGGTAGGAGGTCGACGCGATCACGCCCCTGACTGGATCGACGGTGGCGAGGGTCTGGTGGACCCCCAGGACAAGGGTCCCGTCGGGCCGCACGACCATGCTCGTGTCCTCCGGGCGCGTGTCCTCGGGGCTCGTGCCCTCGGGGCTCGTGCCCTCGGGCACGCCGAGACCGAGGACGACGCTGTGGTCGACGGCTTCCAGGAGCCGGCCGGAGAAGACCCAGAGCGTGTCCAGTCGTGCCGAGTAGGCCGCCAGCCGCGCGTCGTCCAGCCAGGCCACCTCGCTGAGCTTCATGGACTCCCAGGACTCGACGGCTCCGTCCCCCTGGAAGCGCTCCATGATCCGTGACTCACCAGTTTCGAAGTCCGCGATGGTCAACTCCTCGCCGCCGAAACTGGTGTCGAGCGTGACGGCTCGTGCCCCGTTCGGGCTCACGGCCACGTCGGGCGGGCCGCACGCGCTGCAGCTGTTCGGGGCCTGAGCCGGGATCGTCTGCGCGAGCCGGGACTGCCGGGTCAGGTCCCACAGCGCGAGCGCGCTCCCCGAGCTGCTGATGAGCAGGTCCTCGTTGAGGAAGTGCGTCGTCCCGACAGTGGCTTTGCCGGCGCCTGGCAGTTCCAGGGGATCGGTCCGGGCGCCGTCGACGCCCTGGGATTCCCCGACGTAGATCCGTCCGTCGACGGTCGTGGCCATGCGAGTCGCCTCGCGCGTGAGGGCGATGCTGTCCGGTCGAGCGTTCTTGGTCGGCAGCACGAGGTCCCCGGCGCTGGGCATGCCCGCTGCGACCGGCATCCTGGGGAAGTCCTTGTCGCCGTTGGACCAGGTGAAGTACTTCCCGTCCGGGGAGAATGCACCACCGAACATCCACAGGCCGAAGCCGGCCTGGAATTCCTCGGTCGTGCCGGCGTCGAGGTCGATGAGGCTGCCCTTGGCGTATGCGTCCATCGTCACGACCGTCGAGTCGTCCGGCACCACCAGGGCTTCCGTCCCCGAACCGACGAAGTAGGTGGCGGGTGCCTCCCCGACACGATGGGCCTCGACGCCGGTTGCCCCGATCGTGTCCTCGCGATCCGGGAGATCCCTGAGCGTCACCAGCGTTCGCCCCGAGGGAGACATGCCCTCGACGCCGAAGTCCAGCTGCGTGACGACGCCATCGCTCCATGTCGCGGAGTCCGTCGTCACCTCCTCATCGGATCCGGTACCCGTGGGCGTGATCCGCTCTGCTGTCGCCACCACCGAGCCGCCGTCCTCGGTGATCCCGAGGAAGTGGATCGCGCCGTCGAGATCGAGGACCTGCTCCCTGAGGCCTGACGCTGCGTCCCAGCGAAGCACCCGCCCGTCGGACGTGCCGGCCACCAGCAGGGAACCGTCAGGGGATCCCGCGGTTGCAGTGATCGGTGCGCCGGCGTCGAAGAACCTGACCAGGGAGCCGCTGGAGTTGTTCACCTCGAACAGCGCTGCCTCGGTGAAGGAGTCGGGATGCATCTGGAACGCAGCCGAGGCCATCTGCAGCGCCTGCCGCAGATCAGTGGGGGCTGTGTTGACCGCTCGAGCAGCCAGGAGGCGGGCTGTGGCGATCCCGGCCAACTCCTGAGCGGAGTCGCGCTGGTGGGCAGCCTCAGCACCATTGGAGATCGCAGTTCCCCCACCGATCATCGTCGTGACCAGCAGCAGGGTGAGCCCTGCGACGGCGCTGCGGGTCAGGGCCCGGGTCCTCCTGTGCTGGCGAACCGCCTCGCCGACCAGCGTGTCGCGATCGACCCCTCGTACTGCTGAGGCGATGTCAGCGACGCGCTCCTTGAAACGGGGATCGTCAGCGCCGAGCGAGCCCTCGGCGTCGAACCAGGCGAGGTCGATCCAGCGGGGCTCCTCGGCGTAGATGCCGTGCAGGGCCGGCGGCACCGCGGTGCTGAGTTGACCGAAGTCGTTGAGGTGCGCGTCCCAGCAGATCTCCCCGGAACCCCGGACGAGCAGCAGGTGGAGCGGGTCCTTGTGCTCCACCCACCACGCGACCTCCCGGTTCACGTACGCGCTTGCAGCGGCTTCGGGAGTCGCGATGAGGACGAGCCACTCCGCCTGGCGAAGTCCGCTCTCGATGGTCGTCCAGAGGGCGGCGTTTGCCGACATGCTGCTGTCGTCGCGGAACACCCGGGTCAGACGAAGGCGGTTCCAGGGCTTCGCGAAACGTTCGATGCCGACCTGCAGCGCGGCTGCGAGACTGCTCGAAGGCGGCACGGGAGTAGGAGACGAACACCCCGTACTGCTCGGCCATCGCGTCTCCCCGTCTCGACGCGGATTGTATACCCGGCCCCGAGGCGCCCCGAGGTCTCCCGGGCCGAGCGTGAGCTCCCCGCCCCGCCTGCCGCCCACCTGCCGCCCACCTGCCGCCCGCCAGCACGCCCGATCAGGCCGCCTGAAGGACGCTGTCCTCCAGGCGCTTCCCATCGGAATCGACCTCTACTCACGGATGTGCTGTCCAGGGACCGCTGCTGGCCCGCCGTAGCGGCGTAGCGCCTGTAGCGGCCTTACGAAGGGTACGAAGGGGTCCCTCGCTGACCTGAACACTGACTCCCATGGGCCCCTCCGGTAAGTAGCGGGTCCAGGCGTCGAGAAGATCGTGCCGCCGGTACCCCTTCACCACAGTCGTACCCACCCTCATGTTCACCGAGCGAACCTCAAAGCCACGCAGGCGCCGGGCAAGGAATGAAGGATCGATGGCCTTGCCCCCCAGATCACGCCACGGGGACTCTTCCATCGCCTGCAGCGCGCCCACCAGAGTGGCGGTCGGCAGGTGGTCCGGGTCACCAGCTGCCGCGAACACCCGGCGGCAGTCGCCAAGTAGCAGCAGGTTGAGGGAGGGCTCGTGCGCCTCGCCGTTTCCCGACACGAAGTGCAGGCATGCCGCCTGGGCTCGGGCAGACCACTGCGCTCCCGCTGCCTGCGCCACTGCCAGCAGCGGCTCCCACACGTCCGCGGGCCGATCTGTGACACCTGCCGGCAGGTCCGGCTCAGCTGGGATGTCCCGCCCTTCCATGGCCAGCGATAGCCGCTCCCCGATCGCGAGTCCCTCGGGCTCGTGTATGCGTATCCGGTACGGCTCGATTCGCTCCCGGGGGGCTCGCCTTCGCATCCTGACGATCACCGAGCGGGTGGCTATGGTGTCGGGCAAGTCGTGCAGGCCAGCGAGGGCAACCGCGGCGAACGACGGGAAAGCCACGACGCGATGCTGGTGGCCGCTGGACTCACAGCGGTAGGTCACACCGGACCTTCGGTGCCCCGCGTTCAGGAAGCCGCGCAGTTCCTCGTTGTCGCGGGCCCTCGGCCCGAAGATGGTGTCGATCTCGTCGAAGAGGATAGTTGGGCGATTCTCTGGGTCCGCCACCGCGCGGAACAGCGCAGCAGGCGTGGTGTGAATCGCGTGCATGGGCCGACGCACGAGGGATCCGATCACCTCCAGGGCACGGGTCTTGCCACTCCCCGGCTCGGGAGACAGCAAGGCCAGGCGTGGGGTCGAGTCGAACCCCTCGAGCACGTAGGTGTGGCCCACCCACAGTGTGGCTGTGACCAGCGCGTGCTCACTCGGGAACGCCACGAATCGTCGGATGAACGCCTCGACGGCCTCCAACGCTTCGGCCGGAGGCGTCCTCATCGTCGCCATCATCGGTGCGGCGTGAGATTGGCGACACGCTGCTGCTCCGCGAGCCAGGCTTCCACGACATCCCGGGGATATAGCACTCGGCGGCCGATACGCAGCCCTGCAGGCCCAATGCCGAGGTGGCGCCAGTACCGAATGGTCGAGGGCGGTCGACGCATCAACTCGGCGAACTCTTCAGTGGTCAGGAATCTGGGGTATGAAGTGGCTTTCGTTTCTGTCATGCCAGCACCGTAGGACGCCGGCGAGCTTGTTGGCAAGTCTTAGTGGATTGCGAAGATCACATACCTGCTCTACGGTCGGACCATGACGTACGAACCACCGGCTGGGTGGGTCGACGACCCGACCGACCCGGTGCCAGGTTGGATGCTCGACGATCCACGCACGGCCAAGACCGCACAGTTCCTCGCCACCATGCATCGAGCGACCGGCGCCCGGATTCGGCGCGCGAGAGAGGCACGCGGCCTGAGCCGCGAGCAACTCGCTGAGGAGTTGAGCGCCCGCGGACACACCGGTTGGACGGTGGACGCCGTGACGCGACTCGAGGCTGGTCAGCACATCTGGAAGCCCATCGAGGCCGCCCTCTTCGACATCATCGACTTCTCACCCACGTCGGAGCGTTCAGACGCATCACTCGACGCCGCAATAGGCGCGAACGTCCGATCCGTGAGGATGGACGCGGGCATCACCCAGTCCGATCTGGCAGCCAGGCTCACGGCCATTGGCACTCCTTGGACAGCGTCCAACGTCAGCCTCATCGAGGCTGGCAAGCGCAAGGTGACCCTCACCGCCCTGGCTGATCTCTGCCGCGTCTTCCACCTTCCGGCGACCGCGTTCTTCGGGACTGAGGGATTCGCCCCGGACGTCGCCGACCGACTTCGGGCGCTCGGCGGCACGGAAGAGGCGACGAGCTCTGCTGATCCTCATCTGGTCGACGATCTGGAGGCCGCCGACGTGGCACGGCAGAGGCTCGCCATGCGCATCCTCGGTCGTATCGCCGCGAGGATTCCTTGGGACCTCGCTGGACCTGACGCGACCTCCAGCGACCGTCGGGTCGAGGTCCTGGATGCCCTCGAGGATCTCTACGGAACTCGGGACATCCTCGAAGTTCGTGAGCAAATCGCCACCGCCACAGCGCAGGGGACGGGAAGCGGTGCGGACCCGACGCCGGACGAGATCGCAGATGCCCGGTCATGGGCCACCCGCCAGCTCGATCGAGCGGCTCACGACGTACCTGTGCGAACCAGCGATACCGATTGAACCCGGACTCAACGCAGAAGAACGTCCTCTCATCGCAGAGACCAGGCAAGCCGGCTCGGAGGCTCGGGAGCGCTGACCTGCAACCAGCGAAGGTCGCACAAAGCAAGGGCTCGACAGGGGGAACATGGGGAGCAGCAACATCGCCCGGCGATCGAACGGCAAGTGGCGGGCTCGATTCCGCGACTCCAGGGGCAGGGAACACGCGCGCCACTTCGACCGCAAGGTTGACGCCAAGCGTTGGCTCGATGAGATCACCAGCCAGGTCGTCACCGGCACCTACGTCGATCCGAACGCCGGCAAGATCTCATTCCAGGACTACGCGGAGCAGTGGCGGGCGATCCAGATGCATCGCCAGAGCACAGCGATCCGCACGGAATCGATCCTCCGGAACCATGCCTATCCGGCCTTCGGCCACCTTGAGATCTCCGACATCCGACCGGGCGACATACAGGCATGGGTGAAGAAGCTCCTCTCGGGCAAGAAGCCACTCTCGGCCAGCACGGTCGCCAACCTCCATGGGGTGGTGTCCGGGATCTTCAAGGACGCGGTCAGGGACAAACGGATCCGGGAGAACCCCTGCGAGGGGACAAGGCTGCCTCGGGTGCGCAAGGAGCACCTGATCCCCCTCGAGACCAAGAAGGTGTGGGCGATCCACGACGCCGTCCCCGAGCGGTATCGCGCGATGATCCTCCTGACCGCCGGGTCCGGAATGAGGCAGGGCGAGGTGTTCGGACTCACAGCAGATCGGGTCGACTTCCTACGCAAGACCGTGCGCGTGGACCGACAACTCGTCTATATCCCGGCACGCGAGCCGTACCTCGGGGACCCGAAGACCAATGCCTCGATCCGAACCATCCCGCTGCCGGATTTCGTC
This sequence comes from uncultured Actinomycetes bacterium, assembly GCA_963788325.1. GTDB lineage: Bacteria > Actinomycetota > Actinomycetes > S36-B12 > CAIYMF01 > Prado023. Next base: position 76,418 of record CAWBGJ010000010.1, read on the forward strand.
GTCGAGGCCCTCGCACGCCACATCAAGGCCTTCGGTACGGGCTCGCAAGGCTTGATCTTCGTCGACGACGACGGAGAACATCTCCGGCGGAACAGGTTCTCCGTGCGCGTCTGGCGCCCGGCGGTCAAGGCCTCCGGTGCCCCAGCGAACACTGGATTCCATGATCTGCGGCACTACTACGCGAGTCTCCTGATCAGGCATGGCTGCTCGATCAAGGTCGTCCAGGCCCGCCTGGGGCACGCCACCGCGGCCGAAACGCTCGACACGTACTCGCACCTCTGGCCCGATTCAGATGACCAAACGCGCGAGGCGATCGCGACCCACTTCGTGAAGCCTGTTGCGGACCATTTGCGGACTGCAGAGACCTCCTGAAAGCGTCGTCGCAGGTCAGACCCAAAATT
>CAWBGJ010000011.1:0-94515 GCA_963788325.1 uncultured Actinomycetes bacterium
ATCATCTGCTGCTCAACGGCTACGAGATCGACGTGTGGATGCAGCCCGGTGTCACTGCGCCCGACCCTGCGCGACACCGTCGCCACGGCCTACCGGACCGACCCGGCTCCCGGCGTGACCCTGGTGCTCGGGGCGGGCAACGTCTCGGCGATCCCGATCCTGGACGCCCTGTACTGCCTGTTCGCCGACCTGCAGGTCGTCGTGCTGAAGATGAACCCGGTCAACGAGGCATACGGCCCGGTGTTCGAACAGGTCCTCGCGCCGCTCGTCGAGGCCGGCTACCTGGCCATCACCTACGGCGGGGCCGAGGTGGGTGAGCGACTGACGCACAGCCCACTGGTCGACTCCATCCACATCACGGGCAGCGAGCGCACCTACGACGCGATCGTGTGGGGGCCTGGCCAGCAGGGCCGAGTGAACAAGGCCGCGGGGACCAAGGTGGTCACCAAGCCGGTGCGCGCCGAGCTCGGCGGGGTCGGCCCGACGATCGTCGTCCCGGGGCCGTGGACACGACGGAGGACATCGCCTACCAGGCCCAGCACCTCGCCACCCAGAAGCTGTTCTCCGCCGGGCACACGTGCGTGGCCTCCCAGGTGCTCATCCTGTCCTCGGAGTGGCGCCAGGCCGACGCCCTGCTCGACGCGTTGCGCGGGGCGCTGGCCGACGCGCCGGCCCGCGAGCCGTTCTACCCCGGCACCCGGGAGCGGCAGGCGGCATTCCGAGAGGCGAATCCCGCCGCCGAGGCGATCCCCGGCCCGGTCGAGCGCACCTTGCTCACCGGAGTCGACCCGACCAGCGACCATCCCGGGTTCCGCGAGGAGCTGTTCGGGCCGGTCTACCTGACCACGAGCCTGCAGGTCCGCGGCCCCGGCGCCTTCCTGCGCACCGCGGTCGCGTTCGCCAACGAGCGCCTGCACGGCAACCTCGGGGCGAACATCCTGATCCACCCGCAGACCGCCGCCGAGCTCGGCGACGAGCTCGAGGACGCGATCGCCGACCTGCGCTACGGCTGCATCGGGGTCAACGTCTGGTCGGCGTTCGCCTTCCTCGCCCCGCGCGCTGCGTGGGGTGCGTTCCCGGGCAACCCGGCCGAGGACATCAGCTCCGGGGTCGGGGTCGTGCACAACGCGCTGCTGTTCGACCGCAGCCAGAAGACGGTCGCCCACGCGCCGTTCCGGCCCTTCCAGCGGTCGTGGCGCCACCCGGGGGACGGCCTGGCCGTGAAGCCGCCGTGGTTCCTGGACAACCGGACCGCCCAGCAGACCGCCGCCCGGTTCACCGCCTACGCCGCCGATCCGCGACCGACCCGAATCCCCACCATCGCCGCCGCCGCAGTCCGCGGCTGACCCGACAGGAGCACCCATGTCCGCCACAAGCACCCCCGAGCACTGGGACGTCGTCATCGTCGGATCCGGCTTCGGCGGCTCCGTCAGCGCGCTGCGCCTGCGCGAGAAGGGCTACCGCGTCCTCGTCGTGGAATCCGGTCGCCGGTTCGCCGACCACGAGCTGCCCAAGACCTCCTGGCGGCTGCCGCGCTTCCTCTGGGCGCCCTCGGTGGGCATGTTCGGCATCCAGCGGATCACCCCGCTCAACGACGTGCTGGTGATGTCCGGCGCCGGGGTCGGCGGGGGCTCGCTGGTGTACGGCAACACGCTGTACGAGCCCCTGGACGACTTCTACGAGGACCCGCAGTGGCGCCACATCACGAAGTGGCGTGACGAGCTGGCGCCGCACTACGAGCAGGCCAAGCGGATGCTCGGCGTGGTCGAGAACCCGGTGGACACCGCCGCGGACCGGGTGATGCTCGAGGTCGCCGAAGACCTCGGCGTTGCCGACACCTTCCACCGCACGCAGGTGGGCATCCTGTTCGGCGAGCGCCCCGGCGAGGAGGTGCCCGACCCGTTCTTCGGCGGCGCCGGCCCGACGCGCACCACGTGCACCAGCTGCGGGGCCTGTATGAGCGGCTGCCGTTTCGGGGCGAAGAACACACTGCCGAAGAACTACCTGCACCTGGCCGAGGCGCTGGGCGCGCAGATCCTGCCACTCACCACGGTCACCGCGATCACCCCGCGAGCGGCCGGGGGCGGCTACCGCGTCGACATGCGCCCGGCCGGCCCCGGCGCCGGCGGGCCCAAGCGCCAGCCGGTCACCGCCGACCACGTGATCCTGGCCGCGGGCACGCTGGGCACCCAGCGCCTGCTGCACCGGATGAAGGCCGACGGCGTGCTGCCCAACCTGTCCGACCGCCTCGGCGAGCTCACCCGGACGAACTCCGAGTCGATCCTCACGGTCGAGGCCCGCGACCTCGAGGTCGACTACTCCGTCGGCCCGGCGATCACCTCGTCGATCCACCCCACACCGCAGACCCACGTCGAGCCGGTGCGCTACGGCCGGGGCAGCAACTTCATGGGCCTGCTCAGCGGCATGCTCACCGAGGGCGACCGGCCCGGCGAGCCGCCCGTGCCGCGCTGGCGGCGCTTCGTGGCCGCGGCGCGCCGAGACCCGGGCTCGTTCCTGCGCTCGCTGTCGGTGCGGCGCTGGTCGGAGCGGACCACCGTACTGCTGGTGATGCAGAGCGTGGACAACTCGCTGGACGTCAACCTGAAGCGTGGCCTGCTCGGCCGGCGGCTCGCCTCGCAGCAGGGCACCGGCACTCCTAACCCCACTTGGATCCCCGAGGCGCACGAGGTTGCCCACCGGTTCGCCGAGCGGACCGGCGGCGAAGCCCGGGGCACCGTCAACGAGCTGTTCAACGTGCCGATGACCGCGCACATCCTGGGCGGCTGCCCGATCGGGGAGGACGCCGCCCACGGAGTGCTCGACGCCTGGCAGCGCGTCCACGGCCACCCCGGCCTGCACGTGATGGACGGCGCCGCCGTCACCGCCAACCTCGGCGTGAACCCCTCGCTGACCATCACCGCGCAGGCCGAGCGGGCCATGTCGTTCTGGCCGAACAAGGGCCAGGCAGACCCCCGACCGGAACTCGGCGCCGACTACACCCCGGTCGAGCCGGTGCGCCCCCACCGGCCGGCGGTTCCGGACGGGGCACCTGCCATGCTGCAGTGGTGAGCACCGAGGCGCTGCCCCCCACATCCTCGCCCAGGGCGGCCAACCTGCCCGCCGACGAGCGCATCCTGCGCGCCACGATGGCTGCGCTGGCCGAGCTCGACCCGGCGGCGGTGACGATCAAGCAGCTCTGCAGCGACGCCCAGGTCACCCCGCCGACGATCTACTACCACTTCGGCAGCAAGGACGGCCTGCTCGCCGCCTCGGTGGAGCGCCTGGTCGACGACTGGCTCGAGGCCATCGACGCGTCCGTGGACCGGGACATCGCTCTGGACGCCACGCTTGGGCAAGCCATCGCGGCCTGGACCTGGGCGATCACCTCGCCGAGCCGGCCGGCCGCGGTCTTCACGTGGGCCACGCTGTTGCTGGCGGGCTCCTCCGAGCAGGCCCGCTCAGCGCTGATCCGCGCCCGCGATCGGGGGCACTCCATGATCGCCGAGGTGGTCGCGCTGCACGTGGGCGCCGGACCGCTCGTGGACGTGCTTGCCGGGCTCATCGTCGACTCGGTGATCGCCTCGGCCGTGCAGTACGAGCTGGACCACGACGACGAGGCGCTGCGGACCAGGCTCGGCGCCCTCGGGATCAGCATCCGCATCCTCGTGAGCGCAGGTTCCATCACCAGTTAGGGCCTGTCTATAGATGTACATCGGAGCCGGGACATTCGATGGACCCGGGGATGATGCCGGTGCCGGTGCGGTGGTTGAGGGCGGTCTTGTCGTAGCAGTCGGGAACCCGCGCCACTGCTTGAGTCGGACGAACGACCGACCCACGACGCTGCGCGCCTTGCAGGTCTCGGTGCCGAACGCCGGCGATCGCTCGACCCTGCGGAACGCCGCGATCACCCCTTCCAGGTACGCCGGCGTCCCTCAACGCGACGCCCAGATCCTGGCCCGCCAGGCCGACCCCCGCACCACGAGCACCACAACCCTGCCCGCAGGATCCTTGACCGACACAGCGTGCACTTCCTCACCGCCTACGTCGCCGGCGTCTGAGCACAATCCACGGCGACCCCGGAAGCCGGACCGGGGCAGATACGTGGTGCCCCACACCGCCGCCTATCGCGCACCCTAGGCAATGACGCCGTCACCGCACAGACGTGGCCCGCCCGGGGCGGCCGACGCGGGGCGTCACGTTGGCAGGGTGGGTACGTCGCTCGGGGCTGGGCCCTCGCCGGCCCAGTAGTAGCGCCCCTGGTCCCACTCCGGGCTGACCATCACCCAGGACGTGCGCGAGCGCGCCAGGGCCAGGGCCTCGCCCCAGGAGGGCACCCGGTAGTTCTCGACTGAGGTCCCCTCGCCCTGGAACGACACGTCATACCCGGTCTCCCAGATCCGCTCGCCGTCGATTTCGCCGTCGTCCCACGCCACCCACGCCTCGGCCACGGCACCATGGTGACGGCCGATCAACGGACAGCGGCGTTGAGCACGCGAGGGTCGCTCGTTGCCAGGACCTCGTTGTGGGCAGCCGCGGACTCGCCCAAGCAGTGGTCGGCTACCTGAGACACGGACGGAAGTCCGGCCATCTGCGGTGTTGGTGCATTCCGCCGCGAGCTGGGCGTGTGGTCATACCCAGGAAACCGAGTACTGTCGCGCCACTGATCAGGTGGGATAAGATGTACTTATGACGCTGTTGGCGGCCTACCTCGATGCCCGGCGGGACGAGGGGGTTGCCCGGCTGCGACGACTTCTGGCACTGCGTGCCATGGTGGCGACTGGGATGAGTCAGCGCCAGATCGCCGACGCACTCGGGGTCACACAGCCTGCTGTGAGCCAGCAACTGAAGTCCGCGCGGGAACTCGACGCGATCGAGCCCGACCTGCTGCTCGAGGCTGCTGGTCCCATCATCAAGATTCTGGCGGCAGAACGGGGGTACTCCCGGCTCGCGGTGTTTGGCTCTCTGGCGCGCCACGAGGCAACCAGGCACTCCGACATTGACCTGCTGGTGGAGGCCCCTGAAGGTACGTCGACGTTCGGGTTCATCCGATTCCGGCAACTCCTCGAGAACGTCCTGGGCTGCGAGGTTGACCTGGTGTCGTACGGCGGCTTGAAGCGCGGGCTCGATGACGACATCCGCCGCGAGGCGGTGCCCGTGTGATGGACCGCAGGGCCGCGAAGGAGTTGCTCCACATCGAGGGATGGCTCTCCCGTGTCGATGAGATCGTCCACCGCGGCAAGGACTCCTACCTGGCCGAGGCTCTGCTCCAAGAGGCCGGTGATTCGCTGATGATGAAGGTCGGGGAAGCTGCGAACCGACTGTCTCGGCTCGGCGTGTTGGAGCCTGACGGGGTCGAGTGGGCCCTCGCGGTGGCGAATCGCAACTTCATCATCCACCAGTACGACGAGATCGACCGGCAACTCAGCTGGCTTACGCTCTCGCGGGATCTCGCGGCGTGGGGCGACTCGCTGGCGGCGCTTTTCGGGGCGGCCAAGGCTGAACTGGAGACCGACGCCGGCTAGACCTTTGGGCGACACGTCGCGGACCAGCCCGGGTGGGTGATCGAGTCCCCGGCTGACAGGAAGACGAGCATCGGCACACCTGTAGACAGGATCCGGTGGTGGATCGACCAGCGCCGCATGTTGGGGACCGGGCTGCTGGCCACGTCGCGCAGTGGAGACTGCCGGAGGCCCGATGCGGAGGCGATCCTGCCCCAGCCGCTCACGCGCGATGGGTAGCCCCTTTCCGCGAGCTGGGCGCCTTCGGGGCGTGCTGCACGACTGGGGTCGTGGCCTTCGAGTCGCCGAGGCTCACTGGCGGTTGCCGGAGGTGGTGCTGGTCGGGTTGGATGCCGCTGGTGGCGTTGCACTCTGACGAACTCGTCGTGGACGAGGTCTTGGTCGAGGCGTTGGTCGCCGACCAACTGCCTGATCACGAGGGCGATGAGGTGCGCCGGGTGTCCGTGTCGGGGTCGAGCAACGCCCTGTTTCGGCTCGGCGACGAGTTGTTGGTGCGGCTTCCCCGGCAGCCGGGAGGGTCGGCGACCATTCTGAAGGAGGCCCGGTGGTTGGCGTACCTGGGCGAGGCCCTTCCGGTGGCTGTGCCCGAGGTTGTCGCGCTGGGTGAGCCTGGGCACGGCTATCCGGAGCGCTGGTCAGTTGTGCGGTGGATCGCTGGAGAGCAGCCGACGAGGCCATTGTTCACGCACGCTTCCCAGGATCAGTTCGCTCGTGACTTGGCCGGCGTCCTGCGGGCGCTGCGTGACCTTGAGGTTCCACCTGCCGGACTCGACGACATCGAGCTGCACTGGTACCGCGGGGGACCGTTGACTGCGATCGATGCAGACATCCGTGCCTATGCCGAGCGGTGCCGCGGCATCCCCGACCTGGACCTCGATGTCGATGCGGTGCTGCGCGTGTGGGACGCGGCGATGGGCGAAACCGACAGGCCCAGCCCGGGCCTTCACTGGTTGCATGGGGATCTGCTCGCCGAGAATCTGCTCATCCGCGACGGTCGTCTTGCGGCCGTTCTGGACTTCGGCGGCCTCGCTGTCGGCGATCCCGCAGTTGATCTCGTGGCCGCCTGGGAGCTGCTCAACCCGGACGCACGGGAACTGCTCCGCGCCGAAGCCGGTATCGACGGACGGGCCTGGCGGTTGGGACGCGCCTGGGCACTGGCCATCGCGGTGATGAGCTTCCCGGACTACTGGCACACCATGCCTGAGCGCTGCGCCACCCGCCTTGCGCTCGCCCACCAGGTGCTCAGCGACGCATCGCAGTGACCCCAGGGGGCGAACCCACCGTCAGGGCAACGCGCCGCGTCGGTGTCGCACCACCCGCCGGCGCAGGGTGGGCGACGCCTCGACCTCGTAGCCGGCGTCGAGGAATACCTGGAGCAGCCCGACCGACGCCTCGTCCCAGATCACGGTCTTCCCCGGCAGCGGCTCGGTGGGGTAGCCCTCGAGGACCCGGGCGCCGACCTGTCTGCCGTACTCGACGGTGGCGGCGGCCAGCGCGTACATCAGCCCCTGTCGACGGAAGCCCTTGCGCACGACGAAGCAGGTGACCGACCAGACGCCCTCGAGGTCGGGATCCATCCGCATCCACGACTTCTGCCGGGCCCAGATCCTCGGGTAGTTCTCCCGTGGCTCGACCGCGACCCAGCCAGCGGGCTCGCCGTCGACGTACCCAAGGAGGCCGGACGTAGGGCCGCTCGTGCCACAGCCGGCCTGCTCCAGCAGCGCGGCGTCACGCTCCCCCTGGGTCGTGTCACGCCAGATCCAACCCGGGACCTTGAGCGCCTGGCAGCGGCACCTGCGGGCCCCGCCGGCGTCGAACACGGCCTCGACGTCCTCGCTCGTCGCGTCATTGGCCGGGCGCCAGCTGAACTCGGGCATGCCGCGAGACTAGCGGCGGGGCCGGCGCCAGTAGCGAGGCAATGAGTTGATCCGTGGCCTCGTCGGTGCCCACACCGGCAAGTGGAGCATCCCCACGGCGCTGATCCCGGACTCGATCGCGCGGTATGCGCCCAGGGTCAGCTCATGTTGCCGACCCAGCCAAACTCTCGCCCGAGCGTGAAGCCGCACCCGTGGCGTCGAACAGGGCCGCCGCCGTGCTCGACTCAACACCCGAACCCGCGTCACTTCGCCGCCAGTCGTGCGCCCCTTTGGTTGGAGGGCCAGCGCTTCGAGGTCGCGCTCGGGTGGAGGGAATGCCTTCGCCGCAGGCGATGTTGTGCTGCGACGGATGTGCACAGCGCCATCCGGGAGGGGTGTCGCCCGTGTCGTTGGTTGATCAGGTAGCTGCCTTGGTGGCGGCCGGGGTGCCCGAGGCGGCAGGGATCAGCCCCGCGGAGTTGGCGGCTCACGCAGCGGCGCTCCCCGAGGTGCCCGGCGCCCTTCTCGCGGTTCACCCCAGCCTTGCGGCCCCGGGACGGCTGGCCGGGCTGCTGCGGCACGGCGGCCGCCCCGGGTTCGTGGTGGCCGACATGACCGACGTCGATGACTTCGCCCCGATCAGCGGGCTGGCGATCCCCGATCTTCTGCTGTACCTGGTGCTCGGACCGACCAGGGGTGACGAGCTGCGCAACGCCAGTCCCGTGGAGGCCCTGGCCGCGATCACCGGGGCAGTGCGCACCCCGCTGACCCTGAACGAGGGAATCAGCTGGCTGCTGCAGGACCCCATGGTCCTTCAGCCCGGGGCGTGCTTCATGACGATCGGGTCGCGCAAGCACACCGCAGCGGGGCAGGCCGATGGTCGGTGCCCGGCGATCTGGATCAGCCGCGGCACTGGTCGCGACGGGCCCACGCGACGCAACGCGCCGAAGGTGGGCTGGTGTTGGGCGGGCAATCGGCACACCTGGCTGGGCCACGCGTCGGCTGCGGGCCGACTCCCACTGCCCGGCACCGATGCAGGGGCCGGCCCGAGTTAGCCACACCTCGGCGGGGCCTGCGACGTGGCCCAGAAGAAGAGGGGCTCAAGGAGGCTTCGGTGGTCTTCGAGGAGCGTCTATCCGCCGCGTGGGGACGCTACTGGCACATGCCGTGCGTGGGCGCCTATGGTGATGCGAGGCCTCACCCGACTGGGACGGACTGGTGAACGGGGACTGTCAGTATGCGAGCAACCGCGTCGAGCGTGGCAGCGATCGCGCTGGTGAGCCTGCTGTGCGCTGGATGCACCAGCGGTGCGACCCAGGCGACGGACGAGCCCGCCCCCACGGGATCGGTGTCGTCGGCGGCGTCGATGGCCGAGGCGCTCGGCTGTGACCTGGACTTCCTACCGGCGAGCGCTGATGAGTTCGGCTGGTTCGGGGCAGCTGAGCAGGAAGCCCTGCAGGCCTACCGGGACGACCTGTCACTGGACTCCGCCAGCGTGGTCGAGTGGACCGGACCGCGGTCCAGCACGTCGGCTGAGCGCCTCTGGCTGGTGTACACCCCGGACGGGCCTGGACGCGGGGTTGTGGTCGCTTCCGAGCTCGATGACGGGCGGTGGGTTGTGGCACACCAGCAGCTGTGCGCCGACTTCCAGCCCTAGCGGGAGTTTCCGGGGTGGCTCTGGCGATCACCGGATCGGCTGGATCGTGCTGTGTGTCGGGAGCATGTCGCCCCCACTCAAGCCGGCGCATCGGAAGCCCAGGGTCCACCCGAGACCTGCCCCCTTCCGGCGCCTGTCGCGCGCTGCGACGAGAGCGTGGGGTCGCACGATTCTCCTTGCCGGCAGGCCATGGATGCGCCACAATTGTGGCCGTGAGCATCCATTCGTTGCGCGAAGTCCGCGACCACTTCAGCGAGGTGGTCGACCGAGTCGAGCGGGAGCACGAGAGGGTCACTGTGACGCGCAATGGGCACGCGGCGGCGGTGATCCTCAGCCCGGAGGACCTGGCCCAGCTCGAGGAGACCCTCGCTGTGCTGTCCGACCCCGATGCGCTGGCCGACATCCGCGAGGCGGATGCCGCCTATCGCCTGGGTGACGTTGTCCGCGGCGTGGACGCCGTGCGTGCCTTGCGCCCGTGACCGGCGCGGACCTCTACGAGTTGGTCGTCACACCGCCCGCCGCTCGCGCGCTCCGGTCCGGGCTGCCTGAGGCTGTCGCCGCGGCAGTGATCGAGTTCCTGACCGGGGCACTTATCAGTGATCCGCGGCGCGTGGGCAAGCCCCTGCGCGGCGATCTTGCCGGCATCCATTCCGCTCGGCGAGGCACCTACCGCGTGCTGTACCGGATCAATGGCACCACCCGCGAGGTCATCGTGCTCCGCATCGAGCACCGCCGCGACGCCTACCGACCCCGCTAACCCGGCCATCTTCGTGGTGCACCCGTTGCCCGAACTCGGCGAAGGTAGGGCGGACCACGCCGTCACCTTCCGAGCTGGAGGCTGAGGCCTCGCCAACCCACACCCCGAACCTGCCCCCTAGCCGCGTACCGTCCCGGCCGCGGCAGTGCGACATAGCCAAGCGCGCGGGCGTCCTTCTCAGCCCGGAGTGCTCGGTCAGGCCGCTGCTTCCTCCTCCACGTGGATGGCAAGGATGTCAGCTGTGGGGAGCTTCGCGGCTGGCAGGGGTGACCGGGACCCGGGGAATCCCTCGCGAGTGACGTGACCGTGTGCCGTCGGAGTGGACCTGGCGGCCGGTCTGGGCGCCCTGCCGCTGGGGCTGCGCCCCAGGAGTCGCCCGTGTCAGCCGACGGGTACCTCGACACCGGCCGGGTGGTCGGGGATGGGTACGGCGACGATCGCCTCCGGGGGCAGTGCCTCGGGCTTCGCCAGCAACGCGCTGCACTCCGGGGTGTCTACGACGGCCGCGACCTGGCCGACGAGCCTCCAGTTCAACCCACCGGCGGCCCCACCGGTGTTGTTGTCGAGGTAGTTACCGGGCAGCTCGAGGTTTCCACCGCTCTCGATCGGGGTCACGCCGAACGTCCACCCCGCCTCGCCGTCATTCGATGATGCCAACCGGGAGGTCATCAGGACCCGTGTGGGGGAGTTGTTCGTGACCGTCGTGTCCCACGCGATCGCGAAGAGGTCAGTGTCGCGCTTTCCCTCCAAGTCAGCCGTGACCTTGTTCACCACCACGATCTGGTCGGCGGGCACCACGCACCTGGCAGCATCGGCAGGGGCAACCGAGCCCGGAGCAGCGTCCCCAGTAACCTGTCCGGCTTCCTGGGACTGGTCAGCAACTGTGTCATCGGACCAGTCCATCCACCGCCAAGCGGCGACCAGCGCCGTGAAGCCAAGCAGCGCTAGCACGGCACTAATGAGCACCTGGACGGCAGTGACCCTGCGCCTGGGCCGACGACCTCGGCCCAGTCCGTCGCTGGACCCAGGGTCGTCTGCCTCCACTTGCGCGTGGAGCATTCCAAGGACCGCGCCCGCCGTCTCCCTGCTTATCGGCTCGCCGCCGGGGTCCGGTGGCCGTGCCTCAATGCTCAGGTCGTCGGTCTTCCCGGTGGCGGGCGGACGCGTATCCGCAGGCTCAGGGGGAGTGTCGTCGCCGACCAGACCGTTCAGCGTGCCCTTGATCTGCGCCTCAAGGTCCGCAGCCCCGGCGGACAGCTCCCTCGGCTCTCGCGGTTCCGACCCGTCACTCACAGTCGCACCTCCGATCGACATCCTCAGCGCAGCAGGGTGGGGGCTTTCAGCGGTAGGGCAGGAAGTCCCGAATCGCTTGGATCGCCCAGCCGATCGGGGGTTTCACAGTCGCCCCACCCAGGAGCAGGCCGCCAGGACACCGAGCCGACCGAGGGCTCCACCGTCGCGAGTTGGAGCGTGAGGACCATCGGCCGTGTCTGCGCCTCAGATCGCGCTGCTAGCGTGATTGGTGAGTGAGGGGGTGCCTGATGCATGGGTCAACCGCTCGGAAGACGTCAAGGGTCGGTGTGCTCTCCGGCGTGATCGCGGCGGTTTCCGCCATGGTCGGCGGGGTGCTCGGTGCTGTCGTTGCCGTGATTGTGTCGGTGAACTTCGTGATGTCCGTCGTGGGTCACCCGGACGGGTATGAGGCGGGCCCCATCGAGGTGTTCCAATACAGCCCGGTCGGAGGTGTCATCGATGTCGTGATCCTGGTTGGCGGTCCAGCGGTCGGGGCTTGGCTCGGGTGGGTGACCGCCCGGAGGATCATGCGCTGAAGTGCGGCTCAGCGAGTCCAACCTCGCGCTGACGGCAGTTCGTCCGTCGGTGCGCGCCGCCGGCCTTGGCGTCGGTCAGCCTTCGAGGTGCTGCACATCGCCGTGTACCGTCCCGGTCAGCGGCGCTGCGACGCGAGTCGCCGCGGCTGGACTCAAACGGATGGGGCATCACTCGGCCGGAGGCTCGTCGACCTCTGGTGCGAACAGTTCGGGCGGTGTCACACTGGCGCGCACCCGCACTGAAGGTGAGGAGTCGTTCATGTCGCATCCGGATCCGAACGGCCCGGCTGACACACGCGTGTGGCGGGTGGGCGACGAGCTTGTCAATCCCGTCACCGGCGAGTACGCGCACTTGCTCGAGCTGCCGTGGGAGAACCCGGAAGGCCGGGCGAGCGCGGAACTGCTGGCCGTTGCCGGAGCTCGCGTAGTTGGTGAGCACCTGCACCCCAGCCTGGTCGAGCGGTTCACCGTGCTCGACGGCGAGCTGACCGTGAGACTCGATGGGACCACGAAAGTGGTACCGGAGGATGAGACCGCTGAGGTCGGCCCCGGCCACTGGCACGACTGGTGGAACGCCACCGACCGCGACATCAGGGTGCGGGTGGAAGTCACGCCCGGAACAAGGTTCGCCCACATGATCGAGACCCTGTTCGGCCTCGCCCAGCTTGGGCACGTCGACGAGAAAGGCATGCCGAACCCCCTGCAGATGGCCATGATCGGCCGGGAGTTCTCGGATGTCGTCCAGTTCCGTTCCCCTCCGCCGCCGGTGCAGAAAGCGATGTTCACCGCGCTCGCCCCGCTCGCCCATGCGATGGGGTACCGAGGCACGTACCCCCAACTCTCCCGCAGCCTGGTGACCGGCGAAGTGCCTCGCGCCCTGTAGCCAGCTTCACCGATCCTCGACTCAGGCTCCGCCGAACACGGGGTGCCCCCCTAGCCGCGAGTCGGGCGTGCCCCCGAGCGTACGGGCAATTCTCCAGGTCGTCGGTGGGCGTGCTGGGCTGCCGCGCGGCGCTATGGTCGGAAGGTGAGTCGAAGGGGGGGACCATGCAGCCTCTGGTCTACCGCAGGCAGTTGTGGGTGCTGGTACCGATGACGGTGGTGCTGGCAGCGGGAGCCCTGATCCGGCCGCGGCCGACCGGTTGGACGTACGTCATCATCTTCTGGTTGGTAGTCGGGCTGCTGATCGCACGTCAGCGATTGGCCTGCACGCCCGAGGGTGTGCAGGCCACGTTGTTCAGGACGCGACGGGTGCCCTGGAGCGAGATCCGTGGCTTCGAGGCCGGCTCCACCTGGCGGGGTGGGACTTGGATCCTCACGACTTCCGGCGCGGTGTGGGCGCCGGCACCGTCGTCCTGGTGGGGCGGCCCGGCGTCTGCACAGGACCTCGAGGTCTTGGAACGGGCACTGACGATCAACAGGCCCTGACCGGAGGGGTCATCCGGCCTCGGAGGCTCCGCCCCGGCAGCCCCTTTCGGCCGCGTACCGTCCCGGTCGCGGCTATGCGACATAGCGCCCGCGAGTCGCGCGCCTCAGGCGTCACCGCCCCCTACTGGATTGCGGGCCGAGTGGCGCCGTCAGTGGGAGAGATGTCGGGTGGTCCGGCATCTGACTCGTCGGTCCCGATCGAGCGCCGTGCGATGCGACGTGGGGGTGCGGACATAGGGGGGTTGGTGGGGTGCCTGTTGCGCCGGGGACACCAGGCACCCCCACTGGTTGAGGTCAACACCGACCAGTTCTGCCAGGGCCAGGACGGCGGAACTGGCGACCGGCAATTCGGGGGGTTGGTCACCGACGGGGACGGGGCCGGCTCGTTGACGCTGACGTACTCGCCGACGTCGGAGCATTCATCACTCCTCCCGGGTGTGGCACTCCTGGCCAGCGACGACGGCGCCGTGTGGATGCTGGCCACGGAAACCGGCTGGCTCGAGCCCGGGGACCACGAGCCGGGCGAGGCAGCCCAATGGGAGGGGATGCGCCTCCTCGCCCGGGAGGGCGGTCTGGCCCAGGTGGATCTCCCCGCTCCCGCCCGGGACATCACGCTGCTGGCGGTCGAGGCAGGCGATCACCTCTGGGCGACGGTCTGCGAAGGCGGGACCAACCGCGTGGCTGGATTCCCACATGCCCCGGGGGCTGGCGGCTGATGCACCGAGAGGCAGGGTGGATGCCCGCGCCGTACCCCGGTGCCGACGTGCGGGGGCTCGGCGCTGCCCCGGACGGCGGCTTCTGGGCGATCCTGGCCCCGGAAGCCGGGCAGCTCGATCACGGCGTCCTGGCCCACTACCGCCAGGGAAGTTGGACGACCTTCCCGGAGTTGACCATTGCAGGCGACTCCTTCTACGACGGCGGTGACTACTCTCTGACACCCGCTGGTTCCGTCTGCAGGATCGAGCGCGAGGGCCCCACGCGGATCTGCGTCAACCCCACCCTGCAGGTCTCCCGCACCCCGGTCGGCGTGAGCGGGAACGTGGTTGCGGCCGCCGATGGGACACTCTGGGTCTGGGACCACCAAGGGCTGGCGCGGGTTCCGATCACGGTGCCCTAACCCTGAATCCACCGAGTGGATCTTTGATCGTGCGCGCGGAGTAGCCCTGAGGGTGTCGGTGGGGTGGTTCGGGATTCGGGCGTGACGACGCTGCCGGTCGGGTCTCCGGCTTCTCCTGGGTCCTCGGGTCGTTGGGTCGGGTGTCGGGTTCTCAGGTGGTCATGACGGTGGCCCAGAGGGTCTGCCAGTGCGGGGCCCAGGGCCAGCGTTCGGGGAGGTGCAGCCGCTGGCGTCGCCCGGAGCGCGAGACTCGGGCGGGGGTGTTGATGATCCGGGCTCGCACGGTCGCGCCCTCGGCGCGGGCGAACTTCCCACCGGCGGTGACGCCGATGGCGCGGGTCAGGTTGAACGCGATTGTGGCGGCGACCAGCCAGGCGGCATTCGCGGTGAACTTCCCGGACGGCAGGTGCGCCAGTGCGGAGGCCTTCAGGTCGGCGATGACCTGTTCGACCACGGCGTGGCCGCGGTGCTGGGACTCGGCTTGGACCAGTGGGGCGGGGTTCGTGGTGAAGATGGCGTGATACCGCCAGACCTCGAACAGGCCCTGCTGATTGGCGGCGGCGGCTTGTCCTGGTTGCGTTCCGGGACGCGGCGCACGATCAGCCGGCCGGTGATCGGGGTGCGGTGGGAGGTGAATGCGGTGTAGGGGATCTCGGCGACCTCCGCGGCTGACACGAGTTCCCCGGTGTCGGGGTCCAAGATCGCTTGAGAGTACTCGATGCGCACCCACGCCTGAGCATCGATGCTCGCGATCGCCCGGCGCACCGCGGGGTCCTGCCGGGCCCCGATCGAGAACCACGCCCCCGCCTTGGTCACGGCGGTGGCGAACGCGTGGTTGTAGTACGCCGAGTCGGTCCGGACCAGGATCGGCCCGGTCACCCCCGCGCGTCGGGTGGTGACGATCCCGTCACGGACCAGGCGCACCGCCCCGTGCGCCGAGGAGGCCGCACCGCGGCGCAGCCGCGCGGCCACGATCACCGGGGCCGCGCGCTCGGTGCTGACCGTAGCCAGTTGGGCATTGAGGCCCCGGACCTTCGTGTATCCGTGCTGGGCGCCCTGCTTCCCGGCGCCGAACACCGCCTTGACCGTGTCGTCGATGTCCAGCACGACCAGCCCATCACCGCCGGCCAGCAGACCGGGAACAGCCTCGGCCAGGCCGATCACGGCCCGGGAAGCGACCGCGTCGAGCTGGCGGACGTGACCGAAGGTGAAGCTGCGCAGGAACGATCCCAACGTCGACGGGGCGCGCACGTCGGTGAACACCCTGCCCATGCCACCGTGGCGCAGCAGGTCCATGTCGTCGATGCTGTCCGCACCGGCCAGCATCCCGGCCACCAGGGACATCACCTTGGCCCCCGCGCACCCGGTCGACCCGGGCACCGTCACCCACTCGTCGACCAGGGCCTGCAAGCCGATCCGGTCGGCCAGGGCGACAGCCGGGACAAGGCCCGCGGAGGCGATCAGATTCGGCTCATCGAACGCCGCTGACAGCGCGGCAGGCGTGTGGCACAGTTGCATCTCGGAGATGCCCTCCTGGGTCGGTGGTACGGAGACGTCGCAATCCCCATACTGCCCACCAGAAGGGCATTTCCGCTGTCACGACCCGATCAACCCACCCGGCACCCCGGTGGATTCAGGCTAACAGTCGCCCCCGTTGACATGCGGGCCCTGGACGAGCCGCACCCACACATCGACAGGTCGGTCGGTCCGTGAGTGCCTCGCCGATCGAGGATGGATCGGCGTGCCCCACTTCGCCGCCTATCGCGCGCGTTGGGGGGGCAGGCAGCACCGTCCAGAGAGACATGCGGCAGCAAACCTGGGGCGATTCAGTGTGCTTGTGAGGAGTCTTGGAGTGTGGTGTGCAGGAAGGTGTCGATGCGTTCCAGGGCGTTTCGGCCGTCGACGGAGTCGAGGTCGAATTGGTACTCGTGCCCCAGTGCGGGGGAGTGCTCGGCCGGGTAGAACAGGGTCTGCACCGGTACCCCGACGTCCTCGAGCCGGGCGGCGAGCGCGGTCGAGTGGGCGAGTAGGGGATCGGCATTGCCGGCGGTTACGAACGAGGGCGGGAAGTCGGCGGTCACGTGCGGGGTGACCGACATGGTGCGGAACTCCTCGTCGGCTAGGGCGGCGCGGGTGCCGGAGTAGGCCCAGAGCACGGGGGCGAAGAAGAGCCGCCCTGCTGGGCTCGACGGGTCGACCAGGTCGAGGTCGAACACCCCGCAGGTGAGCACCATCGCCCGTAGCTGGTCGGGCTGGAGGTTGGGGGTGATCCCCAGCCGGGAGGCGTAGGCGGGGTTGGTCGTCAGGGCGGCGACTTGGGCGGCGATCTGGGACCCGGCCGAGTCCCCGGCCAGGGCGAACCGGGAGGGATCCAGGTGCAGCTCGTCAGCGTGCGCGGCCAGGTATCCGAGGGCCGCGTCGAGTTGGCGGACCGGGGTCGGGTACGGCGCCTCGGGTGCGATTGTGTACCCGACGCTGACGACTGCGTACCCCCGGCCGGCCAGCACCTTGGCGTAGTTGGTGATGTCGGCCTTGTCCCCGGAGACGAACCCGCCGCCGTGGGTCCAGACCACGACCGGCAGCGGGTCACCGGAGGACAGGGCCCCGGGCGGGTAGTGGATGTCCAGCACGGCCTGCGGATCGCCAGGCCGGTAGACGATGTCCAGCCGGGACTCCACCCCAGGGGGGACATGGATGGCCAGGGCCGCTGACGTGCGGGCGGCGCCCGCGTCGAAGGCCAGTCGGATCAGCCGGACCGCCGGCCACGGGCTGACGCGGAACGCGGCCACCACCGACACGGCCGCAGCGGACAGCACTCCCACCGGGATCGCCCAGCGGCCCAGTGGTCCCCGGCTGGCGGATGGGTCTGCGCTCATGCACCTCACCTCTCACAACGGGTCATCGATGATTGCCTCACCGAGGGGTCAGGATCCGAACAGCCGGGCGGCAAGCTCCGTGTGCCCTCGGAGCACCAGGTCGGTCGCGCTGCGGCCGACCGCTATCTCGTGCGGACCGCCCGTGATCCGCCACCCACCGGCGGCCCCATCGAACCGGGCCAGCAGGCGCGGATCGGCGCGGAACGCCACCTGCCGGGACTCGCCGGGGTCAAGGACGACCCGCTCGAAGGCGATGAGCCGTAGCAACCGCTCGCCTGCCGCCTGGGTCAGGTAGACCTGCACCACGTCCGCGCCGGGTCGGTCTCCGGTGTTGGTCACGGTGACCGTTCCGGTCACCGTCTGGCGTCCTGCGACCGTGAGGTTCGTGTGCTCGAAGGTGGTGTAGGACAGGCCGTGGCCGAACGCATACATGGGCTGCGCGCCGGTGCGGGCGTCCCAGCGGTAGCCCACGTCCGACCCCTCGTCGTAGGCGATCGTGGTCGGCGTTCCCCAGGGCGTCCCCAGACCAGGTAGTTCGGGCCTGGGGGTCTGGGCGGGATCGGCCGGGAACGTCATCGGCAGCCGCCCGGACGGGTTGACCTGCCCGGAGAGGACCTCGGCGATCGCCCGGGCCCCGGCCTGTCCCGGGTACCAGGCCTGCAGCACGGCACGGACCTTGTGCCGCCACCCCATGGTCGAGGGGTTGCCGGTCATGAGGACCACGACGGTGTTCGGGTTGGCGTCGGCGACCGCGTCGATCACCGCGTCCTGACCCCACGGCAGATCCAGCGAGGTCGCCGTTGATCTTGTTGTACCCGGTCATCACAGCCCCCGGCCGGGCACGCTCGATGGCGATCTGGAAGGCCAGCAGATCCGACTCCCGGTGGGCGTCGGAGTCGATGCGCGCGTCCAGCCAGTGCCGGTTGGTCTCATTGCAGTTCAACGAGAAATGCTTGATCGTCGAGATGACACCCTCGGACTGCACCCCCTCGATCGCGCTGGCGGCGATGAGCGCGCTGAGCAACGGATCCTCCGAGACGTACTCGAAGTTGCGCCCGTTACGGACGTCCCGAGCCAGATTGATCCCGCCAGCCAGGACAACATTGAACCCGCGGACGCGGCCCTCCCGACCGAGCAGCCGACCAGCCTCACGAGCCAGCCCAGGGTTGAAACTCGACCCCAGGCTCAGCCCGCACGGAAGCGCGGTCGCGGTGTCACCAGGACGGTAGCCGGGATTGGTGATCCCCAAGCTCGCGTCACTCATCCGCAACGCCGGCACCCCCAGCCGCGGGACGCCCGGGGTGTACCCGGCACCCAGCGCACGCTCATCATCGGGGATCCGCGGGTCGCGCACCGGAGCCAACGAGTTCGGCCCCATCACACTGATCACCATGGCCAACCGCTCGTCGTCGGTCATCTCCCGCTCGATGGCTGCCGCCTCGTCCTCCGCGGACCCCGTCACCTCACCCGGCTCCATGGCCACAGCACCCTACCGAGTGAACATCCCGAACGCGAGAGCCTCGCTGCGATCGCCCACAACCACAACCCACCGGAGCATCGAGACCCCCCGCTCAACGCCTGCGTGCGACGAGGGCTGACTATCACTGCGCGATACCGCCACGCACTTCGGCCTGCCCCTACCGCGAGTCGACCACCCCGGCGTCCGCTCACCTTGGGCGGCGACTGGCGATGACTGGTCAGTGCGTGGGTTCCTCTGGGGGTACGCCCTTGATGAGGAGCCATAGCGCGAGGCTGACCTCGGCGATGAAGCCGATCGCCCAGGAGGGGTAGCTGATCGCGGGGTATCCGGGTGCGAGGAGCGCCTGCAGGAACCAGACGAGGACTGCGACGCCGTCCAGCAGGAGCAGCCAACCGAGGAACCGGGGGAGGAACCCCGAGCGCAGGACGAGCCAGCCCAAGGGGAACAGCCAGGCGGAGAAGAACACCTGGGCCATGATGAAGCTGGTCTGGTGGGTGGTGACTGACAGCATCGCCAGGGCGTCGAGTTGCGGGCCGGTGAGTCCCACGGCGTCGCTCTGCGCGAGAACGGCGAACAGGGGCAGGTAGCTGGCGCACTGCACCGCCACCCCGATCGCGTTGAGTATGAGCAGGAGCAGGGCGAGCGGTTCGTTGACTGGGCGCAGAAGCACGTAGAGCGCCCAGGCGGTGAGGACGAACAGCAGCGCCGAGCTGATCGCTGCGACCACCCCCAGCCGGAACAGCACCTCGTCACCGGTGATGGTCGCGCGCAGCGTGTCCGCGTCGCTGAGCCCGATGTGCCCGAGTTGGCTGGCGAGCACGTTGGCCAGGACGTAGGCGAGGTACAGCCCGCCCGCCCAGCGAGCGACCGCGGTCCGTGGCCATGCTGTCCCGATCACGGCAGCCCTCCTCGTTCGGTCACCCGAGAGTGGGGATCTGTCCCAGCCTGCCCTGCCCGGGTGACCAGCCCGATCGCCACCCCGAGTGCCATGACCCGGATCACGTTGAACACCGTCGCCACCAGCAGCCGATAGCCGGGTTCAGACACTCCCGAGAACAGCTTCGACGGCAGCTCGACGACCACGGTGAGAAGCATGAGGGCGGCCGCGCTGAGCCACAGGCCCGGCTCAGCGGGCCGCTGCCGGGGACCCGCTGCGGGTATCGCGCGAGCACCAGAGCCACGACGCTGGCGAGGAGCAGCCCACCGAATGCCGCCTGCATGAGCATCGGCAGATATTGGATCGACGAAGCGGACCGGTACGCGGCCGCGATCGGGGTCAATGAGATCACGAAGTTGGCTGACCAGAACGCAACCGCTCCGGCTACGGCGGGTCTCCACCAGCCGCTCCGGGGCGACCCCGCTGGCTTCGCACTCGGACCGCAGGAGGGGACTTCGACGACATCCATCACTACTCCCACCGGCCACGATCCGACCCGCCTCCGGCTTCCCGCCGAACGGGACCGATAGCGAGGGATCAACTTCAACGTACACCCGCGCCAGGGCCATCAACTGGGCAGAGTGCGACCGCCCCGGAACCGGCAAGCGTGCGCTCACCACCATGCCTCGTGGGTTCCCTACCGTCCCCGCCTTCGCGCCCGGGTGCCCCACATCGGCCGCCTGTGGACGCGCTCCCGCTGTGCCTGCCCTTGGTCGCCATCCCTGCAGCCAGGACCTCAGGCAGGCGAGCCTATGACCTGAACTTCTTGCCTCACGAGAAGCGCATACGATCCACACATGGTCTCCGCCGCATTCATCCCGCCGGATTTCGAGCCACCTACCACCCTGGTCACGGATCAGTTCCTCCTCGAGCCGCTGGGTCCGCAGCACAACGAGGCCGACCACGCGGCGTGGACCTCGAGTATCGAGCACATCCGAGCGACGCCCGGCTACCGGGATCGGTCGTGGCCACCGCCGGGCGGCATGTCCCTCGAGGCCAATCTCGCCGACCTGCGCAGCCATGCCGACGACTTCACTGCCGGCAGGGGATTCACCTTCACGGTTCTGGACCCTGCGGACGGCAGCGTCGTCGGCTGCGTCTACCTGTATCCGCCCAAGTCCGAAGGCGACGTCAGCGTCCGGTCCTGGGTGCGCGCCGACAGGCCCGACCTCGACCATCCACTGGCCGAGGCGGTCGCCGAGTGGATCGCGGCCGAATGGCCCTGGCAGCAGTTGGAGCGCTTCGGTCGTTGACACGCGAGTCGAGACCGGGACCGCGCGTCCTCGCCGAATCCACGGCGCCGAACCTGCTCAGGCGATCTACCCCAAGGCACTCATCTTCAGTGATCAGGCCCACGGAATGGTCGAACCGCGCACCGTCCCAGTCTGCGGCGGCTGCGACGCCGCCTATCGCGCACCCTGGGGCGGGTGTCGCGGCGCCCAGCTGGACAGGGCATGAACCCTGCGGCGCTCCACATCGACCGAGGTTCAGGTCGCGTGTCGTCCTGCCACCGCCAACCGATGTGAGGGCTGCCGGAGTGGCTATGGTCCTCGAATGCCGGCGGGTGGCTGTCGGTCATCGCCGTCGTGGGGCTGAGGGGTCGCGAGGAGGGTGGTGGCGTCCTGTAAGTCCATCCTCGGTCCGGGCGATCGATGATCCTGAGGAGATAGCGTGCGCGTGCTGGTCAACAGCGTGTCCCAGACAGGTCACTTGGCTCCGCTCCTGCCGCTGGCTGAGGCGTTCGCGGCGCGCGGGGATGAGGTCCTCGTGGCCACCGCCCCGGAGGCTGCCGAGGTGCTCGCTCGACACGGGCTGGAGTTCCGGGCCGTGGGCGTGGACACCAGTGACTGGTTCGCGACGCTGGGGCGCCGGACGCGGGGCAAGCCCGGTGATGGTGTGCCTCCGCAGCGGGTCATCCGCTACTGGGTGCCCCGGCTGTTCGGCGAGGTGGGGATGGCGCTGGTGGTCGATGACCTCCTCGCGGTGGCCCGGGACTTCGGTCCTGACGTCCTGATCTACGAAACGACCTCCTTCGCGGCCCCCCTCGTGGCCGCGCTGACCGGTGCCCAGCCGGTGCACCACACACTCGGGTCACTGCTTGATCCCGAGGTCCTGGAACTCACCAGGGACGCGGTGTCCCCGACCTGGCGGGAGTTCGGACTTGACGTGCCGCCTGCCGCCGGCCTGCTCGGGGGGCCGACCGTGAACCTGCTTCCCCCCGGGATGGGGGCGCAATGGGAGGGCCTCGTCGACAACGTGTTCCTGCGGCCATGTGCCCTGCCGATGGTCGAGGTGCCCGCACTCCCCGTGGAGTACGCGGACCCCGATCGGCCCCTGGTCTACGTCACCATGGGAACCCTGATGAACCGCGACTTCGACCTGTTCGGCGAGATCCTGGCAGCGTTGGCCGACGAGCCGGTCAACGTGCTCGTCACGATCGGCCGGGAGAACGATCCCGCCCAGCTGGAGCCGGTCCCGGCCAACGCCCGGGTGCAGCGGTTCATCCCCCAGGCCGAGGTGCTGCCACACTGTGCCGCGGTCATCCACCACGCTGGGGCCGGCACCATGTTCGGGGTCCTCAGCCACGGACTGCCCTCCGTCGCGCTGCCCCAGGGGGCGGACAACTTCGACAACGGCACCATGATGGCCGATGCCGGCACGGCCATCCTGCTCATGCCAGGGCAGGTGAACGCGCGGGCGATCACGGCCGCGCTGCGCGCGGTGATGGGATCACCGGACTACCACCAGCGGGCCGGACAAGTCGCCGACGACGTCCGGGCGATGGCCAGCCCCGCGGAGGTCGCCGAGATCCTGGCCACCCGCTACGGTCACAAGCCATGAACCCCCCGAGACCGGATCCGGCTCGATTCCTTCACGATCAAGGCAGATGACGGTCGCAATCCATCAGCTCGCCCGCGAGTCTCGGCACCGAGTCACATCGCCGCCTGGCGGGCGTCCCCTCCGAGGCTGGGGATCGGCGCAGGGCTCAGGCTCAGGACGCGTCGCTGAGTCTGCGGACGAGGTACTGGTTGAGGCTGAGGTGTTCTGCGGCGGCTTCCATCGCGAGCCGGCGGTGGAGTTGTTCGCCGACGCGCAGGTTGAACTTGCCCGAGTAGGACCGGGACGAGAGCGGTTCGGGCACCGGTTCACCGGTATCCGTCAGGTCCCGGACGACCTCGGCGACGAGGTCGCGCAGCCCGCGCAGTGCGTCCTCCTGGGTGTCGGCCAGCCAGGAGAGCGAGGGCAGCTCCACGCAGGTGGCGACGTGCTGATCGTCCTCGACCGACCAGGTGACCCGGTAGGTGTAGCGGGTGACGTCGATGATCGGTTCGTTCATGAGCCAGCCTCCTTCCTCTCGATCGCGGCCAGGACCTGGCGAACTTGGTAGGCCTTGGCCATGCCGTGGTCGTTCTGGATGTTGACCCGCGGGTCGCCGGGCCAGGGCGTCTTGAACACCTGATGCGATCCACCGCTGGTTCTCGGCGGGCCGAAGTGGTGCTCGCAGACCTTGGCCAGGTCGTCGAAGCGGATGTTGCGCGGGTTGGCGCGCATCACGGCGACGATCTTGGCTACCGAGGGCACAGCAGGATGGTACCACTGGCGGTACTACAAGGCGAGGCTTGGAGAGCCCTCGGGTCGGCATCAACGCCGCCCGGCACGTGCCCCATACCGGCCGCGAATCGCGCGCGCCCGGAAGGCATCACGGCGTCCAAGGCTGACGCACTGGTGTCAGGAGCCGCTGGCCGGGGTCACGTCTCCTTCCGGGTCCCGCCTGGCGCTTATGGCATCCTCAAGTTGCCCGATCATCTCGGGGAGATCTTCGACAGCTGTCGCTACGAGTGTCTCGACATCGATGTCCCAATAGCCGTGAACGATTCGGTTTCGCAGCCGGGTTGCTCCGCGCCATGCGATCTGAGGGTGTGCGTCCTTCGTTTCGACGGGGATCTGGCTGGCAGCCTCCCCGAGCACGGTGAAGTGCCACAAGAGCGCGGAGCGTCGCAACGCCTCAGCGTCAACCTCCTCGGCGGTTCGATCGCCGACCAGGGCCCGGATCGCCAAGGCTGCATCGCGCATCTCACGCAGCAGCAGGAGCTCACGCTGCATAGAGCGGCTGCGCGTCGGCGAGTACCTGCTCGCGGATGTACTTGTTGATTGCCTTGCGGGCAATGAGGTCGACCGGTCGGCCGAATAGGGCTGCGAGGTCGTCCTCAAGGTCAAAGAGCCTGAAGCCCAACCGGGCCTCAGGCTTCAGGACGTAGAGAAGGTCGACATCGCTGTCCTGCCGGTCCTCGTTGCGAGCGACCGAGCCAAAGACCTCCAAGGACGCGACGCCGTAGCGCTCGCACACCTCGCGCAAACGATCGGCATCCACCTCCGGGATCAACACGTGACCAGAGTATCGGAGGAGTGGCGGAGAACCCCCGAATCCCAGGACCCACCACGACATGCGCTCCCGCCACGAGAGGGCTTGACGATTGGACCAGAACTCCTACGTCACTGCGCCGCCTGTCGCGCAGCAGCCACACACCGGTTGGAGGACCCACTGCGCGCATCCCGGGTCGTACGCTGACTGGGTGCTCGACTTGGACATGATCGATGTTGAGGAGATCGCCACCGCGCCGGCGGACCAGACCGACTAGGAGCATCGATGGCTGATCGACCCGCGGACAGGCGAGGTGGTCTTCTGGACCAGTGACACAGGCATCGACGGAGAGAGCCCGGTCGACCTCGATGAGCTGGTCCTGATCCTGATCGACCCTCTGCCGTCCTACGTCTGGTACCAGGACATGGTCGACTTCGCCGAGGGCATCAGTGACCCCCCGCCGGGGGCAGCCTGGGCCGCGCTCTGGACGGGAGGGGAGCGTTCCGGCGCTTCCGGAATGAACTGTATGAACGCCATCCGGAGCTGATCTCGGTCTGGCAGTCCTTCCGTGACGCCAGGGCGCGAGCCCGCGCCGTCGACTGGCTGGTGGACCAGGGACTGGTCGAAGACGATGCCGCTCGCCGATTCACGAAACACCATCCAGAGCCCATCCTGCCGTGATCCTCGGCACGTGACGTGCCTCGCCCCGACTCAGCAGGTGGGGTGGCGAGGGCGCGTCACACCGCCGCCCATCGCGCGCGTTGGGGCAGGCATCGCCACCAATGACGCTCGCGCCTTGCACTGTTCTCTGCCGATGCGAGGGAGCGTTCCCCGCTCCCCACGCCACGAGGGAGACCGGGCGCTTGGGCCATGTTCCGTACCCGTCGAGTCCCGGCTGGAGCGAACCTCGATCTAGCCGGCCTCGGGCAGGTGGGCCTCGACGACCCAGCGTCCGCCCGCGGAGGGTCCGGCGCGGAAGCGCCCTCCGATCTCGTGCACGCGGTCCCGGAGTCCTGCCAGCCCGAGGCCGGTCCCGACCACGAGCGACTGCTTCGTGGTCGTGGGGTCGTTCTCGACGTGGACGGTTAGAGCTCGCCCGGTCGGGGCCACTCCGATGACGACGCGAACGTCGGCGCCCGGGGCGTGGCGTAGGGCGTTGGTCAGGCTCTCCTGGACGATGCGGAACGCGAGGTGTGCGACCGGCTCGGCGATACCGTCTCGGTCGCCCTCGAAGCGGCACGTGACGCGTAGCCCGCTGCGGCTCGCGCGCGCGACCATCTCGTCGATGAGGGACAGGTCGGGCGACCGGACGTTGACGCCGCCGAGAAGCTCGACGAGCCGTTCCAGGTCCTTGGTGCCCTGCCGTGCCGACTCCGAGATCGTCGCGAATACCTGCTTGGCGCGTTCCGGGTCGACGTCGACCAGCCGTTGTCCCGCTGCCGCCTGGATCACCATGACGCTGATCGCGTGGCCCACGATGTCGTGCAGCTCGCTGGCGATGCGTGCCCGCTCGTGACGGACGGCGAGCGTGGCGAACAGCTCCCGCTCGTCCTCGAGTTCGCGGGCCCGCAGCGCCAGCTCGTCGGCTGTCTCGCGGCGCAGCCGCAGGACGGTGCCGGCGACGAACGTCGGCACCGTGAACATGACGGCGGCCACGATGCTGTCCATATTGGCCAATTCATAGATGATGCCGATGTAGGCCACGGCGCCGAGCGCCACGAGCCACGCGGCCCGCCCCGACCAGCCGAGCGCGAGGACGGCGAAGGCGACGGAGAGCAGCGCCATGCTGGTGTCGGGCACCCAGCCGCCCCCCGGCAGGGCCAGGGCGGCGAGGAACAGGCCCAAGGAGGTCAGCGCGGCCGCGCGCGGGTGGGTCGGCCACCAGCTCAGCGCGATTCCGCGCGCCAGCGATGAGCACCCAGAAGACGGTGCCGGCGACCGTCGTCGGCCAGCCGTGCAGCGGCGGTCGGCACGATGATCAGCACGATGACCGCGGTGGGGATCACTGCCCGCTCGAGCCAGCGCATTCAGGTCGCTGCTACGTGGCGGTCGGCAACAGGGCCAGGGCACGCCCCCGGCCCCGGTTCACCGTGACGTCGACGGAGCCTCCCAGCAACGTGGCCCGCTCGCGGGCCTGCGCCACTGCCGCCCGGACCTCGTGCGCCCTTCTTGACCGGGCCCTCGACGCGGATCTCGAGGGCGTCGTCGTCGAAGCGCACGTCGACCTCGATGCGGGAGTCGCGGGGTCGTCGGCGAGCACGTCGACGAGGTGCTCGACGATGCGGTACGCCGAGAGCTCAACAGAGGCCGGGCAGCGAACGCGGGTCACCCGGTCACGAGCAGTCGGGGCGTGGTCCTGCCCCGTCGGGCCAGCAGTGCGTCGAGGTGGGCTAGCGACGGGGGTGGGGCGAGGGCGAGGTCGCCGCCGCGCAGCGCCCCGACGATCTCGCGCATGTCGTCGATCGTTCGTCGGCTCTCGTCCTCGATCGACTCGAGGAGCTCACGTGCCTGGGCCGGGTCCAGCCCCGACGCGGACTCCGCGGCCGCGGTCAGCTGGATCGAGCCGGTCGCGGAGCAGCACGTCGAGTTCCCTGGACAGGCGCTCGCGGTCGTCGGCGACGTCGAGCGCGACCCGGTCGTCGCGCAGCTGGCGAAGCTCGTCGGTGTGCGCCCTGAGCTCCGCGGCCATGGCCGTGCGGTGGCGGACGGCACGCCCGACCGTGAAGACGATGACCAGTACGGGCAGGGCGAGCACGATCGGCTCCAGCCCGGTGGTCGCGTCGACGACGAGGACCGCCACGGTGAGCAGCGTGCTCAGGCCGAGCGTGAGCAGGGCGGCGGCTCGCGCCCAGACCGTAGGCCCCCGAGGTAGGCCAGGACGAAGGCGAGCGGCAGGCCGGCGCCGCACCGCGTCACCCAGCCGAAGAGCGAGGTCGTGGGCGACCATGGCTGCCAGCGCGACCCCGGTGACCACGACGACCCCGCGCCGCCACCACAGCACCGGCAGCGTCGCGAGTGCGAAGGCCGGGACCATCAGCCACGAGTGCGAGGACACGGGGTGGACCATCGAGCCCTCGGCGATGGCGACGGCGACCTGCTCGTCGGGGAGCAGGACGTTGAAGACCATCAACGCAGTGCCCAGCGCGGTGAGGACACCCGCGAGGACCCAGTCGACGGGACGGACCCCGGAGAGGATCCTGCGGATGCCCTCACTCATCGCGTGACCACCTCAGGCGTTGACGTGCTCGGTGCTCAGGGTAGGCGTGGATGCCCTCGCTGCGACACCCCTCTGCACGAGGACTCCGGTGCCGTACGCGATGGCGGCCGCGGGCACGGAGAGCGTGAGTGCGCTCAGGCCCCCGGTCGAGGCGTCCTGGACCAGCGTGACGACCTGCAGGGCGAGCACGCCGACCAGGCCCACGACCTGGCTGCGCCCGCGGCCCGGCGAACCGCGCGACGGCGTACGCGAACGCCAGCGAGAGGGGCAGCGCGAAGCCGCAGCGGGTGACCCAACCGAACGCCGGCACGCTCGCCGCGACGACGACCACTGACACGGCGAGCGCGGCCAGCACGTTGCGGCGTCGCCACAGGATCGGCAGGGCGGCTAAGGCGAAGACCGGGATCATGAGCGCCGACTGGGACTCGAGCGGGTGGGCGAATCCGGTGTCCTCGGACACGCGTTATGTTCATCAGAGCGAGCAGGACGGCGAGTGTGACCATGACGGCCGTGAGCAGGTAGTCGCTTGGGCGGACGCCCTTGAGGATGTTCACGGGTGCTCCTTCGGGTTGGCTGTTCCGGGCAGGGCACACGCTCCCCGAGCGACCGTGTCGTCGGCATCCGCACCGAGGACGATCCTCATGCGGCCGCGTCATCCCTGAGGAGGACGTCGCGACAGTCCCGGGCGGCACAATGTGACGATGATCAGGGTGCTCATCGCCGACGACCAGGAGCTCGTCCGCACCGGTTTCCGCGTGATCCTCGAAGCCGAAGGCGACATCGAGGTCGTGGCCGAGGCTGGGACCGGGCGCGAGGCGATCCGGCAGGCAGCCCTGACCCGACCCCGCGTGGTCCTCATGGACATCCGGATGCCCGAACTCGACGGATTGGCGGCCGCGGAGCAGATCCTGCGCCAGCCCGAACCGCCGACGATCGTCATGCTGACCACGTTCGACCAGAACGAGTACATCTACCGCGCGCTGCGCGCTGGGGCCGCTGGCTTCCTGCTCAAGGACGCACCCTCCTCACGCCTGCTCGCCGCCGTGCGCGCGGCCGCCTCCGGGGACTCGCTCATCGAGCCCTCGATCACCCGCCGCCTCGTCGAGCGGTTCGCCGAGCCGGCAGCCGACACCGGCCCGCCCGCGCGGCTCGCCCCGCTCACCGAGCGCGAGCTCGACGTCCTCAGGCTCCTCGCCCAAGGCCTGTCCAACGCCGAGATCGCCGCCGAGATGATCGTGGCCGAAACGACCGTGAAGACCCACGTCGCCCGCATCCTCACCAAGCTCGGAGTGCGCGACCGGCTCCAAGCCGTCGTCCTCGCCTACGAGACCGGCTTCGTGCGGAGCTCCGGAGGCTAGAACCTCTCGTCGCGTGGGCATGAACCGCGACAGTCGCGCCGGCGCGCCTGCTCCGACGAGGACAGCTACGTCCTGCCGCGAAACGCGCGTTGGGGGCCTGCTTCAAAGCAGCCCTCGTTTGGCCCGCCGGCTTCATCGAACTCGCGGTGTGCTTCCGCGGCGCCGCGCGCATTCCCGACAACCGGATCATCAGCTGCCGCAAGCCAACCTGACGGACGGCGTGCAGCGTGCCGCGAAATGCAGGCTCGACCGGCCGGCCACCTGCCCCTTTCCGCGAAGGACTGTCAAGCGCCGCTCAGCGCCACTCCACGTCGATGCGCATCACCATGGCAGCCGCTCGCCCGGCTCAACTCACCCAGCGTGACCGAGGCCGGGTTGGCCCATGCCCGAGGCGGGATTGACCGCCAATGTGTCGGAGTAGGGTGTCAGTGATCACTCAAGGTGACTGACGACGGGCTTGGCACTGTCGCCCGACAGCCATCCTGAGACACCCGGGCACGGCTTTCCGGCCCAGAGTGAACGCACACGTGGAACGAATGTCTCACAACACCTCGCCGCCGTGTAGGTCGAACTCAACGAACGCCCGCGGAAGGTCCGTGCTTGTGACACCCAGCCCGGCTCATGTCTAGCCTTGACGCACCACCCGACCTACCACTTTGCTGGCACCCCCCGGCCTCGTGGGTCAGCCCGGTGCCGAGTTCGGTGACCGTCTCCACGATGTCCACATTGTCGATGGTGTGTGGGGAGGCGAGGGCGACATTGGCGCCTAGCTCGAAACGCATCTGGCACCAACGACTCCCTGCGTCGGGAGGCGGGCGGGTCAGAGTTGTCGGATAACCCGGGCCGGGTTGCCGACCGCGAGGACGCGCGCGGGCAGGTCCTTGGTGACCACCGCGCCGGCGCCGACCACGGTGTGCTCGCCGATGGTCACACCGGGCACGACGATGACGCCCCCGCCGAGCCAGACGTTGTCCCCGATCGTGATCGGAAGTCCCGTCTCCCATCCCTCGACGCGCTCGTCGGGATCAAGGGGGTGGGTCGGCGTGAGGAGCTGGACGTTCGGACCGATCTGGACGTCGGCACCGATCGTGATTCGGGCCACGTCCAGGGCGGTCAGGCCCGAGTTCGCGAAGGTACGCGCTCCGATGCTGATGTGAGCACCGAAGTCGACGGCGAGCGGCTGGCGGATCTGGACACCTTCGCCCACCGACCCAAGGAGCTCGACGAGGATGTGCCGCAGGGTGGGCCCATCCTCGCCGGGCGTATCGTTGTAGGCCTTCACGAGTCGTCGTGCCTTGAGGAAGAGGCTGCCGAGCTCGTGGTCTGTCCCTCCTCGACGCGGTTCGCCCGCCAGCATGCGCTCCCGGGCCGTCAGAGCGGGTGCGGCCGCTGCGGTGCCGTCGTCGGGGGGGATCGTCGCGTTCATCCGCCAACGGTACTCCCGGTCAGGAGCTCCTCGCGATCCTCTACCCAGGCCCCTCGATCCCGATCCTCAGCCACGGGCCCGGTTCCAGTTGGTCGGCATGGGGCCGGTGCTCACGGGCTGGAGACCGGCTAATCGGGCTGTCGGACGCCGCGACGTATCAGACCGCGTCCCAACTCCGCTATCGCGCACCCTCACCCCCCCTATGGATGCATCGGCAGACCTGCCCGGGGCCATCCCCGATCGGCTTGCGCCCGCGCTTGCGCAGCCGCTCCACATCGTGGCCGTGTTCGGCCTCGTCAGCGCACTCGTGGCTGTCCTGCGTTGTGACGGCCTTGCCCTTGATCGTCTCCACGACAGAAGTGCAATACGAAATGGGTTGCCGGGGGAAGGCGTGCCTGCGACGGCCGAGGCCCGCTCGGTGTCCGCCGTGGGCGCCGAGGTGGGGCGTGTCCTGGCCGACGGTGATGCGCCTGGTGGCTGCGACGGTGTCCGCGGTGCACGATCCCGACCGAGTCCGGGTGCACCGGCTCGGGGTGGATGAGCACCGATTCCTGTCGATCCGGTTCGTGACGCTGCCCGACGGGCCAACGGTGAAGATCGACCCGTGGTCGATCATGTTCACCGACCTGGACACCGGGGGCGTGCTCGATGCCGTCGATGGCCGGCGCGGAACGGCGGTCCGCCGGTGGCTGCGAGGTCATCCCGAGCCGTGGCGGGCACGGATCGAGATCGTCGCGATCGACATGAGTTCGGAGTTCCGGGCCACGATCCGCGATGTGCCGCCCAGGGCCCGTATCGTGGCCGACCACTGGCATGTGCTGACCCGGGCCAACCACATGGTCACCCGAGTGCGGCGGCGTCGCTCCGGGGACCTGCATGCCACCCCGCCTGGAAGTAGCGCACCTTGCTGACCTGCAAGCCAGCCAACCGGTCCGTCGCCCAGCGATCCAGGCTGGATCAGATCCTGGCCGCCGACGTCGAACTGGCTGTCGTCTGGGCGATCAAGGAGATCGTCATCCAGCCGTCCGCCACCCGCACCAGTGCGGGACTTCGATACCGAGTGGCAGCAGCTCGAGACCGCGGTCCGGGCCACCGACCTGCCCGAACCGGCGGCCCTGTTCAAGAACCTGAAGGCGTGGAAGGCCGAGATCCGCACCGTCTGCCTCACCCGGGTCACGAATGCACGAACCGAGGACGTGTCCCTCCGCGGAGTGAGGGGTCAGGTAGCCAACAGTGATGGCGACCTACGTCGCCATCACGCTCTCCAGACTTTCTCGAAGAGCGCCCTTTCCGCCTCGTTGGTCCACATGTCGCCGGGCCCCAGCTTCTCGGCGACTTCCGGCAGCTTCTCCTTCAGTTCACTGAGCCCCATCAGGGGAAGGTCGTGGATCTGGGGGAAGATGATGACCTTGCCGGAGTAGCGGCCTTCGACCAGGGCCCGCAGTCCTTCCGCGGCCTCCCGCATGCCGCCGATGGCGCCCACGATGGAACCGGGAGACAGGTCACCGCGTTCGGCCAGGTCCACCACCTGCTGCTGATCGTGGATGGTCAATCCGGAGGTTCCCGTGTATTGGGCATTGTTGAGGTAGACCGCGCTCAGGTTCAATGGTGCGAGGGTGCCGTTGGGAACGCCGGCGAAGAAGACCAGCATGCCGTCGGGATTCATCAGCGTGTCGGCCTCGGCCATCACAGCGCTAATGGGGACACTGACGACCACATCGTCAGCCCCTTGGTTGTCGGTGATCTTCATGACGAAATCGTGGAGGGATTGGTCTTCGGTGTGGGAATTGAAGGTGTATAACTCGCAGCCGTTGGCCTCCGCCAGGGGGGCTAGACGATCCTGGAGGCTCTTCAATCGCTCATCGCTCATCTCTGTGGCGACGATCTGACGGGGGCCGTCGGGCTGTTGAATGGCCCGCTGCACATGCATCAACCCCATGGGTCCGCCGGCGCCCACGAAGACAGTGGTGCCTTTCGAGCGCAGGTCACAGCGGTTGCGCGCCTCGCCATAGGAGGCGGCGATATCTGGTCCGTGGCTGCCCAGATAGGCGGTGTAGTCGTAATGCAGGCGGCCCACATCGGTGTTCACCAGGCCGTCCAGGGCGGTCTGGCCCACCAGGTTGAGGGTGCCTCGCCGGGCAATGTGCTTCGCCACGGCACCCACCGTTGCCGCGGAACGGGGATCGAGCATGACGATATCGTCGAAGCCGATTCCGTCAGTCAGCTCGTCGACAAGAGCTTGATAGTCATCGGGGCCGACGTCATTGCGCACGATTGTCTTGGCCGAGGTCTGCTCCGCCAGCTCTCGCACTGTTACGGGCACGTCGGTCATGACAATGGTGGCCGGGGTGTCCAGACCCGAGGAGAAGAGGTATTCCCGCTCATCTCCGGGGCGGCCCACGATCCACATGATCCCGCCGGGCTGGGGATCCAGGCGTCGGCGTTGGGTGTAGGCCGCCATCACACAACCCCAAGGCTCCAGTGTGGAGGACTCGGCGTACCCCATCCTGTCGCTGACGGGCAGTAGGCAGGCGCCGTCGTCGGTTTCGAGCATTTCCGAGCCCATCAAGTGATACTGGATGAGTCCGCCGGGAATGGTGTAGCCGTAGGCCGTGCTCTTGCCATCCTGATAGATGTCGGGCTGCACGGCCAGCCGTTGGCCGTGGTGGTACCGGCCCTTCAGGTTTGCTCCGACTTCAATGACGGTCAGGCTGACCTCATGCCCCAATCGGGTGGGGTCCTGAGACAGATCGCGATTGTAGAGCTTTGGGTGGCTGCCGCCCTGGCGGACGATCTTCACATCGGAGTAGCACAGTCCCACGCTGTCGATGCGCACCAGCATCTGGTCGTCATTGGGTTTGGGGATGGGCAGCAGTTCGGGTTGATCATCCTTGCCCATGTTCTCTTCGCCTGCACCATACAGATTCCAGGCCCAGCCTTGTTCGGGCAGGGCGTATTCGGCGGCGTGGTATCGGCTGTACTCAGATGTCATGGTTCCTCCGTGTTCGGGGGCTGCGACCGTGCTTCGCCGTGTTCGCGGACCTCGATCACGCCGACAGGGGGACGCTAGCAGCAATTTGCACCGGTGTCCAGCACGAATGTGCACGTATCTCGCTCGGCGCCCCCAGGATCAGGTCCACGCCCGGCCGGGGCTGGGAACCGACTGCAGGTCAAGCAGCTCGGGCCTTCAAGGCCGGCGATCGGTATCTGAGCGGGGACGTGCGGCCGCCATCGCCGGCCGCCTGCCGGAATCCTGGTTCCAGCGCAACAGCCGCAGCCAGGGCGGTTTCAACGTTGGCTTCGCGTCCCGGCCTCGGAGTTCAGGTGGGCCTCCATCGCCCTCGCCGTAGCGGTGTCGGTGACTAGGACGTTGATGAGCCCGGCGCGCGCGGCCCCGATCGCCGCCAGTGCCTTCGAGGCACCGCCGGCGAAACCGATGACGTGCGGGATCGCGCGCAGCTGGGCTGGCGTGACGTCCCAGCAGGACTCGGGCGTCCTGGTGGCGCACGATCTCGCCGTCGATGGTGAATGACCATCCGGCGACGTCGCCGACGGCGTCGGCGAGGGCTGGATCGTCGACCGGGAAGCCGGCGGCCGCGTAGCTCGGGTCGGGCTTGGGCCACGCGCCGACCCCGATGAGGGCGACCTTGGCCTGGTCCCAGAGCCGCACGACGTCGTGGATCTCGGGCTCGGCTCGCAGCGGCTCGGCCAACGGCGCCGAGACCAGCGCGGGCGCGTTGAGGTACACCGGCCGTCCGCCGAACGCATGGGCCCACGTGCGCACGATCTCGTTCGGCTGGAACCATGGCCGGTCGCTGGCGTTGCCGCCCATCGCCGGGGCGATGACGACCCCGGGCAGGGTGCGGCGGATCGTGCGGCTGACGCTGTACACCGCACGTCCCCAGGAGGTGACGACGACGTCGCCGCTTGTCGAGCCGGCCGCGTCCAGGGCTTCCCCGAACGGGTTCGGCAAGCAGAGGGCCGGGATCTGCACTCGTTGGCCCTCCCGGGGGCGACGTGCAGGCTTCGCAGGCCAAGTCGTTCACGCAGCCGCTCGACGGTCGTCGGGTCGACGTGCGGAGGGACGATCTCGATCTGGACGATCCCGAGTTCGCGGGCGCGCTGCAGGAGCCTGCTCACCGTCGGGCGGCTGACACCGAGCCGGTAGCGCGATCTCCTGCTGCGAAGCCGATTGCTCGTAGTACATGACGGCCGCGGTCATCAGCAGCTCGGTGCCCTCGTCGGTGATCGGTTCCGTCACGGATCTGATCCTAGGGCCGCCCTGCGCAGGAGTAGCCGAATGGTGGTGCACGATTGTTCTGGACATATGTGCAGTCTATAGTGTAGGCTTCCCTTATCGGCGTGATCGGGACCCCCGCGAACACGGCGTAGACCACGGGCCGTCCGGCCAGCGAACGGATCGACGAACACCTCGGAGAGGATCCACCCATGGCAACTCAGACGACATCGGATTACTCCCAGCCCCCAGGTACGTCACTGCGGGTTCGGGTACAGAAGTTCGGCACGTTCCTGTCGAACATGATCATGCCGAACATCGCGGCGATCATCGCGTGGGGCCTGATCACGGCGTTCGTCATCCCGGTGGGATGGGCGCCGAACGAGAAGATCGCCACGATGGTGGGTCCCTCGATCCTCTACCTGCTGCCGATCCTGATCGCCTACACCGGCGGCAAGATGGTCTACGGGGTACGCGGTGGGGTCGTCGGCGGGTTCTCGGTGATCGGCGTCATCATGGCCACCAGCGACCCGCTGTTCATCGGTGACGGCAACGCCGTGCCCATGTTCCTCGGCGCCATGATCATGGGCCCGTTGACGGCATATGTGATGAAGCACATCGACGGCTTGTGGACCGGGCAGGATCAAGCCCGGGCTTCGAGATGCTCGTCGACAACTTCTCCGCCGGCATCTGGGGCGCGATCATGGCCGTCTTCGGCATGTTCGTGCTCGCACCGCCGCTGCTGTGGATCATCGACCGGCTGGGTGAGGCGGTCGAACTTCCTGGTCAACAACAACATCCTGCCGCTGACCTCGATCTTCATCGAGCCGGCCAAGGTGCTGTTCCTCAACAACGCCATCAACCACGGCGTGCTGACCCCGCTGGGCATCCAGGAGGCCGCCGAGACCGGCAAGTCGGTGCTGTTCCTGCTCGAGGCCAACCCGGCCGCCGGCACGGGCATCCTGCTGGCGTACATGTTCTTCGGCAAGGGCGTCGCCCGGGCCACCGCACCGGGAGCAGCGATCATCGTGTTCCTCGGCGGCATCCACGAGGTCTACTTCCCCTACGTGCTGATGCGCCCCCGCCTGATCCTGGCGACCATCGCCGGCGGCATGACCCAGATCTTCATCAACGTGCTGTTCAGCACCGGCCTGCGGGCACCAGCCGCGCCCGGATCGATCTTCGCCATCTACGCCCAGACCGCCTCGGGCGACTTCCTGGGCGTCACCCTGTCGGTCATCGGCGGCATCGCGGTCAGCTTCGTGGTGGCGGCGTTCCTGCTGAAGACGGACAAGGGCGACTGGGATGAGGGCGACCTCGAGGTCGCGACCCAGAGCATGGTGGCGATGAAGGGCAAGGAGTCGATCGCGTCCTCGATGGTCAGCGGCTCCGGGGACGCCCACACCGGGCCGATCACGAGCATCGTGTTCGCCTGCGACGCCGGCATGGGTTCCTCGGCGATGGGCGCCTCCGTCCTGCGCAAGAAGGTCAAGGAAGCGGGCTTCCCCGACGTGACGGTGGTCAACAAGTCCATCGCCAACCTCGATGACACCTACGACCTCGTCGTCACCCACAAGGACCTGACCGAACGGGCCAGGCCCCGGACCCCATCGGCCATCCAGGTCTCGGTGGACAACTTCATGGCCAGCCCCCGCTACGACGACATCGTGGCGATGCTCGTGGAGGCCAACCGCGCTGTCCCGGTATCGGTCGGTGCCCCGGCCGCGGCTGTGGGTTCGGCGCATCGACGCGTCAGCCCGGGCTGCGGACGCTGCTTCCCGATTCGGCGATCGTCCTGAGCGGGACGGCGCGCACCCGGGACGATGCGATCGACGAGGCCGGCCAGCTGCTGGTCGCCACCGGCGCGGTCGAGCCCGCCTACGTGCTGTCGATGCACGACCGTGAGAAGTCGGTGTCCACGTACGTGGGCAACAACCTGGCGATCCCGCACGGCACCAACGAGGCGAAGCTGTCCATCAACCGGACCGGCCTGTCATTCATCCGGTACTCCGAGGGGATCGACTGGAACGGTGACGGGCAGCTCGCGCACTTCGTCGTCGGGATCGCCGGAGCAGGGGACGACCACCTCACCCTGCTCGGCAGCATCGCCCACGTCTTCCTCGACGAGGACAAGGTCGCCGCTGCTGCGGACCGCTACCAGCAAGGACGACGTGGCAGCCGTGCTCGACAGCGTCCAGCTCACATGAGCCGGCCGTCCGGATCGGTCTACCGCATCGAGCTCGAGCAGTTCATCGATGGGGTCGAGGCAGTGATGGTGGGACCGCCATCAAGGTGACCATCGAGCCGTGACCCGCGGTCCGGGAGGGGCTCCGCACGCGGAACCCCTCCCGGACCGACGACGACATGATGCAGGTATCCCAGGAGGCGGCTGATGTATGCACAAGAGCGCCGGGCGGAGATTGTGGACCTGGCCCGGACCGTGGGTCGTGTGGAGGTCGCCGAGCTCGCCGAGGCCCTGGACGTCACTCCGGAGACGGTGCGCAGGGACCTGACCGCCCTCCAGCAGATGGGCGTGATCCGTCGCGTCCACGGCGGTGCGATCCTGGCCGAGGCCGGTGGCTTCGAGCCGGCCCTGGCCGTGCGCGAATCGGTGCGTGTCGAGGAGAAGGCGCGGATAGCGCGGGCAGCCCTCGCCTGGGTCCCGGAGGAGGGCGCCATCGCCCTCGATGGCGGATCGACGATTCACCGGCTCGCGGAGATCCTGCCCATCGACCGGTCACTCACGGTCGTCACCAACAACCTGGCCATCGCCCTGCCGCTCGCGGACCGGAAGGACCTCACCGTGCACATCGTCGGCGGGCGGTTGCGGGGTCGCACCCTCACCACCGTCGACGAGGTGGCGCTGGAGTACCTGCGCACGGTGCACCTCGACGTCGTCTTCCTCGGGACCAACGGCTTCTCGATCGAGCGCGGCATGACCACCCCGGACAGCGCGGAGGCCGCCGTCAAGCGCGCCTTCGTCGCCTCGGCTCGGAAGCGGGTCCTCCTCACCGACCACACCAAGTTCAGGATGGATCACTTCGCTCACGTCGCCGACCTGGCCGACATCGACGTGATCATCACTGACTCGGCCCTCTCCGATGATGCCGTCTCCGAGATTGAGGCGGCTGGACCCAAGGTGGTGCGCGCATGATCGTCACAGTCACGTTCAACCCGAGCCTCGACCGCACGATGGCCTTCCCGGCGCTGGTACGTGGGGAGGTCCAGCGCGCCGATTCCACGGTGGAGGACCCGGGCGGCAAGGGTGTGAACGTCACGCGCTTCCTGACCGCCCACGGCAGCGAGTCGATCGCGGTGCTCCCGGCCGGCGGGCCGATTGGCCATGCGCTGGTCTCGGCTCTGGAGGAGGCGGGAATCCCGCACCGGGCCGTCCCGATCGCCGGACGGACCCGTTCGAATGTGGCGGTCGTCGAGCCCGATGGGACCACCACCAAGCTCAACGAGGCCGGCCCGGTGCTCACCGAGGCCGAGCTCGACCTGCTCGTCGCCGCTGTCGCGGAACTGGCCACCCCCGGCGGCTGGGTCGTGGTCGCCGGAAGCCTGCCGACGGGCCAGTCCACCGACGTCGTGCTGCGCGTCGCGGATGTCGCCCGGGCAGCAGGGTCGCTGTTCGCCCTGGACATCAGCGGCCAGGCCCTGGCCGACGGCCTGGCTGCCAAGCCGGACCTGATCAAGCCCAACGAGGAGGAGCTCGGCGAGATCCTCGGCCGTGAGCTCGTGACCCAGGCCGAGGTCCTCGCCGGGTGCGAGGAGGCCCGCGAGCGCGGTGCCGGCGCGGTGATCTGCAGCCTGGGCTCCAAGGGCGCCGTGCTCGTCGACGCCAACGGCCGGTGGCACGGGACCGGACCCAAGGTCCCCGTCCTGAGCACCGTCGGCGCCGGCGACAGCCTGCTGTCCGGCTTCCTGCACGCCGGTGGCTCCGGTCCGGACGCCATGCGCATGGGCATCGCCTGGGCCACCGCAGCAGTCCAGACCCCCGGCACGGGCGTCCCGTCCGCCGGCCTGATCGACCCCACCGCTGTGGAGGTGAGCGCCATCGCCGCCCCGACCGGATAAGCCCACGGTCGGTCCACACACGGCCGCCTCCCGCGCAGTCGGGTTCGGCGGGCGTCGACGGCAGTCCAGGAGGTGCGCTAGGGCCCAGCAGGCGAGTGCCACGGCCTACCGGCCTTGCAGCTAGCGGCTCCGCACTCAGGAGTGGCCATGACTTCGGCGCCTGGTCGAGCCTAGCTAGTCCTTCGGCAGGTCAACGCGGCGGAAGACCGTCCAGTAGAAGATGCCGAACATGACGCCGCCACCGACGATGTTCCCCAAGGTGACGGGCAGCAGGTTGTGCAAGAGGAAGTCGGGCACGGTCAGGTCGGCGTAGAAGGCCTGGTCGAGCCCGGTGCTGATCCAGAAGTCTGCTGGAGCGCCGTCCTTGATGATGATGCCTAGCGGCACCATGAACATGTTCGCGACCGAGTGCTCAAAGCCTGAGGAGACGAACAAGGCGATGGGCAGGGTGACTGCGAGGATCTTGTCGGTGGTCGTCCGGCCGGAGTACGCGGCCCAGATGGCCAGGCACACCATCAGGTTGCACAGGATCCCGAGGGTGACCGCCTCGAGGACGGTGTGGTCGAGCTTCGCCTGCGACGTGTTCAGAACCACCTCGCCCCAGCCGCCAGCTGCACTGTGCCAGGTGCCGCCGAGGTAGATGAGGGCAACGATCGTCAGCGCCCCCAGGAAGTTGGCGACGTAGACGACGGCCCAGTTGACGCTCAGCTGCCACCAGGTGATACGCCCGCTGGCTCGCGCAGTTGGCGTGAGCGTCGATGACAAGAGGCGCCAGGCCCGCTGTCACGACCCGATCACCCAGCCGCCGTGGGTTGCCACAGCCGCTGTCCAGCCCCGAGCCGGCGGATCAGGCCAGGGTGTTCAGGTCGCGCTCCCGGAAGATCGCCAATGCCTGGTCGATGGACTCCTGGCTGGGCGGGGGGGTGCCCAGCAGCGGGTAAGCCCGTCCGAGTGCGGCGTACTTGGAGACGCCCAGCCGGTGGTAGGGAAGCACCTCCACGCGATCGATGATGTCGCCGAGGTCCGCGGCCAGGTCCGCGACCTCGGCGATATCCTCTGGCCCATCAGTGAGGCCGGGCACGAGCACGAACCTGACCCACAGGTGCACCTTGTGCTCGACGAGGCGGGCCCCGAAGTCCAGAACATCGCTGAGCCGGCCGCCGCCGCTGACTCGCTCGTAGAGCTCGGGGTTGCCGGCCTTGATGTCCAGCAGGACCAGGTCGGTGTGGGCCAAGAGGTTATCGCTTGCCCGGTGCCCGCCGCTGGCTGAGGTGTCCAAGGTGGTGTGCATGCCGTAGGCCTGCTTAACCCCGACGAACAGATCCTCAACGAACGGTGCCTGGAGCAGGGGCTCCCCGCCGGTGACCGTGAGTCCGCCACCCCGGGAGAGGAACAACCGATAGCGCCCTGCCTCGGAAATCACGTGCTTGGCCGTGGTCCGCTCACCCAGGCGCATGGTCTGGGTGTCGGGGTTGTGGCAGTACAGGCAGCGCAGCGGGCAGCCCGACAGGAACACCGTGTACCGCAGGCCGGGACCGTTCACCCCCGACGTCGTCTCGCTGGAGTGAACGAACCCGATCCGCGAACCATCGGCCACTTCAAGGTCCCGTGCTGAGGGCTCCCCAGCCATGGTCTTCCCTACACGCTCATGTGGAAGGTGCGGTCGATGACGTCCTGCTGCTGCTCGCGGGTCAGTCGCACGAAGTTCACCGCGTAGCCCGAGACCCGGATGGTCAGCTGCGGGTAGTTGATGGGGTTCTCCATGGCGTCGAGGAGCATCTCGCGGTTGAGCACGTTGACGTTCATGTGGAACCCGCGGCTTTCGACGTAGCCGTCGAGGACGCCGATCAGGTTGTCGATGCGCTCCTGCTCGGTCTTGCCCAGGCCTGAGGGGATCACCGAGGCGGTCATCGAGATGCCGTCCTGGGCGTCGGCGTAGGGCAGGTGCGCCACGGACAGCGCGGCGGGGATCAGGCCCTTGTGGTCACGACCGTGCATCGGGTTGGCCCCCGGGGCGAAGGGCTCGCCGGCCTTGCGACCGTCCGGGGTGGACCCGGTGTTGGCGCCGTAGACGACGTTGGAGGTGATGGTGAGCACCGACTGGGTGTGCCGCGCGTCCCGGTAGGCGGGGAAAGCGCGGACCTTGTCCATGAATGCGGTCACGATGTGCGCGGCGATGTCATCGACACGCGCGTCGTTGTTGCCGAACGCGGGGTACTCGCCGTCCAGCTCGAACTCCGTGATGAGGCCGGTCTCGTCGCGCACCGGGTGCACACCGGCGTACTTGATCGCCGACAGCGAGTCGGCCACGATCGACAGACCGGCGATGCCGCACGCGAGCGTGCGCTCGGGGTCGTAGTCGTGCAGCGCCATCTCGAGGCGCTCGTAGGCGTACTTGTCGTGCATGTAGTGGATGATGTTCAGGGCGTTGACGTAGGTGTCGGCCAGCCAGGTCATGGCGGTGTCGAAGCGCTCCCAGACGTCGTCGTAGTCCAGGGTGTCGGCTGCGATCGGCTCGCCGAGGTCGATGACCTTCTTGCCCGTGATCTCGTCCCGACCGCCGTTGATGGCGTAGAGCAGGGTCTTGGCCAGGTTGACCCGGGCGCCGAAGAACTGCATCCGCTTGCCGACCGGCATGCTCGACACGCAGCAGGCGATCGCGCAGTCGTCCCCGCCGGTGTTGAACTCGCGCAGCAGGTCGTCGGACTCGTACTGGATGGCCGAGGTGTCGATGGAGACCTTGGCGCAGAACTCCTTGAAGCCGGTGGGCAGCGCCGGCGACCACAGGACAGTGAGGTTCGGCTCGGGCGCCGGGCCGAGGTTGTAGAGAGTCTGCAGGAACCGGAACGACGAGCGGGTCACCAGGGGTCGGCCGTCGTAGCCCATGCCACCGATCGACTCGGTGACCCAGGTCGGGTCGCCGGAGAACAGCGCGTCATAGGCCGGGGTGCGCAGGAAGCGCACCATCCGCAGCTTGATCACGAAGTCGTCGACCAGCTCCTGGGCCCCCTGCTCGGTCAGCGTCCCGGCCTCGATGTCGCGCTGCAGGAAGACGTCGAGGAAGGTCGACACCCGGCCCAGGCTCATGGCCGCGCCGTTCTGCTCCTTGATCGAGCCCAGGTAGGCCATGTACAGCCACTGGATGGCCTCCTGGGCGGTGACCGCCGGGCGGCGCAGGTCCAGGCCGTGCATCTCGCCGAGCTCGACCAACTCGCCCAGGGCACGGATCTGCTCGGAGAGCTCCTCGCGGTCACGGATCACCGCGTCGGAGGACAGCCGGTCATCCAAGCTGGCCTTCTCGGCCTTCTTCGCAGCCACCAGCCTGTCGACCCCGTATAGGGCCACACGCCGGTAGTCGCCGATGATCCGCCCGCGGCCGTACGCATCCGGCAGCCCGGTGACGACATGGCTCGAACGAGCCGCCATGATCGCCGGCGTGTAGGCGTCGAAGACGCCCTGGTTGTGGGTCTTGCGGTACTTGGTGAAGATCTCCCCGATGCGCGGGTCCGGCTCGTAGCCGTAGGCCTTCAGCCCGTTCTCGACCATCCGGTAGCCGCCGTTGGGCATGATCGCGCGCTTGAGCGGGGCGTCGGTCTGCAGGCCGACGATCAGCTCAGGGATGTCCGGCGTGATCCGAC
This sequence comes from uncultured Actinomycetes bacterium, assembly GCA_963788325.1. Taxonomy (GTDB): domain Bacteria; phylum Actinomycetota; class Actinomycetes; order S36-B12; family CAIYMF01; genus Prado023. The sequence goes on from CAWBGJ010000011.1 coordinate 41,773, forward strand.
CCGGGGCGTGCGAGGTGATGGTGCTCGGGGTGTGCGGATCCACATCAAGGATGCCGCGCTCCAGCTCGACGACCATCAGGTCGGCCACGAACCGCCACAACGACTCGGTGCGCTCGGTCGGGCCGGCGAGGAAGGAGGCGTCGCCCTCGTAGGGCGTGTAGTTGCCGCGGATGAACCCCGCGACGTCGACCGCCTCGCGCCACGGGCCGTCGTCGAACCCCGCCCAAGGATCGGAGCTGGTGGTCGGTCGGTCAGCTGCAATGGTCATGTCACTCCTTGAAGTCGCTGGATCGGTGCGCTGAAGGTGCCCCTAGTAATGAGCGGATCACTACCAGCCCCCGCCCTGGCCCGTGGCACTGGGATCTGGCTTCTTCGCGCTACTCCGCCGGTGCCTCTTCTCGGGCTCCTCGCCTTGCGGCTGCTGCGGTTCGGCCGCCTCTTCTTCGGGCTCGGGCGCCTTCGCCTCGGCGGCGTGCCGGGCGAGGATGTCGTCGCGGCGGACGCCGTAGTAGCAGGCCTCCATCATCTGCTTCATGTGCTCGAGGGTGGCGATGCGCGGGTTGGCCGGCGCGCACTGGTCCTCGAAGGACCGCATTGCCAGGACGTCGAGCGAACTCATGAATGCTTCCTCGTCGATGCCCATCTCCTTGAAGGAGCCCGGCATGCCGAGCCGCGAACGTAGCTGCTCGCAGGCACTGGCGTAGGACTCGACGCCCTCTTCGGGGGTGCTGGCGGGGAGGCCGAGTTCCCGGGCGATGCGCTGGAACCGCTCCGGTGCTGTGTATGTCTCGTACTTGGGCCAGCTGTTGAACTTGGTCGGGATCTGGCCGTTGTAGCGGATGGCTTCGGCCAGGAACACGGCGTTCGTGCGACCGTGGATCTGCTTGAACGTCGAGCCGCACGTGTGGGACATCGCGTGCACCACACCGAGGAACGCGTTGCCGAACGCCATGCCGGCGATCGTCGCCGCGTTGTGCATGGTCTCGCGGGCGTCGCGATCGTTCTCGAGGACCGACTTCTCGATGTTGGCGAAGATCAGCTTGATCGCCTGCAGCGCCATGCCATCGGTGAAGTCGTTGGCGTAGACGGATACGAACGCCTCGGTGGCGTGGGTGAGGGCGTCCATGCCCGAGTCGGCCGCGACGAACGACGGCATCAACTCAGTGAGGTTCGGGTCGACGATGGCCACAGTGGGCGTCAGTGCGTAGTCCGCGAGCGGGTACTTGAACCCGGTCTCCGGGTCGCCGATGACCGCGAAGGGAGTGACCTCAGCGCCGGTTCCCGACGTGGTCGGGATGCAGATGAGCTTGGCCAGGTCCCCGAGTGGCGGGAACTTGAAGGCCCGCTTGCGGACGTCGAGGTACTTCTCCCGCAGGTCGGCGAAGTCGATGTCTGGGTGCTCATAGAGCAGCCACATGATCTTGGCCGCGTCCATGGGCGAGCCGCCGCCGAGGGCGATGATCGTGTCCGGCTTGAACGCCCGCATGGTCTCGGCGCCCTTGAGGACGGTGCCGATGCTCGGCTCGGGCTCGACGTCGTCGTAGACCTGGATCATGACGTCGTTCGCGCGCCGCTTGAGCACGTCGCGGATCTTGTCGACGAACCCGAGGCGGGTCATGTTGTGGTCGGTGACGATCGTGACCCGCTCGACGTTCTTCATGTCCGTGAGGTACCGGATCGCGTTGGGCTCGAAGTAGGTCTTGCCCGGAACCTTGAACCACTGCAGGTTGTTGGTCCTGGCTCCGATGCGCTTGATGTTCAAGAGGTTCACCGCCGAGACGTTGTTGGACACGGAGTTGCGGCCGTAGGAGCCGCAACCCAGAGTGAGTGAGGGGATGAAGGCGTTGTAGACGTCACCGATGCCGCCGAGCGAGGTTGGTGAGTTGGCGATGATCCGGACCGCGCTGCAGCGCTTGCCGAACTCCTCGATGAGTTCCTTGTCCTCGGTGTGGATCGCCGCGGAGTGACCGAGGCCGTCGAACCTGACCATGGCCACAGCCATGTCCAGTGCCTCTTCCCGTGTGGATGCCTTGAGCACCGCGAGCACCGGCGCGAGCTTCTCACGGGTGAGCGGCTCGATGGGTCCGACGCCCCCGGTCACCTCGGCGAGCAGCACGGTGGTGTCCTCTGGGACGGTGAAGCCCGCGTTCTCAGCGATCCAGACAGGGGACTGGCCGACAACGCTCGCGTTGAGCTTGGCGCCAGCGCAGTTCTTCGCGCCGGCCGACGCGCCGAAGATGAACTTCTCGAGCTTCGTCTTCTCCTCGGGGGTGCACAGGTAGGCGTGCAGGCGCTGGAACTCGGCCATCGCGGCGTCATAGATGGACGCGTCGATGATCGCAGCCTGCTCTGAGGCGCACACCATGCCGTTGTCGAAGTTCTTGCTCAGCACGATGTCGGTGACCGCGCGGCCCAGCTTGGCGCTGGCCTCGATGTAGGCCGGCACGTTGCCCGCGCCGACGCCGAGGGCGGGCTTGCCGCAGGAGTACGCGGCCCGCACCATCGCGTTGCCTCCGGTGGCCAGGATCAGCGCCACGCCCGGGTGCTCCATGAGCTTGCCGGTGTTTTCGATCGACGGCGTCTCGACCCACTGGATGCAGTTCTCCGGCGCTCCCGCGGCGATGGCCGCGTCACGGACGATCTCGGCTGCCTGCATCGAACAGCTCTGGGCGGCCGGGTGGAACGCGAAAACGATCGGGCAGCGGGTCTTCAGTGCGATCAGTGACTTGAAGATCGCCGTCGAGGTCGGGTTGGTCACCGGGGTGATCCCGGCGACGACACCGACCGGTTCGGCGATCTCGATGATTCCCAGGACGTCGTCGCGGGAGATGATGCCCACGGTCTTGGTGTTGCGCATCGAGTGCGTGACGTTCTCACAGGTGAAGATGTTCTTGGTGGCCTTGTCCTCGAACACGCCCCGGCCGGTCTCTTCCACTGCGGCCAGGGCCAACTGGCCGTGCTTGTTCAGGGCCGCGACTGAGGCCTTCTTCACGATGTGATCAACGGCCGCCTGGTCCAGCTTCTCGTACTCGAGCAGTGCGACGTTCGCGCGCGCTACCAGGGTGTCGATCTCGTCGGCGCCGGCTGGCATCTCAGGTTGGGGATTCACAATGGGCTCCTCGGTGGGTGGCTTGGAGGGCTGCGATCGTGCTGTGCCGAGTTCGCGGGGGGAGTCCCGATCACGCCGACAAGGGGAGACTAGCAGAGCGCTGCACACCTGTCCAGCACAAATGTGCACCCGCACCTCGCATTACAGCAGGAGGCCCCCGGAATCGGATCCAGGAGGGAGCCGATCTCTGATCAGGGCGAGAGGCCGGGTCGCATCCATCTCGTCGTCGGCGCCCGATGCGGGACTGTGCGCGAGCTGGGCGCCATTCCTTCCGCGAATCGCTGGTGGTGTCAGGTCCCTGCCGCCGCGAGCGGCAGGGACACCGTGACCTGGCATCCCTGGCCCTCCGTGGTGTCAAGGTCCAAGCGGCCTCCGTGCGCGGCGACGATGGCGGCCACGATGGACAGGCCCAGTCCCGACCCGCCGTCGGCCCGTGAGCGGGCGGCATCCGCGCGGTAGAAGCGCTCGAAGGCCCGCGCCGCCACTGCGGGCGGCATCCCCGGACCGTGGTCGACGACCGCGAACTGCGCCCACCCCGGCCGTCCATCGGCGGCCGCGATGGTCTCGATCCGCACGTCGACCGGCCGGTCCGCCGGGGAGTACCGCAGCGCATTGGACAGCAGGTTGTCCACCACCTGTCGCAGCCGCAGGGGATCCCCGGGCACGGACAATCCCACAGCCGGGTCGGTGACGTGCACCACGAGTTCGCGTTCCGGGGCGGCCGCGTGTGCTGCGGTCACCGCATCCGTCACGAGGTCCACCAGGTCCACGTCGGTGATCTCCAGCGGCCGCTGCTGGTCCAGCCGCGCCAGGAGCAGGAGATCGTCGACCAGGATGCCCATGCGCGCGGCCTCCGCCTCGATCCGCGACATGGCGTCGTCGAGGGGTGGCCCCTGTTCGACTGCCCCGATGCGGTACAGCTCGGCGAACCCACGTACTGAGGTCAGCGGGGTGCGCAGCTCATGTCCGGCGTCGGCGACGAACTGGCGCATCCGGGCCTCCGAGGCCTGCGCCCGCACCGCGGAGTCCCGTGCCGCCAGCTCAGAGGCCTGCTGTGCTGCCAGCGCGCCGGCGAGGTCGTCGACCATGGTGTTGAAGGAGTGGGCCAGGCTGCCGACCTCGGTGCGCGGGTCGGAGGCGGGTGCCCGCCGGTCGAGGTCTCCAGCCGCGATCGCGGCGGCAGTCTCCTCCACGACCTCCAGGGGGCGCAGGCTGCGCCGGATCAGGACCCGGCCGGTGACGCCCAGCACGAGGAGCACCAGCGCTCCGATGGCGAGTTCGATCAGGATCAGGCGGTTCACCGTGGCGTCGATGCCGCCGATGTCCTGGGCCACCGTCACCGAGCCCGAGCCGTTGTCCAGCGGTGCGGTGAGCACGCGCCAGCGGGTGTCGCCGGACTCCGAGTCGACGACGTAGCTCTGTCCGGCACGTGCGCTGGCCTCGGCCACGGTCAAGTCTGGGATCTCCGGGGGGTCGGAGACTGTCTCGGACTGCGCGGACAGCTCGTGCGTCGAGCCGGTTGCATCCGAGACGCGCACGTACATCACGTCCCCGCCCACCGGCCCCGGTCGGGGTGGTCCGAACGGGTCGTCCGGGAACGGGCGTGGTTCGGCGACAGTCCTGGGTTGGATCATGTCCGCGAGGTTGCGGTCGACCTGGTTGAACAGGTACCCCCGCAGGGCGGCCACTGTGGCCGCGCCGGCGAGCAGCAGCGCCGCGGCGACCAGCAGCAGGAGCAGCCCCACGAGGCGGGAGCGCAGAGGTGCGGCCTGCAGGCGTGCCTCCAGCGGGCCGGGCATCAGGACCCCCGCGGCACGCGCAGGACGTAGCCGACACCGCGCACCGTGTGTAGCAGGCGGGGTTCGGTGGTGTCGATCTTGCGGCGCAGGTAGGAGATGTAGGACTCCACGACCGTTGCCTCACCGCCGAAGTCGTAGTGCCACACGTGGTCGAGGATCTGGGACTTCGACATCACCCGTCCCTGGTTGGCGATAAGGAAGCGCAGCAGCTTGAACTCCGTGGGCGAGAGGTCCACCGACTGGCCGGACTTGAACACCTCATGGGCGTCCTCGTCGAGCTCGATGTCGGCGAAGACCATCCGCTCGGACCCTGGTTGGGGGGCCAGACCGGCGCGCCGCAGGATCGCACGGATGCGCGCCAGGACCTCGCCGAGGCTGAACGGCTTTGTCACGTAGTCGTCGGCACCGAGGGTCAGGCCGGTGACCCGATCCTCGACCGCGTCGCGCGCGGTGAGGAAGAGCACCGGGGCGTGGTGGCCCTCCTGGCGCATCCTGCGCACGACCTCGAACCCGTCGAGGCCGGGCATCATCACGTCGAGGACCACGAGGTCCGGCGAGATCCGCGCGACCTGAGCCAGCGCCTGGGTCCCGTTGATCGCGGTGTGCACCTCGAAGCCGGAGAACCGGAGACTGGCCGACAGGAGCTCCACGATGTTCGGCTCGTCGTCGACGACAAGCAGGCGGGCTTCCGGCTCGGTGCTTGGCGTGGGCGGCACAGGGAGGTCGGCGAGGTTCACGTGCCCCATTCTGGGTGGCTCTGGTTCCAGGAGTCTGGCAGTTTCCTGTGAGAACCCTGTGAATGTTGCTCGGTCGGTTCCGCGGCACTCGCGTGATCGACACAGGGTCCTCACAGCCTTCTCACAGGTACGTCCCGTTGTCTTGACGTCATGACCACAACGACCCTGCCGACACGGACCCACCTGGCGGTTGCCCCCGCGGTCCCGACCGCCGAGGAGGACCTCGTGCCCCGTCCCCCAGTCGTCGACCTCGTGATCCCGGTGCACAACGAGCAGGCGACCCTCGAGCGCAGTGTCCTGCGCCTGTACGCCCACCTGCGCGCGGGCCTGCCCTACACCTTCCGGATCACGATCGCCGACAACGCCAGCACGGACATGACCTGGGAGATCGCCGCCCGGTTGGAGCGCGAGGTTCCCGAGGTGCGTGCCGTGCGCCTGTCGGCCAAGGGCCGTGGCCGGGCGTTGAGCACGGTATGGGCGGCCAGCGACGCGGCCGTGCTGGCCTATATGGACGCCGACCTGTCCACGGACCTCGCCGCGGTCCTGCCGCTGCTGGCCCCACTGCTCTCCGGGCACTCCGACCTGGCCATCGGCTCCCGGCTGGGCCACGGCTCCCGTGTCGTCCGCGGGCCCCAGCGGGAGCTCATCTCGAGGGCCTACAACCTGATCGTGCGCACCAGCCTGGGCGCGGGGTTCTCCGACGCCCAGTGCGGGTTCAAGGCGATCCGTGCTGACGCGGCCGCCGAGCTGCTGCCGCTGGTCGAGGATCCGGAGTGGTTCTTCGACACCGAGCTGTTGGTGCTCGCCGAGCGATCGGGGATGCGCATCCACGAGGTCCCGGTGGACTGGGTCGACGACCCGACATCCTCGGTGGACATCCTCGACACCGCGTTCAAGGACCTCGCGGGGATCTGGCGGCTGGGCCGGGGCCTGAGCTCCGGACGGATCCCGCTGCGGACCTTGCGCGACGCCCCCCTGGCCGAGGAGGCCAGCGGCTCACCGCGGGGGATCGTCAGCCAGCTCGGCCGCTTCGCCGTCATCGGCGTCGCCAGCACGCTGGCCTATGCCGCGCTGTACTGGCTGCTGCGTTCTGGGATGTCGGCCCAGTGGGCCAACGCGGTCGCGCTCATGGTCACCGCGATCGCCAACACGGCGGCCAACCGGTGGTTCACGTTCGGGGTCCGCGGGCGGCCCGACCGGCTGCGTCACCAGGCGCAGGGCCTGCTGGTGTTCGGCATCGGATGGGCGGTCACGGCCGGAGCCCTGTGGGCCCTCGATGCCGTCGCCCCCGATGCCAGCCGACCAGTCGAGCTGGCGGTCCTCACCGCAGCCAACATCGTGGCCACCCTCATCCGGTTCCTGCTCTACCGGGCCTGGGTCTTCGCCGACCGGCGCCCTGTCCGCTCCGCTCGCAACTCCCACTTGGCTCCCCCCGCCCCATCCACGGAGGTCTCCCGATGACCACGCCCACGCAGAACCCCGCTGACACCTGGTGGCAGATCGAGCAGGCGCCCGGATCCCCGGGTACCTCGGTTCCCACCTCCACCGTGCCCGAGCCGGACGCTCCGTCTCCGGCCACCCCGCCGCCCGGGGGCGAGTCCACCACCGTGGCCCCGGGGGTTCGTGAGGTCCCGGACCCGCGGCCGACGCCGATCTGGGCCCGGTGGACCCTGGCCGGTCTCCTCGTGGCCACAGCCGCCCTCTACCTGTGGGGCCTGAGCCGCAATGGGTGGGCCAACTCGTACTACTCAGCCGCCGCACAAGCTGCCGGGGAGAGCTGGAAGGCATGGTTCTTCGGCAGCTTCGATGCCGCCAACGCCATCACCGTCGACAAGCCGCCCGCATCGCTGTGGGTCATGGGGCTCAGCGTCCGACTGTTCGGGCTGAGCTCATGGTCGGTACTGGTACCGCAGGCGCTGCTGGGCGTGGCCACGGTCGGCATCCTCTACGCGACCGTCCGAAGGTGGTTCAGTCCCGCTGCCGGGCTCATCGCCGGAGCGGTGCTCGCACTCACGCCGGTGGCAACTCTCATGTTCCGGTTCAACAACCCCGATGCGCTGCTCGTGCTCCTCCTGGTGTGCGCGGCCTGGGCGATGGGCCGGGCCACCGAGCGCGGGTCGATGCGCTGGGTCGTCCTGGCCGGCGTTTTCGTCGGTCTGGCGTTCCTGGCCAAGATGATGCAGGCCTTCCTCGTGCTGCCCGGGTTCGTGGCCATGTACGCCGTGGCAGCGCCCATCGACCTGCGTCGCAGGATCGGCCACCTGCTCGCCGCGTTCGCTGCGATGGTGGTGGCCGGCGGCTGGTGGGTCGCAGTCGTCGAGCTGTGGCCGGCCGACTCCCGCCCGTACGTCGGCGGTTCCCAGACCAACTCGATGCTCGAGCTCATCCTGGGCTACAACGGGTTCGGCCGGCTGACCGGGAACGAGACCGGCAGCGTCGTGCCCGGAGGTGGCCAGGGCGGGTCGATGTGGGGGGAGACGGGCTGGGACCGCCTGCTCGGCGCGTCCTACGGCGGGCAGATCGCCTGGCTCCTACCCGCGGCACTGGCGATGATCGTGGTCCTGCTCGTGGCCTCGCGTCGGGGCGGACGCACCGACCGGACCCGTGCCGCGGTGCTCGGCTGGGGCGGCTGGCTGCTCGTCACCTCGGCGGTCATCTCGTTCAGCGCGGGAATCATCCACGAGTACTACACCGTGGCCCTGGCCCCCGCGATCGGGGCGCTGATCGGCATCGGGTCGGTCACACTGTTCTCGCTCAGGCAGCACCTCTGGGCCAGGGCCGTCGCAGCCGTGCTCATCGCCGGCACCGCATGGTGGTCGACGGTCCTGCTCGACCGGTCCACCGGGTTCGCGACGTGGCTGGGCCCAGTGGTGACGATCGGCGGGTTGGCCGCTGCGGTCGCGATACTGGCCGCCTCATACCTCCCGCGTGAGGGCGGTCGGTCGGTGGCGCTCGGCGCCGGGCTGACTGGCCTCGTGGTCGTGCTGGCAGGTCCCACCGCCTACTCCGTGGAGACGGCATCGAGCACGGCATCCGGGTCGCTGCCCTCGGCCGGCCCGGCGGTCTCGGGGGGCCAGGGCCGCGGTGGAGCTGGCGGGCCGGGCATGCCCGGTCAGGTGACGCCCGGTCAGGGGACGCCCCCTGGCGGCGCCGACGGGGGACCCGGCACCAGGCTCGGCCAGGTACCGTTGGGCCAGGGACTCCTGAGCCCCGGACCGCAGCCCGGTTCCCAGGGCGGCCTGGCTCCCGGTGCCACGGCACCTGATGGGTTCGCGCCCGGTGGGGGAACCAGGCCCGGTGCGGCTCCCGGAGGTCACGGCGCCGGTGGGCTGCTGAACAGCAGCACCCCCAGCCGAGTTCTGACCGACGCCCTGCTCGCCGACGCCGATCAATTCACCTGGGTGGCCGCGGCCGTCGGAGCGAACTCGGCGGCTGGGTACCAACTCGCCGCCGAGCGCCCTGTGATGGCGATCGGCGGATTCAACGGAAGCGATCCCGCTCCGACCCTGGCTCAGTTCCAGGCGCTGGTACATGCGGGGAAGATCCACTACTTCATCACCGGCGGCGAGGGGTTCGGCGGCCGACAGATGGGTGGATCCCAGGAATCCGCCGAGATCTCCGACTGGGTGGCCCAGAACTTCACGGCGACCACAATCGACTCCGCCACGCTCTACGACCTGACGGCGCCAGCAGGGGCGGGCAGCGCGAACGCCACACCGATGGATGCCTGATCAGCGACCCCCGCGGCGGTCTCCGAGGCGGACACCGCCGCGGCGGATTCGCCGGGAGTCAGTCGGCCGAATGGACCCTGACCGATACTGTCGGTTCCGTCGATGGCCACGACCTGGCCGGCGGGCAGACCGGACCCTCGCCCGGCAGCAGGGATGCGCAGTCGTCCTCCATACTCACGACGCAGTGGAGCCGACCACGCCAAGCAGGCGCGCGTCCTGCCTCCAGGATCCATCCACGCAGAACCACAAAGCTCGCCGACAGGTGCTGCACTCCGGCGCGAGATGCGCGCTGCCAGAACCTTGGTCGGCGTCGCAGGTGGCACGCATGGTCGAGACCGTGAGTTCCACCTGCTGGGCGGGGCTGGCCCGCTCCGGCCGCCTCCTTCGTCCTTGCCATCCCCTGCCCGTTCCGCTAACGTACAACCCAATGGTTGTATATCAGCAGGTTCAGAGCCGCATTCCTGACGACGAGGTGGATCGGATCTTCCGGGCGCTGGCCGACAGGACCCGTCGCGACATCGTCAGGCGCGCGCTGGTGGGCGAGGTCACCGTGTCGCAGTTGGCCAGTGGCTACGAGATGTCCTTCGCGGCCGTGCAGAAGCACGTCGCGGTCCTGGAGGGAGCGGGCCTCATCACCAAGCATCCGCACGGACGTGAGCGACTCGTCCGGGGCAACCCCGAGACGCTCCGGCGGGCGCAGGCGCTGCTCGACCAGTTCGAGGCGTTGTGGCGCGATCGGGTCGCCCGCCTTGATGCGCTGCTCACCGAACAGACTCCTTGATCCGTACCGACCCACGAGAAGGACCCACGATGCCCATCACCTCCGTCAGCAAGGACCCCGCCGCTCTCACGATGACCGTCGTCGCCGAGTTCCCTGTCCCGGTTCAGCGACTGTGGGACGCCTACGCCGATCCGCGCCAGCTCGAGCGGTTCTGGGGGCCGCCCACCTACCCCGCCCGGTTCACCCGACACGACATGTACCCAGGTGGCCGCAGCGAGTACGTCATGACCGGGCCCGAGGGCGACGAGACGCGCGTCTACTGGAAGTTCCTGGCCGTGGCGCCGCTGGAGTTCTTCGAGGTCCGGGACGGGTTCGCGAACCCCGACGGAACTGCCAACGCCGACATGCCCACCATGCGGGTGCTATTCCGGTTCACCGAGACCGCCACCGGGTCGCAGGTGACCACCACGACCTGGTTCGACTCCGTGGAGGACCTCGACCAGCTGATGGCCATGGGCATGGAGGAGGGCATGCGTGAGGCCATGGGCCAGATGGACGCCGTGCTGGCGGACCTGGCCACCGTCGCCGCCGGGGGCGCCGTCGAGGCCCAGATCCTCAGCGACACCCAGGTCCGGGTGAGCAGGATCATCCGGGGGACCGTCGAGCAGGTGTGGGCGGCGCATCACGATCCCGCGCTGATGCAGCGGTGGCTGCTCGGCCCGGACGGCTGGACGATGCCCGTGTGCGAGGTGGCCGTCGTCGGCGAGCACTACCGGTACGAGTGGGAGTCGGTCGATGGCGCCCAGAGGTTCGGATTCACAGGCCAACTGCTCGAGAGCGCGCCCCCGCACCGCGCCGTCACCACCGAGCAGATGATCGGGATGGACGGTCCGGGCACGACCAACGAGATGACCCTGACCCCGGTCGAGGGCGGCACGCTGCTGAGCATCCTGATCACCTACCCCAGCCTCGAGGTCCGTGACATGGTCCTGGCCACCGGGATGACCGACGGGATGGAGACCAGTTACGCGCGGCTGGAGGAAAGCGTCCTAAACGCAGCCTGACGACCTCCCAGAGAAAGGTCGCCGCGACTCCCACGGAATGCGGGGTACCGGCAGCCCATCAGCCTGGGGGACGTGCGACATTCCGCGAGTCGCGCCCTTGGGGCGGGGCATCGCCGCCCCGGTCGACCCGGTGGGACTCGCAGCCAAGCCTGCTCGAGGCTTGACGCTGTGGATCGGCTGAGCGTGACGGAGGGGCGATTGTCGCTGGCAGCGGGTTCGCACCCACTAGGTTTCGCCGTGTGGGTCTACCCTCGATCCACCGGGGTGGCGGGTGACGTGATCGGGTCGTGACAGCGGAAGTGCCCTGCTGGTGGGCAGTATGGGGATTGCGACGTCTCCGTACGACTGATCCAGGAGGGCATCAGGAAGGCCGGGAGTCTCGCGAGCGACTATGTGAGGTCCTGTCGGGACCTGCACGAGCCATGTGGCGACGAATCGTCCTGGGGGGCGAGACCGGAAGTCAACCATGGGCCACCTTGCACGCCGACGGGCACGCGGACCATTGGGGCCCAGCTGCGGACTACCTCGACCGCAACTCAGCTTGTTGGCGCACAGCCTTGGCCTAGACATCGTCCGCAGATCGGCATGGGCGTGTTGCGCGCCGCACCCTGAGCAGCCCGAAGTCGGCGCGGGATGCCTGCCTGAGGGTGCGCGATAGGGCCGATAGGAGCAAGGACCCGCTCTGGGGAGGGGCGACGCGTCTGAGCGCACACTGGTCAGGTTGTCGTGATGTAGCGTTCGGGGCTCCTACTGACCGTGAGTGTCGACCCGAAGAGGTACTCGGTGAGAAAGCCCGCTGCGGCGTTGGTGACGGTACTTGTGCTTGTGGCCCTGTTCGTGGTGTGTCTGGTCAGTGCGGTGCAGCTGCTGGCGCCGCGCAACATGCCGTTTGGAGTCACTGGCTCGTCTCCAGTGGTCGAGGCCGTCGGGCAGGAGTACTCCCTGGATCTGATCACCTACACCTCGGAGGCGGACCTGACCTCCGCCGCGATGGCCGGTGAGATCTACGGGGGCTATGTTCCTGGGCAGGCGAGTGACACGCTGATCACCGTCCCCGCGAAGAGCTTCTTCGGCGAGGTGTACGTCAGTGGGGGGTTCGCATCGGCGGCGAAGAACGTGGGTCGCACCTACTCGACCACGGTCGTCGCTGCGCTTCCGACGTCGGACCGCACTGGTGCTCTGATCGGTCTGTTGTTGCTCCCGACACTGGTCGGCGGGTACCTGATCGCCTCGATGATGTTCCCCTACTCGGCGACCGCTTCGGCGTGGCGGCGGATCGCCGTGGTCCTGGGATTCGCGGTCGTGGTTGCCGGGATCACGGCGTTGTCGGCCCGTTTCATAGGCGCTGTGCCTTCTGACGTGGCGTGGCGGCTTCTGCCCAGTTTCGCCCTGGTCACCGCCGCGGTGGCGTTGGCCGCCATCGGTATTCAGGCCGTGCTCGGCAAGGCCGGCACATTGGTGGTGGTGGTCGCGTTCATCGTGGTGGGAGGTGCTGGCGCCGGAGGCGGCGGGAGTGCGCTGCTGCCGACCTACTGGCAGTACATCGGTGCCCTGCTGCCCCCGCGCTACGCCGTGGAGCTCTACCGCAACGTGCGCTACTTCGATGGGCACAACATCGCCCTGCCGATTGCGGTTCTGGCGCTGTACGCCCTGGCCGGGGCGGCCCTGGTCCTCTGGATGGATCGGCGTCGACCCAGTGGCCCACCGCCGGCCGCGGACCAATCCGAGGAAATCCCCGCGCCTGGCCGTGCCCGGTTCGTCCCGAAGAACCTGGTGCCCCCGGTAGCGCTTGCGCTGATCCTGAGCGCACTGTTCGCCGTGAACTACATGAGCTCAGGACACGAACCCATCGCGGAGAACATGCCGTTCGGGGTGGTGGGTTCGCCCGCTCTGGCCAACGCGGCGCAGAACGACCTGTTCAACCTCCAGGTCATCGAGTACCCCGACGAGCAATCCGCGATGGACGCCATCGACCGCGCAGAGATCTACGGCGCGTTGGACACAACACCCTCGCCAGCCGAGTTGGTCGTGGTCCCCTCGATCAGCGACATCTCGCCCCTGGACATCACCGCGAACTTCGAGGCGGCAGCCAAGGCCGCCGGTGAGACCCTCACAGTCAAGGCCTACACGCCGACACCTCTGGCGCCCAAGGACCCCTTCGCCCTCGTCCTGGCGACCCTGCTCGTGCCGCTGCTCGTCGGCGGCTACATGGCCACGTCACTGCTGACCAACGCGTTCGGATCAGCCTCTGGACGTTGGCGCGGGCTCTGGCTCCTGGGCTTCTCCGCCGTCGCCGGACTGGTCGTGGACCTGATCGCGACCTTCTGGCTCCAGGGCATTCCCAGCGCATCGTTCTGGGTGGTCTGGCCGATCATGACGCTGATCATTGCCACGGTCGCCCTGTTCGCCGCGGTCCTGCGACGGCTGATGGGACCGATCGGCATCCTGCTCACCGTCATCATCTTCCTGCAGTTCGGCAACCCGTCCTCTGGAGGGTCGAACGGTGCGGTGTACCTGACGTCGTTCTGGCACGCCCTCGGGCCGCTGCTACCGCCACGCAATGCTTACGAGCTCCTGCGGAACACCGTCTACTTCGGGGGCAACGGCACCGGCCAGGCACTGACCATCCTGCTTGCCTACGCGGTCGTATCCGGAGGCATCCTGGCCTACCTCGATTGGCGACCACCCCCCGAGCCAGCGGTCCCCGGCCTCGACGCCCAGACCACCTCAGACGCAGCCGCCGTCGCGGTCCCCGTCGGACCGCTGCCGTAGCCAATCCTGCCGGGCGTGCTGGACCAGGCCCTCACAGGTCTGCCATGGAGTACCCCGGCACGCCCTTGCTGGCGAGCCGTAATCGTCCTCCACTAGTTTCCTGCGTCTGAAGTTGGTTGACGGCGGGCGGGGGGCAGGATGTCGTCGGCGGTCTTGGTCCAGATGAATCGGTGGCAGCGGTCGTTCCAGCCGTCGATGAAGGTGCGGATCGCGGTGACGAGTCCCTTGACGCCGGCGAAGGTTCCGCGTCGGCTGGCTTGGCGGGTGATCTATCGATGTTCGCATGTCGCAGGGGTCGACTGTCGACGCAGCCGCGCTGGCCGCAGTGTGTGAGCGATACGGCGTCGCTGAACTGGCGGTGTTCGGGTCGGCTGCGACTGGGCGCCTGACCGCCGGCAGCGACGTTGACGTTCTCTACGTCCTGCGGGATGGCGTGCACCTGGGGTGGGCGATCAACGACCTGTCGGATGACATGGAGCAACTCCTCAACTGGCCCGTTTGCCTGGTCGCCAAGCGTGCCCTGCACGCCCTCCTTAGGCTTGACGCCCGAGGTAATCTCCGCTCATCGGAGTCTTGGGGCTGTGCCCGCCAGGAGGGTCGGCACCGGACAGGTCGACGAGACGGGCAGGATGCGACGAGAGGGCCAAACCGTGACTGTGGCGGAACCTCCCCTGGAGGCCTCCCGTGACGCGTACCGAAGCCTTCTAGAAGCACTGGATCTCGCATCGAAAGTGCGACTCCTCACCGGTGCGAGCATGTTCACGCTGCACACTGCACCCTCGATCGGGCTTGGCGAGATGCGGTTCTCCGATGGGCCCACCGGTGTGCGCGGCCTGAAGATGAGCGAAGGGCGCGTCGTGGGCCTGTTTCCGAACGCCACGCTTCTGGCGGCCTCCTGGAGTGCCGACCTGGCGTACGAGGTCGGCGAACTCCTAGCTGAGGAGGCACTGGCTCAGGAGATTCACGTGGTGCTCGGCCCCACGATCAACCTGCACCGCACGCCGCTGGGGGGCCGCCTGTTCGAGGCCTACTCCGAGGACCCCTTGCTGACAGGGGTCCTCGCCGCCGCCTACGTCAACGGCATGCAGGCGCATCGCGTAGCGGCCTGCATCAAGCACCTCGTCGCGAACGAATCGGAAACCCTGCGGAACACGATGAACAGCGTGGTCGACGAAGCCACCCTCCGCGAGCTCTACCTGCTCCCCTTCGAGATCGCCACGCAGGATAGCGATCCGTGGACGATGATGGCTGCGTACAACGACGTCAACGGCGTGCCCGCGACCGAGCAGCACCACGTCATCAACGAGGTCGTCAAAGGCGAATGGAACTACTCAGGCCTCGTGATGTCGGACTGGTCCGCAACCGGATCGGCGGCTGCTGCTGCGAACGGCGGGCTCGATCTGGTGATGCCCGGTCCCCAAGGACCGTGGGGTGAGGCCCTCGTCGACGCGGTGCTGAACGGCGATGTCGACGAGTCGGTCATCGACGACCACCTGGTCCGGCTCCTCCTGCTGGCCGATCGAGTCGGCGTGCTTGGTCCCGAGCGTGACTACCCGACCCACATCCCCACCCCCGACAGCTCCCAACGCCGCGAACAGCTGACCCGCCTCGCCGCATCCGGCATGACCGTGCTCACCAATCGCGACGCGGTCCTGCCCCTCCAAACGCACCAGAGCGTGGCGCTGATAGGCCGGCACGCCATTGAGACCGCGACGATGGGCGGCGGAGCGGCGGCCGTCAACGCCCCCCACCACGTCAGCGTGGCCGAGGGACTCGCCGCGCTGCTGGGCGACCTCATGACCGTCAGCGATGGCGTTGAGGTGCGGACCAAGCCGATCCCGGCATCGCCCACATTCGTGTCGGATCCGCAGACGGGTGAACCGGGAGTCCGGTTCGTCCTGCTGGATGCCGACGGGTCTGTCCGCGAGGAACGGGTCAGCCGCCGCGGCACCACGATCGTCGGCGTCGACGACGACCTTGACGGCGTCGTGACGTCGGTACGCGTCAGCGCCCGGGTTGCCGAAACTGGCCGGGTCTCCCTCGGGCCGATCGGGGCGGGTGCATGGACGGTGTCGGCTGGGGGACGAAGCGCCAGCATGACGTTGACGCTTGCCGGATCGGGAGTCGGTGAGGAGATCGTCGACCCGCCTCGAGCCACGGAAGAGTTCGACGTTGTGGCCGGCGACATCATCGAAGCAGTCATGCGGGTCGATCCGACCGCGGCCGGCACGGGATCGACGGGGCTGCTGGGCACGCTGGGCCTGATCGCGGCCCGCGCCCCACTCGACCCCGAGGTGGCCATACGCCAGGCAGCCGAGGCCGCCTCGCGCGCCGACGTGGCGGTCGTCGTCGTGGGCCTCACCGACGAGCAGGAGACCGAAGCGGTCGACAAGACGACCCTGCGACTGCCCGGTCGTCAGGACGACATGGTCGCTGCCGTCGCGGCGGTGGCAGCACGAACCGTCGTGATCGTGAACGCAGCCACGCCCATCCTGATGCCCTGGTTGGAGTCAGTCGACGCGGTCCTGTGGGTTGGCCTGCCCGGACAGGAGGCCGGCCACGCCGTGGCCGCGACCCTCATGGGCAGCATCGAACCCGCGGGGCGCCTCGTCACAACCTTCCCGGCCGCCGACGCCGCGACTCCGGCGTGGTCGGTCGTCCCCGACGGTCGTGACCTCGTCTACGAAGAGGGCGCCTTCATCGGCTATCGCGGCCACCACGCTCAGCGCGCGCCCGCGCCGGCCTTCTGGTTCGGCCACGGACTCGGCTACAGCACCTGGGAGTACGCCGATCCGCGCGTAACGCTGGCCGAAAACGAACGGACCGTGTGGGTCACCATCACAAACACCGGCGACCGCCCCAGCCGGGAGGTGGTGCAGGTCTACTTCCAGCCGGCCGACACCAACCTGCCCATTCGACTTGTCGGATGGAACGCAGCAACGGTCGAACCAGCCCAGTCCCTGGAGGTCGTCGTGACCTGCGACCTGCGGATGTGGCGCACGTGGGACGTCGCATCGGGTTCGTGGCAGGAGTTGCCTGTCACGGGCGAATTCGTCATTGCGCGCGGCCTGGCAGACGTCCGTGCCGTGATCAGCGTGTAGTCGCACCTGCATACCCTCGCGGAGTGACCCGCCCGGACCCACGGGGCGGCTCGACGGCTTACCCCGCCGCACCGATTCTCCCGGCGGAATCCCTGACTTCATCGTCGAGGATCGCTCATGGCTTCCGTTGGCTTGGCGCAGGCTCGACACGACCACCCGGCAGCAGCCGCGCCATGAGTGTCTTCGACGACCGTGCCTTGGTGGTAGAGGACCTTCCATCCCTGCTCGGGGTCGCCTTGCCACACTGTGAGCCGGCGAGTGACCCGGCCTTGGCCGTGCAGCGTGTACGCAGCAGCCCGGCCAGCCGTCCGGGGGCGGCAAGACTGGGATTAACCGCAAGGACGGCACTGGACACCTCGGGAAGCGCCGCCGCGTGCGCCGCCAGTTCCGCGGGGCTGATCCCCGCAGCCTCGGGCACCCCGGCCGTCACCAAAGCAGCTCCTTGATCAATCAACGACACCCGCGGCACCCCTCCCGGATAGCACCGCCGACACCAGCGCCGCCGTACAACACCGCCCACCCACGCAGGCATTCCCTCCGCCCGAGCGCGCAGGCGAGCACTGTCCCGCAAACGGTAGGGGCGCACATTCGCGGCTCGGGTGCCACGTTGGCTTGCTCTGGTGCCATGGTGATGCCATACTGGTGCCATGCACTTAGATCGTTACGTCGACGACATCGCTCGCCAGATGGCCGTGACCGCCGCGGCAGGTGGCCCGGAGGCGGAGTCGCTCGCCGAGCGCCTCGTTCTCCCGCTGCGGTCGGCCATCCGCCTGGCGCTGCTCGAGTCGCTGTCGGCCGCGGCGGACGAGCTCACCCTCGAGTTGGCCCCGGGGTCGGTGGAGGTACGGCTACGCGGCGGCGAACCCAGCTTCGTCATCGAAGGCGTGACCGCGACCCCCCCGGCCACCGAACCGGTCCCTGCGCCTTCACCGGCCCCCGCCGACACACCGGTGGTGGAGCCCGACGAGGGCGCCAGCCGGATCAACCTCCGGATGCCTGACTCCCTGAAAGCCCGCGTCGAGGCGGCGGCCCTGCGCGAGGGCCGTTCGGTCAACGCCTGGCTCGTGCGCGCCGCCGCCGCTGCACTCCAACCCACGGCCCCCGTCCCCCCCAGCGCTCCCAGCCCCCCTACCGCACCCCGCCGCGGCTCCAAGCACGTCACCGGCTGGGCCCAGTGAACGAGAGGAACAGCATGAGGACCTTCCCCACTCCCGCACCGATCGCGGTCACCGTCGAGGCGAACTTCGCCGAGGTCCAGATCGTGGCCAGCGACCGATCCGACACCGTCGTCGACGTCCGCCCGACCGACCCGGACGATCACGCGCACGTGCAGGTCGCCGAGGCGACCCGCGTCGACCTGCTCGGCGACCAGCTGCAGGTGATCGCCCCGAAGCCCGGCCTGATGGCCCGGATCCTCAACTCCCCCTCGCTGGACATCGTGATCAGCCTGCCGAGTGGGTCAGCCGTGCGCGCCGACCTGGGCGTGGGCAACGTCGCGGCGACCGGCACCCTCGCGCACTGCACGATCCGCACCGGCGCCGGCAACATCCGCCTCGGGGACACCGGGGCGCTCGATGCCCGCAGCGGCACCGGCGACATCGTCGTCGGCAACGTCACCGGCGACGCCACGCTCGAGACGCCGGCCGGGCACACCCAGATCGCCTCGGCCACCGGCGACGTCGCCATCAAGAACGGCAGCACCGGTCCACGCATCGGTGCGGTCGGGGGCGACCTGCGGGTCCGCGCCGGCCACGGCCGCATCGAGGTCGAGTCGGTCGGCGGGAGCGTCGACGCGCGCACCGCCCACGGGGCCGTGGTCATCGGGGTCGCGGCCGGGGCCGAGGTCGATCTCAAGACCTCGCACGGGGACCTCGAGGTGGGCATCCCCGACGGCCGCGCCGTCTGGCTGGACCTCGACACGAAGTACGGCCGGGTTGCCAGCGAGTTCGTGCCGGTCGCCGACGCGCCCCCGGCCAATGGGCCCTCGGTGCGGATCCTCGGGCGCACCTCGTACGGTGACATCCGCATCCGGCGGATCGGCGAGGCGCCGGAATCCGACGGGACGGCGTGACCATGAATGCATCCACGCCAGCGATGGAGGCCATCGGCCTCACGCGCCGTTACGGCGAGGCCACCGTCCTCGATGTCGAGAACCTGCAGGTGGGCCAGGGCGAGGCCGTCGCACTGCTCGGCCCCAACGGTGCGGGCAAGACCACGATGGTGAACATCCTGTCCACCCTGATCAAGCCCACGGCCGGAACCGGGCGCGTGCTGGGCCACGACGTCGTGCACGAGGCCGACGCCGTCCGCAGGCTGATCGGTGTCACCGGCCAGTTCTCCGCAGTGGACGACTTGCTCACCGGCCGCGAGAACCTCGCCCTCATGGCCGACCTGCACCACCTGCCCCGCGCGCTGGGCAGGAGCCGTATCGACGAACTACTCGAGACCTTCGAGCTGGTCGAGGCCGCCGACCGGGTTCCCGCCACCTACTCCGGGGGGATGCGCCGCCGCCTGGACCTCGCGATGACCCTCATCGGCCGGCCGAAGGTGATCTTCCTCGACGAGCCGACCACCGGGCTTGACCCACGATCCCGGCGGACTGTCTGGGAGATCGTGCGCGGCCACCTGGGCGAGGGCGTCAGCATCCTGCTCACCACCCAGTACCTGCACGAGGCCGACGAGCTTGCCGACCGCGTGGTCGTCCTCGACGCCGGTCGCATCGTCGCCGACGGCACTCCCGACGCCCTCAAGCGCCAGGTGCCCGGCGGGCATGTCCGGGTCATCTTCGACTCCGACGAGCGCCTAGCCGCTGCGGCCAGCGCACTCGGCAGCCCGGCTGACACCGAGCACCGCACCCTGACCATCCCGATCGACGGCAGCGTCGCCTCCCTGCGCGTCGCGCTGGATCGGCTGACCTCCCACGAATCGGCTGTCACCGACATCACGGTGCACCGACCGGACCTCGACGACGTGTTCCTCGCCCTGACCGGGCACGCTGCCGCGCCGTCCGCCCCGACCCCGGAGGCCCTGACATGAGCATCACCCTGTCCACACGCGATACCGCCACGATGCTGCGCCGCAACCTCCGGCACATCCAGCGCTACCCCTCGCTGACCATCATGCTGCTCGCGCAACCCGTGCTGATCCTGCTGCTGTTCGTCTTCGTCTTCGGCGAGACGTTGGGCGCCGGTGTGAGTCCGGGCCTCGCCGGTGCGGGCCGAGCTGCCTACCTCGAGTACCTGGTGCCCGGCATCCTGCTGTTCGCCATCGCGGGGGTCGGCCTGGGTACGGCGATCTCAGTGGCCGCTGACCGGACCAAGGGCATCATGTCCCGCTTCCGCACGATGGGGATCGCCCGCTCCTCGGTGCTCGCCGGCGAGGTGCTGGGCAGCATGGTGCAAGCAGCCCTCGTCCTGGTCGTGGTCACCGCACTCGCTGTGCTCCTCGGCTACCGACCGGGCGGCACCCCGGCAGGGTGGGCCGCGGCCTTCGGGCTGGCCCTGGCGATCGCGTTCCCCGTCATCTGGATCTGCCTGGCCCTGGGCCTGAACTCCAGCAGCGTCGAGACCGCGAGCAACACCCCGCTCCTGCTCATCGTGCTGATGTTCCTCAGCAGCGCCTTCGTACCGGCCGAGTCCTATCCCGTGGGGCTGCGGTGGTTCGCCGAGAACCAGCCGTTCACGCCGATGATCGAAGGAGTCCGCGGGCTGCTCAACGGCACGCCCGACAGTTCCACGCTGCTGCTCGCCCTTGCGTGGTGCGCGGTGCTGTCGATGACCGGGTACCTCTGGGCCCGCCACCTCTACGAGCGCGAACCTGCGGCCGTCGCAGGGTGACCGGTCGTCGTCGGCGCTCACCACCAAGGGGAACGTGGTCACGGCCCCAATGTCGCGCATCCTAGTGGGCGCTGCGATGCCCGTCCCGAAGGCGCCCAACTCGCAGGGGGGCATCGGCGAAGCGTCCCAAGCCCCAGGACAGCAGCTGCTCGAGCTCGGGCGTGCCGTTCCAGATGGTGACCTGCTCTCCCCGGACCTGCCCTGAGCGCCGTCGAGCCAGAGGGCCACCGCCATCTCCCCGGGGCACCCGGACCCGTCCTCGACGGTGAGCAGCTGGACCAAGCGGTCGCCGTCCCCATTGCCGAACGACGCCGGCCCCCTCGTCGGCGATCGCGTGCCGCACCGCACCGGTCAGCGCCCCACCCGAAACCGGGCCCTCAGCAGCAGCCCCGATAGCCGCGGGGCCCTCGAGGCGCACTCCGGCCATCGAGTCCCGCACGACCGCCCCGTCGGCGTAGAACCTCTGGACGGCCGACGGATCACTTGGGCACTTCAATGACGCACAGCCGCTCCCCACGGCATTGATGCTCACACCTGAGGGGAGGATGTGCCCCGGGACTTCGAGGTGCTGCATACCGCCGCCTAGCTGGGCGCCATTCGGGGCGTGTCCGCGCCGAGGGGCCGGTGCCTGAGCAGCGACCCGGTCGCCTGCTGTGGGCGCTCGGGCTGACAGACAGGCCGGTTGTCACCGGTAGGCGTCGCGCCGGTGGGAGATGTGCAGCACGGTCACGATCTGGGCGGCAATGTCGATCGTGTAGATGATCCGGTACTGCCCGCGACGCGCACTCCACTTGCCATCCAGAGGAGGCTGCAACGGCTTGCCCACCCATTGCGGGTTCTCCAGCAACACGCCAGTGACAAACTCCACCACCGCCGATGCGACCGCCTCCGGTAGATCCAGGTCCAGCGCGCGGGACGCGCTGCGAGCCATCGCCAGCCGATAGGTCACTCGGGCTGCGCCCTTCTATCCATCAACTTTCGGAGCTCGGTGGCGTCGAGGGTGTCGCCCGCGGCAACCTCGCGTTCGGCCTCGCGCAGCTGACGCATCGTGTCCTCGTCGGAGAGTATCGCGAGCGTCTCCTCGAGGGACTCGAGATCCTCGACAGCCACGACCACGACGGTGGGGACCCCGTTCTTGGTCACAGTGACGCGTTCGTGCGTCTCATGGACGCTATCGACCACGGCGCTCAAGTGCGCCTTCACCGATGCCAAGGACTGGGTGCTCATGACCAGTATTCTAGTCACGAGTGGGCATCCGCTGCAACGAGCGCCGCCCGCGGCCAGCCCCGACTTCATTGCTGGACGCGGAACGGCAAGACAGGGAACGCTCTGCCCGACCGCGGCATACCGCCGCGTAACGTCATGCAAGTCGATCGGCTCTGGGTGATGGTCTTGCCGCTGGAGGGTCGATACCGAACGCGGCGCTCTCTCGGGGTACGTCCTTCGGCGGAACGCCAGCAATTCGGCCCGGACGAGTTCGTCGTGGGGCGGGGTTGAGGTCGCCCGCCCCACGGGTCCTACGCGGCTGGATGTTCAGTACGCCCTGCTGTCGGCACGGGTTTCCGCGCGTCTCGCGCTGTTGACGTAGCCAAGCCGCGCTCCGAGGACTCGAACTGCTCGTCTGACCAGCTCAGAGCAGTCAGCGACACCGTCCACGACGACGAGTGTGAGCGTGAAGCGGCCTCGTACGCCGAACGGCACTCTCGCAGTTGGCTCGATGGTGCCCCACATCGCCGCCTGTCGCGCACGTTGGCGCAGGCATGACCGCACTGAAGGACGCGATGGCCCCTGGATCGGAGCTGCGGTGCAGAGGGTCGTGCGACGCTCCGTGAGCGTGGCTATGCGGAGGCTCTCAGGGGCTCGAGGGCGGCGAGGACGAGGTCGAGGCCGAAGAGGAACTCCTCCGCCGGGTCGTAGCCGGCCGCGACGAGCACCGCGGCGGACTCGTTGAGGTAGGGGAACTCGTCAGCAGGAAGCTGGGGCAGGAAGACGTCCTCGGTCATGTCAGCGAGCTCATCGGCGGTGTCGAACGGCAGGCTGGCTTCCTGCAGGGCGTACCCGTACACGTAGCTGTCGAGCAACCAGTTGGCGTGCGTGGCCATCAGAACCGGGAAGCCAGCCCTGCGCAGGCAGGCGGTGACCGCTTCGCGGTGGCGGAGGTGCGCGGGTCCTGGCGATGTCCGCGACTCCATCAGGCCGATCGCCCACGGGTGGCGTGCGAGAACCTCCCGGGCGGATACCGCCCGCTGTCGCATCGCCGATTGCCAGTCGGTGTCCTCGGGTGGGGGCTCGATCTCGTCGAACACGACGTCGATCATGGCGTCGAGCAACTGCTCCTTGCTGGCCACGTAGTGGTAGAGCGACATCGCGCCGGCGCCGAGCGCGCCAGCCAGCCGGCGCATGCTCAGCCCGTGGACCCCCTCCCGGTCGGCGAGCCGGACCGCCTCGACCACCACCCGCTGCTTGCTCAGCCCCGCGTCTGACGCGACCTGGCGTTGTTCCCTCACAGACACGGTTCTCCTCGGTCCCTCGAACGACTTGACAATCGTACAGCGTACGCCCATAGTACGACGTACGACGTACGACGTACGACGTACGACGTACGACGTACGTGCCGGCGTGGGTCGCAGCGATGACCGAACCTGCTCGACAACCCCCCAACCGACTGAAACCGGAGTAAGAGATGAGATCACAGCAGAACACCGCCTCCCCGATAGCCCGAAGTTGGTCGGGCCGGCTCGTCGGCGCCGCGGCGATCGCTTTCGTGGTGTTGGTGGTGATGGAGAACGGGCTGTTTGCGGTCACGGGCGCGCTGACCTACAGCGCTCCGATCGAGGACGTGCTGGCCTACTACGCCGCCAACCGCGACGCGGTGGCCATCGTGTCCGGTCTGGTGGCCCTGTACCTGCCGCTGCTGCTCGTGTTCGTGACGGGCCTGCACGGCCTCGTGGAGCGGCGCGGCGGAGCGGGCGCCGACTGGTCGCGCCTCGCCGTGGCCGCGGGCGCGACGCTGGCGGCCATCTTCGTGCTCGTCAACGTCCTGCAGATCGGGCTCGCGCTCTCCGCCGACGGGCTCGCCGAGCCGACGTCCGCGTTCGAGCTCGTGCTGGCAGCTCCACGCGGCGGCGTTCGCGCTGGCGCTGCCCATGATCGGCACCACCTGCATCGGCGCGGCCCTCGCCGCGCACGCGAGCGGGCTGACTCCAGCTTGGCAGCGCTTGCTGGGGCTGGTGGGCGGGAGCCTGCTGCTCGCCGCGGGGCTCGGCAACCTCGCGATAGCCGACGGCTCGCCGCTGATCTTCGTCGGACTCCTCGGGTTCGCCGCCTGGCTCGTCTGGCTGATCGCAACCGGCGTGCGCCTCGTCCGGTCGTGACCGAGATGAGGGCGGGTGCCGAGGTCCCGCACGCGGGCGAGGGCTCAGTGGAGGGCCGCCTGGTCGAGTCTCGGGCTGCGTAGGGTGGTGGTGCCGTCGCTCTCGTGGTGCATGGTCAGGCCGGACTCCCAGTCGTACCACTCACGGACTGCCTCCAGGGGGCAGGGTCCCGGGGTCGCGACCTCCCAGGGCGGCGGCACGGACGTCATGAAGCACCGACTGTGCCGCCCTGTGACTGCCCGAAGCAGACCTCGGCTGAGTCACGGTGCCGAATGGCCGCCCGTCCGGCGACGGGCTGCAGGCCGCAACAGGGTCTGATGTCATGCTGGAGGTCTCACGATAGAGAGGCATGACCGAGGGCGCCCCCTCCGCCGCGAAACGCACACTGTTCCGGGCTTGAATGCGGTGCAGGGGTGGCTGGGGCCTGCCATCCCAAAGGCCGTGGCCGAGGGACGTGGCCATGGACGGTGACGTGCGAGGCTCTGGAGCCTCGGCCAATTCCGCGGACGTTCTACCCTGCAAGTCAGGAGCGATCTGGATACGTTGAGTTGGTGATCAAGCGGCCGACGCCGATGCTCATCGTGCCCGGCGCGTTCAACGACAACGCCAGCTTCGAGCCCATGGCGTCGCGGCTCGAAGCCCATGGATGGCAGGCGAGGATCGTTCGCCTACCCGCACGGGCACGGCGACTACCTCAACTTGATCGCGGCGGCTTGGCCGCCATCGACGCCGTGCTGGACCGGGCAGTCACCGAATGCCGACGTCCGCCTGTGGTGATCGGACACTCCCTCGGCGGGCTGGCCGCCCTACGCCTGGCCGCCGAACCCCGCTGAGCGCCGCGGTGCTCCTGACCCCGGCCACGCCCTACGGACTTGCCCCGCACATGCTGCGGCTCGCCGTCAACGATCCGGTCAGCGCACTGAAGATGGGTGTGCTGGCCGGTGCGGCCCCGCTGGCCCGAGCCCTGCCGCTCAGCCCCCCGTCGGGCTGTTCACGCCCGACGCCCCCAGCGACGCGATGCGCCGCTCACGCGGCCACAACGTCAGCGAGTCGTGGCTGGTGCTCGCCCAATTGCTCCGCGGGGACTCCGCACCCCAGGGCCCGGC
This sequence comes from uncultured Actinomycetes bacterium, assembly GCA_963788325.1. GTDB lineage: Bacteria > Actinomycetota > Actinomycetes > S36-B12 > CAIYMF01 > Prado023. The sequence continues at coordinate 67,123 of CAWBGJ010000011.1, forward strand.
AGGGCAACCGACCCTTGTCCTAGGCGGGTCACTGGACACTCTCGCCCCGGTCGAGTCGGTACGCCGGCTGGCCCGCGACATCGATGCCGACTACCTCGAACGACCCGTCGGACACGCCTTCTACCAAGAGGACGCGCTGTCTTGCGTCCTCGACGCGGTAGCCGAATGGCTGCGTCGAGTCCTCGAGCCGCCCGATCCGGCGAGTCGGGACATCAACGTGCTGACCCCGTCTTGACGACGCGTCGGGCTCCGGCGGGCGGGGCCCAGCGTCCTGATTCGACCTTGTCGGTCCAATCGAGGATGTGTTGTAGGTAGACCTCGGTGCTGTCCTCCCACGAGTAGTGCCCGGCGTCGGGGATGACGGCGAACTCGCTGTTGGGAAGCAGTTCGCTGAGACGCTTCGAGTTGCCCATCGCGACGAAGGTGTCATGTTCGCCGTGGAGCACCAAGACCGGCGTCTGGATCGACGGGTAGGACTCCATCATGCGGGGCACAATGCTCGGGTAGCTGCCGAGGAGGCCCACCTGGCCACGGAGCTTGCCCGGCCCGGTCGAGCCATCGCGAAAGTCATTCAGCACTTCCTTCGACGGCCGCTCCTGGTGGAATCCGACGCTGTTTGCGGCGAGCGCGTAGAAGCGGCCACCCAAGTGTCGACCGAGCAAGCGCATCGACGACCAAAACAGCGGGGAGTTGACGATCAGCCGGAAGGCCAGTTCGCCCTCGACCGGCGAGACCGTGCCAGCGTCGCCACAGACGACCGATGCGATTCGCTCTGGATGGTCCATCAGGAAACGCAGAACAGTGGGCGTTCCGATGTCCGGCCCGACGAAGTGAGGGCGGGTGAGTTCGAAGTGATCGTGGATCTCACCGAGGAATGCAGCGTGCTCATCGACCGTGATGCTGTCCGAGGTTGCCTCCGACCCGCCATGGTTCGGCAGATCGACGGCGGCGAGATCGAATCGCTCGGCCAACCGGTTCCACACATTCCGGTATGTCAGCACGCTCATGGGCTGTGGCGACGTGATCAACATCTGTGGCGCGCCTGGCGTCCGCGCAGCAGCGAAGCGAAGGCGGTGGCCACCCACGATGGCGTGTTCGAACTGCATCGTCGGATGGTCTGGCATCTCCACACCGTGGAGCATCGATCGGATCCTGGGGGCAGGTCGTGATCGTCCTCCTGCTGTTGCGGGGCAGTGGGCTGTCGTGGTGGCGGGTCAGCGTCCCGCGGAGACGAAGGGGGCTTGTCGCGGGTAGAGGTTGTTCTCTACGACGTCGGCGAGGAATGCTGCGAGGTCGGTGCGGCGGATCGAGCTGGCGTGACCGGGGGTGTGTGCGTCGTGGGTGATGTTCCCGGTCGCGGGGCCGTCGACGAGGCGTGGTGGTCGCACGAGGGTCCAGTCGAGGTCGGATGTGGCGAACTCGCGGTGCTCCGCCGGTTTGTCGGCCACAACTGCACCACCGAGCTTCTGGATCAGGAACGAGATCGCCCGATCTTTGGGGCCCTTGCGGTCTCCGGGGACGTCGATGCCGGCGCCGCTGATTCCCACGAACCGGGTCACGCCGTGCTGGGGCATGCTCTGGATGAGGGCCTTGGCGGTGTCGGTATGCAGGGTGGGTTCCTTGTTGGTGGGCCCGAGCGCGGAGACCACGGCCTCGGCGCCGGTCAGGAGCTGGTCGAGGGTGGCGGGGTCGGTGCTGGATCCGAGGACCACGTGGACCTTGTCCCGGCTCGGGCCCAGCTTCTCCGGGGAGCGGACCAGAGCGGTCACGGTGTGCTCGCGGCGCAGCAGCTCGGCCACAAGCAGGGTGCCGGTGCGCCCGGTTGCTCCCAGGACAGCGATGTTCATGTCAGCTCCTCATCGTGGGTGGGGTCGTGCGGTGAAGTGGTGGCGACGTCGGCTGCGAACCGGGTCAACAGGTCGGCGAAGGAACTCCGATCCGTGGGAGTCCAAGCGGCCATGGTCCGGTCGAGGTAGTCGGCGCGGAAGGTCCGGGCGGTCGCGGCCAGCAGCCGTCCCTGATCGGTCAACTCGACGGCGACCCTGCGGGCGTCCCGGGTCGAGGGACGGCGGGTCACCGCGCCACTGGCCTGGGCCCGGTCGGCCAGTCGGCTGGCTGTCGAGTGGGCGACATCGATGGCCACCGCCAACTCGCCGATCGTGACCTCGTCGTCGGCCTCGTCGCGGGTCAGCGCATCGACGATCCACACGGTGGACATGTCCAGGGTTCCCATAGTCGGGTCGTCAAGGGTCAGCGGGCCGGACCACAGATGGCGCAGCCCGACCAGGGCACGATCGACCCGGTCGAGGTCGCCGCGCTTCCCGGCGTCCTCGGACTCAGACATCATCGGTCCAGGCGTCACGGTGCGCCCGTGCCCAGACGTCGAAGCTCGTGGGGGGCGCGCCGGTCACAGTCCGGACATCCTCGGTCAGGCCGCCGGCCTTCCCGAACCGGGCCACCGTGTAGATCGCCGCGGTCACCCCCACCATCGGCAGCGGCATGCCCAGCGACCGCTTGGCATGGACCGCGTAGCGCAACACACCCGGCCTCGTGTACCGGATGGGCCGATCCAGCACAGCCGACAACGTCGCGGCGACCTGGTCGTAGGTCAGCGCCTCGGGCCCGGTCGGGGTCCAGGCGAGGTTGCGGTGCGCCTGCGGGTCGACCAGCGCGCCCGCGGCGACCGCGGCGACGTCGTCGGCAGCCACGAACGCAGTCGCACCCGAGCCCGCGGGCACGACGATCTCGTGGCGGTCGCGGATGTCCGGCGCATGAGTGCCGGACAGATTCTCCATGAAGAACGAGGGCCGAACGAACGTCCACGCCAAGCCACTGCCGCGCAGCCACGCCTCGATCTTCGCGTGCGGCACAACCTTGTTGTTCTCCGCGCCCTGCAACGACAACAGCACGACGTGCTTGATCCCCGCTGCCTGGGCTTCCTCCAGCGCCGGGACCATGTCACGGGCGATGTTGCTGATCTGCGGCGGGCGCATCAGGAACATCACCTCGACCCCCGCAAAGGCCCGGGACCACGTGGACCGATCGGTGAAATCGAACCGAACCGTCTCGAACAGGGGGCCATGCAGGGCCGCCTCGTCGGGGACTGCCGCGCGCAGGGGGCGTCCGTCTGCAATGAGGCGGGCCAGAACGGCCATGCCGATGTTGCCCGTCGCACCCGTGACCAGGACCGGCGCAGGAGCAGGATCACGTTGGATCATGTATGTACGATACATGGAACATGGTCAGACTCGAGGCTGACGGTGTCCCCGTGCGCTTGATCTCTGATAGGTCGCTTGCGTTCCAGGATCTATATAGGTAGTGTCGCTTGTGAAACGCAAGCCAATGTCCTTACCCAGCGCGGGTTGGGCCAATCGCACCCAAGGAGCACGTCGGTGAACTACCTCATCCTCGCTGTGCAGGTCACCTTTGCCACAGTCGTCTATGCGCTGATCTACCGCTGGTACGTCGCGCCGCGGCTGGCGGGCCAGCCGCTGTTGGTGGCGCTGCAACCCTTGCTGTTCGTGCAGGCGTTCCGGTTCACCGGACTGACGCTCGCGGTCGACGGACAGGTCGATTCGGGGGTCTCCTCGGACCTGCTCCTACAAGCAGGGCTCGGTGACCTGCTCACGGCGCTGCTCGCCCTGCTGGCCCTCGTCCTGGCGCGCAAGGGCGCGGCTGCGACGGTGCCCGTTGCCTGGGCTGTGACGGTGGTCGGGCTGCTCGACTTCGTCAACGTCGCCCGGATCGTCGCCCAGACCGACCTGATCAGCTACGACATCGGCGCGATGTGGCTGGCACTGATCTGGTACGTACCCATGGTCCTGATCTCCCTGCTGGCCATGCTCGGCATGCTCGTCGGCCGCAGGCCAGCCAGCGTCACGATCTAGCCATGGCGGACTCCTCAGTTCCCGCGTTGCGCTCCTCGTGCCCGGTGGCAGCATCCCTCGATGTCCTCGGTGACCGGTGGACGTTGGTGATCCTGCGCGATCTCCTGATCGGCGGCAGATCCCACTTCGCCGACTTCGCCGCTGACGAGTCGATCGCGACCAACACCCTCGCCGAGCGACTGCAACGCCTACGCGACGCCGGGATCATCGCGCGGGTCCGCGACCCCAGCGATGGTCGGCGCTGGATCTACCTGCCCCGTCGTCCCGCGATCGAGTTGATCCCCGTCCTCGTCGACCTGATGATCTGGGGCCTGGCCAACACCGCCGTCAAGGCGCCGCCCGCCCAAGCCAACGCAGCCGGGCACCGGGACGCGCTGATCGCTGACATCACCAAGCAGGCCGAATCCCGCATGATCGAGTAAGCCTCAACCCACCACCGTGACAACTGAGAAGCATGGGCGGCTGCGGTGAGCGGCGCGGCGGGACTGTGCTGGCAGTGGGCGTGCTGGTCCTCGCAGTGGGGTCGAACCCGACGTCTTCGGCACGGACTGGTGAAACGGGGTTTGTCACTATGCGAGCAACCGCGTCGAGCGTGGCATCGATCGCGCTGGTGAGCCTGCTGTGCGCTGGATGCACCAGCAGTGCGACCCAGGCGACGGACGAGCCCGCCCCCACCGGATCGGTGTCGTCGGCCGCGTCGATGGCCGAGGCGCTCGGCTGTGACCTGGACTTCCTACCGGCGAGCGCTGATGAGTTCGGCTGGTTCGGGGCAGCTGAGCAGGAAGCCCTGCAGGCCTACCGGGACGACCTGTCACTGGACTCCGCCAGCGTGGTCGAGTGGACCGGACCGCGGTCCAGCACGTCGGCTGAGCGCCTCTGGCTGGTGTACACCCCGGACGGGGCTGGACGCCGGGTTGTGGTCGCTTCCGAGCTCGATGACGGGCGGTGGGTTGTGGCACACCAGCAGCTGTGCGCCGACTTCCAGCCCTAGCGGGAGTTTCCGGGGTAGCACTCGTGTGATCACCGGATCGGCTGGATCGTGCTGTGTGTCGCGAGCATGTCGCCCCCACTCAAGCCGGCGCAGCGGAGCCCAGGGTCCACCCGAGACCTTCCCCCTACCGCCGCGAGCTGGGCGCCTGGGGACGGCATCGAGGCGTTGAAGCGGCAGGGCGCCGCGCACATCGAAGACTGACAACCCGTTGGGGTCATGCCGGGTCGGGTGTTCCGGGTGTGCGGATACCAGCGAAATCGAACAGCCGGCGTTGAGCCAGTTCACAGGTTCCTCTCAGATCCGTCCGGTGTCATGGACTCGTCCCGTTCACGAATCGAACAGCCGGGAGGAACCTCCATGTCCGTCTTCGCATTCATCGCCGCCGACCTGGTCGCCATCAGCATCATGGTCTTCGCCCTGTACTTCCCGCGCCACCGCCGGCGAGACCTCATCGTCGCCTTCCTGTCCATCAACGTCGGGGTCATGGGCGTTACGTATGCGATGGCCACCGCGGACCTCTCGCTCGGCTTCGGTCTGGGCATCTTCGCGGTCCTGTCGATCATCCGCCTGCGCTCCACCGAGATGGACCATGCCGAGATCGCCTACTACTTCACTGCGATTGCGCTGGGACTGCTGGGTGGCTTCCCCTCGATGTCCGCCTACGTCTCGTTCACGCTCATGGCCGTTCTCCTGGCGGTCATCGCGGTCGGTGACAGCCCCAGGCTGTTCCCGCGCGCACGCCAGCAGACGATGGTGCTCGACCGGGCCATGAACGACGAGACGGAGGCTCGCGACCTGCTCGGCGCCATCCTGGGAGCCCGGATCGACCGCGTGAATGTGCGCAAGGTGGACCTGGTCTCGGACACCACCGTGCTGGACGTCCGGTTCACGCTTCCCGACTCCACGAGCTGGGACTCCGATATCGCCACTGACATCCAGATCGGCTCGGCGGCTGACCAGAGAACCATGGGCGCCGACGTGGCGGGTGTGCGATGACCACCTGGATGGATATCGCGTACGCGATGCCCACCCTTGGGCTCGGCGAGGTGAACCAGAGGGCCGCCCTGCAGACCCGGGTTGACCGCAAGTACATCCTGCGGCCCGAGGCGTGGCAGTCGGTGCTCGGATCCCTGGACACCGAGCCCAGCGTGCTCGACATCGATGGTCGCCGCAGCTTCCGCTACGCCTCCACCTACTACGACACTCCCGATCTGCTCAGCTTCCGGGCCGCGGCCCACAAGCGCCCTCGCCGCTACAAGGTGCGGACGAGGCACTACCTGGACTCCGGCACTGCCGCCGTCGAGGTGAAGATGCGGTCCCGATCGGGGAGAACGGCCAAGAGCCGGCAGTGGCTCGATTCCGATGCCCAGGTGGGGTTGGCCGAGCTGCCCGCCACTGCCGAAGCGTTCGTCGCCTCCTTCGAGCTCGTCGGGGAGGCGGCACAGGACCTGACCAGCGTGCTGACGACCTCGTATGAGCGCGTGACGCTGGTGACGGCCGACGCTCGGGTCACCGTGGACCGGCAGGTCGCAGCGGCTGACGTCCGCGGCGCGCGCATGGACTACGGCGATTTCCTGATCGTCGAGACCAAGGCGGCAGGTCGAGCCGGCGTGGTCGACCAAGCGCTCTGGGAGAACGGCATCCGACCGACCCCCGTCAGCAAGTACTGCACGTCGCTTGCGGCCCTGCGCCCCGAGCTTCCCTCGAACCGGTGGTCGCGCACCCTGCGCCGCCACGTCTTCACACCGGCCGCGTACGCCGCGGCCGCCTAGAAGGAGCTCGACATGAGTCGCAAATCAACATCACTCGCCGGGGTTGTGCTGGCTGGGGCACTGCTCGCCAGCGGGTGCAGCGCGGGCAGCGGCTCGACCACTGTCACCACCGACACAGGCGCCATATCGGCGGACTCCGCGGTGGCCACCTCAACGGGCTCCGGTGCCGTCGCCGAGGTGAGCTACGCGGACCTCGGCATCGACGAAGCCAGCCTGTCATTCGACCCGGAGGACGCAGTGGACGTCACCCTCGCGGACGGGGCCTCGCGGGCCGGCAGCGGCGTGAGTGTCGACGGTGACTCGGTCACGATCACCGAGGCCGGCACGTACCGCCTGACCGGCACGCTGACCTCCGGCTCGCTCGTGGTCGACGCACCCGATGCCGTGGTCAATCTCGTCCTCGACGGCGTGGCCATCACGGCCGCCGGCGTCGCCGCGATCAATGTGCAGGATGCTGACCAGGCCGTTCTCTGGCTTGCCGACGGCTCCGACAACGTGCTCGCCGACGCGCAGGGAGCCGAGCTAGACGAGACGGTCGAGGACGCTGCGAACGCGACCCTGTTCTCGACCGCCGATCTGTGGATCGCCGGTGACGGGGCCCTGAGCGTGACGGCGCACGCCGCCGACGCGATCACATCGAAGGACACCCTCGCCCTCGCCGGCGGCGATGTCACGGTCGAGGCCGCAGACGACGGCGTGCGCGGCAAAGACCACCTGGTGATCACCGGCGGCACGCTCACCGTGGACGCCCAGGGGGATGCGCTGTGCTCCGACGACGAGTCCTTCATCGACGAGCCGGGCGCCGCAATGGGGGTCATTTGGATCGACGGCGGGACGCTCGACCTGACGGCCAGCTCCGACGCCATCGATGCCGCCCGCCAGGTCACGGTCCTCAGCGGAGACCTGACGATCGCGGCAGGTGACGACGCAGTGCATTCCGACAACGTGCTGCGCATCGACGGTGGCACCGTGAACATCACCGACAGCGTCGAGGGCATCGAGGGTGCCTACATGTACCTCTCGGGCGGCGACGTCCAGGTGGCCTCCACCGATGACGGGATCAATGTGTCCGGCGGCGCAGAGGCGCTCGAGGCGTCCACAGATGACACGTCGTCAGCGGACCTCGGTGCGGCCGTCGATCCGAACACGGCGGTCGACCCGGGCGCGGTAGGCGACCCGGACATGGCCGCTGGTGGCCCCCCGGCCGGCGGTCCCCCCGCAGGTGACATGGCAGCCGATGGCCAAGCGATGCCCGGCGGTGGTCCCGGCGGGCAGGCCGCCACGACCGATCCGGTCGAGGACCTGTCGTCGCTCACGGTGTCGGCGATGGTGGGCAGCGGCTTCGGCGGCCCAGCCGAAGCCGACAACGGCACCCGGTTCCTGGAACTCAGCGGCGGCACCTACGGGATCGACGCCATGAGCGACGGCGTGGACGTCAACGGCGCCATGGCGATGACCGGCGGCACCCTCGTGGTCTCCGCAACGGACAACTCAAGCCAGGGCGCCCTCGATGTGGACGATGAATTGACGATCTCGGGTGGGACGCTCGCGGCGAATGGCATGTCCGCCATGGCGGTCGCTCCCGGGGAGGGATCCACGCAGGCAACACTTGCGATCACCTTCAGCGGCACCCTGCCGGCCGGCACCGTCATCACCATCTCCGACGCCCAGGGGGAGCAGGTCGCTTCCTTCACCACCCTGCGGAACTCGCAATCGTTGATCTACTCATCCGAGGCACTCACCGCCGGGACCGACTACTCGGTCTCGGTCGGCGGTGACGTGACGGGGTCGAACATCGGCCCACTGGTCCTGGGCGGCCTGGCCACGGGTGGCGACACGATCGGAATGGTCATGGCTACGTAACCACGCCCCGGGGCTCAGCCTGTTGGGAGCCGCCTGACGGCCACGGCCGCGCGGCCCCAACTCCGGCACCGTGAGGCGGGCACCGTCAGCGAAGCGCATGGATCTGCCGCGATTCGCCAACCCGTGGACCCGCGACGCCTCGCCGCGAATCGCGCGTTGGGGCCCAGCGTCACCGCAGCCGAAGTCGGGCGCGGATCGCGGACCGGGATCGGTCAGTCGTTGGATTCCCATCGGATCTCGCCGTCGCGTGTGCTGGAGGTTCGGTGCATTCCGAGCTTGGATGCCACGCGTGCGGACGCGGTGTGCCGCGGATGGATGTATGCGGTGTAGCGATCCACGCCGTGCTGGTCGAGCCAGTTGATCATCCCTCGGGCGGCGTCGGTGGCCAGGCCGCGTCCCTGGTCGCCTGACCGAATGACCCAAGCGACGTCCGCCTGCAGCCGGTCACTGGACCGTTCGACGGTCGCCTGGACGTAGCCGAGCGTGTGACCGTCGTCGAGTGCGGTCACGATCCAGTTGCACCACCATTGCTGTCCGTCCGGGGAGTGACTGACGGACTGGGCTTGGTATCGGCGGCGCAACTCATCGACCGTCGGAGGGTGACCGCCGATGAACTCGTACAGTTCCGGGTCGGCCAGGACGGGGACCATCTCCTCGGCGTGAGAGGGGGCCAGTGGGCGAAGGTGACATCGAACAGTCACGATGGGGGCGACGTCCGGCCAGACCATGTCGCAATCATCCTGGGTTACCCCACGCCTCGCCGTTCATCGTTCGGTCCCGCAGGCGGATCGTCCAGCGGTGCCAGCCCTTGGTCGGCTCAGGGGTTGGGCGGGCTAAGCGTTTCGTCGATTCGGTCAGTCAGCGCCGGCCACGGCGCGATGGATGATGCAGAACGGGTGACCGGCCGGATCGGTGAGCACACGGAAGCGCGTACCGCCGGGTTGGAACTCCGGCTGACCCGCGCCAACCGCACGAAGTGCAGCCGCCGCCTTGTCGAGGTCATCGACCATGAGCTCGAGGTGGAACTGCTTCGCCCCGCCGATATCCGGCCATTGCGGCCGCTGGTACCCCTCAACCGCGTTGAACTCAATCGTGATCGAGCCGTCGCTGATGCCGGAGTAAGGGCCCTCACTGAAGGTGATCTCCCAGCCCAGCGCCGCCCGGTAGAACTGCGCCTGGGCGTCCGCGTCGTCACAGTCGATGGTGATCCACCCCAGCGATGCAATCGCCTCCATGCGCTCCTCCTCGATCCCCATCGAACCTCCGCGGTCTACGCACCTTCAAGCAGACGAAACCCCCGACCCCCGCGCGACTCGCTCAATACTCCCACTCGCGTGTGCAGCACGCTCTGCGCGCCGCACCTCCTTCGGCAACCGCACACACGACGATCTACTTCTGCCTTGAGGCGTGCTGACCGCGACCGTGACTTCAGCCGCTCTGGCAGCATTGACCGCATGGCTGGGATCGCTGGACTGACCGGATGGGTCGGCATCGTGCTCAACGCACGCCTTTCCAGCCCAGATAGACGCACATGAGATGCAGCGAGTGGTACTCCATCTGGCTTTGCGACTCCCGGGGTTGGGTCTGTCGCCCGGAATGGGTGGGATTCCGTGCAATGGCTCTCCGGGACACACGCCCACGGTTTGCCGCATAGCTCCCGAACCTGGCCAGGCGCTGTGTGCGGCGGACCGGAACGCGCACGGTCCACCGCCGGCGTCGGGCACACTCGTGCCGTGCGCAACTGGGTGTTGGTGTCCGCCGCCGCGGCTCCGGTGGCACTGATCGGCGGCTGGACGCTGGCCCAGACCCGGCAGCCCGCCGGGTTCGACCCGGTCACCGACACCATCAGCGCGCTGGCCGCCCGGGGTGCCGAGGACCGGTGGATCATGACCGTGGGCCTGTTCGTGCTCGGTGTCTGCCACGTGGTGACTGCGGCCGGGCTGACCGAGGCGGCACCAGCCGGTCGGATCCTGCTGGCCCTCGGAGGCGCGGCCACCATCCTGGTCGCCGCCTCACCGCAGCCGGCGGCCCCCCACATCCCCGCGGCCGCGGTCAGTTTCGGGGCGCTGGCCCTGTGGCCGGCGTTCTCCGGCCTGCCCGATCGGCGCACCGGGATCATGGCCACCGCGGTCATGCTGGTGCTGCTGGGCTGGTTGGGCGCCGAACTACGTGACGGGAACCAGCTGGGCCTCAGCGAACGCCTACTGGCCGGCTTCCAGGCTCTCTGGCCGCTGCTCGTTGCGCTGATCATCGTCCGCTCGCGTCGCCGGGTCCAGTTCGACGGGCACCGCGGTACACCGGAAACCCGCACCGCCGGGTGGTGACCCTGGGCGGCACCGGTTGGGCAGGAACCCTGCGCCGCTGCGAGGCGCACTCGGCAGCCCGGCCCCACTGGGACGACCAACGGCGGCAACTGCGCCTCGCCGGCGGCGCCTGACCCTTCGCCTCCAAGCGGCGACGGATCTCATTGGCACCGGTTGTTCTTGCCCCGCAGTGCTGTCTGGCGCGTCCCGCCGAGGAGCCCTCGCCGCGCGACGGGGGAGCAGCGCGGCGAGGGCCCGATTCGGCACCTTAGACCGTCGGGCTCTGGCGGTGGATCGCGGGGGTGCGCCCCGCGGGAATCACGCGGGAGCAGGCTCCTTACGATTGGTGCGACGCACGAGCAACGGGGGCGAACGATGACCGAGAGCATGACCAGCCAGTCGCAGCGCGACGGTCGCCTGGATCCGGTCGACATCGATACTGGCGCGGAGTTCGCTGCCGGGCTGACGGACCTCCGGCTGCGCGCCGGTCTGTCGATCCGGGATGTGGCACGCGCGACGGGGATCCCGTCGGCCACCCTCGGTGGGTACTTCAGCGGCCGACACCTACCCCCGGCCACGCAGCCCCAGCAGTTCGACCAGCTCCTGGATGCGCTCGGTGTCACGGACGCCGCCGAGGTGTCAGCCTGGCGGGAGGCGCTGCTGCGGATCCGCCGGGTGAGTTCAGGCCGGGCGGTGGGGCAACGGGGAGGTCAGATCCCAGCGGGTCGGGGTTCAGCCCGTACCGGGGACTCGAGCCGTTCACCGACCGTGAGACCGCACTGTTCTTCGGGCGGGAGGGGATCGTCGACGACCTGGTGGCCGCGGTCGAGGACCGCGCCGGCAGTCCTGACAAGCCCGGCGTCCTGGTCCTCGTGGGTCCGTCTGGCTCGGGGAAGTCGTCGGTGCTGCGCGCTGGGCTGGTGCCGAGCCTGCGTGACCGTGACGACCAGCCGTGGGCGGTCAGCGTGCTCGTTCCCGGCACCGACCCGATGGGAGCGCTCGCCGCCGCCCGGGCGGAGGTGCGTCGGGGCGCCTCGGGTCCTGCTGGTGGTGGACCAGGCGGAGGAGGTCTTCTCCCCGTTGGTGTCCCCGGAGCAACGCAGCGCGTTCATCCGTGAGCTGGTCGCCGAAGCGGAGGGGCGTACGTCACCAGGGCGCACGGTGGTGGTGGTCGCCGGCCTGCGTGCGGACTTCTACGGCCAGGCTGCCTCCGATCCTGACCTGCTGCCCGCCCTGCAGTCCTCGCAGGTCCTCCTGGGGTCGATGCGCCTGAGTGACCTGCGCCGCGCCGTGGTGAGCCCGGCGGAGTCGGTGGGCGTCTCGGTTGAGCCCGAGCTGGTCGACCTGTTGCTGCGGGACCTCAGCCCGCGTGGGCAGGGGCAGGGCTCCTACGAGGCCGGGGCACTGCCCCTGGTGTCGCACGCCCTGCTCGCCACGTGGGAACGCCACCGCGGCACCCGGCTGACGGTGGGTGACTACCTGGCGGCCGGTGGCCTCGCCGGTGCGGTCCAGCAGACCGCCGAGAACGTCGTCGCAGGCCTGGACGAGCAGGGGCGGGCTGCCGCGCAGTGGTTGTTCGGTCAGCTGGTCGTCGTGGACGACGACGGTGTGATGACCCGCCGTCGCGTGCGTCACGATGACCTGCGTCACCCGGACCCGGGTACCGATCTGGCCCTGGATGACGTGATCGAGGCGTTCGTGGCCGGGCGGTTGCTCACCGCGGGGGACACCACGATCGAGATCAGTCACGAGGCCTTGCTCTCCGCGTGGCCCCGCCTGCGGGACTGGATGCTCAGTGACCTGGATGAGGCCCGGCTGCAGCGTCGGATCGCTGACGCGGCAACGGTGTGGCGGGAGCGTGACCGGGATCCCTCGGCGCTGCTGCGCGGCGGGCTCCTGGCTGACGCGCAGGACCTGGACGCCAGGCCGCTGACCTCCCATCGTGTGTTGACGGCCGCCGAGCACGACTTCGTGACCGAGAGCGCCGCCCACGCGGAATCGGAAGCCACCGCCGAGAAGCGGCGCACCAGGCGACTTCGTGCACTGGTGGCCGTGATGACCGTGCTGGCTCTGCTGGCGGGGTTGCTCGCCGGGGTGGCGTTCCGCGCCCGCGACGAGGCCGCGCAGGCACGCGACGAGGCCCTGTCGCGGCAGTTGGCGATCTCGGCCGACAACCTGCGCCAGACTGATCCGGCGCTGGGTGCGCAACTGGCGCTGGCGGCCTACCAGGTCTCGCCCACTGTGCAGGCACGATCCAGCCTGTTGGACTCCACCGGGGTGCCGACACCGACCCGGTTCGTCGGCCCATCCGGTGAGATGCACGCCGTGGCCAGCCCGGACGGTTCGGTGCTCGCGATCAGCGGGGTCGACGGGGTCACCCGGCTGTGGCAGCGCACCTCCGGGGATGCGAGCACTCCGAGCGCCGCCGGTGAGTACGGCGGCTACGGCCAAGCCGGAGAACTGCCCGCCGCCGGTGACGGCGAGCCGGCGTACGCCTCAGCGTTCAGCCCCGACGGGGCGGTGCTGGCGGTCGGCACCGCCGGAGGCGATGTGACGCTGTGGGACCTGCGGACCCTGGACTCACCGCAGAAGGTCGCAGCGTTGAGCGTGGACGGCGCAGCGGTGTACTCGTTGGCGTTCAGCGGGGACGGCACCCAGCTGGCGGCCGGAACAAGCGAGCCCGCGGTGCGGCGCTGGGCCCTGCCGACAGACTCCTCCGGCGAGCCCCGAGCGCTCGAGTCGATCACTGAGGAGTTCGGCGGGAAGGTGCAGTCGGTGGCCTACCGCCCCGACGGGAAGATCCTGGCCACCGGAAGCTCCGACGGCACGATCCGGCTCTGGTCGACCCCGGCTGACGGGCCGGCCGACCTGCTGGGCACGGCGAGCGTGGGTCCGGCGACGAACTTCGTCCACAGCGTCGCGTTCTCCCCTGACGGGACCCTGCTGGCCTCCGGGGAGAAGGACCGCGTGGCCAGGCTCTGGGACGTCAGCGACCCCAGCGCACCCACCCAGCAAGGCGAGCCGCTCGAAGGGTTCACCAGCTGGGTCAACACCGTGGCGTTCTCCCCAGACGGAACCACGGTGGCAGCCGGTTCCTCGGACGGGCACATCCAGCTGTTCACCGTCGAGAGCGGCAGGTCGATCAGCATCCTGCCCGCCCCGGCGGTCGTCACCTCGGTGCAGTTCGTCGGCCCCGGGTCAGCCCTGCTGACCAGCGAGGTCGACGGTGTGGCCCGGCTGTGGCCGTTGCCCGGTCCGGTCCACACCGGGTTCTCCGACACGATCTGGAACATCCTGCCGTCCGCTGACGGGTCCCTGGTGGGGGTGGCCCCCGGTACCGCCGACGGGTCGGTCCACCTGGTCGACCCGCGAACCCCACAGCCGTCGACGGGACAGCGGTGCTCACCCCACCTGAGGAGGCTGGCCGCGCTGATGGGGCTGCCGCCCTGTCACCGGACGGGCGCTGGGTCGCCGCCGGCACCGCCATCGGACGGGTCGCCGTGTGGGAGCGGAACCCGCAGTCCGGCAGCACCCGGCTCTCCGGTGTGGTCACCGTCTCCGACCAACTCATCGAATCCGTCGCGATCACCGCCGACGGAACCCAGCTGGCCGCCGTCGCCGACGACGGGGCGGTCCGGCTCTGGACCCTGCACCCCGGGGCCGAACCCCAACCGAGCCACCAACTCCAAGTGCCCGGGCTCCCGCTGGGAGCCGTGTTCAGCCCCGACTCCACGCTGCTGGCCGTGGGAACCACCGACGCCCAGGTGCACCTGTGGCGCCTGCCCGGAGCCGACCGCGACTCGGGCTGAGGCTGAGGAGCTGCCCCCGTTGACCGGGTTCGAGAACTACGTCTACGGGGTGACCTTCGACCCCACAGGTCGCTACCTGGCAGCCGGCAGCACCGACAGGACTGTGCGTATCTGGGACCTCACCACCCCGGACAAGGCCATCCCGGTCGGCACGGAGCTCCGCGGGCCCGGTGACACCGTCTACGCGTTGTCCTGGACCGGGGACGGGGCAGTGCTGGCAGCGGCCAGCAAGGACGGCGTTGTCTGGATGTGGGACGTCACCGACCCGGCAGCCCCACGCCTGCAGTCCACGCTCGCCGCCGCGGAGGGCACCCTGTACGCGGTGGGCCTCGCGCCCGACGGCGCCCACGTCTCAGCCGGCGGCAGCGCACGATCCGTGGTCACCTGGCAGATCGACCCGAACGCCGTCGCCGCCTCCACCTGCCCCCGAACCGGCACGCCCATGACCCAGGACGAATGGCAACAGGTCGCCCCCGGAGTCCCGTACGACCCGCCCTGCCCGCTGCCAGCAGCCAGCTGACCAGCCATCCCGCACGGAACCCTCCCGATCAGGCCGCACGGATTCGCGCGAGCGGCGGGGTGTACGGACTTGTACGGATTCGCTCGACGCGCTTCCCTCTTCTTCCGGGATCAGTAAGGGTCTGAGAAGACCCCCAGCGCATCCACCCCGTGACCGACGACCGCATCGAGCACGGGAGCGGACAGCCGGCGGTTGTCCGGCGATCACAGGGGAGTTGCCGGCCGACAGCCGGGCACCGAACGTGCAGGGGATCCCCCCCACAAGGGGACCGGTCCGGGCGTCGCCACCGTGGAAGCACCGCCACACTGTGAGTGCGTCACCTTGGGAGCTCCAGCGGACGAGGGAGCCCCAGGGTGACACCCGGGGGAGTCCTGGCCATCGATCCACAGGCCAGGCGGCCACATCCTTCGCCGAGAGCCACGGGACAGTGGGGCGGGTGACGGCTGGGGAGGAGTCCGGCCTTTCGGCGTGATGCGACTCGGGGGGAGGGCGTGCTCGTCCGAGCACCGTGTGAAGAAGCCTTCGAGCATCAACAGTGGGCTTGCGAGGGGCTGCCCGCGACGAGGCGGGCGAAGCGCTCAGGTTATTGGGGGCCTATCCATTCCTTAGTGGCCTGCGGGGTTGTGCGTGGACGTATGGCCCTACCGACGGGCATTTCCGCGGTCGTACCGTGAAGGTATGAACACAACCGGGAAAGGAATGCGCACACTGCTCGTGGCTGCTGCTGCGGGCGCGTTGGTGCTCGGCTCAGTCGCGGGTGCTACAGCTGCTCCTGGTAGGAAGTCCAATGACAAGCCTGTGCTGCAGGTGGTGAACATCGTGGGCCACAGCCCACTGAACGTCTTCGACGTGAGCAACGCGGACGGGACGACGATGAGCGTCCGTCCCCTCATCCTCCGGGCGACCGTCAGGTACAGGGCGATGACCCCCCCATTGCCCACGATCAGCGTCACGCTCGACGCCTACTCGACGAAGGTCTGGGGAAAGGACCTGACCCCAAGCGGGTCGATCACGACGGTGACGCTCCAGCCGAAGCTCACAGGGTCGAGGGTGAACACGTACTACCAGGCCACCCACCAATTCAGCGTCAGGGAGGCCGAGGCGATGAAGGATGTGCTGGCCACGTCGACGAGGGCCTACCTCTGCATCTCGGCCGCTGACGTGACCGGGTACACCTACCCCAACGGGTGGGACTGGTCCACCCAGACCCGCGAGCGTCTGAACATCGGCAACGTCAAGCCAGCCCGTGAATGCGTGAAGATCATCAACATCGATCCGGCGAAGACCCTCACCACGAAGGACGACGTGAAGAAGCTCTGATCCTGAGCCCTTGAGGGGATTCGGTCCGCCCGCGGGGAGGTTGGCCGGGGAGGGGGTGGCGACGATGGGTACAGGGAGTTCTGTCAGGGGTCACAGGGGGCTCGGGGGTGCGTGGTTGAGGCGCCGGCGGGGGTCGGCTCGGGTGGGCCTGTTCGCGGTCGCGGGTTTGGTCGCTTCGGTGCTGGCTCCGGTCGGTGCGCAGGCCAGCCTGCCGGGGTCGGTGTTGCCGTTCGACTTCAATGGGGACGGGTACGCCGAACTGGTGGTCGGGGTGCCCGGGGAGGCGATCGGGGAACGCCAGCAGGCGGGTGCGGTGAACGTGCTGCGCGGGTCGCCGTCGGGGCCGACGGCCCGCGGTGACCAGATCTGGTACCAGAGCGCGTGGGGGGTCGCAGGGCGTTCCGAGACGCTCGACCAGTTCGGGTCGGCGGTTGCCTCGGGGGACTTCGATCGTGACGGCTTCGCCGACCTGGTGATCGGCGTCCCTGGGGAGGCGCCCAGCACGCCCATCGCGGACAGGGCGCGCAGCATCGGGCGGGCGGGGGCGGTGCAGGTGATCTATGGCAGCGCGGGCGGGTTGACCACGGCTCGGGACCGGTTGTGGTTCCAGGGCTTCGGTGGTGTGCCTGGTGACCGGGTGACCAGCGTCGGGTTCGGCTCTGCGCTGGCGGTGGGTGACTTCGACGGTGACGGGTACGCGGATGTGGCGATCGGCGCCCCTGGGACCGTGGTGAGCGGGATCTGGGGGTCCGGCCAGGTGGTGATTCTGCGCGGGTCGGCGGCGGGGCTGACCGCTGCTGGTGCCCAGGTGTGGGATCAGACCTCACCCGGGGTGGCCAGCGAGCCGGAGGATCCGGGCGAGAACTGGATGGGGGAGAGGTTCGGCAGTGTGCTGGCCGCCGGTGACCTCGATGCTGACGGGCGTTCTGATCTGGCCATCGGGGTGCCGTTCGACAATCGTGCCTTGGGGGCTGTGCAGGTGCTGCTCGGCAGCGCGGCTGGGCTCACGGCCACGGGTGCCCAGTACCTGATCGGGGAGGCGTTCGATCCGGCCGAGCCGGTCGCGAGGGAGGGATTCGGCGGGGTCCTGGCCCTGGCGGACTTCAACGGCGATGGCCGCGCGGATCTGGCGGCGGGCCGCCCTGGCGCCACACTCGGTGTGACCGCGAAGTCCCGTGGGCGGGTCTCGGTGGTCTACACCGGCCCGGGTGGTGTGCTGCGCCCGGAGACCGCGCAGGACTGGAACCTGGAGGCCAACTTCCCGAACACCGATCAGGCGTTGGCGTGGTTCGGGGAGGCCCTGGGCTGCGGGGACTTCACCGGCGACGGCATCGCTGACCTGGCGGTGGGGGCGTCGGCGTCCGGGGTCGCCGGTCTCGAGCAGGACGGTGCGGTGTACCTGCTGCACGGGTCCGCGTCGGGGCTCGCCGAGACTCCGCTGGTCCTCACCCAGGACACCCCCGGGGTTCGTGGAGTCCAGGAGAGTGTGGACGCGTTCGGCATGGAGCAACTGGGCGCGGCCCGGCTGTCCGGCGGGTCGACTGACTGGCTGCTGGTCGGCGCGCCGAACGAGACGCTCGGGACGCAAGACCAACGCGGGGGCGGTCACCGTCGTACCCGGGTCACCCACCGGGGTGAATCCGGCCGGAAGTTCGATGTGGACCCAGGCCCGGGCCGGGGTCCGCGGGATCGCCGAACCGTTCGACCGGTTCGGGGTCGTCTCCGGCTGACCACGGCGGCGAACACCCGGGGCCTACCAGCCGCTCGGCGCGGCTGGTAGGACCACGACCTTGCCGCAGCCCTGCACCAGGCCGAGAGCTTGTTCCTCTGGTGGAACCAGCCCCTCGGTGGGCACGGTGAAGATGGAGGTGGCCACGATGATGCGACGGAGTCCTGGGACGCCGACTCGACGTTCGCCGACAGTGGGCACGGGGTGGGTGCGAGCGCATCGGATCAAGTGGGCCGCTGCCGCGGGGACGATCGCCGTGCTGGTCTGCCTGGTCGGGTGCGCGACGAACTCGACGACCAGCACCAACCAGAGCACCACCCCAGCCACGCCCCCCGCATCAGCCAGCCTGTCACCGGACGTCCTGCTCACTGCGGCGCAGATGCCGGAGTGGAACGGGGCCATGGGCTGGATCGAGCAGGACCTGCCACCGGGAGTCAGCGCCCTGAGCGTGTGCGTGCTGCCGACCGCGGAATCCCTGGGAGCAGTCGATGTGCTCACGCGTGACTTTGAGGCCGCCGGCGTCGATGATCCCGAGATCACCCCTGCCCCCGCGTGGCCGGCGTCCTACGCCACGAACCAAGTTGCCCTGTTCCCGGACGGTGCGACCGCGAGCGCGGCGGTCGCAGCATGGGAACAGGCCACCCGCGACTGCGCACCAGGGCCTTCGATCACCTCGGACACCCAGAATTTCCAGATCAGTGACCTGCCCACCGGTTCGTCATGGGGGGTCGCTGCTCGTGACACGTACGACGCCTGCCCCGAATGCCTGCGCTTCGAGTTCCTCGGTTTCACCGCCAAGGGCTCCGCGGTCACGACGGTGGGAATCTCCCTGACCGGGCAGGACGCCAACTACGAGGGTGATCCCGTCGCCGAATCCCTGGAAGCAGCGCTCGCGCGACTGCCATAGCCGGGTGGTGAGGGGACCTGCCCCGCGAAGGTGACGCATGGGTTCCAGCTGGCAGAGGTGCCGCACGCACTACGCGGCGAACCTGATGTCGGTCACCCCGAAGAGCTCGTGGCCGTGGGTGAAAGCGCTGCTGCACAGCGTCTATGACCAGCCCGATGCTGGGTCGGTGCAACGCTATGCCTGCTTCCGCGACGCCATGGCCTACGTCCGCTCCCGGGGCGACCGCTACCCCGACGGCCTGAACATCGAACCGCAGTGGACTCAGGAGGTCATGGCAGACGTCAACCTCCTGGCCCTCGAACCAGACCCGAAGTCCCACATGGCACCTCGCGGTTCATCGGCCGCTCCCGATCCGCCGGGCGAGTGCTGGTCGTGATCGCCTATCGCGACCTCGACGGTGACCTGCACGGAATCAACGCCTGGCCCGCCACCGGAGCGGACCTGAAGCTCTACCAGCAAGGAGATGAAGATGGCCAAGACGATTGATCCAGCGCTGGCTGAACGGTTCAAGCGTGAGTCCGAAGACACCAAGGATGACCCTTACCCCGCCAGAACGACCGGCCGGCGGCCGAACCGCCAGAAGGTGTACTCCGTCAGGCTCAGCGCCGAGGAAGAGGCCGAGGTCGTGAGAGTTGCGGCCGCCAAGCACCTACCCGCGTCCACGCTTGTCCGGTCCTGGATCCTCGAACGACTCGACCAGGAACGCTCCGCCTGAACCGCGACGCTCCTATGCTTTGTCAAGCATCCGTGGCCGTGTTTTCGAGTAGGCGGTAGAGGTCGCGGGCGACGTAGCGGGCGAGGCAGCGTCTGATCTCTCGGCTGGTCTTTCCTTCCGCGGTGCGACGGGCGACGTAGTCGCGGGTGGCTGGCTGGTACTGGATCCGGCTCTGGACCACGGTGTGTAGTGCCTTGTTGAGCTGGCGGTCGCCGTAGCGGTTAAGCCGATAGCGGGTGGTGACTTGGCCACTGTTCGCGGGGATGGGTGGCACGCCGGCGAGCATCGCGAACGCCGCCTCGGAGTGGATGCGGCCGGGGTGGGACCCGACCCCGAACTCTTCGAGCAGGTCAGGGCGCCAGCTATGGATGATGGCCACGATCGCCTTCTGGAGCTCCCGTGCCTCTTTCAGCATCGCGTGCGCGCGACGGGCCAAGGTCCGCAGCGCCACCACGGTGCTGGTCGTCTCGGTGTCCCAGGAGGCGTGCACTCGCAGGTTCGCGGCGGTGTTGAGCATCGCGGCAAGCTTCTGACCGCGGAACTTGAGTCGGATGGGTTCGGGTGCTGCGATGACCAGGCTGAAGACCTGCAGCTGGGCCTCGGTGGAGGCGTTGATCGCGGAGCGGCGAGCAGCCAGGAGCACCGACAGGGCTTGACGTTCACCCCCGGTGCGGGGAGTTCCCAACCGCGGTCGAGCCATCGCTTCACGTGCGCGCGGGGTACTCCAGTTCGGCTTGCGGACGCATCCAGGCTGCCGGTTGCGAAGCCCAGTCGAGGGGACGCAACCCGGCGGCGACTGCCCTTGACCGGCCCGCCTCGACGACGGGAGTTCTGCGGCGCCCCGATGCCTGCAGGCAGTGGACCGCTAGAAGGCGCGCGATGTCACGCCGGCGTGGAGCGCGGATGCCATTTCCAGCCGACGGGCTCTTCCTGCCAGCAGCCCAAGGGCCGCCGACGGACCAGGTCGTCGGCCGACCCGTTCTGTCACGCAACCCCACCCGGCACCGCCGGCAGATTGACGCTTAGGGTGATGTTCGACGAGGCGAAGGGGGTCTGGTGGCCGAGCTGGGGAGTTCAACGGCCGAGCAACGCCGTGGTGAGACCGATCGGGTCAAGGCGTTCACCGACGGGGTGTTCGCGATCATCATCACCATCTTGGTGCTGGAGATCAGTGTGCCGCCAAACCTGGACGAGCAGTCGCTGGCTGAGTCCCTGCGCGAGGTCGGGCCGGAGCTGTCGGCGTGGGTGATCAGTTTCCTGATCACCGGGATGTACTGGGTGTGGCATCGCGATCTGTTCAACCAGATTCGGGCGGTCAACCGGGACGTGGTGTGGCTGAACTTGCTGTTCATCCTGCCGGCCGCGCTGATCCCGTTCGCCGCGTCTGTCCTGGGGGAGTACCCCGACGAGCCCATCGGGCTGCATGTCTACGGCGCGGTGCTCATCGCCGTGTCTGTGATGCGCTGGGTCCTCTATGCCCACGTCACCCGACATCCGGAGTTGCTCTTCGACCCGCTCACTGACCGGCACCGCCGCGTCGGTGGGCTGCTCGCCGCCGCCCCCATCGTGGTCTACGTCCTCGCTATGGCTCTGGCCACCGCCGCCCCGACGATCAGCCGGGTTCTGTACCTCGCCGTGCCCATGCTGTACTTCGGCCTCATCACCCTCCTGCGGCAACGCCCAGGCACCCGCACCGAAGCCGAGAACTACGGCTGAACTGCCACGACCTGGCCCGAGGCCGGGTCCCGGCCTGTGACGTTGCGGACGGCGGGACGACTGGCGCGTCGGCGGCGGCAGACACGCCTTACCGGACCAATAGGACTCAACAATTGGGCCTCACGGGCACCTACGCACCACCCGGGTCACATCCGCGTACCTGGGCGCCTTCCGGGGCAGGCATCACCGCCCAGAAGGACGCGGACATGCCAGGACGCCTTTCGTCGGTGGCGGGTAGGTCGATTTCGATGTCGCGCGAGGGTGTGGCCGGTGCTCTGGGACCGGCTGGTGACTGCCAGTGGTCCTCGCTTCAGTCAGGGGCCAGGCTGCAGGTGACGGGAGCTGGCCTCCGGCGGGGCAGCCGACCAGTGCGGGCGAGTGACTCGCCGGACGGTTGGGGCCGATACCAGATCAACCGTGCAGGTGGTGTGCTGTTCCCGGTTCCTCGGTGCGCCGGGTGGGGGCTGGGTAGACCAGTCCGAGCATGGTGTGGGTGAGCACCTCGACGACCTGCTCACGGGACGGTGGGGAGGCGTCGGCCAGTTCTTGGGTGATCATCCGCTCGACCAGGTGGATCAGGGCTGATGCTGCCAAGCGGGCGTCGACGGATCTGTTCGCGATGCCGAGGTCCTGGTCGGTGCGGATCCGGTCGGCGGCGGCGTCGATGAAGTGGCCGAGGAACGCTCGCCACACGGCTTCCAGGTCGGGGTCTAGGGGGGCGGCGTCGACCACTGCGCGCAGCAGGGACGCCCGGCGGACGTAGGTGTGGGAGGCCGCATCGAACATCGCGGGGACGTCGCGCTCCGGGTCGTGGCCCTGCAGCCAGATCCCGAAGTCGTCGGCGACCTCGGCGGTGAACCGGCCCAGCAGGGCGGCGACGACGTCGTAGCGGGAGGTGAAGTGCTTGTAGAACGCCTCCCGGGTGACTGGGATCGGCTCCATCAGGGCGCTGACGGTCATGTCCCGCAGTCGCTTGTGGACCAGGAACTCCTGGGCGGCGTCCAGGATCACCTCCCGGGTTCCTGCCGGAGCCGCCACCCTCTCACCGACTGCCATGCCCACCATCCTTCACCGCCCTGGGTCCGGATCCGTCACCGCCACGGTTCCCGCCTCCCCTGGCCCCTCTGGTTACTTGATGTAACCTACTGGTAGCGCGGGTGGCTACGAGTCGAGAGGCAGCGCTCATGAAGGTGATCATCGTCGGTGGGGTTGCTGGTGGGGCGTCGTGCGCGGCCCGGTTGCGGCGCCTGGATGAGTCCGCGGAGATCGTGCTGCTGGAGCGGGGTCCGTACGTGTCGTACGCGAACTGTGGGTTGCCGTATCACATCGGGGATGTGATCGAGCGGGAGTCGGCGCTGCTGGTGGCCAACGAGCAGTTGTTCCGCACCCAGTTCGGGGTGGACTGCCGGACGCTGACCGAGGTGGTCGGCGTCTCGGCCGCCGCGCGGACCGTGGTGCTGCGCGATGTGACCACCGGCGAGGTGTCCGAGGAGTCCTACGACGCACTGGTGCTCTCGCCCGGGGGCGGCCACGGTGCGCCCGCCGATCCCGGGGATCGACCTGCCCGGAATCTTCGAGGTCCGCACCGTGCCGGATGCGCGGGCGATCCGGGAGTGGATGTCGCGCGGGACCAGCTTCCTGACCGGGATGGACGTGTACTCCGGGTTCCAGACGGTGAAGCCGGCGAAGCACGCGGTGGTCGTCGGGGGCGGGTTCATCGGGTTGGAGACCGCGGAGAACCTGGCCCACGCCGGCTTCGAGACCACGGTGATCGAGATGGCCGACCAGGTGTTGGCCCCGTTGGATCCGGAGTTCGGGCGGATCGCCGCGGACCGGATGCGCCTGAACGGGGTGCAGATCGTGCTCGGTGACGGGGTCGCCTCCTTCGAGCAGGTCGAGGGCGAGTCCCTGCTGGTGACCACCAGGTCGGGGAAGCAGTTCCCGGCCGATCTGGTGATCGTGTCCCTGGGGGTGCGCCCGGACACCACTCTGGCGAAGTCGGCCGGGCTGGAGCTCGGCGAGCGCGGCGGGATCCGGGTCGATGACCAGATGCGCACCTCGGACCCGCACATCTGGGCGGTCGGCGACGTGGTCGAGGTCAAGGACGTTCAGACCGGGGAGTGGACGTTGATGGCCCTGGCTGGGCCGGCGAACCGGCAGGGCCGGATCGCGGCCGACGTCATCTGTGGGCGGGACTCCCGGTTCCGCGGCGTGCAGGGCACCGCGGTGGTGGGCCTGTTCGGGGCCACCCTGGCGTGGACGGGCCAGAACGAGAAGGCGCTGGTCCGCAGCGGCGACACCGACTTCGAGAAGGTGTACCTGTTCCCGAACTCGCACGCCGGGTACTACCCGGGGCGAAGCCGACGGCGATGAAGGTGCTGTTCCGCCGCTCGGACGGCAGGCTGCTCGGTGCGCAGGCCGCCGGTGAGGACGGGGTCGACAAGCGGATCGGGCACCTGGCGATGGCGATCCAGTTCGGGGCCACCGTGTACGACCTCGAGGAGTCCGAGCTCTGCTACGCCCCACCGTTCGGCTCCGCGAAGGACCCGGTCAACTTCGCCGGCATGATCGGCGCCGACGTGCTGCGCGGGGACATGCCGGTGGCGCACTGGGGGCAGAACCCGAACGCGGTCATCCTCGACGTGCGCGAGAAGCCCGAGCTGGTCGTCGAGGGCGTGCCCGGCTCGATCCACATCCCCCTGGGCCAGCTGCGCACCCGCCTCGAAGAACTGCCCACGGACACCGAGATCCACGTCCTGTGCCGGTCCGGGCAGCGCGCCTTCACCGCGACCCGGATCCTGATCCAGAACGGGTTCGACGCGAAGGTCCTCTCGGGCGGGATGCTGTCCCACGCCATGCTGATGCCCCGATGACCAGCCGCCCCACCCGGAGGATCCGATGACCGTCTCGCCCGAAGCCCTGGTCGACCAGCCGCGCACCTGGTTCAACAAGCCCGTCGAAGACGTGGTCGCCGAGTTCACCACGAACACCGACTCGGGGCTGTCCGCCGCCGAGGCCAGCAGCCGGCTGGCCTCCCACGGCCCGAACGTGATCGCCGCGGAGCCCTCGCCGTCGGTGTGGGCGGTGGCCCTGATCCAGCTCAAGGACTCGATGAACCTGATGCTGATCGCGGTGACCGGGGTCAGCATGCTGATCCAGGAGTGGTCCACGGCCATGATCGTGGCGTTCCTGGTGGTGCTCAACGTGGTGATGGGCACCCAGCAGGAGATGAAGGCCCGGGCCAGCGTGGATGCCCTGGCCAAGATGACGACCCCGCAGGCCAAGGTCGTGCGCGACGGCACCCTGATGCAGGTCAGTGCCACCGACCTGGTCCCGGGGGACATCGTGACCCTGGAGTCCGGGGACATCGTGCCCGCCGACGGGCGACTGGTCCGCTCGGCCACCCTGGAGACCCAGGAGGCCGCGCTGACCGGGGAGAGCGCCCCGATCAGCAAGGACCCCTCGACGATCGACCGGGACGAGGTCGCGCTCGGCGATCGCACGAACATGCTGTTCCAGAACACGTCGGTCACCCGCGGCACCGGGGCGATGGTGGTCACCGAGACCGGCATGGGCACCCAGATGGGCCAGATCGCCACCATGCTCTCCGCGGTGGCCCCGAGCAGGTCACCGCTGCAGAACGAGCTCGACTGCGCTGACAAAGGTCCTCGGGGCGATCGCCTGGGTCGCGGTGGCGATCATCGTCGGGCTGGGCCTCTACCGGGGGCAGGACCTGGACCAGGTGCTGCTGCTCGGGGTGGCGATGGCGATCTCGGCGATCCCCACCGGCCTGCCCACGTTCGTCCAGGCGATGCTGGCCTACGGGGCCAAGGAGCTGGCCGCGGCCAAGGCGATCGTGAAGAACCTGACCGACGTCGAGACCCTGGGCGCGACCAGCGCGATCAACTCCGACAAGACCGGCACCCTGACGATGAACGAGATGATGGTCCGCTCCCTGTACATGCGCGGGCACTGGTACACGGTCGCCGGCGAGGGCTACGCCAAGACCGGGGCCATCCGCGCCGCGGTCGGGGACACCACCCCCGAGTTCACCAACCTCGCCTACGGGCTGACCTTGTGCAGCGACGCCACGGTCTCCGACGACGGGGCAGTCATCGGCGACCCGACCGAGGCGGCCCTCGTGGTCCTGGCGGCCAAGCTCGGGGTGGACGCCGAGGAGAGCCGCCGGGCGCTCCCCGCGGGTGGCCGAGGTGCCGTTCGACTCCGCGTACAAGTTCATGGCCACCTTCCACAACGACCGGCCCCGCACCGGTGGAACCGGCTGGTGGCGCTGGTCAAGGGCGGTCCCGACGTCGTGCTGGACCGGTGCACCAGCATGCTCACCGACGACGGCTCGGTGCCGATGCCCGACGTCCTGGACTCGATCCTGGCCGCCAACCGGGAGATGAGCGAGAAGGGCCTGCGGGTCCTGGCCTTCGCCGTGCGCGACCTCACCGGGCACGAGCCGGCGGTCGTGGCCGACCCGATGTCGTTCGTCGGCGAGCTTCAGTTCGTCGGGATGGTGGGCATCATCGACCCGCTGCGCCCCTCGGCCGTCGAGGCCGTGCGGATCGCCCGGCAGGCGGGCATCGAGGTCCGGATGATCACCGGCGACCACGCCATCACCGCCTCGGCGATCGGCGCGGAGCTCGGCCTGGCCCCGGGGGCGATCAGCGGGGCGGAGATCGCCGCGATGAGCGACGCGGAGCTCACCGCCGCCTACCCAACCTCCACGTCTTCGGCCGCGTCTCCACCGAGGAGAAGCTTCGCCTGGCCAAGCTGATGCAGCAGCGCGGCGACATCGTGGCCATGACCGGCGACGCGGTCGAACGACGCCGCGGCGCTGAAGCAGGCCGACATCGGGGTGGCACGGGTCGGCTTGGAGGTGACGAAGCAGGCCGGCAAGATGCTGCTGATCGACGACAACTTCGGCACCCTGGTCACCGCCGTGCGCCTGGGCCGAGCACCTACGAGAAGATCGTCACTACGTCCGGTACCAGATGAGCCAGTGCTGTTCCTGGTCCTGCTGTTCTGACTGCGAGCATCTTCAACATCAACGACGGCATCGCCCTGACCCGCTGATGGTGCTGTTCCGGAACTTCTTCATTCCATCTTCCCCGCGATCGTGATCACGCGGAACCGGCCCTGCCGGGACTGATGACGAGGCCCCCGCGGGACCCGTACCTCAAGCTGGCCAACCCGGTGGCCGGGCGCCAGTGGGCGTTCTACGGCGGGACGCTGTTCCTGGTCACCTGATCGCGCTGGTCTATGGACCCGGCGAGCTGCTGGGCGAGGAGCCCAGCGTCCCGATGACGATGGCGTTCGTGGTCATGGCCCTGGGCACCGTTCTCAGCGGCCTGGTCCTGCGCCGGGCCCCTGAACCGGGGCTGGCCGAACCCGTGCTGGCGCGGTGAAGATCCTGTTGATCCCGATCCTGATCACGATCGTGGCCGTCGAGTGGACCTTCATGCAGAAGCTGCTGCTCACCACCTCCTTGACCGGCGGCCAATGGGTGGCCAGCATCGCCCTGGCACTGCTCGTCCCGATCACTATCGAGCTCAGCAAGATCCCGCGTCGACGGCACCTGGCCGTCGCGCCGATCGCGATCGACCCGGTCGACGCCGTGAACCCAGCCCGGGCCCTGGCCAGCTGACCCACGGATATCACCACAACCCCCACCAGGCCGGCACGCCCGGCCCAGAACGAACGGAAGAAACATGCGAGGACATGAGCGCCGCGAGGAACGACGCGACGAGCGAGCGACCTTCGGCGCCCGCGGGAACGCGGACCGCTACCAGATGCGCGAGAAGATGCTGAGCATCGGCGACGACTTTCTGGATCGAGGACGAGTCCGGCCGCCG
>CAWBGJ010000012.1:0-155075 GCA_963788325.1 uncultured Actinomycetes bacterium
AGCCCCCAGACGCACACCTCTGCCACTCTGGCGCAGTGATCAGACCCATCGCACCCGCCGACGCCGACGCTGTCGCGGCCATTGCGCGCTCGGCCAGATTCGATGCCATCCCGGGCCTGCCCGATCTGCACACCCTCGCGGAGGACCGCGCGTTCTACCGGTCGCAGATCGAGTCCGGGTCGGGACGTGTCTGGGTGCAGGACGACGGCGCAGTGGTGGGCTTCATCCTCTGGCTGGGCGATTTCATCGATCACCTGTACGTCGACCCCGACCATCAGCGTTCGGGGATCGGGACCCGACTGCTCCATCAGGCCCTCGCACAGATGCAGGGGGAGGTGGTCAAGCTGTGGACCTTCCAGGAGAATGCCCGTGCTGTGGCCTTCTACGCCAGGAACGGCTTCGACATACAGGATGCGACCGACGGCTCGGCCAACGCGGAGCGACTGCCCGACTACCTCCTCGTCCGCCGCTGAACCCCGGCGCCCGGTCCGGCCCCGGGTATGAAGCGCGCATCGAGTGGGCGCTCTTCACCCTCACCCCGGTGCCCAGGACCCGGCGGCAGTTGACACGCGCACGCGGTCCACGGTTAGACACTCCGGTAACGGGGTATCCTTGGTGTCTACGCACACCGGACACTTCGTCCACCGAGTTGAGGAGATCTCCCATGTTCACCAAGCGCACCGCCGCGGCCGTTGCCAGCATCGGCCTCGCCCTGTCGCTGTCGGCCTGTTCCTCCAGTGGGGACACCGCCGAGACCAATGCCGCCTACTGCGAGAGCGCGGCCAACGTGCAGACCGAGGTCGCATCGCTCAAGACCCTGGTGACCGGTGGCGAGGCCACCGTGGACCAGATCCAGGAGCAGCGCGATTCCATCGCCTCCGCCGTCGCGGACTCCCAGAAGCAGGCTGAATCGCTCGCGGAGTCCGTCCAGGCCGACATCAAGGCCGCCGACGAGACCTTCGACGCGGCGATCAAGGCGATCCCGGGCGACGCGACCCTGCCCGAGGCGGCCGCGAGCTACACCGCAGCCATTGACGCCTGGGATGCCTCAGTGGCGTCGATCCGGACCGAGGTCGGCTGCAGCTGAGGCCTCGGCCAGGCGCACATCGGGGAGCCGAGTCCGCCCGGACCGGCTCCCCGATCCGTGGCATGAATCGGGCCCATGAGGGCCAGTAAGGAATCGTTGACCCCCTGCGCGTGGTGAGGCTAGCCTTGGCTCATCACGAACACGACTAGGGGCCAAGATGACCACGTCCACGCTTCCCTTCACCCGCGAGATGGTCGTGGTGCACAAGCTGTTCCGGCGTGAGTTCTCCCAGGGCCCTGCATGGGTCCGCCGTGTCCCTGCGGGGGACACGAAGCAGGCGAGCCTGGTCTACACGCACATGCAGCGCCAGTTCGACCTCCTGCACCATCACCACGAGGCCGAGGACATCTACCTGTGGCCGCTGCTGCGCGAGCGTGTGCCCGAGCGCGAGGCGTTGCTCGACGACATGGAGGTTCAGCATCACGGGATCGACCCGGCGCTCGCGCGTGCCGAGGCCACCGGTCGGAACTGGGCCGCCTCCGGAGACCCCGACCAGCAGGAGGCGTTCGCCTCAGCCATCGAGGATTTCACCGTGGCCCTGCTCGCCCATCTTGACCAGGAGGAGTCCGACATCCTCCCGCTGGCCCAGGCGCGCCTCAGCGAGCAGGAGTGGGGGCAGCTCGGCAAGCATGCGGTGGCCACCACCCCGAAATCTGACCTGATCACGGGCCTCGGCGGAATCATGGAGGAGGCGACGCCCGAGGAGCGCGAGATGATGCTCGCCGTCATCCCGGCCGTGCCCAAGCTGCTGTACAGCGCCTTCGGCAAGCGTGCGTACATCAAGGAGGCCACCGCGGTCCGTGGACTGGCCCCTGTCGGCCTCTGACCCGAGGGCTCTGCACCGCTCAGACCCTCGTTCGGGCAGGATGCGCCCATGAGCAGACCCGGGCTCTCCCTGCGCCTGCGCATGCCCGGAGACCGCCGGATGCGCCGCGTCCTGCTCGCGTATACCTTCTGCGACCTGATCGAGTTCGCCACCTGGATGGCCGTGGTCCTGGTGGCCTACGACCGCAATGGCGCCGTCGGCGTGGGCATCGCCTCGGTGGCGATGCTCCTGCCCGCCATCGTGATCGTGCCGCTGATCGCGGGGTTCGGTGACCGGATGCCGCGGGGCCGCGCGCTGTCGCTGGCGCACGCGTCGGTCGGGGTCACCTCCCTGTTCATGTGCGTCCTGCTGGCGGTGGATGCCCCCTTCGCGACGATCGTCGTCGGGGGTGCTGTGCAAACGGTGGCGCTGAGCCTGGTCCAGCCGATGCACTACTCCGCCCTGCCGTTCCTGTCCGTGCGTCCCGGGGACCTCGTGGCGGCCAACGGGCTGTCGTCCTTCCTCGACGGCGCGTCGCTGTTCGTCGGGTTCGTGCTAGCCGGGGTGCTGAGTGAAGCGGTGGGGCCGGCGGCGGTCCTGCTCGCGTGCGCGCTCCTGGGCCTCGCAGCGGCGCTGCTGACCACAGGTCTGGCCATCCCGCGCGCGGGCCAGGCGGCTGACGACGAGCACGGCCCCGGCGAGATCCGAGCGGCGGTCGAGGGCCTGGTTTCGCTCTGGGGCAACTGGGGCCCGCTCGCGCTGCTCGCCCTCCTGGGCTGCACGTTCTTCGTCGACGGTGCCAACGAGCCGCTGACGATCAACTTCAACGCCGAGGTGCTCGGGCTCGGGGAGTCCTCCGCGGGTCTGCTCGCCGGCTCGTACGGCATCGGCCTCGCGATCGGCGGTGCCGCCCAGGCTGGTCTGGCCCACCGGAGCCGGCTGGCGCCTGTCGTCCTGGCCGGAGCGTGCGTGCTCGGCACCTTCTGGGCAGGTGTCGTCCTCGTCGGATCGCTCATGCCGGCGGTCGTGCTGTGCTCGCTGGCCGGCATCGGGGCATCGCTGGTCATCGTCTCGGCGCGCACCCTGCTCCAGCGCAGCACGGACAACCTGATCCTCGCACGCGTGCTGGCGGTCCAGCAGGGCGTGAAGACCAGCGGCCAGGCCATCGGGGCCGTGGCTGGACCCGTGGCGATCGCATTCCTGGGCCCGAGTCGGGCCTTCATCCCCATCGGCATGATCGTCATCCTCACGGCCCTGGCCTCCTACGGCTTCGTCCGCAGGCTCGAGGCCACCGCCACGCATCACCCCCGCGAGGTCAACCTCCTCGCCGGAGTTCCCTTCCTGACGCCCCTGCCCGCGTACGAGTTGGAGCACCTGGCCCAGTCGGCCCTGTGGCGCACGCACCCACCCGACACCCGGGTCGTGACCCAGGGCGAGCCCGGTGACGCCTTCTACGTGGTGGCCTCCGGACGGCTGTCGGTGACCGTCGATGGGAAGCTCCGGGAGCACACGCTCGGGCCGGGCGACTCGTTCGGTGAGATCGCCCTGCTGCGCCGGACCTCGCGGACGGCCACGATCGGCGTGATCGAGGAGTGCGAGCTGCTCATGATCAGCGCTGCCCAGTTCCTGGCCGCACTCACGGCCAGTGCGGACGGCTCCAAGCTGGCCGACGAGGTGACTGCCCAGCGCCTGGCGACCGACCGCGACGATCAGTGAGCCCACGCTCGCGGGTTCCCGGTAGGATCCGGAGTCCAGCGGCACCGGGGCGGCCCGGTGCATAGGGCGCCGTGCACCCACCGGCCTCAGGTCGGGGAGGGACGCGACGATGCGCAGGCACTCCAGGCGCCTGGGTCGGCCACCCGGTGGCCGGATGCGCCGGGTCCTGCTCGCCTTCGGGCTCTTCTCCCTGATCGAGTTCGCCACCTGGATGGCGATCATCCTGGTCGCCTATGACCTGGGTGGAGCGGTGCTGGTGGGCGTCGTGTCGGTCGCGATGCAGCTGCCGGCGATCGTTGGCGTGCCGCTGCTGGCCGGGTGGGGGGATCGGGCCAACCGGGGGATGGCCCTTGCGCTGGCCCATCTCGCGGTGGCCCTCACCTCCCTGATGGTCGGTGGGCTGCTGCTGGCCGGGGCGCCCCTCTGGCTGGTGGTCGCTGTGGCGTCCGTGCAACTCGTGGCCATCAACATGGTGCGGCCCATGCACTTCGCGGCGCTGCCCGGGTTGGCCGTGCGGCCGGGGGACCTCGTGGCCGCCAACGGGCTCTCCTCCGCGCTGGAGGGGGTCGCGGTCTTCGTCGGCTTCGCCGCGGGTGGGCTGATCACCGGCGCGCTCGGGGCCTGGGTCGTGCTCGCGCTGGGGGGCCTGATCGGGCTGGTGGCCGCTCTGCTGACCAGCCGCCTGCGGATCCTCGACGCGACCCCAGCGCGCTCCCAGGACGGTCCCGCCACGCAGGTCCGAAGCGCCCTGGCCGGCGTCGCGGCCCTCCGGCGCGCACCGGGCGCCCTGGCCCTGTTGGCGCTCCTGGCCTGCACCTACCTCGTGGTGGGTGCCACCGACGTCCTGGCGGTGGCGTTCAACGACGAGATCCTGGAGCTCGATGAGGCAACGGCTGGGGTGCTCGCCGGCGCCTACGGACTCGGCCTGGCGATCGGCGGGGCCACCCAGGCGAACCTGGCCCATCGCCCCCGATTGGCCCCGGTGGTCCTGGCCGGTGTCCTGCTCCTGGGCTTGGCCGAGGCGGCGATCGTCCTGCTCAACCGGTTGGGTCCGGCTGCCGTGATGCTCGGACTCACCGGGGTGGGCATGTCGTTGATCGTGGTGAGCGCTCGCACCCTCCTGCAGCGGGGTACCGATCAGGCGGTCCTGGCCCGCGTGCTGGCCGTCCAGGAGAGCGTCGGCCTCGCGGGCCTGATCCTGGGCGCCGTGGTGGCCCCCCTGGCCATCGTGGCCCTCGGACCGCGGTGGGCCTTCCTCCCCTTCGGGGCGCTCGTGGTCGTGCTGGGCCTGTCCTTCCACCGGTCGATCAGCTCGCTGGATGCCACGGCCCCGGTGCGTGCCCGCGAGGTGGAGGCCCTGCGTTCCGTCCCGTTCCTGGCGGCCCTTCCCGCCTATGAGGTGGCCCGTCTTGCCCAGGCAGCGGTCTGGCGTACCGTCGGTCAGGGCGTGGACGTCGTGCGCCAGGGGGACCTGGGCGACGCGTACTACCTCGTGGTCAGTGGCGAGCTGTCCGTCACGGTGTCCGGCAGGCGCAAGGAGCACGTCCTGGGCCCTGGGGAGGGGTTCGGGGAGATCTCGCTGCTGCGCCGCGTGCCGCGCACCGCCACTGTGACCGCGCTGGGCGACTGCGAGCTCCTGATGATCGGGTCGGCGCAGTTCCTCGGGGCGGTGGCCTCCGACGCCACCGGGGCAGCCCTGGCCGCGGAGCATTCCACCGGGCGCCTCACCTCCGACGGAGTGCCGCCCGGGTGAGCCAGCCAGCGCGTTCCTGCGCAGGCCAGCAATAATGCGCCCATGGCCGACATGCTGCAGTACTGCGCCGAGCTCCCCGTCGAGGCCGTGCCCGCCGGGGAGGTCCTGATCGCCGAGGGCGACCCGGCCTCGCGACTGCTCGTCCTGCGCTCAGGCGCGGTCACCGTCGAGAAGGACCTGGTCCCCTTCGCCCGGATCGACCACCCGGGTGCGGTCTTCGGCGAGATGTCCTGGGTGCTCGACCGGACGGCCACCGCCACGGTCCGGGCAGCCACCCCGGTCGAGGTCCATGTGATCGCCGACCCCGATGCCTTCTTCGCCGCGCAGCCACTGGCTGCCCTGGGTGTCCTGCGGATGACGGCCGCGCGCCTGGATGGGCTCACCCAGTACCTCGTGGACGTGAAGTCGCAGTTCGCCGGTCTCAGCGGGCATCTGGGCATGGTCGACCAGATCCTCGACACCCTCGTGCACCACCAGGCGGGCCCGACGCGGACCGGCTCGGTGCGCGACCCGGAGTGCTGAGCGTGCCACCGCTCGGGACCCAGCGCCGGTGCTTCAGGCCAGGCTGATCGTCTCGGACTCGAAGACGCCGTACCAGTGCGCCGTGCGCTCGACGGTGTCGATCGTGATGTGCGGCGGGATCGGGCCCACCTGCTTGCCCGGGTTGAACACCCGGGTGCGACCCAGCTGCGCGTGCCACGAGCCGTCGGGGACCCACGGTGCCTGGTGGATGTGCCCGCACAGCACCACGGCGGGCTGGTACTGCTCGATCCATGCGGCCAGGTCGTGGTCGGGGAACTCGCGGCGCCCATCGCGGCACAGCGGGGTGCCGGCTGGCGGTGCGTGGTACAGCCAGATCCATGTCTCGGGCCGGTCGAGGGCAGCGGCCGCCAACTGGGCGCCGACCTCCTCGCGGGTGATCGGACCGTCCCACCAGGGGCAGAGGGTGAATCGGACCCCGTCGACATCGATGCTTGCCCCGTCGGTGTGCACCCGGTCCGTGGCGGCCCGCCGCAGCCAGCCGGCCACCTGCTCGCCATGGGCGCCGGGGCCGTCGAGATCGTGGTTGCCCGAGGCGGCCAGCACCAGGGCCTGCTCCGAGAGGGCGGTCAGGTACTTGCCCAGCACCACCGACTGCACGTCGATCGGCACGGGGTTCACCACATCGGCAAGATCCCCGCACAGCGCGACCACGTCGGCCTCACTCGAGGCGCGGACCAGCCAGTCGTAGTGGGGCAGCCGGTAGTGCAGGTCCGACACAGCGATGATGCGCACGCGCGGGAGTCCCCCTCAGGGCAGGTCGAGGGTCATGGTCTCGTAGGCCACCTGGGCGTAGCCGTCCGCGCAGAAGTCCGCGCGGATCTGGTCCAGGGCGTCGTCGGTGCGGTGCGGGCCGTGGTGGAAGAGGATCAGGGACTTCGCCTCCACCGCCCGCGCGAGGGCGATCGCCTCGTCGATGGTCGCGTGGCCGTAGTCGACAGCGCGGGGCCTCTCGTGGGCCAGGAACTGGGCATCCTGGATCAGGACATCGACTCCGGCCATCGCGGCCATGGCAGCGTCATCGACGCCGGCAGCCGGGGCGTGATCGGGAACGTAGGCGAACGAGGACTGCCCGGACTCGACGCGGTAGCCGAAGCTGCGCCCGCCCTTGTGGTTGACGTCGAAGGCCGTGACGTCGAAGCCTTCGACCTGCCGTGTGCCGGAGTCGATCGCCGTGAACGTCCAGCGTCCCTTGAGCCCCTGCGGGGTGATCGGGAAGGTCGGCGGGGACATCATCTGCGACAGCAGGTCGAACCCGCTCCGGCCGCCCTCGCCCGGCAGGTACACGTCGACGCGGGAGTCGTCGCGGTCCCCCGCGGCGAAGAACGGGATGCCCTGCACATGGTCCCAGTGCAGGTGGCTGAGCAGGATCGACCCGTCGAAGGCTGCGCCCTCGAGCAGTGGGGTCAGCGTCCTGATGCCGGTCCCGGCATCGAGGGCGAGCACTGGAGCCGAGTCCGGGCCGGGTGCGACCGTGACACAGGAGGTGTGCCCGCCGTAGCGGACGAAGTCCCGACCGGGTGCGGGGGTGGACCCGCGGACCCCGAGGAAGGTCAGCCGCACGTGTCTCTCCTTGGGCGAGGCAGTCACGGCTGGGCGTCGTTGCGCCCTGAGCCGACGGGTGGATTGTGACATTCTAGGGTCCCCACCGCCCCTGTCGACCCCCCTGATTGGACGTCGATGACGGATCTTCGCCGGCACGTCCCGCCGGTGGCGCTGGCGTGGGACGACGCCGCTCCCGGGGAGCTGTGGCGGGTCGTCGACGGCACCCTGGTGTTCGCCGATGTCTCGGGGTTCACAGCCCTGACCGAGAAGCTGTCCCGACGGGGTCGGATCGGTGCCGAGGAGATCGTCGAGACGCTGAACCGGGTGTTCGGCCCGATGCTTCGGATCGCGGGAACCCGCGGTGGGGAGCTGTTGAAGTTCGGCGGCGACGCACTGCTGTTCCTGTTCCGCGGTGAGGGCCACGCCGAGCAGGCCTGCGACGCCGCGGTCGAGATGCGGACCGCCCTGCGTGCGGCCGCGGCCGTGCCCACCTCGGTCGGACGGCTGTCGTTGAAGATGTCGGTGGGCATCCATTCGGGGGACATCCACCTGTTCCTCGTCGGCGCGCCGACCCGGGAGCTGCTCATCCTCGGGCCCGGCGCCACCGCCACGGCCCAGGCCGAGAAGGCGGCCGAGGCCGGGGAGATCGTGCTCAGCCCCGCGACTGCGGTGCGGCTGGCCCCCGATGCAGTACGGCGTCGGGACGACGGTGAACGGCTGCTGCGCCGGCGTTCGGCGCACACCGCGCCCGCGAATCCCCTGGACGTGGGTGCGGTGGGTCGGGAGCGCCTGCGCGGGCTGTTCCCCCACGCCCTGGGCGAGTACCTCGACCCCGGGATCCCGGACCCGGAGCACCGGATGGCCAGCATCGCGTTCATCCGGTTCTCGGGCACCGACGCCCTGCTGGCCGATCCTGGGCCCGACGTCCTGGCCGAGGCCCTGCATCGCACGGTCAGCCTGGTCGAGGCCGCGCTGGAGCCGGAGGGGATCAGCCTGCTGGCCACGGACCTCGACAGCGACGGTGGCAAGTTCTTCCTGGGATCGGGCATCCCGAGGGCGTTCGAGGACAACGAGGGCCGGATGCTGCGCGCACTGCGACGCATCGCCGACTCCGACTCGCCCCTGCCGCTGCAGCTGGGCGTCAACCGTGGCCACGTCTTCGCCGCCGAGGTCGGGATCCCCGAGCGCGGCGCCTATACCGGCATGGGCGACACGACCAACACGGCCGCGCGCATCATGTCCAAGGCCCCGGCCGGCGTGCTCTATGCCCATCCGGCGGTGCTGGAGCACTCCCGGACCCAGTTCGAGGTGACTCCGGCCGGGCCGTTCCCGATGAAGGGCAAGGCCGTCCCGCTGCTCGTCTATGCGGTCGGCGAGGAGCTGGGTACGCGGCAGGAGGCCACCGCCGATGCCCGACTGCCCTTCCTGGGCCGCGATACGCAGATCGCCGAGGTGCGCAGCGCCCTGGCGGCGGCGCTCGCGGGCGCCGGTGGGGTCATCACCGTCGCGGGCGTGACCGGCATGGGCAAGTCCCGACTGCTGCAGGAAGCTCGCGACGCGGTCGAGGTCGAGCACACCGTGGTGGTCCGGGCTGAGCCGTATGGTGCGGCCAGCCCCTACCGGGTGTTCCGGGACCCGGCGCGGCAGCTGCTGGGGCTGCAACGGGGGGAACCCGAGGTGATGGGCCGGGCGCTGCTCGACGTCCTGGGCCGGGTGTCCCCGGAGCTGCTGCCGATGGCGCCGCTGCTCGCCGACCTGGTCCAGGTCGACGTACCGAGCACGCCCGAGGTCGACCAGCTCGATGCGCAGTACCGCCCCGACCGGCTCGCCGATGCTGTGGTCAGGCTCATGGAGCGGGCGCTGCCCGGGCGACTGCTGGTGATCGCCGAGGAGGCGCACTGGGCGGATGCGGCCTCGGCCCGCCTGCTGGATCGGATCGCTGCAGCCGCCGTGGGGCGGCCCTGGGCGGTGGTCGCGGTGCGCCGACCGGATCCCGGGGGCTTCGCGCCTGGCACCGGCACGAGGGTCGTCCTGGCGCCGCTGCCCGCGGAGGTGGTCGAGGCGCTGGTGATCGCCGCCACGGAGTCCACGCCGCTGCGGCCGCACGAGATCGCCGCCGTGGTCGACCGGGCGCAGGGCAACCCCCTCTACGTCGAGGAGGTCACGCGAGTGGCCCTCGGCTCGGGCTCGTTGGAGGCGCTGCCCGAATCAGTCGGTGCCGCGATGAGCGCCCAGATCGACCTGCTGCCCGCGCACGCACGTCGGATCCTGCGGTACTGCGCGGTGCTCGGGCGCAGCTTCCGAGTCGAGGTGCTGCGCAGGACGCTGGCCGAGGACGGCCTGAGCGTGGGCCCGTCGGACATCGGGAGCCTGGCTGGGTTCCTGGAGCCCGATGGGCCCGACCGGATGCGGTTCCGCAACAGCCTGGTGCGCGACGCGGCCTACGAGGGGCTGGCCTATCGGATCCGGGCGAAGCTGCACCGCGCGGCTGGCTCGACCCTCGAGTCGATGAGCACCGATCTCGACGCCGACGCACCGACGCTGGCGCTGCACTTCTGGCGGTCCGGGGATGCGGCACGGACCTGGCTCCATGCCCAGAAGGCTGCCGAGGCGGCACGCAGGACGTCGGCGAACGTGGACGCCGCCGAGAACCTCGAGCGCGCCCTGGACGTCAGCCGGCGGGTGCCCGGCGTGACCGCCGCAGACCGGGCCCGGGCCTGGTCGACGCTCGGTGACCTGCGTGAGCTGGCCGGCGTGCTGGAGGGGGCGATCGAGGCCTACCGCCGGGCTGCGGACCTGACCCAGGACCCGGTGGCCCGGGCCGACATCATGTCCCGGCGCGCCCGGGTGCACAGCCGGGCGGGTGCCCAGGCCACGGCAGTGCGCACCATCTCGGCCGCGCGCGCCCTGCTCGGTGCGTCCCCTGATGGTGCCGCCCGGCGCGTGGGCGTGCGCCTGGACTACCAGATGGCCGTGGCCCGGCTGGGCCAGGACAAGCCGCGCGACGGCCTGGCCTGGGCGCAGCGCGCGGTCGCCTCGGCGCGGGTCGAGGACGACTGGTACACCCTGATCCGCGCCCTGAGCGCGGTGGACTTCGCCGACCAGCAGCTCGGGCGACCGGGTGTGGGGGCGCACACCCGAGAGGCCCTGGCGATCGCCATCGAGCACGGCGATGCCCCCCAGGAGTCCGTGGCCCGGGCCAACCTCGGGGTGCTGGCGTTCTACGCCGGTCGGTGGGGGGAGGCTGTCGAGTGGCTCACGACCAGCAGCCGGGTCGCCCTCGAGGCGGGCAACGACTTCGGCGCCGCGGAGACCGACCTCACCTACGCCGACATCCTGATCCACCAGGGGCACCTGGACCAGGCACGCGATGTGCTGCGCCACGCCTCGCGGGTGCTGCGCGCGTCCGGGATCGAGGACTTCGCCGCCCATGCCCGGGTGCTCGAGGCGCGCATCCACCTGGCCCGTGGCGAGCTGGACGACGCGGCCCAGGAGGCCGGCGCTGCGGTGGATGCCTACCGGGAGATGGGCTTCGCGGTGGACGCGTTGGAGGCCAGCATCGTGCTTGCTGAGGTGCACCTCGAGACCGGGCAGCCCGTGCGCGCACTGGCCGTGCTGGACGAGGCACTGGCTGCTGCGCCTGGCGAGGCAGCGCCGCTGGAGGCTCGGATCCAGCTGGTCCGGGGCCGGGCCCTGCTGGCCCTCGATCGGCTCGAGGAAGCGGGCGAAGCCCTCGTCGCGGGCCTGGACGCAGCGCAGGAGCAGGACCTTCCCTATGAGAAGGCCCTGCTCCTGCGGGCGCGCAGCCAGTGGCGCATGCGCAGCAATGGCGGGACTGCCACCCAGGCCGCCCAGGACGACGAGGCGCGGGCTGATGCCCTGCTCGCCGGCCTGGGCGCGACGGGTTAGCCCAGGCGCATCTTGGCGTCACCGAAGAGGAAGATCTTGTCGGAGATCGTCACGGTGGAGGCGTCGACCTCGGCCGAGCGGGTGCCGATGCACGCGAACTGGGAGCCGGCGAGGTCCGGCTCGTAGTCCGGCAGGCTGGCGATGTCGGCCGGGTTCGTGATGCCCACGAGCTCGCCCTCGGTGTTGTACAGGTAGTCCGGGCAGAACTCCATGGTGGTCACGTTCTCCGTGCCGATCTCGAAATCGATGGTCGCGTCGGGCAGCGTGGCCGCGGGGGTCCCGGTGCCGTCCTGCTTCCAGTCGATGTCCACGAGGAACTGTGCGGTGGGATCGACGGCCAGCGGCTTGAGGAACTGGACCTCCTCGTCGCCTCCGGTCAGCGTGGCTCCGAACCCGTTGCACGTGCTGCCGTCGGCGTTGCCGAGGTACTCGATGCTGGTGCTGCCGTCGCTGATGGTCGGGTCCGTCACGCAGTCGAGGACCGCGTCGACGTCGGCCACGAGGTCGACGGTGCTGGGGGAGGCGCCGGAATCCGACCCGCCCTCGAGCGCGAAGGCGCCCTTCAGCGCGGTCAGTTGGAGGGTGTCGAAGCGCCCGCCCGGCGTGATGGTCAGCCGGCAGTTCCCGCCGTCGCTGACCTTGCAGTCACCAGCGCCCTGGGCCAGTTCGACGGAGCCGACCGTTGCGCCGTCCAACGTGGCCACAGCCTTCACCCTCGCCTTCTGGAACCACAGGGACCGGACCTCGAGGTCCAGCGAGGCGCTCGTGGCCAGCGCGGGGACCCCGGGGAGGTACTGCACGTCTGAGCCGAGGCTCAGCGTGATGGTCTCGGAGCCGACGTTGGAGTAGGTGTCGACCTGGTTGCACAGAGACGCGAGCCTCTCGTCCACGCCGATCGAGTCGCTCTTGAAGCCTGCCGGCAGGCTCTTGGCACCGATGGAGCCGGTGATTGTCAGCAGGTCGCTGCCCGAGGTCGACAGCGTGCAGGCGCCCGAGGTCGTCAGCGCCTGCGTGTTGTCCCCGTAGGTCACCGCGTCGGTGGCGCCCGTGGTCAGGACCAGCTGGCCGGCGGCGGTCTCCACCGAGCCGTCGGCCAGGGCCGGGACAACCGCGACCGCACCGCCGATGGTCAGGGCAAGGGCAGCCGTGGCTGCGGTGATTCGGGTCTTCCTGAGCCGATCCATCGTTCCTCCAAGAGTGCCGCAGGCGGTATGGGCGGTTGGTCTGAAAGAGTGCAAATGCTTAAGTGAGGCTAACTTTAAGTCACGAGTATGGGTGCGAAGGAACACTCCCGTCTATGCCCTGGATCAAATCCCTTCCAACGACGCAACTTCGGCCGTGGAATTGCGCAACCGCTGGGACAGGCTGCGTGCGATGGCCAGGACCAGGCCGGCCGCAGCCTGGGGTGCTTGGGTGCCCAGATCCTCGAACGCCCCGGGCGACAGCACGTGGCAGATCGTCGGCTCCAGCGCGACGATCCGAGTGGACCTCGGACGCCCATCGACCAGCGCCAGCTCACCGAACGCGGCACCCGCGGGCACGCTGCTCAGCCGCCGCCGGCCCCGCTGGCCGGGGACGCGGACATCGGCCATGACCTGGCCCGCTCCCACGAAGTAGAGGCCGTCGGCGGTATCGCCCTCCTCGAAGACGATGGTGCCGGCGGGGAACACCCGCGTGGTGGTCCGGGTCTCGATCTCGGCCAGCACCTCGGGCGCCAGGTCGCGCAGCAGGTCCTGGGCGGACATCGCGACCAGGCCGTCGGGCATCACGTCGGTCAGGCCGTGCTGGGCCAGCAGCTGGGTCTCGCACCACTCCAGGGCGGAGTCGAGGTCGGCCACGCGCTGGAGGTCAGGGGCGAGCACACGCGTGGACTCCCGGGGACCGGGCATCCGCGGCTCGACGAGGACGACCACGGTGTCCTGCGCGGTCAGCTGCTCGATGAGGGTCGTGAGCAGGGTCCGGGCTGCGACGTCCAGCCGGGTGCACCGGCCCAGGTCAAGCACCCGCCACCCAGACGCGCGCGGATCCGAGAGCACGGTGCGCACGAGCGACTCGATCCCCACGAACCCCAGGTCGCCGACCAGCTCATGCACGGCGATCGAGGAGCCCAGCGCCTCCAGGACCTCGCGCTCGCGACCCACCCGCGCGCGCTTCGAGTGCACGACCCCGCCGCGGAAGCTGCGCCGCAGCCCGGGGCGTGCCCGCTCCCCGGGCAGCAGCAGGTGCAGGCCGAGGCGCTCGGAGATCTGTTCGCAGGCGGCCACGCCGCGCACGCTGTTGCCCCGCGGATCCAGGCGCGGGCTGTGCGCCGCCAGGCCCATCTGGCCGGGCAGCGCCGCGGAGATCGCCCCGCTCACCCCGCTCTTGGCCGGCATGCCCACGCGGTAGAGCCACTCGCCGGCGTAGTCGTACATCCCGCAGGTGCTCATGACCGTGAGGACGGGGGCCACGACGTGCCGGGGGATCACCGCCTCGCCGGTGGTCGGGTTGATCCCGGCGTTGGCCAGGGTGGCGCCCATGATCGCCAGGTCACGGGCGGTCACGACGATCGAGCACTGTCGGAAGTACATCTCGACCTGCGCGTCGACGTCGGCATCCATGAGCCCGGCGGAGCGCATCAGGTAGGCAATGGCGCGGTTGCGGTCGCCGGTGTCGCGCTCGGAGGCATAGACCTCCTCGTCGACCGTCAGATCGCGGCCGGCGAAGGAGGACAGCCCGTCGAGGATCCGGTCGAACTGCTCGTCGCGGGTTCGGCCCGAGACCAGGGTGGCGGTGACGATGGCGCCCGCGTTGACCATGGGGTTGAACGCCCGACCGCTCACGTCGTCGAGGCTGATCGAGTTGAAGGGGTCACCGGTGGGCTCGGCGCCGATCTTGGACAGCACGGTCTCGGCGCCGCTGTCGGCCAGTGCGAGGGCATAGACGAAGGGCTTGGAGACCGACTGGATGGTGAACGGGACCAGGTCGCCGGCGGTGTAGACCGCACCGTCGAGGGTGGCCAGGCTCAGGCCGCAGGTGGCCGGGTCGGCCTTGGCCAGTTCGGGGATGTAGTCGGCGACCTGTCCGGAGTCGAGGCCGCGCACGGATTCCCATACCTCGTGCAGCAGGCCGTCGACCGGCCCGAGGCCGCCTGCGTGCGCCAACGGTCCCTCCTTCCAGGAGGGCCCACGATCGCAAGGTCGTGTTTCGACCAGGTTGCCGACATGTACCAGTTGGTGCCAGCCGGCGAGCGGGCGATGTGCGTGGGCACTGGTGGCCCCGGATCAGGCCGTGCCTCTGCTGGTTGGCAGGTCATGGGCGTACGTCAACTGCCCTCACAGCAGCCATCAGTAGGTCGGGGTGCGCTTGGAGATCAGGTCGTCGGCGAGGTTGTTGACCTCGTTGTTGCCAGTCACCGCTTCGAGGAAGGCCGCGCGATCCAGGGCGAGGACGGCCGTCGGCTCGTCAGCGGTCACAGTGGCGGTACGTGGCACGTCACGCAGCAGGGCGATCTCGCCGAACGGGTCGCCAGGGCCCATCTGGCGAAGGACCTCACCGTGGAAGGTGGCGGTCAGCTGCCCCGACTCGATGACGTAGAACCGGTCGCCCTCCGCACCCTCGCGGATGAGCACGTCGCCGGCGGGCACCTCGATGCGCACGAGTTGCTGGGCGATCCGTTCCAGGGACTTCGGCTCCAACGGGGCGAACAGCGGCACCGCGCGCAGCAGCACCAGGCCCGCGGGCTCCGCGAGCTCGACGTCGAGGCGACGCAGGCGTCTGAACGTCGGAAGCACGGCAGCCGTGATGACGATCGCGAACACGGCCAGCGACCACCGCAGCCCGATCGTGTGCAGCAGGATCGGCATCGCGATCGAGCCGACGGCCATAGCGGCGATCAGCGCGGTCTCCAGCGCCCCGAACACCCGCCCCATGACCTCATCCGACGCGGAGCGCTGGATGATCGTGGTGGCGTTGACATCAACGATCGGGTTGGCCACGCCGATGATGAACATGGCCAGGAAGGCCGCCCACATCTCCGGCCAGATGGCCGTGAGTAGCAGGGGCAGGGCCCAGAAGACGACGCCCACTCCGAAGTCGGACGCCAGCTGACCGGCCGAGGCCCGGCCGATGGCCACGAGCCCGCCGATCAGGGCGCCGACCCCCATGGTCGCGTCCAGGTAGCCGATGCCGGGCGTGCCGAAGTCCGTCATCTGCACGGCCATCTCGACGCCGAACACGAGGGAGGCCCCGGCCACAACGGTCTGGGCGCAGTAGACCCCCGAGATCATGCGTATGTCCTTGTCGGCCCAGATCGTCTTGAAGCCGGCCATCGACTCGGTGAAGAAGCTCTCGGACTCCTCCTGCGCAGCCTGGAGAAGGTCACCCGAGGCGTCCTCGGCTGGCACATTCGCAGCGTCCGCCTCGGCTTCCACCTGGAGGTTCTCGCTGGACACCCTGATGCGGCTCACCAGGGTGGCGGACCACACGAAGGTCGCCGCGTTGAGCAGCACCACGATCGGGACGCCGAAGCCGGCCACCAGGATGCCGCCGATGGCCGGGCCGACGAAGAAGGCCAGGCTGTCGATCGTGCTGGACGTCCCGTTGGCGGCCGTGAGCTCCTCGGGCTCGCGCACGAGGTTCGGCATGAGGGCAGCGACTGCGGGCCGGAACGGGGTCGCCACGATCGAGGTGAATGTGGCGAGCACGAAGATGATCATCGGGGTCGCCTCGACCCAGATCAGCGCCGCGACCCCGAGGCAGATGGCGGCCCTGATGAGGTCGGCGCTGACCATGATCAGCTTGCGCGGCAGCCGGTCAACCAGGGTTGAGGCGAACGGCGTGATGATCGTCATCAGGATCAGGCGCACCGTGCCCCAGATGCCGACTGCGGTCACGCCGCCGACCTCGTAGGCCCAGACCACGATGGCCGTCGCGTAGGCCCAGTCGCCGATTGCCGATCCAGCGAAGGCCAGGTTCAGCCTGCGCAGATTCGGATTGCGGAACACCGTGGACAGCGACGTGCGGGTCTCGCGGACCGCCTCAGCTACTCGGGACATGCGTTCCTCCGCCTGGCTGGGCGCCACTCGCACGCCGGTGGGCGGACCCTACAACCGTGGGACGCCTCGATGAGGGCTACGCGCGCAGTCTCAGTCGGAGTCGCGGTCCGGCGCCCT
The DNA here is from genome assembly GCA_963788325.1 of uncultured Actinomycetes bacterium. Lineage (GTDB taxonomy): Bacteria > Actinomycetota > Actinomycetes > S36-B12 > CAIYMF01 > Prado023. Next base: position 16,509 of record CAWBGJ010000012.1, read on the forward strand.
GCCCTCGGGCATCATCAGGATCGAGGCCACCAGGAAGCACACCGCCCCCAGGAAGGTCCCGGCGTTGGCCCAGGTGAGGCTGATCATCTCGCCGTTCGATCCGACGAAGGCGCCGATCGCGGAGATGCCGAAGAACACCGACCCCCAGAGGTTGAGCGCCGTGATGTGCCAGTCACGCTTGCCCGGGCGCCACGAGAACCAGCGGTGGCCGGCCTCGGCGAACGCCAGCACCGAGGCGACGAGGAAGCAGATCGACCCCAGCGCATCCGGGCGCCAGACGTGGTCCGCGGCTCCGGGCCGGGTGAGGCTCAGGAGTGCCGCCAGCGTGGTCACGTTGAACAGAAGCGTGCCGACGAACTGGATCCCGCTGGCCCAGAAGCCCATGAGCTGCGGTGTCCAGCCCCACCAACGCCGACCCGCGGCGCGCACCACCTGCATGTAGCTCAGGTAGGCGGCGGTGGTGAAGAAGAGGGAGCCGACGAAGAACGTGGCGTCGGTGGCGGTCGGTCCCACGGCACTGGCGTAGGCGGGGATCGGCCCGATCACGAAGCAGGTCGACCCGATGGCGAACAGCAGGCCGATCCACCACGTCAGGCCACGGGTGCCCGGATCGGCCTTGCGCTGCCGGCGCGCGCTCCAGTCGACGACATGACCATCGAGGTCCAGGGAGCGCACCCGGGTGACGAACGGGCGCGGGCCGGAGATCTCGACGCCGGTCGCGTCCGCTGGGATCGCGATGGGCAGCGACTGGCGTCGTGCGCTGCTCAATGCGCGAAGTTCTCCGTGTGGCTCGGGTCCTCGGGCAGCCGGCCCGGCAGGGACTCCAGGTAGTCGGTCGCCCGGCGCAGGTCGTCGAGGAAGAGGTCCGCGAGGTCACGTCCGAACCCGTTGCGCACCACGACCCGCAGGCCCGACACGCCCGTGAGGTTGTCGGGCAGCGAGTAGGCCGGCACCTGCCACCCACGCTCGCGCAGCTTCGCCGAGACGTCGTAGACGGTGTAGTTGGCAACCTCGGGCTTGAGTCGGAACAGGAACACCGGCAGCTCGGAGCCGTCGGAGAGCAACTCATAGGGCCCCATCTGCGCGATGGCGCCCGACGTGTACATGGCAGTGTCCCGACACGCCTGCTGCACCTCGCGGTAGCCCTCGAAGCCCAGCCGGATGAAGTTGTAGTACTGGGCGATCACCTGGGAGCCGGGGCGCGAGAAGTTCAACGCGAACGTGGGCATGTCCCCACCCAGGTAGTTCACGTGGAAGACGAGGTCCTCGGGCAGGTCCTCGGGCGTGCGCCAGATGACCCAGCCGACGCCGGGATAGACCAAGCCGTACTTGTGGCCGGAGGCGTTGATCGACCGGACCCGCGGGATCCGGAAGTCCCACTCGAGGTCTGCATCGATGAAGGGGGCGACGAATCCACCGGAGGCCGCGTCGACGTGCACCGGAACGTCGGGGCCGCCGGAGGCAGCCAGTGCGTCCAGGGCCTCGGCGATCTCCTTGACCGGCTCGTAGGACCCGTCGAACGTCGAGCCGAGGATGGCCACGACGCCGATGGTGTTCTCGTCGACGAGCTTCAGTGCCTCCTCGGCGTTGAGCTGGAGCCGGCCCTCCTCGATCGGGGCGTAGCGCGCCTCGACGTCCCAGTAGCGGCAGAACTTCTCCCAGACGACCTGGACGTTGATGCCCATCACCAGGTTCGGCCTGTCCGTGGCCAGCCCCGCGGCCTCGCGGCGCTGGCGCCAGCGCCACTTCAGCGCCAGGCCGCCGAGCATGACCGCCTCGCTGGATCCGGTGGTCGACGTCCCGGTGGCCTGCTCGTGGTCGGGGGAGTTCCACAGGTTCGACAGGATTCGCACGCAGCGGCCCTCGATCGCCGCGGTCTGCGGGTACTCGTCCTTGTCGATCATGTTCTTGTCCAACGTCTCGGCGAAGAGGCGGTCGGCCTCCTCGTCCATGAACGTGGTCACGAACGTCGCCAGGTTCTGCCGGGCGTTGCCGTCGAGCATCAGCTCGTCATGCAGGAGCCGGTAGGCCACCCGGGGGTCCAGACCCACGGGTGGCAGGTCGACCTTGGAGATTGCGGCCAGCGCACCGGGTCGCGCGTACACGGGCGCGACGAGAAGGGTTTCGAGCTCGAGCAGTTCCTTGTTGTGGATGGCCATGTGGCCACCGTAGTCACGCTGCGCGTCGGGCACCAGCGCGGGGGTGCGAGGTCGCTGGCCGGGCGGGTGCTCACAGGTGCTTCGTGGCCTCCCGGACCGACAGTGGCGCCAGTCGATCCTTGTGGGTCGCGACGAACGCCCGGATCGCCTCGGGGTGGGTGCGGGCCGCGTCGCGCAAGCCCCAGCCGATGCCCTTGCGCATGAAGAAGTCGGGGTCGCTGCTGTTCGCTTCGCACACCGCGAACAGCAGCTCGAGGTCCACCTGATCCTTGCGGCCGACCTGGAACACCAGCGCGATCCGTCGGACCCACAGCCGGTCGTCGCGGGCCCATTCGGCCACCTGCTGATCCCAGGAGCGATGCTGCAGGCCGACCTTCCCGATCACGGCCGACCAGGCATCGATGGTGTCCCACCACGGCCGCTCGAGGGCCAGGTCGCGCAGGTCGGGCAGGCTCGCCTCGGGCAGGCTGCGCGCGTGGTGGGCGACGAGATCGGTGGCCACATAGGCGAACTCGCGCTCGGGTGCGGTGACGAGGTCGTGCGCCGCGGTGAGCAGATCCCGGCTGGCCGGACCCGGGTCCAGGGCGCGGACCCACGCGCGGGTGGCGGCCCGCCGCTGCGGTGCCGGCACGCCAAGGAACGGTGCCACCTGCTTCATGTAGGCGGCCATGTCCGGAGCGCGGCCAGCGTCCGCGACGGGCTCGAGCAGGGCGCGCACCGCCCGCGCAGCATCGGACATGTCGGTGATGGTGCCATGCCCGCGGCCGGGCGCCCGAGCGGGGCGACGCCCGAGGATTCAGGTGTAGCGCAGCAGCACGTAGGGCACGCAGACGGCCAGGGACATCACCGCCGTGGGTACGCCGTAGCGCAGCCACGTGGCGAACGAGATGTGGTGGCCGTTGCGTGCGGCGATCCCGGCGATCACCACGTTGGCGCTGGCCCCGACGATGGTCGCGTTGCCGCCGAGGTCCGCGCCGAGGGCCAGGGCCCACCAGAGCCCGCCGTCCTGGCCGAGCACCGGGTTCGAGTTGATCAGCGACTCGACGACGGGGCTCATCGCCGTCACGTACGGGATGTTGTCCACGACGGCGGAGATCACGCCCGAGCCGAGCAGCATGACCAGCATGGTGGGTCGCGGTTCGCCGCCGGTCGCCTCGGCCAGGGCCGCGGGCCAACTGGTCGAGTGCACCCACGTGCACCAGCGCACCGACCAGGATGAACAGCCCCATGAAGAACAGCAGGGTCTCCCACTCGACGTCATCGATCAGCTCGCCGGCCTGCAGCGGCGAGATCGCCAGCAGCACGCCGGCGCCGAGCGAGCGCCACCACCGAAGGGCGACACGCCGGTCTGCTGCTGGAGCAGGAAGCCCGATCGAGGATCCCGGCCAGGACCACCCCGCTGCGCACGAGCAGACGCCGGTCCTTGATCGCCTCACGTTCGTCGAGGGCCAGCAGCGCCGCGGCGCGGGCGGGGTCACCGTGCAGGGCGCTGCGGAACAGCCAGCGGGCCATCACGACGAAGACCGCCAGGACGATCACCACGACCGGCAGCATGTGGACCAGGAAGTCGTTGAACGTCAGGCCGGCCCGGCTGGCGATGATGATGTTGGGCGGGTCGCCGACCAGGGTCGCCGCGCCGCCGATGTTGGAGGCCAGCGCCTCGGCGATCAGGAACGGGCACCGGGGCCAGGCCGAGCCGGTCGCAGACCAGCAGGGTGACCGGCGCCACCAGCAGCACCGTGGTGACGTTGTCCAGCAGCGCTGAGGCGACGGCGGTGACCAGCACCAGCATGACCAGGACTCCGTAGGGCTTCCCGCCGGCGAGCTTCGCCGACCGGATCGCCACGTACTCGAACACGCCGGTCCGCCGGAGCACGCCGACCACGAGCATCATGCCCAGCAGCAGGAAGATGACGTTCCAGTCGATCCCGGTCTCCTGGGAGTAGAAGGCCTGCTCGGAGTCCACGATCCCCAGGACGAGCACCACCGCGGCGCCGCCCAGGGCCGCAGCGACCCGATGCACCCGTTCGGTGGCGATCAGGACGTAGACGCCGACGAAGATGGCGATGGTGAACCAGGCCAGCGCGCTCATCGGACCAGGTGCGCCACGAGCGCCAGGACGCTGACGATCCCGGCGTACTGGCCGTTCTCGACGACGGCCACCAGCGGGGCGTGTGCCGAGGCCATCGTCGCGACGATCTCCACGACCGTGGCGTCGCCCTGACCGCGGGTTCCGGCCAGTCGTCGTCAGCCACGACGGCATCGAGCAGGTCGCTGATGTGCAGGCCGGCCAGCCGATCGGCCACGGTGTCCGCCGATGCCTCGTCCCAGACCCGCCCCAGGGAGGGGTCATCGAGGACGTACTGCGGCAGGACGACGCGCAGGACCTGCGAGGCCGGCACCACGGTGTAGGTGCGGCCGTCGTGGATCACCACCCCAGGCAGACCGAAGGTGGTCAGCAGGTGCAGGGCTGCGATCGCAGGCTCCTGCCGGTCGCAGCACGGGGGCGAGGATTGCGAGGTCACGGGCCAGCATGGGGGCATCCTCTCGCGTGGGACATGGCCGCGCTCGGGATCGGCGGGGCGCACGCGAGCGCCAACGCAGGTCAGGCGCTGGCCGGGACCCGTCCGGGTCGGGGCCGGCCGGGGCTGCGGGGGTATGCAGGAGGCGACCGCATCCGGTCAGTCAGGTGCACCTGATCGGCGGTGGTGATGCGCCAACGCCTCGCAGCCCGTACCGGTCCAGCCACGACCACGCGTGCGGCCAGGGGTTCGGCGCAGGGCCCGTGCCCAGATCGCGGTGGCGAAGGCGTCGACCTGCCCGAGGTCGGGCCCGACGACCGTCACCGAGGCCAGCTCCGCACCGGTCGGCAGTCCAGCCGACGGTGGCCTGTCGGGCGGTTCCACGGGCGAGTCCCCCAGGGTCGACCTCGGGCCCGCTCGCCAGATGTGGTCCCCGCGCTGGGCGGCACCCGAGGTGGCGACCGCGAATGGACGCCCACCGGGGCCCTGGTCGAGCACGGCCAGCGATCCGCCGGCCGTCCCTGGGATCACCGATCGCAACCCGCCACGGCCGCCCACCGTCGGAGGTTCCGTGCATCGCGAGGTCGCCTCCCACGCCCAGGCTGGCGTCGGTGACGCCGGCCTCGATGAGGACCTCCAGGGCGCGCTGCGACTGCCCAGCCCTTGACGTATCCACTCGGGTCGTACTGTCCCGAGGGATCGACCGGACGGAAGCCACCGCCGGTGCGCACCTGCAGGTCGGCACAGGCGCTCGACGACCTCGCCCAACAGGGGGGAGAGCTCCGCCAGCGGCGCGCACCCCGTCACGCCAGCGGCACAGGTCGCTGCCGGGCCGGTAGGGGGACAGCGCCACCTCGACGTTGTCGAGCCAGGCCTGCGCGACGCGCACCGCCGGACTCAGCCGGGTACGTGCCGCGGGTGTCGCCATCCCGGGCACCGCGAGCGAGGCCATCGACCCCATCGTCGGCCACGACCAGCGGATCATTGCTGGTCCAGGATCGACTGCATCGACTCCCGGTACGCCTCGGAGGTGTAGGTGGCTCCGGAGATCGTGTCGAACGCGACACCCAACTGGGCGGCCTGCGCGTCGAGGTAGGGGACTGCCCTGCTGTTCAGCTCCGCCGAGTGATGGTCCCCGTCCGGGTAGACCACTGCCTCGACGCCGCACACCGTGCCATCCGGGGCGAACCCCATCTGCACCTGCACCGGACCCCACCGGGTCATGGCAGGATCGCCGGTCACCATCGTCGGGTCGCTGCAGTCACTGCTCGCGGTGCGTCGGGCGCGGTCGTCTCCGGCAGGTGTCTCCGGCGGGTGGTCGAGTCCGTGGTGGGGACTTCGGGCGTCGCGGGGCGGAGTCTGCTGCGGGCGGCGCCGTACCGTCGGCGCCGGGTCTCCGGCCTGCGCCGAGGCCAGATCGGCCGCCCGGGTGGCCTGCAGACCGGGGTCGAACAGCCAGACGGTGCTCAGCGCCACACCGGCCAGGGCCAGGCCTGGCGCCGCACGCCGGAGCAGACTCGTTCATCGTCGGTCTCCCTACCAGGCGAATCGTTCGGAGTGGATCTGCGCCCGGGGCACGCCGGCGCGCTCGAACTCCCGGCACACCCGGTCCTGCAGCGCCTGCGGGCCGCAGACGAACACCGCTCGGGTGCGCACATCGGGGACGTTGGCGACCAGCGCCGGCGCGGTGAACGGGTTGCCGCCCGAGGTATCCCGACCGGGCACCGAGCACCGGCAAGCATCGCGCCACCGCGTCGTCGGCCATCGACGTCAGTTCACGCGGCCAGTGGGAGGTCGGCCCTGGCTGTGCGCCCGGGCCAGGACCAACGGCGCCGCAGTCGGCGGGCAGTCCTCGAGCAGGGCCCGCATCGGGGCCAGTCCCACGCCGGCACCGACCAGGAGCACCCGCCGCCCATCGGCGCGGTCGATGGACATGGCACCGTATGGGCCCTCGAGCAGCACCCGCGTGCCGGGCCACACGGACAGGGTGCGGGTCGAGGCGTCGCCCAGGGCCTTGACCGTCAGCCGCAGCATGCCGGGCTGGGGCGCGGCGGACAGGGAGTAGGGGTGTGCCTGCCACCACAGGTCCGCGGTCAGGATCCGCAGGCACACGAACTGGCCCGCGCGGGCGTGCAACTGGTCGACGCCCCGGCCGCTGATCACCAGCGAGGCGACCCCCGGCGCCTCCGGGACGATCCGGGCGACGTCGTCCGCGGTGCGACGATCGGACCGCACGATCCCGCCGAGGCGGCTGGCCAGGATGATCGCGGCGACCGCGACGTAGAGCCCGATCCACCACCAGCGCGCGAACGCTGCTGGCCGCGATCGTGGACCCGATGGAACAAGGCGTGCGGGAAGGCCAGCGCGACGGCCAGGTAGCCGGCCAGGTGCACCATGTGCCACGTCTCGTAGGACAGGTGCGCCCGGATCCGTCGCCAGGACGTGAGGCTCACGACTGCGAACAGCAGGGCGGCGACGAGCGCGGCGACGTACCAGTCGGTGCCCAGCAGGTCGACCAGCCCGGTCCAGGCCCCGCCCGGGCCCCCGCCGGCGGCGATCAGCGAAGCCGCGACGTGCACGGCCATGCCGAAGGCCGCAGCCATCCCGGCCAGCGATGCCATCCGACCATCCGGTCCAGGCCGGCGGTGCGTTCCAGCCAGGCCGGTCGGGCGGTGAGCACCAGACCGAACAGGGCCCCGAGGGCTGCGACGATCCCGGCCAGCCGGCTGAGCCCGAGCATGGTGTCCACGCCGCCGGCGATCAGGCCGACCAGGCCGCCGGTCAGCGCCCACAGCCCGATCGTGACGACGCGATCGGCGCCCGCCCAGACGGCAGGGTCGCGCCAGGCGGCAGCCGGACAGGTCGCGGCCGGCGCGCGCGCGTGGCGCGGACGGGGCCTCGGCCGGCGTTGCCCGGCGTGGTCCACTGTGCGGTCGGCGGATCCAGCAACATGGTCATGCCGGACTCTGGCACCCCGCTGGGGGTCTGGGAACCGTTGCGGGGGTCCTGTGGACGGGCTTACCGATCCCGAACACGGCTGTGATCGGCGCCGCTCACAGCAGCCTCGACGCGCGTCGCGCGGTCCATGGCCGCCCGGATCAGCGGGTCAGGAACGACTCCGTCTCGGCCTGCTCCTCCCTGCGGCGCCGGCGGCGCCCGCGGGTGGCCAACCGCCAGATCCCCCAGATCAGCAGGACCCCGACCAGCAGCAGGACCCCGAGGATGATCACCAGCCACCCGAGAAGTCCGATCCGCAGCGAGGAGTGCGTGTCCGGGGCCTCCTGGGCGACGACGCCCGCGGGCCCGGCGGAGACGTCGACCACGGCCAGCAGCCCGGCGTGGTCGGTGGGCAGGCAGACCCCTCGACCGGTGATCGGCTCGCCGAGCCCGGCGTTGGCCAGGATCGCGGAGGACTGCTCGGTGGTGGAGACCTGGCTCGGGTCCTCGCACGGCCAGGTCTGCGCCCCCTCGGGCCAACGGTTGCCGAACACGTCTGCACCCACGGCCTGCGCGCCGTTGCGCAGGAACACGTAGTCCACCCGGTCGGTGAAGCCCGCGTCGTTACCCTCGGCGAGCGCCACCTCGAGCCGCGTCGGGTTCGGGCCCGCAAGGTCACCCTCGGTGCCCCAGGTCCAGTTCTCCGGGTCCAGCGCATCGGGCCCCGCATCGGCGAAGCCGGCCCCGATCATCGTCCAGTAGGCGCTGCACGCCTGGTCGGCCGTCTGGGGGGTCACCGGATCGGGCTGGGCTGCGCAGACCGCCCCGGCCTCGGGCTGGCCGCCGGGGTTGGGGCTGCCCACCGGGCGCGGGTCGCGCGGGTCGGAGTTGAAGTCGCCGATCACGATGGTCGGAACCGTGGTGTCCGCCAGGTCCGTGACCAGTTGGCGGGCCTGCTGGGCGGAGGTGACCTCCCCGTCGGCGGCCCACAGCGACTCCAAGTGCGTGGTCACCACCCGGACGGTGGTGCCCGCCAGCGCCAGGTCGGCCCACGCGTAGCCGCGGTCGATCTGGAACACGACGGGCACGACGGCGTAGCGGTCGGTGTACTCGCTGGTTCCCGCCGCCTGCACATCGCCGGCGAGGTCCGCGCGGACGAGCAGCGCATCACCGATGACGAAGCCGCAGTCGGCCGAGTCGGTGCCGAACAGGGGGCCGAAGGTCTCCGGATCGTTCACCGTGGTCAGCATCGGGATCGGCGGGATCGCGTACCCCGGGTTCTCCGCGCGGTCCTCGCCGGCCCGGGCGACCTCGTAGGTCACCCCGGCTGCTGCGGTCGCGGCCAGGAACTGCGTGGTGAAGTCGAACACCGGGACCGCGGCCTTCCACGGCTCCGGCCGGCAGGACCAGATCGTGGCCTCCTGCAGGCCGATCACATCAGGCTTCGCGTCGGCGGCCTCCTGGGCCAGGAGCTTCACCCGGGTGTCGAAATCTGTGGTCGCCACCTGGTCCCACATGAACTGTGCGGCCGCGGGCATGTCGGGCAGCAGTTCGAGGGCGACCCCGACATCGGCGCCGAGGTACAGGTTGCGGCCCATCACGCGCACGGAGCCGGCTGGGTCGTCCTCGGTGACCTGCGCCGCGGCGGCGAGCGTGACCGGGGCACTGAGCAGCAGTGCCATCGAGCCTGCGAATGCACTGGTCAGCACGCGACGCGACCGTCTGGTGTCCATGGCACCGACGCGTAGGTGCCGCGGACGGGCCGACGCGCGTCGTGTGCCCGGTCCGCGGCCGTTGGTGTGTACGGAATCGACCAACTGATTGTCGGTTCCGTACACAGCAACGAAGTGGGGTGGGTCAGGTGGCGCCGATCCGGCCGGCGAGGTCCGTGGCTGCGCTGGCCCGGCGTGCATCGCCGAGCGTGACGATGCCGCGCTCGGCCAGCAGGGGGATCATGCGGGTCAGCACCTCGCCGGTGGCCAGGGCGTCGCCGAGGGCGGTGTGTCGGCCGATCACCTCGACGCCGAACCGGGTGCAGACCCCGTCCAGGCCGTGCCGGGCCTCGGGATCGGGGTCCAGGACCGCCGAGAGCAGCATCGTGTCCAGGGTCAGAGGCTCCAAGTGGACGCCGGCCCGGGCTGCGGGGGGTGCCAGGAACCCGAGGTCGAAGGACAGGTGGTGGCCCACGAGCACCGAGTCCAACGCGTACCGCGCGAACTCGGCGACCACGCTCGCGGCGTCCGGGGCATCAGCCACGAGGTCGTCGCTGATGCCGTGGAACTCCGTGGACGCGTCGGGGATGTGCCGGCCCGGGTTGACCAGCGCATCGAAGGTGTCGTCCGCGCGCACGTCCCGGCCGCTCACCCGGACCGCGCCCAGGCTCAGCAGCCGGTCACCGGCGTCACTGTGCAGGCCGGTCGTCTCGCAGTCCAGCACGGTGAACACGATCTGGTCCAGCGGGGTGGCCAGCCATTCCTCGCGTGTGGCCACCGGCCCGCTCGGCCGGGCCAGGTCCACCGACAGGCCCACCTCGGGGCCCTCGCCGGGCTCGCCGGGCTCACCGATGATCAGCACGAGCGCGGGCTCGTCGGGCCCGGTGATGCGCACGAGGCGGATCGCGGTCCCGGCGACCACCGCGGACTGGCGCTCGCCGGCCATCGCGCGGGTGAGCAGGGGAGTCAGGTCCTCGGCGTCGAACACCCCGAAGATGCTGCGGCCCGCAGCGATCGGTGTGCGCGAGACCAGCATCTGGCGTGCCGCCGGGTTGACCAGCAGGATCAGGCCGTTGTCGTCGACGACCCCCACGGGCACGTCCAGGCCGCGCAGCAGGGCGAACAGCACATCGCGCTCGCGGGTGAGCTCCGCGTGCGCCCGGTCCAGCTCCGAGCTCAGCCGCTCCTCGGCCCGCGCGTGGCGTTCGGCCAGCACGTTGACCGCCCGCTCGACGGCGGTGGCCCCGGCCAGGCGGTGGGCGGGGTTGATCGTCGCGATGATGGTGATGTCGTCGGCCGCCCGGGCGTCGTGGTGCTGCTCCGAGCGCCAGGTGCTCCAGGCGATCCACCCGATGCCCGCCACGAGCAGCACCAGGCCCAGGCCGAGCACCACCCACTCGGTGCCCAGCGCATCGACCAGCTCCCTGCGGGAGTCCGCAGGCAGGTCGGCGAGGACGACCGCCACGGTCAGGGCCGGCACCAGCGTCGCGATCGCGACCAGGGCCAGGACGCGCCATCTCGTCACAGGGATCCTCCTCGTGGGGTTGGGCCGCCGCCGTTCATAGCCCGGTGCGGAACGTCACGGCAGTGACCGACTGGGTGCTGCGGATCGCCCGGAACGCCTCACGCAGCGCGGTGCGCTGCTCGTCGCTGAGGTCGTCAGGGTCGACGCGGTCGGTCAGGGGCAGCCCGCGGGCGACCTGGTGGACCTGGGCGGCCAGCCGGAGGTCGGCCAGCACGCCGAAGGCTGTCCGCAGGCGGTCCACCAGCTCGGTGGACAGCAACCCGGCGGCGGCTGCGGCGGCGAGCCGGTCGAGGGTGCCCACCGCGCCCGAGCGGGCCTGCAGCCCGTACAGCCGAGCGAGCAGGACCAGGGCAGCCAGGCCGTTGCGCTTGAGGTCCACGCTCCCGCGGGGGAGTCGGCCGAATGCGAGCCGTGGCGTCTCGAACGAGACCGCTGAGGTGGCCAGCCCGTGCATGAGGCGGGCCGAGTCCGCGCCGGTCAGCAGGCTCTGGGTCACTGATGAGGTGTCGAGGTCCCCGGCCAACGGCCGCAGGTCGAGGAACACGTCGAGGTCCAGGACGGCTTGTGGCGTGGGCGCCTCGATCCGTGCGCGGGTCTGGGCGAGCCAGTCAGCCAGGCCCAGGGTCCAGCGGTCGGCCATGTACCCCCCGTCGCACCGGCGCATCCCGAACCTCGCGAGGCCCTCGATGACCGTGCCGGCCAGGTCGAGGGCGTAGCTGCTCGTCGCCGCCCGGTCGTCGGCCCAGATCAGGGCGTGGTCCTGGTCGCTGGCGCAGTGCAGCTCGCCACGGGCGTGCGAGCCCAGGGCGACCCATGTGAACCGGGCAGGTGCCGGCCCGTTCTCGTGGACGAACCCCTCCACCAGGGCGCGGCTGCGCGCATCCGCGGCTGCGGACAGGAGCGCGCCGCCCCCTGCCGAGTCGCCCAACCCGGTGGCCAGGTCGACGAGGGCCGAGTGCGTCGGGCCGCCCAGTGCCGGGCCACGGAGCGGGTCGTCGTCGGGTGCCCCCGGGCCGCCGGCAGGTCCGGGGGCTGGCGCGATCGGCGCCGGCGACCCCTGCGATCGACCATGCCTCATCGGTCTCCCCTCGCGGTCCAGGCGGGTTGCAACCGGGCTGCCTCCGGTGTGTGCAGTCGGATCATGATCCGGGCCACGCCCGGGTGCAGCCGGTCCGCCGTGGCCCGCGACACCACGACCATCGTGAGCAGCGCGAGCGGCATCGCCCACGCCGCGGGCTGGGCCAGCAGGGCGTCGGGCCAGCCGGTGAGATCCAGCGTCGTGGCTGCGGTGATCGCCCCGACGGCCAGCGCGCCACCGACGGCCAGCCCGGTGGCCGCGCCGGCGTCGGTCAACCGCGGCCACCAGATTCCCAGCAGCAGCAGCGGGCAGAACGTGCAGGCCGCCACGGTGAACGCCAGGGCGACTGCCTGGGCCAGGGGAAGCGCCTCGGCCAGCAGGCTCAGGCCCAGCGGGGCCAGCACGGCCAGGACCGCAGCCACCCGGAACGATCGGATCGGGTCGGGGACCACGCGGCTGACCACGTCCTGGCTGAGCACGCCCGCGACGGTCACGGTGAGCCCGGTCGCCGTGGCCAGGAAGGCGGCTGCCGCGCCGGCACAGACCACGGCGGTGAGCAGCTGGCCCACCCCTCCGCTGATCATCGCGCCGGGCAGCAGCAGGACGACGGCATCGGTGTTGCCCGTCATCAGCAGCTGCGGGGTGTAGAGCCGCCCGAGCATCCCCAGCGCCGGTGGGGCCAGGTAGAACAGCCCGACCAGACCGATCACGATCAGGGCGGTCCGGCGCGCCTGGCGGCCGTCGGGGTTGGTGTAGAAGCGCACCAGTACGTGCGGCAGGCCCATCGTGCCCAGGAACAGCGCGATCATCAGTGCGTAGGTGCGGTACATCGGGTGTGACTGAGCGCCCCGCAGGGGTTGGCCCCAGTCGGTCCCGGTGCTGGCCGCGGTGCCGACGACATGCGGAACCGTCGCGCCCGCGGGCAGGGTCAGCGTGGTCCCGGCCCCGATCTGGTGCTCCCCGGCCGGCAGGTCCACCTCGCCGGCCACGGGAGCGCCGTCGATCGCGCCGTCGGCCACCACCACGATCGGCTCGATCACCGTGACCCGGACCGGGGTCCACGCCGTGACTGTCGTGTCGGAGCGGACGGTGGGGGTCTGGTCGACCAGGGCGCTGGGGGCCCCGTCCAGTCGCCAGGCCGCGAGCACGAACAGCACCGGGAGCAGGACCGCGACGAGCTTGAGCCAGTACTGGAACCCCTGCACCATGGTCACGCTGCGCATCCCGCCGCCGACGATCACCACCAGCACGACCACGGCGACCAGCACCCCGCCCAACCACACCGGCGTGCCCAGCACGGTCTGCAGTGCGAGGCCGGCGCCCTGGAGCTGGGGCACGACGTAGAGCCAGCCGATGACGACGACCAGGAGGCTTGCGGCCAGCCGCACCGTCCGCGAGTGCAGGCGGGCCTCGCAGAAGTCCGGCAGCGTGTAGGCACCGGAGCGGCGCAGCGGGGCCGCGACCAGGGCCAGCAGGAGCACGTAGCCCACTGCGTAGCCGACCGGGAACCACACCGCGTCCGCGCCGCCGGCCAGGATCAACCCTGCGACGCCCAGGAACGAGGCCGCTGACAGGTACTCCCCTGAGATCGCCGAGGCGTTCCACCACGCCGGCACCGAACGGGAGGCAACGTAGAAGTCACCGGTCGTGCGGGCCAGCCGCGAGCTCAGCGCCGACAGCGTGATGGTGGCCACGACGGTGCCGGTGATCCCGAGGATGATCGCCGCGTTGCTCATCGACCCTCCACCAGTTCGGTGAACTGCTCCTCGGTGCGCTCGGCGGCGCGGACGTACCGCCAGCCCACGAGCGAGGATCGCCGGGTATACGAGCACCCCCAGCAGCAGCCACCACAGCGGCAGGGGCCCGACCTGCAGCCCGCGCACGCCGGGCGCCAGGGCGAAGATCAGGGGTAGGGCGGCCAGCGGGACCACGACCACCGCCACGGTGGCCAAGCCCAGGCGCAGCTGGCTGCGGATCAGGGCCTGCAGGTAGACCGCGCCGACCCGCGTCTGCTGGTCGATGTCCTGCGCTGCGGAGCGCGGGCTGCGCCGGCGGACGGTGCGCCGCGGTGCGCTGATCACCTCGCGGCGGGGTCGCTGCCCGCTGGTCATGGCAGGTCCCCGCCCGGGTCGCCGGGGGCCGGTGCTGGGTCGCGGTCGATGCGATGGCGGGCCACCAGGGCCGAGCGCACGGCCGGGGTGAACCGGCGGCTGACCGGCACCGACTGCCCGCCGCCGAGCTCCACCGAGACCCGCCCGCCGGCTGCCGCGCAGCTCCTGCACGTAGGCGCCGTTGACCAGGTAGCGCCGGTGCACGCGCAGGAACCCGGCGCTGGCCCAGCGCTGCTCGAGGGTGGCCAGTGGGACGCGGACCAGGTGTCCGCTGGAGCGGGTGCGCAACCGCACGTAGTCGCGCTGGGCCTCGACGTAGACCACCTCGGAGCGTTTGAGGTAGCGGGTCACGCCGCCGAGCTCGACTGCGATGGTCTCGTCGGCGCTGGCGGAGCCGGCGCCCGCGTCGTCGCCGGGCGCCCCGGCACCGTGCGGTTCAGGGCCCGGCTGTCCACTGGGGCCTGCCTGCGTGTCCAGGCGCACGCGCACCCGGTCCACGGCCAGGGCCAGGCGTTCGGCCCGGATGGGCTTGAGCAGGTAGTCCACCGCGGCCACGTCGAAGGCGTCCACTGCGTGGTTGTCGTAGGCCGTGACGAACACCACGGCCGGCGCGGTGGCGAACCGGGCCAGGATCCCGGCCAGGGCCAGCCCGTCGATGCCGGGCATCCGGATGTCGAGGAACACCGCATCGAACTCGTCGGCCTGCAGGGCGGCCAGTGCCTCGGCGGCGCTGCCCACCGGGGTGACTGCGCCGACCCCGTCGGCCTGCTCGAGCAGGTACGTCAGCTCGCCCAGGGCCGGCGGCTCGTCGTCCACGGCCAGGACCCGCAGGCCCGCGCGACCGCCCGAGTCAGCACCAGACCCAGCCCCAGCGGGCGGCCCGACTCCCGCGGCGACCCCCTCGGACTCAGGCGTCATCGTCGGCCGCCTCGGCGAACTTCGGTACGCGCATGCTCACCTTCGTGCCCGCCATCGGGGCGGTCTCGACCACGAGGCCGCGATCCTCACCGAACGCGGTGCGCAGCCGCTCGTCGACGTTGGCCAGTCCCAGGTGGTCACCGGGATCCCCGGACAGGGTGCGGCGCACCAGGGCGGGTTCGATGCCCGGCGCCGTCGTCCTCGACGCTGATCCACGCATCCGCACCCCGGTCCAGGGCGGTGATGGTGATCGTGCCCGGGGCGTCGCGGTTCTCGAAGCCGTGCCGCACCGCGTTCTCCACCAGCGGCTGCACGCACAGGAACGGCACCCGGACGCCGAGCACCTCGGGATCGACCCGCAGCACCACCTGCAGCCGGTCGCCGAACCGGGCCTGCTCGAGGAGCAGGTACTGCTCGATCGACTTGAGCTCCTCGGCCAGCGTGGTGAAGCGCCCATGGGCACGGAAGCTGTAGCGGGTGTAGTCGGCGAAGTCGAGCAGCAGTTCGCGCGCGCGGTCGGGGTCGGTGCGCACGAAGGACGCGATCGCGGTCAGCGAGTTGTAGACGAAGTGCGGCGAGATCTGGGCGCGCAGGACCTGGACCTCGGCCTGGGCCGAGCGTGCCCGGGCGCGGTCCAGGCCGGCCAGGTCGAGCTGGCCGGAGGCGAAGGCCGCGACCTCCTCGACGGCGCGCACCATCGCGGGTCCGGCCGGATCGGGGGAGTAGGCGACCAGAGCGCCGATCACGGTGCTCCTCGCTGGTCAGCGGGGCGGCCACCCCGGAGCGGAACAGCTCGGAGACCTCACGTGCCTGTGCGCTGCTCAGGGCCACTGCCGCGCCCGTGGTCATCGCCGTGCGGGCGTGGGCCAGGGCCACATCGCCGGGCGCTCGCCGGCCCCGTCCCAGGCCAGCACCTCCGACAGGTCCGTGATGGCCAGCGCCGGGACGCCGAGCAGTCGGCGCAGGTGCTTGGCCGAGCGTGGCGCGTGCTTGATCGTGAGGCCGCCGCGCAGCGACGGTGCTGCGAGGCTGGCCACGTGCAGGGTGCGGTAGGTGGCCATGTCGCCCTCCGAGCCGAGCCGGGCCCGGCCGCGCACCACCGTGGCGATGAGCAGGCCGAGGATGATCGCGCCCGTGATCGCCAGCACGGCGACCACCCAGTTGCCCACGCGCGCACGCTACCGGCCGACCGTGACGAATCCGGCGATCAGGGCTTCGGCGGCTCGGCCAGCCCCGCCTGGATCTGGGCCATGATCGTCGGGTCGGCCAACGTGGTGACGTCGCCGAGGTCACGGTGCTCGGCCAGGTCGCGCAGCAGCCGGCGCATGATCTTGCCCGAGCGGGTCTTGGGCAGCTCGGAGACGATCAGGACCTGACGCGGCTTGGCGATCGGGCCGATCTCGTGGGCCACATGGTTGCGCAGCGCCCCGACGAGCTCCGGGGCGTTCTCCACGCCCCCGCGCAGGATCACGAACGCGCACGATGCCCTGGCCGGTCGTGTCGTCGGCCGCCCCGACCACCGCGGCCTCGGCCACCACCTCGTGGGACGACCAGCGCCGACTCGACCTCGGTGGTGGAGATCCGGTGCCCGGAGACGTTCATCACGTCGTCGACGCGGCCCAGCAGCCAGATCGCGCCGTCCTCGTCGAGCTTGGCGCCGTCGCCGGCGAAGTAGTAGCCCTGCCCAGCGCGACCAGTAGGTGTCGATGTAGCGCTGGTCGTCACCCCAGATGCCGCGCAGCATCGACGGCCACGGCTGGTCGAGGACCAGGTAGCCGCCGCCGCCGGGCGCCACCGGGTGGCCCTCGTCGTCGACGACCGTCGCCGAGATGCCGGGCAGCGGGCGCATCGCCGAGCCCGGCTTGCACGTCGGTGACCCCGGGCAGCGGGCTGATCATCATCGCGCCCGGTCTCGGTCTGCCACCAGGTGTCGACGATCGGGCAGCGGCCGCCGCCGATGACCTCGCGGTACCACATCCACGCCTCGGGGTTGATCGGCTCACCGACCGAGCCGAGCAGCCGCAGCGAGGACAGGTCGTGGGCGTCGGGCAGGTCGTCGCCCCACTTCATGAACGTGCGGATCGCCGTCGGCGCGGTGTAGAGGATGGTCACGCCGTACTTTGCGATGATCTCCCAGAACCGGCCCCGGTGCGGGGTGTCCGGGGTGCCCTCGTAGATCACCTGGGTGGCGCCGTTGGCCAGCGGTCCGTACACGATGTAGGTGTGCCCGGTGACCCAGCCGATGTCGGCGGTGCACCAGTACACGTCGGTCTCGGGCTTGAGGTCGAACACGTTGAAGTGCGTCGAGGCGGCCTGGGTCAGGTAGCCGCCGGAGGTGTGCAGGATGCCCTTGGGCTTGCCGGTGGTGCCCGAGGTGTAGAGGATGAACAGCGGCTGCTCGGCGTCGAAGCTGGCCGGGGTGTGCTCGGTCGGCTGGCGCATCGACGACGTCGTGCCACCAGAGGTCGCGGCCCTCGGCCCAGTCCACGTCGTCGCCGGTGCGCTTCACCACGAGCACGTGCTCGACGCTCGGGCAGTGCTCCGACGGCCTCGTCGACGGCCGGCTTGAGCGGCATGGCCGCCCCGCGCCGGTACTGCCCGTCGGCGGTGATCACGAGCTTCGCGCCCGCGTCGTCGATGCGCGAGCGCAGCGCCTCGGCCGCGAATCCGCCGAACACCACCGAGTGCACCGCGCCGAGCCGGGCGCAGGCCAGCATCGCGACGACGGCCTGCGGGGTCATCGACATGTAGATCGCGACCCGGTCACCGGCCGCGACGCCCAGCTCGGTCAGCGCGTTGGCCGCCTGGGACACCCGGCCGAGCAGGTCGGCGTAGGTGATGTGCTCGCTGCTGCCGTCCTCGGCCTCGAAGATGATCGCCGTGCGGTCGCCGATCCCGGCGGCCACGTGCCGGTCCACGCAGTTGACGGCCACGTTGAGCTGGCCGCCGACGAACCACTTGGCGAACGGCGCGTCGGACCAGTCCAGGACCTCGTCCCAGGGCCGGGTCCCAGTCCAGCCGGGCGGCCTCCTGGGCCCAGAACGCCAGCCGGTCGGCGTCGGCGGACTCGTGGATGCCGGGCTTGGCGTTGGCCTGGGCGGCGAACTGCGCCGAGGGCGGGAAGTGACGGTTCTCGTGGGCCAGGCTCGGACAGGGCCTCGGTGTTCGACATGGGCACTCCTGCGGGGGTCGACGCTGGGTGGTCGGTTCAGCGTGAGCGGGTCAGGTTCAGGTCATGGTGCGTGGGGCGATGCTAGTGGGGCCGTGCGGGCACCGGGGGGTTCGAGCCGCCCGATGCCCGCACGGAGACTGCGCGCAGGGCCAGGGCCTAGTGCACCGCGGTGGACTTCTCCGCGCCTGCGCCGGTCAGGGAGCGGACCTCCATCTCGGCGAACTTGGCCGCGTTGGCCTTCTCCGGGTCGGTCATCGAGCCCAACCAGCCGAGGAAGAACGCCAGCGGGATCGAGATGAGGCCCGGGTTGTCCAGCGGGAACCAGGAGAAGTCCACGCCCTGCAGCATCGAGGGGCTCTTGCCGGTGGCCTCGACGATCGGCTTGCCGGACACGACCGGCGAGAAGATGATCAGCACGATCGAGGAGATCAGCCCGCCGTAGATGCTCCACAGCGCGCCCCGGGTGGTGAAGTTCTTCCAGAACAGCGAGTAGAGGATCGTCGGGCAGGTTGGCCGAGGCGGCCACTGCGAAGGCCAGCGCGACCAGGAACGCGATGTTCTGGTCGTTGGCCAGGATGCCACCGAGGATGGCCACCACGCCGATGACCACGGCGGCGATCCGGGCGACCCGGACCTCCTTGTCGGCCGATACGTCGCCGCGCTTGATCACGCTGGCGTAGATGTCGTGCGCGAACGAGGCGCTGGCCGTGATGGTCAGGCCGGCGACCACCGCGAGGATGGTGGCGAAGGCGACCGCCGAGATGATCCCGAGCAGCAGCGTCCCGCCGAGTTCGAAGGCCAGCAGCGGTGCCGCGGAGTTCACGCCGCCGGGTGCCGTGGGCGATCGTGTCGGGACCCACGAGCGCGGCGGCACCGAAGCCCAGCACGAGGCTGAACAGGTAGAACACGCCGATCAGGCTGATCGCCCAGACCACCGACTTGCGCGCCTCCTTGGAGGTCGGCACCGTGTAGAAGCGCATCAGCACGTGCGGCAGGCCGGCGGTGCCGAGCACCAGGGCCAGCGACAGCGAGATGAAGTCGATCTTGCGTCAGCGTGCTCGTGCCGTACTTGGCGCCCGGCTCGAGCAGCTTGTCGCCCGAGCGGGCTGTTGTCGGCCGCGGCGCCCATCACGTTCGACAGGCTGAACCCGTACTTGCTCAGCACCCAGAAGGTCATCAGCGCGGCGCCGCGCGATCAGCAGGACGGCCTTGATGATCTGCACCCAGGTGGTGCCCTTCATGCCACCGACGAGCACGTAGACGATCATCAGGATGCCCACGACGGCGATCGTGACCGACTGGCCGACCCCGCCGGTGATGCCCATGAGCAGGCTCGACCAGCCCGCCGGCGCCGGCCATCTGGGCCAGCAGGTAGAAGAAGGACACCGCGAGGGTGGACAGTGCCGCCGCCATGCGCACCGGGCGCTGGCGCATCCGGAAGGCCAGCACGTCGGCCATGGTGAACTTGCCGGTGTTGCGCAGCAGTTCGGCGACCAGCAGCAGGGCCACCAGCCATGCGACCAGGAAGCCGATCGGAGTAGAGGAAGCCGTCGAAGCCGGTCAGCGCGATGGCCCCGGTGATGCCCAGGAAGCTGGCTGCCGACAGGTAGTCGCCGGCGATCGCGGTGCCGTTCTGGCCGCCGGTGAAGGAGCGCCCGCCGGTGTAGTAGTCGGTGGCGGTCCGGTTGGTCCGCGACGCCCGGATCACCACGAACATCGTCACGGCGACGAACGCGATGAAGATGGCCATGTTGACCAGCGGGTTGCCGACGGTCGTGTCGCTGGCGGCGCGGACCAGGGTGGCGTTCATCGGACGCCCTCCATCTCTTCGCGGATCTCGGTGGCCAGCGGGTCGAGGCGATTGTTCGCGTGCCGCACGTAGAGGAAGGTGATCAGTGCGGTGGACACGAACTGCAGGAGCCCGAAGATGATGCCGATGTTGATGTTGCCCCAGACCGGGGTGGACATCCATCCGTTGGCGAACACCGCCGCGAACACGAACGCGAAGTACCAGACGAGGAACGCCGCGGTCATCGGGAAGGCGAAGCCCCGGTAGCGGGCTCGCAACTCGATGAACTGCGGGCTGATCCTGCGCCGGTTGTACGCCTCGGGGTCGGGGATGCCGCCGCCACCGGTGCCGGTGGGCGGTCGGCCGGGTCGGGGGGCCCTGCAGATCGCTGCTCATCTCGGTCTGCCTCCTTGGATCGTGCTGTCCCGGGTGTGCGGGTGACCATCGGTGTGGCGTGGATCACTTGTGCGAGTGGGTGCGAACGTAGGGTGCCTGGCCACCGGCAGGGAACCGCTGCGCGCAGGGGTGCGGCCAGCGGGCGCCTGCCTCGACCAGAGGTCACCGGCCGGCCGACCAACGGTGCGAACGGCACGACCAGTGGCGACCGCCCGGAGCGCGAGCGACGCCAGCCGGGCACTCGGTCGGGGCTCGGGCTGACTCGGCGCGCCGGACCGGTCAGGATGGTGGGTATGGATGTCAGTGAGACGCTGCTGCCCGGGGTCGGGATCCGCTACGAGTTCATGACCGCGTCGGGGTCGCGGGTCGGGCTGGTCGCCCGACGCGGCGGCCAGGTCGACGTCGTCGTCTATGACCGGGTCGACCCGGACACGTGCACGCAGGTGATGACCCTGACCGCCGCCGAGGCAGACACGGTCGCCGAGCTGTTGGGTGCACCGCGCATCGCCGAGCGGTTCGCCGACCTCACCCGCGAGGTCCCCGGCCTGGTCGCTGCGCAGTTGTCGGTGGGGACGGGATCTCCGTTCGTCGGACGGGCCCTGGGCGACACGCGGCTGCGCACGTGGACCGGGGCGTCGATCGTGGCGCTGGTCCGCGGGCAGGAGGTCGTGGCCGCGCCCACCCCCGCGGAGGTGCTGCACGTCGGCGACGTGCTGGTGGTGATGGGGACCGACGAGGGGATCGCCGCGGCACGCCAGGTGCTGTCCCAGCCCGCCAGGCGCTAGGGCCGCGCGGTGAAGGCCGACCCGATGTTCCTCGTGGAGCTCGGAGTGCTGCTGCTCCTGCTCGGGGCAGCGGGCACCCTTGCCCTGCGGGTGGGGCTCTCGGCGGTGCCGCTGTTCCTGCTCGCCGGGCTGGCGGTCGGGGAGGGCGGCCTGCTGCCGGCGCCCGTCGGCTGCCCCGTTCCTGGAGTTCGCCGCCGGCATCGGGGTCGTGCTGCTGCTGCTCGCCCTCGGCCTGGAGTTCAGCTCGGCCGAGTTCACCGCGGCGTTGCGCAGCACGGACCCAGCGGGGTGGTCGACGTCCTGCTCAACGCCACGCCCGGGCGTGCTGTTCGGGATCCTGCTGGGGCTGCCACCGGCGGGTGTGGTGGCCCTGGCGGGGATCACCTGGATCTCGTCGTCGGGCATCGTGGCGCGCACCCTGACCGATCTCGGCCGGCTGGGCTATCGCGAGACGCCGTCGGTGCTGTCGATCCTGGTGCTGGAGGACATCGCCATGGCGGCCTACCTGCCGCTGCTGGGCGTGGTGCTGGCCGGAGCGGGTCTGGCCGCGGGGTTCGTGGGGATGGCGGTCGCCGTCACCACGGTGACCGTCGTGCTCGTGCTCGCTCCGCGGGTCGGGACCGGGCTGGACCGGCGCTGTCCCACGACTCCGACGAGCAGGTCATGCTGCGCGTGCTCGGACTGACGCTGGCGGTGGCCGGCCTGGCCGAGCTGCTCGGGAGTGTCCTCAGCGGTCGGGGCGTTCCTGGTCGGGCTGGCGATCGTCGGGCCAGACCGAGGAGGCCGCCCGGCGGGTCCTGGCCCCGCTGCGCGACCTGTTCGCCGCGGCGTTCTTCCTCTACATCGGGTTCGAGCACGGATCCGGCGCACCATCCCCGCAGTGCTGCCCGCGGCGCTGGCCCTGGCGGTGCTGACCGCCCTGACCAAGGTGGCCACCGGCTGGTACGCGGCCGGTCGCGACGGCGCCGGCTCCCGCGGCAGCGCTGCGCGCCGGGGCGGTGCTGGTCGCCCGCGGTGAGTTCTCGATCGTCATCGCCGGGTTGGCGGTGTCCTCGGGCATCGCCGGGATCGCCGACGTCGGGCCCTGGCCACCACCTATGTGCTGCTGCTCGCGGTCGCAGGTCCGATCCTGGCCCGGCTGGCGGGCCAGCGCCGGGATCAGGCGCCGTCGGCACCGCCGGTCTGAGCCCCTGCCCCCGGGGGTGCGCGGTGGCCGGTCAGCGTCGGGCCGGTTGCAGATCGACGTGGGTGGCAGACTCGGGGGCCTGTTCCCGGCGCCGGATCCGCGCCCCGGTCCACGCACCTGAAAGCCCGCGCGCCCCGACTCCCATCCCTGAGCAAGGAGCCTCCCATGCACTCCGGTATCGACCAGCAGCACCTCGACTCCGCCATCCGGGTCGCAGGACGACCTGTACGGCCACCTGAACGGCCGTTGGCTGGCCGAGCACGAGATCCCCGCCGACCGCTCGGCCGACGGGGTGTTCCACGCCCTGCGCGATGCCTCCGAGCTGCACGTGCGCGCGATCATCGAGGCGGCCGCGGCCGAGTCCGAGCCGGGCACGGTGGGAGCCAAGGTCGGCGACCTCTACGCCTCGTTCATGGACGAGGCAGCCGTGCAGGCGCGTGGCCGCGAGCCGATCGGCGCGGACCTCGCCGAGCTCCGCGCCGGTCACGGACCTCGCCGACACTGCTGACGGTCATGGCACGGCTGCAGCTGCAGGGTGCGGCCGGCGGGTTCCTGGCGCCCTACGTCTACACCGACGCCCAGGCCTCCGACCAGTACGTCGTCTACCTGACCCAGGCCGGTCTCGGCCTGCCCGACGAGTCCTACTACCGACAGGAGTCGTTCGAGGCGATCCGCAGCTGCCTACGTCGCGCACGTCGCCGGATGCTCGAGCTGGCGGGCTGGTCCGCCGATGGCCAGTCCGCCGCGCGTCCGCCGAGCCGGATCATGACCCTCGAGACGGCGATCGCCGCGCGAGCACTGGGACAACGTCGCGGCCCGCGATGCGCTTCAAGAGCTACAACCGGAGGACCGCTGGCGCAGGTGCCGCGACCTCGTCGACGGCTTCGGGCTGCGGGAGTGGCTGGCGGCGCTCGGCGCGCCCGCTGAGCACGTCGCCGAGGTCGTCGTGCGCCAGCCCTAGCTACGTGCGAGGCGCTGCCCGGCCTGCTGGCCGATCACCCGCTGGACGCGTGGCGCGACTGGCTGGCCTGGTCGGTCGTGCGCCGGGCGGCCGGGCTGCTCGACGACGAGATGGTGGCGGCCAACTTCGACTTCTACGGCACCACGCTGACCGGCGCCCCGCAGCTGCGCGAGCGCTGGAAGCGCGGGGTCGGCCTGGTCGAGGGTGCACTGGGCGAGGCCGTCGGCGAGCTGTACGTGGGCGCGCACTTCCCGCCGGCGGCCAAGGCCCGGATGGTCGAGCTGGTCGACAACCTCGTGGCCGCCTACCGGGTCCGCCTGGAGGCCTTGGCGTGGATGAGCCCGGACACCCGGGAGCGCGCGCTGGCCAAGCTCGCCGCCTTCACGCCGAAGATCGGCTACCCGGACACCTGGCGCAACTTCGACGCGCTGGCGATCTCGGCCGACGACCTGGTCGGCAACACCCGCCGCGCCGCCCTGTTCGAGGCGCGCTACGAGTGGGCCAAGCTCGGCGGACCGGTCGACCGCCTCGAGTGGTTCATGACTCCGCAGACGGTCAACGCCTACTACAACCCCGGCATGAACGAGATCGTCTTCCCGGCCGCGATCCTGCAGCCACCGTTCTTCGACCTCGAGGCCGACGATGCGGTCAACTACGGGGCGATCGGCGCGGTCATCGGTCACGAGATCGGTCACGGGTTCGACGACCAGGGCTCGCGATACGACGGGTCGGGCAACCTCGTGGACTGGTGGACCGAGGCCGACCGGGCCCGGTTCGACGAGCTGGCCGGCCGGTTGATCGCCCAGTTCGACGGCCTTCGTCCGCGCGGCCTGTCCGAGGGCGGGGTGAACGGGGCACTGACTGTGGGGGAGAACATCGGCGACCTCGGCGGGGTCACCGTGGCGCTGCAGGCCTATCGGATCAGCCTGGGCGGCCAGCAGCCGACGGTGCTCGACGGGCTCACCGGCGAGCAGCGGTTCTTCCTCGGCTGGGCGCAGGCGTGGCGCGCCAAGTACCGCGAGGCCGAGGCGATCCGGCTGCTGACCATCGACCCGCACTCGCCGGCGGAGTTCCGCTGCAACATCGTGGCCAACCTCGATGAGTTCCACGGGCGTTCGCGGTGGCGCCCGGGGACGGGATGTGGCGCGATCCTGCCGACCGGGTGCGATCTGGTAGCAGCGCCTGGGTCAGCCGCCGTGCCGCCCGGACCGGTTCGCCTCAGGCGAGCTGCTGCTCGGACCCGCGCAGGACGACCTGGGTGGGCAGCACGACCTGCTCCACGACGCCCATCGCACTCGCTCGGCCCGACGCAGGGCCAACTCGGTGGCCACCTCACCCATCCGCTGCGGATCGTGGGCGACCACGCTGATGCCCAGCGCGGCGGCCAGCTCGAAGTCGTCGAACCCGAGCAGGCCGATCGGGTTGGGCCTGCCCGCGGGCGGCCTGCAGCGCCCCGATGGCCGCCCGGTTGTTGCCGGCGAAGACCGCATTCGGCGGGTCGCTCGGAGCCGAGCAGTGCCGCGGTCGCCCTGGTGGCCGAGGAGATGTCCGCACCGTCGGTGCGCACCAACCTCGGCTCGACGACTCAGGCCGTGGGACTCCAGGGCGTCGCGGTAGCCGGCCAGCCGCTCGCGGTGGGTGTACAGCGACTCGGAACTGCCGACGAACGCGATCCGACGGTGCCCGGCGGCGAGCAGGGCCAGGACCCCGGCGCGCGCACCGCGCCCGGTTGTCGAACACCACGGAGTCGCTCACGGCATTGGACAGCGGTCGGTCCACGGCCACGATCGGGGTGCCGAACTGCCGCTCGCCCTCGAGGTAGCCGTGATCCTCGGCGATCGGCACGAGCAGCAGCGCGCGGATCCGCTGCTCGAGCAGGGCAGCCGACGACGGTGGCCTCCCGGTCGGCCTCGTCCTCAGTGGCCGCGATGAGCATCCGAAGGCCGGCCCGGGCCAGCACCCGCTCCACCCCGGCAGCGACCAGCGTGTAGAACGGGTTGGTCAGGTCACCGATGACGAAGCCCACCGTGTTGGTGACCCCGCCGGTGCGCAACTCACGGGCCAGGGCGTTGGGTCGGAATCGGAGCGCGGCTGCCGCCTGCTGCACCCGGACCCGGGTCGCGGGGTCCACATTGGCGGCTCCGGACAACGCCCGGGAGACGGTCTTGGGGCTGACGTCGGCGAGCCTGGCGACATCGGCCAGCGTCGCCCGGCCCGTGGGCAGTCGCGGTGGACCGCCGCTGGTGTCCATCGATGTCATGGGGACGACCATACTCCGGCGGACAGCGATGTCCAGTGAGATGTAGCACAAAGTCCGGGTGCTGATGCGTTGTTACCAACTCGTTATCAACGTGGCTTGACATCGTAGGACATGGGGAGTTTGCTCAGGGCGAGTCCAGCCATGCACAGAACAGGAGCGCCGATGTCGGGCACGCCCCGGGGGCCACGATCCAGCACGTCGCGTGCATGCTCCAGCGCATGCGCTGAGACATTCCTGCGACATTGGCGGCGCGGCGCGTTGACGTTGCGTCCCAGCACCGTGACGATCCGCAACTATGGGCGCATCTGAGATGGACGGATCCCCGCTGCTGGAGATGCGCAGCATCACCAAGGAGTTCCCGGGTGTGCTGGCACTGTCCGAGGTGTCGTTGACGGTGGGCCGTCCGGAGATCCACTCGATCGTGGGTGAGAACGGTGCCGGCAAGTCGACGTTGATGAAGGTGCTGTCCGGGGTCTATCCCTACGGCTCGTATGACGGGGACATCTTCTACAAGGGTGAGCTGTGCAAGTTCCGCAACATCTCCGAGTCGGAGTCCGTCGGGATCGTGATCATCCATCAGGAGCTCGCGTTGATCCCGGAGCTCTCCATCGTGGAGAACATGTTCCTGGGCAACGAGCCGCGCAAGTGGAGGGGTCGGGCCATCGACTGGGACCTGGCCAACCGGCGCTGCATCGAGTTGATGGAGCGGGTCGGCCTCGATGAGCGTCCCGACACCCAGATCAAGAACATCGGCGTGGGCAAGCAGCAATTGGTGGAGATCGCCAAGGCGTTGAGCAAGGACGTCGAGCTGCTGATCCTCGATGAGCCGACGGCTGCGCTCAACGACTCGGACTCCCAGCACCTGCTTGGCCTGATGCGGGGTCTCAAGGCGCAGGGCGTGAGCTTGATCATGATCTCGCACAAGCTCAACGAGATCGAGGCGATCTCGGACAAGATCACGATCATCCGTGATGGTCAGACGATCGAGACCCTGGACAACGGGCCCGACATCAGTGAGGACCGGATCATCAAGGGGATGGTCGGCCGGGACATGAACTCCCGGTTCCCGGAGCGGGTCAAGGACATCGGGGAGCCGTTCTTCGAGGTTCGTGACATCTGGGTCAAGCACCCACAGGCCGATGACCGCTATGTGTGCAAGGGCTCGAGCCTGTACGTGCGCCGCGGGGAGATCGTGGGGATCGCGGGCCTGATGGGTGCCGGCCGCACCGAGCTGGCGATGAGCATCTTCGGGCGCTCCTACGGCCACTGGGAGTCCGGGCGGATCATCAAGGACGGCCAGGACGTGGTGCTCGACAGCGTGGGTGCCGCGATCCGGCATGGGATCGCCTACGTCAGCGAGGACCGCAAGACCCTGGGACTGAACCTGCTCGACGACATCAAGAGCGCCACCGTGCAGGCCAAGTGGTCCAAGGTCTCCACCAAGGGCGTGATCGACTCGCACAAGGTGTTCGTCGCCGCGGAGGACTACCGCAAGCGGTTGCGGACCAAGACCCCGAGCGTGAACGAGGGCGTCGACAAGCTGTCGGGCGGCAACCAGCAGAAGGTCGTGCTGAGCAAGTGGATGTTCACCGACCCGGATGTGCTGATCCTCGACGAGCCGACCCGGGGTATCGACGTGGGGGCCAAGTACGAGATCTATGAGGTCATCTTCGGCCTGGCCGCGTTGGGCAAGGGCGTGATCGTGATCTCCTCCGAACTGCCCGAGATCCTGGGTCTCTCGGATCGGATCTACACAGTGTTCGAGGGCCAGGTGACCGCGGACGTGCCCGTCGCCGAAGCCACCCAGGAGTCCCTGATGAAGTCCATGACATCCGCGCGAGACAGGACAATGGCATGAGCAAGGTGAAGGAATTCCGTGAAGGCGTGTTCGGCAAGGCCGACGTGCGCCAGTACGGCATGGTCTTCAGCCTGATCGCGATCATCACCTTGTTCTACTTCACCACCGATGGTGTGGTGCTGAACTCGGTGAACCTGATCAACGTGGTCGCGCAGTACTCCTACATCCTGATCCTGGCGATCGGCATGGTCATGGTGATCATCGCCGGTCATATCGACCTGTCGGTGGGGTCGGTGGCTGCGTTCACCGGCATCTGCGTGGCCAAGGCGATGGCCGACTGGGGCTTCGCGTGGCCGTTGGGCATCGTGGTCGGGATCGCCGTCGGTATCGCGGTCGGGGCGTGGCAGGGGTTCTGGGTGTCGCGGGTGATGGTCCCGGCGTTCATCGTGACCCTGGCCGGCATGCTCATCTTCCGTGGCCTGAACCAGGTGATCGGGCAGTCGGCGACCGTGCCGGTGCCGGAGGGGTTCAAGGTCATCGGCCGTGGCTACATCCCGCAGATCGGCCCGAACCTGATCCTGGGCAACGGCACCCGGATCGTGAACACCACCACCCTGGTGCTGGGCATGGTCGCTGTCCTGCTGGTCGTCTGGCTGGAGTTCCGCAAGCGCGCCAAGGCCCGCTCGGTCGGCGACGACGTGCCGCCCCTGTGGGCCACCGCCATCCGGCTCGTGCTCCTCGGCGGGGTGATCATGTTCTTCGCGTTCAAGTTCTCCACCGGCAACGACGGCACCGGGTTCCCGATCTCTGGTGTGATCCTGCTGGTCCTGGTCTTCATCTACTCGTTCATCATGCGCAACACCACCTTCGGCCGCCACGTCTACGCAGTCGGCGGCAACAAGCGTGCCGCAGCCCTGTCCGGGGTCAGCGTGCAGAAGGTCAACTTCCTGGTCATTGCCAACATGGGCATGCTCGCCTCACTGGCCGGCATGATCTACATCGCTCGCGCCGGTGCCTCGGGCCCCCAGGACGGTGTCGGCTGGGAGCTCGATGCGATCGCCGCGGTGTTCATCGGCGGCGCGGCCGTGACCGGCGGTGTCGGCACCGTGGTCGGATCGATGGTCGGTGGGCTGGTCATGGCCTTCCTGAACAACGGCCTGTCCCTGATGGGTGTGGGCCAGGACTGGGTCTCGGTCATCAAGGGCCTGGTCCTGCTCGCCGCCGTCGCGTTCGACCTGCTGTCCAAGTCCCAGGACCGTCCCCAGATCCTGCCCAACTTCATGCGCCGCACCAAGGCGCATGTCGAGGTGCCCGCAGCCGTCGGCGCCATCGAGGAACCCACAGCCGACATCCCGGCGAAGTGAACCGGGCGGCCCCCGAGCCGCCCTTCCACAGATCTCCACCCCAACACACAAGGAGAAACATGAAGAAGTCACTGGTCGCCATTGCGGCGGCTTGCAGTTCCCTGCTGATCCTCAGCGGGTGCTCGACCGAGAGCGAGACGGCAGCGCCCGCCGCGTCCGCGTCCGAGAGTGCAATGGCCGGTGGCCAGACCACCACGACCTGCGCCCCCGGGGACCGCATCGGCGTCTCCCTGCCTGCACAGACGTCCGAGAACTGGACGTTGGCCAAGGCGCTGTTCGAGGAGGGCGTCGCCGCCGCCGGATTCACCCCCGACGTGCAGTTCTCCGACGCGGCCTCGGCTGCAGCCTCGCAGCAGACCAAGATCGACAACATGCTGACCCAGCAGGCCAAGGTCATCGTCATCGGCGCTGAGGACGGCAAGCAGCTGACCGGCCAGGTCGAGGCCGCTGAGGCCGCCGGCGTGCCGGTGCTGGCCTACGACCGTCCGATCGATGCCCAGGGCACCGACTACTACGTCGCCTTCGACAACTTCAAGGTCGGCCAGCTGCAGGGCACCGCCCTGCTCGAGGGCCTCGCCAAGCTCAAGGGTGACAGCCCATGGAACATCGAGCTGTTCGCAGGCGCGGCCACCGACGCCAACGCCCCCGTGTTCTTCAACGGCGCGATGGACATCCTCCAGCCGAAGATCGACGACGGCACGCTGGTCGTGACCTCGGGCCAGACCACCTTCGACAAGGTCTCCACGGAGGGCTGGAAGAAGGAGAAGGCTCAGGAGCGCATGGAGAACCTGATCACCAACTACTACAGCGACGGCACCGATCTCAGTGGCGTCCTGTCGCCCAACGACCAGCTGGCTGAGGGCATCCTGAACGCCGCCACCGCCGCCAAGCTGACCCCGGTCGTCACCGGCCAGGACTCCGAGGTCGTCGCGGTCACCCGCGTCGCGGCCGGCGAGCAGTACTCGACCATCTACAAGGACACCCGCAAGCTGGTGGCCGAGACCGTCGCGATGGTCGAGCAGATCTGCACCGGCGCGGTCTTCCCGACCGATGCGGTGTTCACGACCGACAGTGGCGTCGAGATCCCCTCGAACTACCTCGAGCCGATCATCGTCACCTCGGAGAACGGCCTCGAGGTCTACGCCGACAACGAAGAGCTGCTCGCAGCCTTCCAGGCCGGTCAGTGACCCTCGTCGCTGCCCCAGGCGTCTGATGTCCTGAACGCCTGACCGCACCACCATCCGCAGGGGTGGGTGCCTCCCCGGAGGCCCCACCCCTGCGGCTTGTCCGCCACTGGGCGATCAGCGTGGTCGAACCCCGCGGCCACGCGTGTCGCTGCCCGGGGCTGTGCGACCCGATGGCCACACTGGAGCCCATGGCTGAGCGACTCGCACCTGAGCAGGCCCCGCTGCGGGTCACCTCCCGTCCGGAGCATGCGAGCGGCCGCACCCGTCGCTGGGGCCGACGACTGGTCGGCACGGTGCTGCTGCTGGCCCTGGTCGTCGTCGGCACCGTGGGCACCCTGCACTTCCTGGGGATCCACCGCTCGGCCCAGGAGGTCCGCGCCACGGCGCTGATCCCCGAGGACCAGCCGGCCCGGGTCCTGGTCGTCCTGGCCCGCCCCGGCCAGGAGCTGCCGATGGCCGCCACCCTGGCCCAGCTCGACCAGGCGGGCGCCGAGGTGGCCGTGCTCTCACTGACCGCGGGGGAGGCCCAGCCCCCGGTGCTGGACTTCGGCACCACGCAGATCGCCGAGGTCCGCGCCCACGAGCTCGCCCGCGCCGGGGAGCTGCTCGGGGTGGACCGCGTCGAGCTCGGCGGCTACCGCGCCGGCGAGCTCGTGTCGGCCGACCCGGGCAAGGTCACCGCCACGATCGCCGAGCAGATCGACGAGTTGGCCCCGTCGGTGCTGCTCACCGTCGGCGACCAGACCGGCGAGGACCTCGACTCCCAATCGGCGGCGGCCTACTCCCTGGCCGCGGCCCAGGCCAAGGACTCGGGGGTGACCCGGGTGTGGACGGTCACCCGGGGGGACCGCGAGATCTCGTGGAACGCCCGAGTGGGAGCAGAGATCGGCAGCGTCGTCCCGGAGCCGGAGGTGGCCGTGCGCGTCGATGCCGATGCCGCGGTCAAGGGCGAGGACCTGCTGGCCCACGGCACGCAGAGCCCCGACCTGGCCCAAGTCACCTACCCGTACGCCGACCGGATCCCCGCGTGGGCCTACTTCCGGTTCTGGGACCGCGAGTACTTCGCCCTGACCTGGGGCGACCCGATCGAGTAGCCCGGGGCCGCCGGGATTCGGCTCATACGATCCGGGGTGGCAACGCCCGGCGCAGCGAGCGCCACCTGACCCCGAATTGCCATTTGGCATTCCGCCGGACATGTCGCACCATCAGTCCGTGTTGAGGTGGAGATGGCTGGTCGTCGTGGTCGCGCTGCCGGTCGGACTGACCATCTGGCTGGCTCTCGCAGCCATCTGGCTCAGCCTCTGGGGAGCAGCCAACCTGGCCGTGGCCGTCCGCGATCAATCCGTGCCCGCGTTGGCTCGGGCCGTGGACGGCGCGGCGCGGTCCACGGGCGTCGCCTCGTGGATCGCCACCGGTTGGGGAGCTGCCGCGCCAATCATCGCCGCCGCTCGAGCGCGCTGCCGAAGCAGGCGTCCAGCTCCAGGAGATCTCGGCTGCGGGCTTGGACCTGGCGCCGGCCCTACCCTCGGCCCTGGGCATGGACGGCACGCGTAGCTACCTGTTCTCCGGGTTGAACGATGCGGAGCTGTTCGGATCCGGAGGGGCGCCACTGAACGGGTCTTGTGGTGCAACTGGACCAGGGCGAGCCGACCATCCCCGTCTCGGGTTCGGTATCAATGGGATTGAACCCCGGCAACGAGCCCTACCCCTGGGACGTCTCCGGGGGGCATGCCCTGGTATCGGCCCGGCGCCGAGTACCCGTTCGCGAACTCGAACTACCACCCCGATTTCCGCGTCTCCGGTACAAACATGCAGAGCGGCTTGGAACGCACTGGACCTCACCGAGGTGGACGGGGTCATCACCATCGACGTGGCGGCCGTCGCTGCAGTGCTCAACGCGACCGGGCCAGTGAGCACGCAGGCGTTCGGCGAGGTGACTGCGGACAATGTCATCCGCACACTGCTGGTTGACGCCTATCGCGACTACCCGGACTGGCCGGTGGAGTCCAACTCTGGCTCGGCAGGCCGGCAACGCCGAACTCCAGTCGGCGTGATCGACGGCCTCCGCGACCCTCGGACAGCCCTGCGCGCCGCTCGGGCCCTGTGGGACGTCATCCCCGGCCGCCACGTCCAGGCGTACATGGCCGACCCCGCCCTGCAATCCGTCGTCTCAGCCCTCGGCGCCGACGGTGCCCTGTCCGAGCCGTCCGGGGATGTTCTCGGGGTGTTCCTGCAGAGCGGGCCGAGCAAGCTGGCCATCTTCCAGCAGCAGCGGATCGAGCGTCGGGTGCAGATCGCAGCCGACGGATCGGCCGCAGGTCCGCCAGCGGGTCACGTTCACGAACGCGGTGCCCGAGGGCCTTGCCGGGGATGCCAGGCCTACCGCGGCTACCTGGCGCTGACTTACCGACAGCGGGTCGCCTTCCGGATCCCGGAGTCGGCCAGTGGACCCGACCGTCGCCGTCGACGGCGACCGCGAACTCGTGCGGCCAGATGCCACCGGGCCCTACCCGGACTCAGCCGGTGCACAGGTCCTCTGGCAGGGGCAGGACATCGCGCCACGCGCCCAGAGCGTCACCGAGGTCGCTATCGACTCCACCGTGGGGACGTTCGGCGGCCCCGACGGCCTTGAGTACGCACTCACCGCCGATCCGCAGGCGATGGTCAGCCCACCTGAGGTCGAACTGACGTCGTGTTCCCCGACGGGTCGGCGCCGAGGGGCGAGTCGGAGGATTGGGCGATTGACGGCTCCACGGCGACATGGACCGGCGTCCTCGACCGGCCCTTGGCTCTCGACGCACACGACTGACGTATCCGGTGAGTCCCGATTCGTGGGATGATTGCGACCCCCGGGTCGTCCAGCTCCCGGACACCGACCGAGGCGCTCCGCTCCCTCGGCACTGACGAGGAGAACGACACCCGTGGCCATCCGCCAGCGCACCGACCTGCGCAACATCGCCATCATCGCCCACGTCGACCACGGCAAGACCACGCTGGTCGACTCCATGCTCTGGCAGTCCGGGGCGTTCACCGCGCACCAGGCCGACGAGGGCTCGGTCGCACGAGCGGGTCATGGACTCGATGGACCTCGAGCGCGAGAAGGGCATCACGATCCTGGCCAAGAACACCGCGGTGAACTACCACGGCGTCGGGGCACCCGAGGGCGGGGTCACGATCAACATCATCGACACCCCCGGGCACGCCGACTTCGGCGGTGAGGTGGAGCGCGGCCTGGAGATGGTGCACGCGGTGCTGCTGCTCGTCGATGCCTCCGAGGGCCCGCTGCCCCAGACCCGGTTCGTGCTGCGCAAGGCGCTGCAGAAGCACCTGCCGGTGATCCTGGTGATCAACAAGGTCGACCGGCCCGACGCCCGGATCGCCGAGGTCGTCGACGAGACCTACGAGCTGTTCTTCGACCTGGACGCCACCGCCGAGCAGATCGACTTCCCGATCGTGTACGCCTCGGCGCGCGCCGGCCGCGCCTCGCCTGCAACCGTCCCGAGGACGGCGGCATGCCCGACGCCGAGGACCTCGTGCCGCTGTTCGAGACGATCCTGGAGACCGTCCCGGCGCCGCAGCTACGACGACGAGATGCCGCTGCAGGCACACGTGACCAACCTGGACTCCTCGCCCTACCTGGGCCGGCTGGCGCTGTGCCGGGTGCACAACGGCACGATCCGCAAGGGCCAGTCGGTGATCCTGTGCCGTGCCGACGGCAGCCAGTCGCGGGTGCCGGATCGCCGAGCTGCTGATGACCGACGCGCTCGAGCGCAAGCCGGCGGCCGACGGCCGGTCCGGGCGACATCATCGCGGTGGCCGGCATCCCCGACATCACCATCGGCGAGACCCTGGCCGACCCCGAGGACCCGCGGCCGCTGCCGGTGATCACCGTCGACGAGCCCAGCATCTCGATGACGATCGGCATCAACACCTCGCCGCTGGCCGGCCAGTCGGGCACGAAGCTCACCGCCCGCCTGCTGCGCAACCGGCTCGACGCCGAGCTGATCGGCAACGTCAGCGATCCGGGTGCTGGACACCGAGCGGCCCGACACCTGGGAGGTCCAGGGCCGCGGCGAGCTGCAGCTGGCGGTGCTCGTCGAGCTGATGCGCCGCGAGGGCTTCGAGCTGACCGTCGGCAAGCCGCAGGTCGTCACCCGCACGATCGACGGCAAGCTGTGCGAGCCCATGGAGCGGCTGACCATCGACGCCCCGGAGGACTACCTGGGCGTGCTGACCCAGCTGATGGCCCTGCGCAAGGGCCGCATGGAGCAGATGGTCAACCACGGCACCGGCTGGATCCGCCTGGAGTACGTGGTGCCGGCCCGCGGCCTGATCGGCTTCCGCACCGAGTTCCTCACCGAGACCCGCGGCACCGGCCTGCTGCACCACGTGTTCGAGCGCTACGAGCCCTGGCACGGCGAGCTGCGCACCCGGCCGACCGGCTCGCTGGTGGCCGACCGGCGCGGGTCCGGTCACCTCGTTCGCGCTGTTCAACCTGCAGGAGCGCGGCACGATGTTCGTCGGCCCGGGCACCGAGGTCTACGAGGGCATGATCGTGGGGGAGAACTCGCGCACCGAGGACATGGACGTCAACCCCACCAAGGAGAAGAAGCTGACCAACATGCGCCAGTCCAGCAGCGACGAGCTGGTGCGGCTGATCCCGCACCGGCTGCTGTCCCTGGAGCAGGCCCTGGAGTTCTGCCGCGAGGACGAGTGCGTCGAGGTCACCCCGGCCACCGTCCGGATGCGCAAGGTGCAGCTCGTGGCCACCGACCGGGCCAAGTCGCGCAATCGCCGGGTCTGAAGCGCGGCACGCCTGCAGCGGCTGACCGCCGCTTGCTGATCCGGACAGTCGGGACGAAGCTCCCCGGGCGGCCGGACCTTGGACCCAGTTCGGGCACGTCCGGGGACACACCCAGGTAACGAGTTGATAACGGATGCCGGAGCACCGGCGCTGCGGCGGTACTGTGTGCCCGTCTGAGGGGATTGATCACCATCTCTTGCGCGGAATCCGCTCCGCGCCCCGGCGCCGATGACCTCGCCCCGGGCGACGTTGGTCAACGAGAGGAAACACATGAGAATCCTTGGAGGTCGCGGACTCGCGATCGGGGCCATCGCTGCGGCGGGCGCCCTGACGCTCTCCGCCTGTGGTGGGGCAGCGACGAGACGCGGCGGAGGCCAACCGGCACCGTCACCGTCATACGGCAGCCCAGCCGCAGAACCCGCTGGTGCCGGTGCTGACCAATGAGACCGGTGGCGGCAACGTCATCGACACATCTTCACCCGCCTGGTGGACTACAACGCCGAGACCGCCGCTCCCGAGCTGGCGATGGCCGAGTCGATCGTGCCCAACGAGGACAACTCGCTGTGGACGATCAAGATCAAGTCCGGCTGGAAGTTCCACGACGGCACCGATGTGACCGCCTCGAGCTTCGTCGACGCCTGGAACGACGGCGCCAACTGCAACACCGGCGCCCTGAACCAGTACTTCTTCGGCCCCGACGGCGTGAACATCAAGGGCTACGAGGCCGTCGCCGGCGAGTACGACGCCGAGGGCGAACCTGGACTGCGCGCCGTCGCGCGGATGCCGGCATGGAGGGCCTGGTCGTCGTCGACGACACCACCTTCACGGCCGAGCTCGGCCTCCCCGGTCTCGATCTTCGAGACGATCGTGGGCTACTCAGCCTTCGCACCGATGCCGGAGATCTACTTCAGCGACCGGACGGCCTTCGAGGCCAAGCCGATCGGCAACGGTCCCTACCAGTTCGTGTCGGCCAAGCCGAACGAGGACGTCGTGCTGACTGAGTACGTCGACTACATGGGCGAGAAGAAGGCCCAGGTCAAGGACGTCGACGTTCAAGATCTACCAGACCCCGGATGCCGCGTACGTCGACCTGCTGGCCAACAACCTCGACGTCCTCGACACCATGCCCACCACAGCGCTGGCCGGTGACCGCTGGAAGTCCGAGCTGGGCGACCGTTCGCTGCTCCAGCCGGTCGGCGTGTTCCAGTCGATCACCTTCCCGCTGTACGACAAGCAGTTCGAGAACCCCGAGGTGCGCAAGGCCATCTCGATGGGCATCGATCGCGAGGCGGTCATCAAGGTCGCCTTCAACAACACCCGGCAGCCTGCCGATGCCTGGGCGCCCCCGTCATCGAGGGCTACGAGCCTGCCTGCGGTGACGCGTGCGTCTTCGATGCGGCCAAGGCCAAGGAGATGCTGGACGCGGCCGGTGGCTTCGACGGCACCCTGACCATCGCCTACAACGCCGATGGTGGCCACAAGGAATGGATCGACGCGACCTGCGTGTCGCTGACCAACGCCCTGGACATCCCGTGCCAGGGCCAGGCGTACCCGACCTTCGCCGAGCTGCGCAACGACGTGACCGAGGACAAGATGACCGGCCTGTTCCGGACCGGTTGGCAGATGGACTACCCGTCGCTGCAGAACTTCCTCGCGCCGCTCTACGCGACGAACGCCGGTTCCAACGACGGTGGCTACAGCAACCCCGAGTTCGACGCCCTGCTGCGTGACGCTGCAGGCCAGGATTCGGACGCAGCCATCACCAGCTACCAGCAGGCGCAGGACATCCTCGCCCAGGACATGCCGGTCATCCCGCTGTGGTACGGCGCGCTGACCGCTGGTTGGTCGGAGAACATCGATGCTCCGCAGTTCACCCCGTTCGGTCGGGTGGACCTGACCTCGCTCAAGCTCAAGGGCTGAGCCACGCAGGGGCTGTGAAGTAGTGCAAGACGTTCCATGACAGATGGGGCGGGAGCTACGGCTCTCGCCCCATCTGGCTTTCCCGGCGCAGAACTCGCCCGCCGAAAGGTGGCCGACAGGCGTGTTCCGAAGCAACAATCGGACTAGTCTGACGCCAACTCACGACCCACCGAAGGGAATCTGATGGGCGCCTACACTCTGCGCCGGATCCTGCAGATGATCCCCGTGCTGCTGGGGACCACGTTCCTCATCTACACGCTGGTGTGGGCGCTGCCCTCCGACCCGTTCGCGGGCCGGTGCGGTGAACGGCCCTGCCCGCAGGCCTACATCAATGCCATGACCGAGAAGTTCAACCTCGACGATCCGTTGCCCATCGCCTACCTGAAATGGCTGGTCGGGCTCTTCACCGGCAACCTGGGCGAGACCTACACCGGACTGCAGGTCTCCTCGGAGGTGGCCGCAGCCTTCCCGACCACGTTGAAGCTCGCAGCGGTCGCGGTCATGTTCGAGATCGTCATCGGCATCAGCGCCGGTGTCCTCGCCGGGCTGAACAAGGGCAAGTTCATCGACAACTTCGTGCTGATCAGCACGCTGGCGGTGATCTCGATCCCGGTCTTCGTGCTGGGCACCACGTTGCAGTACCTGCTGCGGGATCTGGATCCCGATCTTCTCGCCCACAGTTCCAGGTGGGGCACCGTGGTCGTCGCTGATCCTGCCGGGCTTCGTGCTCGGTGCCCTATCGATGGCCTACGTGGCCCGGCTGGTACGGGCCTCGATCATGGAGAACATGCGCTCGGACTACGTGCGCACCGCCACAGCCAAGGGCCTGCAGAGCCGGCGTGTGGTCGGCGTGCACGTGATGCGCAACTCGCTGATCCCAGTGGTCACCTTCATCGGCGCCGACTTCGGCGCCCTGATGGCCGGCGCAGTCATCACCGAGGGCATCTTCAACGTCAAGGGTGTGGGCAACCTCGTGTTCCGGGGGATCCAGCAGCAGGAGGGCGCACTGGTGACCGCGGTCGTGACGATCTTCGTCCTGGTATTCCTCGTCGTGAACCTGCTCGTCGACCTCCTGTACGGCTTCCTCGACCCAAGGATCCGATATGAGTAACCCGATCGCCGCTGCCGAGGGGGCGGAAGCCCGATGCCCGTCGGCCCCGGGTTGACCCGGCGCTGAGTGCCAAGCCCCGGTCCTTGGGCCGCGACGCCTGGTCGGAGCTCATCCGCAGGCCCCTGTTCATCGTCTCAGCGGTCCTCATCGTGATCTTCCTGCTGATGGCGGCCGTCCCGCAGCTGTTCACCGCGATCGATCCACGCGACTGCGCGCTGGCCCGCAGCCGGTTGAGCCCGAGTTCGTGGCCTGGTTCGGCTACGACAGCCTCGGCTGCGACGTCTACGCCAACACGATCTACGGCGCGCGGTCGTCGATCATCGTGGGCTCTGGCCACGACGATCATGGTGGTCCTCATCGGCGGTTTCCTGGGGACCATGGGTGGCTTCTACGCGGGCAAGACCGACGCGATCCTGTCGCGGATCGCCGACATCTTCTTCGGCATCCCGTTCCTGCTGGGCGCGCTGCTGGTGCTCACCACCTTCCCCTCGGAGGCGGACACACCCGGCCTGGCAGACGATCGCGAAGGTGGTCGCCACCTTGACCCTCCTGGGCTGGCCGACGTTCCTCCGGCTGATGCGTTCCAGCGTGATCCAGGTGCGCACCAGCGACTACGTCGAGGCCGCGCGCTCCCTGGGCGCGTCGGGCAGCCGACTGGTCCGCCGCCATGTCGTCCCCAACTCGGTCTCCCCGGTCATCGTGGTCGCCACCATCTCGTTGGGCGGGTTCATCGTCGCTGAGGCCGCGCTGTCCTTCCTGGGAATCGGCCTGCAGCCGCCGGTCATCTCCTGGGGGGCGCAGATCTCCGAAGCTGTCCCCTGGCTCCGGGTCGCGCCGCACATGCTGTTCTTCCCCGCCTTCTTCCTGTCCGTCTGCGTGCTGTCCTTCATGATGCTTGGCGACGCCGTCAAGGACGCCCTCGACCCGAAGCTTCGGTGAAGGAGCCCTCGTGACTGACTCACCCGTCCTCGGCGACCCGCCCCTGCTGGAGGTGCGCGACCTCCAGGTGGAGTTCCGTACCCGCGAGGGCATCGCCAAAGCCGTCAACGGCGCCAACTACACGCTGCGTGCCGGCGAGACGCTGGCCGTGCTCGGCGAGTCCGGCTCGGGCAAGAGCGTCACGGCCCAGGCCATCATGGGCATCCTGGACACTCCGCCCGGATTCGTCACCGGCGGCGAGGTCATCTTCAAGGGCAACGACCTGCTCAAGATGAGCGACGAGGAGCGTCGCAAGCTGCGCGGCGAGTCCATCGCGATGGTGTTCCAGGACGCCCTGTCCAGCCTCAACCCGGTGTTCCCGGTCGGCTGGCAGATCGCCGAGCTGTTCCGGATCCATCGTGGGATGGGTCGCAAGGAGGCGTCCAACGAGGCGATCGACGCCCTCGAACGGGTCGGTATCCCGGCCGCTCGGGAGCGCATCGGTGACTACCCGCACCAGTTCTCAGGTGGCATGCGCCAGCGCGTGATGATCGCCATGGCGATGGCCCTGCGCCCCGACGTTCTGATCGCCGACGAGCCGACGACGGCCCTGGACGTCACGGTCCAGGCCCAGATCCTCGAGCTGATGGCCGACCTGCAGCGCGAGGAGAACATGGGCCTGATCCTCATCACCCACGACCTGGGCGTGGTCGCCGAGGTCGCGGACAAGGTGGCGGTCATGTACGCCGGCCGGATCGTGGAGCAGTCCTCGATCGAGGAGATGTTCGAGAGCCCCGCGCACCCCTACACCGTGGGGCTGATGGAGTCGATCCCGTCGGTGGAGGCCAAGTCCGGCGAGCTCAAGGCGATCAAGGGGCTGCCGCCGAGCCTGGTGGCACTTCCGCCGGGGTGCTCGTTCGCGCCGCGGTGCCCGCTGGCCTTCGACAGGTGCCACGTCGAGGTGCCAGAGCCCCATCACGTCGGCCCGGAACGGATGAGTCGCTGCCACATCGCTGAGGAGGTGCGCGATGGAAAGCGCTGAGACGGTGCTGCGGGTCGAGGGCCTGGTGCGCCACTTCCCGCTGACCAAGGGTGTGGTGTTCCGCAAGCGGATCGGCGAGGTCAAGGCCGTCGACGGCGTGTCGTTCGAGTTGGCCAAGGGCGAGACCCTGGGCGTGGTCGGCGAGTCGGGCTGCGGCAAGTCGACCCTGGGCAAGCTGCTGGTGCGCCTCGACGAGCCGACGGCGGGCACTGCGTTCTACCGCGACATGGACATCTTCGAGGCCAAGGGTGACGACCTGAAGAAGTTCCGCCGTTCGGTCCAGATGGTGTTCCAGGACCCCTACACCTCGCTGGACCCGCGGATGACTGTCGGCGACATCGTCGGCGAGGCGTTCGACATCCACCCGGAGGCGATCCCCGGCGGGGACCGCAAGCGGGCGGTCCAGGACCTGCTCGATGTCGTCGGGCTGAACCCGGAGCACATCAGCCGCTACCCGCACCAGTTCTCCGGCGGCCAGCG
This sequence comes from uncultured Actinomycetes bacterium, assembly GCA_963788325.1. GTDB lineage: Bacteria > Actinomycetota > Actinomycetes > S36-B12 > CAIYMF01 > Prado023. The sequence continues at coordinate 56,644 of CAWBGJ010000012.1, forward strand.
CCAGCGCGTCGGGATCGCACGCGGGCTGGCACTGCGGCCGGACGTCATCGTCTGCGACGAGCCCGTGTCGGCCCTCGACGTGTCCGTCCAGGCCCAGGTCGTGAACCTGCTCGGCGACCTCCAGCGGGAGTTCGGGCTGGCCTACATGTTCATCGCCCACGACCTGTCGGTGGTCAAGCACATCTCCGACCGGGTGGCGGTGATGTACCTGGGCAAGCTCGTGGAGATCGGTACCGGCGACGAGATCTACGGCGACCCCCGCCACCCCTACACCCAGGCCCTGCTCAGCGCGGTGCCCGTCCCGGACCCGAAGGTGCGGGCCCACCGGCAGCAGATCGTGCTGGCCGGTGACCCGCCGAGCCCGGCCAACCCGCCGTCAGGCTGCAGGTTCCGCACGCGCTGCTGGAAGGCCCAGGACCTGTGCACCACCCAGGAGCCGCCGTTGACCGTCCCCGAGGGGGCGACGCACCCGGTTGCCTGCCACTTCCCCGAGGACCTCGCCTCCGCGGTGATCACGGCCAGCGTGCGCAGTGGCTCCAGCGCCTCCCGACGGGCGAGCACCGACACGCAGCCCGGATCCTGATGCCTGTGGTGGCCCCTGACAGCGCCGACCGGCCCGTCCTGCGGGCCCGCGGGATCGGCATCCAGCGCTCCGGTGACCGCCGCGGTGTGCTACGTCGGCGTGGCCCGCACGAGCGCACCGTCCACGGCCTGGACCTCGACGTCGAGCGGGGGACCGTCACGTGGCTGGTCGGTGAGTGGGGGTCCGCGCTGCTCGTGGCCGCTGTCCTGGCCGGTGTCGAGGAGCCCACCGAGGGCAGTCTCGAGCTCTCGGGCAAGGACGTGACGCGCCCTGGTCGCAAGGAGCGCGCGCTCGGGGCGGCCAGGGTCTCCTGTCTCCTGCCCGAGGCGCTGCCTGTGCTCGGCGAGAAGCGCACGGCCCGCGCCGAGGTCGCCGACGCCGGACGGACCGCGGGCGCGTCGAAGGAGCCCGGCGCGACGGCAGCAGGTGCGCTGCTGCTGGCCAGTGGACTCCCGGAGGATCGCCACGACCTGCCGATCCGCGAACTCGGGGACGTCGAGCGGTGGGCGGTGCGGATTGCGCGCCTGGCGGCCCAACGGCCGCGGGTCGTGGTGCGCGTCGCCGACGACCCGCAGGTGCCCGCCGAGCTGCGCGGCGTGCTCGGCGAGGTCGTGGCTGACCTGCGCGCACAGCACGGGACGGCCGAGGTGCTGGTTGCCGATCGGCTGCCTGCGAGCCTGCTGCCGACCGAGCGCGCCGTGGTGCTCTGCGGGGGGCAGGTGGTGGAGATCCTGGGCCCGGGCGACCTGGACCATCCCCTGCACCCGTACGCCCGGACCCTGCGTTCGCGGCCGCATGCCCTTGCCCCTACCGGTGGCGTCGAGGTCTCCGAGCCGGCTGCGCAGGTGGCGGGCCCCCGCGTCGACGTGGCGCCGATCGAGGTGGGGGATCGCGGGTGCCCCTACCGGGCCAGCTGCCCGAGGGCGAAGTCCCGCTGCGCGGAGATGCCCGCACTGGCTCGTCCGCTCGGGGCCACCCACGTGGTGGCCTGCCACTACCCGGAGGACCCCCGCCGTCCCTCGGCAGGCGACGGGAGCATCCCGGGGCGTCCCGGGGACGCCGAGTCCGGGGAGCCGACCGCGCACGAGTTCGCCCAGGGCTGAGGCCGCTGCGGCGCTGCCCTCGTGCGCCGCCGCGGGCGGGCGGTCGTGCGTCGGGGGGATGCGGGCTAGCCTGTCGCCCTATGAGCCTGCCTGCGCACCGCGCCCTGTTCGTCCACGCCCACCCCGATGACGAGACCATCGGGTCGGGCGCCACGATGGCCCGCTACGCCGCTGCCGACGACACACTGGTCACCTTGCTCACCTGCACGCTGGGGGAGGAGGGTGAGGTCGTCCTGCCGGGTCTGGCCCACCTGGCCGCGGACCAGGAGGACCGTCTCGGCGAGCACCGGTTGACCGAGCTGGCCGAGGCGATGGCGGCCCTCGGCGTGGTCGACTGGCGGCTGCTCGGCGGGCCCGGCACCTACCGCGACTCCGGGATGATCGGCACCCCTGCCAACGACCGACCCGACTGCTTCTGGCGTGCGGACCTGCTGGCCGCAACCGCCCACGTGGTGGCGGTCATCCGTGAGACGCGCCCACAGGTCGTGGTGACCTACGACGACTTCGGCGGATACGGGCACCCGGACCACATCCAGGCCCACCGCGTGGCGATGTACGGGATCGCGCTGGCCGAGGCACCCTCGTTCCGTCCCGACCTCGGCCCCGCCCACAGCGTGGCCAAGGTCTACTGGACGGCGTTCCCCCGCGGGGTGATGCGTGCGGGGATCGAGGCGCTGCAGGCCGCGGGCGAGACCACGGGCTTCGCTGCGATGGACCCCGACGACCTGCCCTTCGGCGTGGACGACGATGTGGTCACGACGTCCATCGACGGCGGCGCGTTCTATGAGGCGAAGCTCGCCGCGATGCGTGCCCATGCCACGCAGATCTCGCTGGACAGCGGCTTCTTCGCGCTGAGCAACAACATCGGCGCACCGGCGATGGCCATGGAGTACTTCCGGCTCGTCCGCGGGCAGGTGGGCGGTCCCGTCGACGCCCAGGGCCGAGAGACCGACCTGTTCGCGGGGGTGTGACCGGTCGACTTGGAGGACCGAGCATTCGGGGATGTCGAATGCGGTGTCCGGGTGCGCGTACCCTTGAGCGGTAGGCGCCACTCGGGTCGGTGCTCGATGGTCATCTGCCCCCCAACGGAGGAGTCCCCGCATGTTCGCACTGAGATCTGCCACGGGAGTGGCCGCAGCCCTCACCCTGGCCCTGTCCCTGTCCGCTTGCTCCTCAAGCAGCGAGACGGCCACTGAACCCGCAGCAAGCCCGTCGAGCACGGCCACCAGCGCAGTGGGTGCGGCCAACGAGGCGTTCTGCACCAGCGCCGCGGCCCTGCGCACCGAGGTCAGCGACCTCAAGACGCTCGTGACAGGGGGATCGCTGAGCACCGAGGCGCTCCAGGCCCAGCGTCAGGAGCTGTCCTCCGCCGGGGAGCAGGTCAAGGCTGACGCCGAGACTCTGGAGACCACGGTCCGGGCTCAGTTCACCGCTGCCCAGGCTGCGTTCCAGTCCGCGGTCGAGGCGATCCCTGCTGATCAGACCGGTGTGCAGGCGGTGGCTGCCTACGTGGCTGCCGGGGCGGTCTTCGTCAAGGCGCTCGACGCGATCGACGTCCAGGCCGGCTGCTCCTGACCGAGCCGGGGCCAGCTAGGGCAGGAAGGACTCCGAGCCCACCAGCCGACCCCGGGTGGCGCTCCCGCCGAAACTGACCGGACCGGGCCCGTGCGCCCTGCGTGCTGCCTGGGCCGGGGCTGCCTGGGCCGGGGCCAGGGCCGCGGGCTCGATGAGGATCCCACCCAGGACCATGGTGCCCAGTTCGTCCATGCCCCCGGCCAGCTGGCGGGCGTTGCGGAACACAGCCTCATCCTGCTGGGCCAGCTCCCGTGCCTGCTCGGCCAGGACGTCCGCCCTGCGCAGCTGCGCCAGCGCGGCAGGGGGGTCGCCATCACCGATCGTGACCCCATCGGCGTAGGCGGCGCGTGCCTCGGAGAGCCGGCTGCGGGCCTGCACGCCGATCGCACCCCGCCGGGTGGTGATGTAGCGGTCTGCGGACCCCAGGGTGGCCCGCGCGGCGAACCACGCGCTGGCCAGGACGGCGACAGCCCGCTCCTGGGTCTCGTCCTCAGCCCGGACCGGCCCGAGCGCCTGGCCGAGCGCCGCGTTCGTGTCCTCGAGGGCGCGGCGCATCGCGAGCGGGTCGTACTCCCCGGAGGCGACCTCGTCGCCGGCCCATCCCAGGGTGTCCCTGGCGTACTTGCCGTTGGCGGCGAGGTGGTCGGTCACGCCGAGGCGCTCGGCATCCTCGATGTCACGCTGGGCCTCGCTGAGCAGCGTGGCCACCACCTCCCGGGCCCGGCCGAGCACCTTCGGGGAGACCTCTGCCCAGTCCAGCAGTGAACGGGCCTGGCCCAGGGCCTGCTCGGCGGCTCGCGCGCGCGCCAGGGCACCGGCGCGGTCGGCGTCCGAGAGTCGCTGCTGGCCGATCGCCAGGCAGGAGTGCGCGAACCGCAGTCGTGCCCCCGCCTGGTCGAGGTCGTCGAAGAGGCTCGCCAGCGTTCCGCGCGGGTACTGGGCGGCCAGCGCGTCGGCCGTGCTGGTCGCCTCGGCATGCTTGCGCTCGAGGGATGCGTGGCGCTCCTCGAGACCGGTCAGGACCTCGGCGAGTCTGCGGTCGAGGTTGCGCAGGGCATCGAAGCGCGTGGCGAGGTCATCCAGGCGGGCGTCGGCGCGCTGGCACCTCGAGACGATGTCCGCGAGCCAGGCGTGCTCGGCGTCCGGTGTGCCGCTGTCAGGACCCCGCTCATGCAGGGAGAGTGCCTCGGCGAGCTCAGCCCTCGACTGGTCGACAGCGGCGGCGAACGGCTCGGCCCCGTCCTGGCCGACCTCGGCCCGCGCACAGCCGACCGCCTGGTCGCAGGACCGGATCGCATCGTCGAGGGTGACCAGTGCGGCCGCAGCCTGCGTGCGCAGTGCCTCGATCGGGTCGGCGCTCCCGGCCCCGCCAGGCTGGACAGCGGTGCTGTCGCGGCCCGTGGACCGCGCGGCCCCGGCCGGTGAAGACCTGCGATCGGCGGCCCGCCTGCGCCGCGCCAGGTGAACGATCCCCGCGGCCAGGCCCGCGACCAGCCCGATGACCAGGCCGGCCACCAGGAGCCAGGCCCACGGCGCCGAGCCGCTCGAGTCCCCGGCAGCAGCAAGCGCGCCGGTCGGTGTCGATGCGGCCCCGGTGACCAGCGCGAACGGGTGCGCGGTGCCCGTCGTGGTCAGGCCCCCGCTGCTGCCATCGCCGCGCCGGCGATGCCCGCCTGGTTCTCCAGTTGCGCGGGCACGATCTCGGCACGGATGTCGATCAAGGGGAGGTACTTCGCCGACTTCCGGCTGATTCCGCCGCCCACGACGATCAGGTCGGGGGAGAAGAGGAAGTCCAGGTGCGAGTAGAACCGCTGCAGCCGTGGCGCCCACTGCTTGTAGGACAGGCCCTCGCGCTCCTTGGCCGCCGACGACGCGCGCTTCTCCGCGCTCTCGCCATCGATCTCCAGGTGGCCGAACTCGGTGTTGGGCACGAGCTTGCCGTCGAGGAACAGCGCGCTGCCGATGCCGGTGCCCAGCGTCGTGACGATCACCACGCCAGCGCGGTCCTTGGCCACGCCGAAGTCGACCTCGGCCAGTCCGGCGGCATCGGCATCGTTGAGCAGCGTGACCGGACGGCCCGCCCGCTCGGTGAGCAGGGTCGCGAAGTCCAGATCGAGCCAGTGCTCGCCGAGGTTGGCCGCCGAATGCAGCACACCGTTCTTGACGATCCCGGGGAAGGTGCAGCCGAAGGGCCCGTCCCACTCGGCCCTGGCTTCACCACATCGAGCACGGTCTGGGTGACCTCATCGATGTCGTAGGAGGTGGGGGTCGCGATCTTCACCCGGTCGCTGGCCAAGTGCGCCGGTCGACCAGGTCCACACGCGCTCCCTTGATACCACTGCCGCCGATGTCCACGCCGAATCCGATTGCATCCATGTCCGGATCGTAGGCGCCGGACGGGTGGATCGCAGGCTGGCCGGCCGGGCCCATGGACGGGGTCACGCACGGTCGCTGAGCAGTTGACCCGATCGGGTGAACCTGCGACCGCCAGCGCCACGCTGCGCAGGCAGGTGCCGCACCATGGGTGCACGAGGAGGTGCGAGATGTCGATGCTCGACGAGGTGGGCACGGGCCGGTTGTCCACTGCGACCAGCGACGTGGGGGCCGCCCGGGAGCGGGCGCGCAGCCATCGGCTGGGCCGGATCAGGGCGGTGCTGACCATGGTCCTTGGTCTGGTTGTTGTGGCGGATCGTGGATGGCAACCCGTTCGATCCCACCTCCTTGGCATTGCCGCAGGTCGACCCGTTCCTGGTGATCGTCGGCATCTTCTTCGGCGTGATGATCTTCTCCGTGGTCGGAGTGACCCTGATCGCAGGTCGGTCCCCGCACGTGACCTACCGCCCCGAGCAGATCGACGTGTCGCTGGCAGACGTGCGGGCATCGACCTGGTGAAGGCCGACGTGATCCGTTCGCTGAACCTGTTCCTGGCCAACCGGGCGTTCCGGGCCGAGATGGGCGGCACGCCGCGGCGCGGCTTGCTGTTCGAGGGACCGCCGGGCACCGGCAAGACGCACCTGGCCAAGGCCATGGCGGCCGAGGCCGGGGTGCCGTTCCTGTTCGTGTCGGCGACCAGCTTCCAGTCGATGTACTACGGCGCGACCGCGCGCAAGATCCGCTCGTACTTCAAGGCCCTGCGCAAGGCGGCGCGCCAGGAGGGTGGGGCGATCGGGTTCATCGAGGAGATCGACGCGATCGCAATGGCGCGCTCCGGGGTCGGCTCCTCGGCCACGCCGATGGCTGCGGCGAACCTGACCGGGCCGCTGTGCTGCGGCGGACTGTCCGGCCTGCCCGCCACGTCCGTTGCGGCCGCATCGGCGGGCTCCGGCGCCAGCCTGGTCACCTCGGCGATGATCTCCGAGGGCACCGGTGGCGTGGTCAACGAGCTGCTCGTGCAGATGCAGTCCTTCGACACCCCGGACGGCTGGCAGAAGGTGCAGTCCTGGTTCGTCGACCGGCTGAACCTGCTGCTGCCCGTGCATCGCCAGCTGAGCCGGCCGGTTCCTGCACCCGCCACGATCCTGCTGATCGCGGCGACGAACCGGGCCGACAACCTCGACCCGGCGCTGCTGCGCCCCGGACGCTTCGACCGCCGGCTCTCGTTCGACCCGCCCACGCGCGCGGGTCGCCTCGAGTTGCTCGGGCACTTCCTGGATCGCAAGGCGCACGCCGGCGAACTCGACGACGCCGACGTCCGCGCCGGCATCGCGGCGGTCACCCAGGGCTACACCCCGGTGATGATCGAGCACCTGCTCGACGAGGCCCTGGTCAACGCCCTGCGCCGCGGCGACAGCGCGATGACCCGTGCCGACGTGGAGTCCGCGCGCCTGACCGAGGAGATCGGCATGGGCCAACCGGTGGCCTACACCGCGCACGAGACCCGGCTGATCGCCACCCATGAGTCCGGCCACGCGACGATGGCGCACCTGGTGGCCCCGCACCGGCGCCTCGAGGTCCTGAGCATCATCAAGCGCAGAGACGCACTGGGCATGCTCGCCCATGGCGACAGCGAGGACGTGTTCACCCGCTCACGGCACGAGATGCTGGCGCTGATCCAGATCGCGATGGGCGGGCAGGTGGCCGAGGAGCTGTTCTTCGGTGACATCTCGACCGGTCCGGGCGGGGACCTGTCCTATGCGACCACCGTGGCTGCCCAGATGGTGGGAGCTGTGGGGATGGGCGGCTCCCTGGTGAGCCTGGCCGCAGTGCAGAACGGCGCCCTGGCCGACTCGAACCTCGTGGGTCGCGTGCTCGCGGACCCCGCCGGCCGGGCCGCGGTCGAGGCGATCCTGTCCGACCAGAAGGAAGTCGCCCGGGAGCTGCTCAGCGCCAACCGGCACATCGTCGAGGCGCTGCGTGATGCGTTGATCGCCCGGCACGAACTGGTCGGTCGGGAGATCCGCGACGTCATCAGCACGGCCGACCCGCAGGTCGACCTGCGCGTGCCCGCGCCGGTGTCCTGACGCGTCGCCGCTTCCCTGGAGTTGGTCGCACTGGCGGTCTAGAGCGCGATCCGACCCTCGAGAGCAGCAGCAAGGCGGGCCATGAGTCGGGCTGCATCGCGGCGGATGTCGCGCATGTCCCAGCGGATCACCTGGAAGCCCATGGCCTCCAGCAGCTCCTGGCGACGTTTCTCGTAGGCCAGTGCTTCAGGGGTCAGGTACTTGCTCATGCCGTCGGCCTCGCCGATCAGTCGAGCCTGCGCCCAGAGGAAGTCCGGGTACACGTCCCCCCGCGGAGTGCTGACGCGGGCCTGCACCGCCGGCAGCGGCAGCCCGCGCACCACCATCTCGCCGAAGCTCAGTGACTCCAGGGCTGACTCGCGACGCGGGTCGAACCAAGGCAGCAGCGTCGCCAGGTGGGTAGTGGTGCGGTGGGTGGCGGCGGTCTCCGCGGCTGCCAGGATCGGCTGGCGCGCCGCGGCCAGGCTCGCCGTTCGCGGGTAGTGATCGCGCAGCCGCCGCTCGCCGACCCGTTCGATCAGGGCCAGCCGGGCGGCGGCATCGAGCGTGATCAACGCGATGGGCAGCGGTTGAGCAGCTGCGACGTCCACCGCGGTCCGCGCTGGGGTCGTCACCACGAGTCCGCTGGGGTGTCTGGTGCGGTGTCCTGCGGGCAGCTCACGCACGGCGACCGTGAGTCGTTGATCGCGCAGAGATCGGGCTCCGGCGGCCGCGTGCGCGATGAAAGCCGGTGCCGCGCGTGCTGCGGCGTGGGGATCATCGATCGGCAGCCCCCAGGCCAGGGCTGCCGTCTCGTGACTGGCGATGAGGCGAGGGCGCAGCAGCTGCTGGGCGCGGGCGTGCATCAGGTGCAGGTCGGCGTCCTCAGTGGGCACCGCGTCGGCGCGGACGAACACCCCGCGACCCAGCGCAACGAGTCGGCCACTGGCCACGGCGGTGCGCAGGGCTGCGCGCGTCACCCCGAGGGGTTCGACCTCCGCAGCGGTGAAGGGCTCGTTCGGTGGGTCCCATCGGATCGTGTTCGGCACGTGCCTACCCTGCGGGCCCGCCGCGGTTTCTGGACCCCATGCACGGCGCACCTGTGGACAGTGTGTTCCGGCGCCGGATCACCTCGGAGGTCAGCCGAACTGGCGACCTCCCCTCGGCAGGGTGGCGCAGGAGACGGCTCAGGGGTCGGAGCGCCGAGTTCTGGTCGATAGGGGGCCCGAGCGCGGTGGGTCGGGCGGGATTCGCGCTCCGCGTGGTGGAAAGACCGCCCGTCACCTGTCCGGGTTCAACCAGAAGTCGGCGTTCCAGGGTGTGGGGCGCTCGCATCGGCCACGGTTCGACCAGAAGTCGGCGTTCCAGCGCCATGACGATCGGCGTGGAGTCCCCACCGCGTCAGGCGGCGCTTTCCGAACGGGGTCAGTCGACGCGGACGACCCCGCGGGGAGTCAGCAGGGTCACGGCCGCCAGGCCGGGGCCGGACGGATCGTGCTCATCGAGCCAGTTCACGTCCACCTCGTCGAGGGGGTGGTGGGCAGGCTCCCCCAGCCAGGTGGCGACCCGCTCAGGTGAGCCGGCGATGTCCAGCTGCGCGATCCGGACGTCGGCCCCGCCGGCGGAGGGATGCTCGTCGACTTCGCTGAGCCAATGGACGAAGAACGGCAGCTGGGCATCCTCCATGGTGTCCAGGACGCCGATCTGCTGCCAGCACAGGTCGTAGCCATCGGGGCGCACGCGGTGCCCGGAGACGGCCTGGCGACCCAGCCTTGCCTCCACCGCCGCCATGTTGCTGACCGAGACGACCCAGCTCATCCACCCGCCGCCCTGATCGGCCCGGGCCCGTACGGCCCGGCCGAAGGGGGCGCTGTAGGCGGCCGGATGCTCCAGGGCCGCGACCACCTCGATGTAGGTGCCTCCCGCCAGGGGCAGGATGAAGTTGCGGGTGCCGAACCTGGGATGCAGGCCACCGTCGGTGAAGGTGGCCCCGAGCGCACCACCGATCCGCTGGACCGTGTCGGCTAGGTGCTCGACCGGGGCTGCGTACGAGACGTGATCCAGGCGCATGACCCCATCGAACACTGCCCCGTCGTGCAGCCGAGCACCGCCCCCCGGTTCGGGCCGAGCGGCCCTTGACGCACCTGCGTCCGTCGTGGGATAGCAATACCCGCGGGGGTACGCTTTCCGTGAGTCGACCCCGGGGTCGATCCGCACTCGGCGGCCCCCGTCGCTAGGGTGGGCGGCACGACAGATGTCCCGGCTCTGGGAGGTTCTCGATGGGCGACGCCAAGCTGATCCACGACGGCGGGGAGCTGGTCCTGCCCGAACTCGAGGCCACCGACGGGGAGCGCGGCTGGGACTCCGGCCTGCTGCTCAAGGAGACCGGCCACGTCGCATACGACCCCGGCTTCGTCAACACCGCGTCCTGCGAGTCGTCGATCACCTACATCGACGGCGACGCGGGCATCCTGCGCTACCGGGGCTATCCGATCGAGCAGCTCGCGGCGCACTCGACGTTCACCGAGGTCAGCTACCTGCTGATCTACGGCGAGCTGCCGACGCCGCGTCAGCTCCAGGACTTCAAGTCCAACATCAAGTCCCACACGATGCTCCATGAGGACCTGCGCCGCTTCTTCGACGGGTTCCCTCGGGATGCGCACCCGATGCCCGTGCTCAGCTCAGCGGTCTCTGCGCTGTCGACGTTCTACCAGGACTCGCTGGACCCGTTCGACCCCGAGCAGGTGCACATCTCCACGGTACGGCTGCTGGCCAAGCTCCCCACCATCGCTGCCTACGCGCACAAGAAGTCCGTGGGCCAGCCGTTCCTCTACCCGGACAACTCCAAGAGCCTGACCGAGAACTTCCTGCGCCTGACCTTCGGCGTGCCGACTGCGGAGTACGTGGCCGACCCGGTGGTCGTCAAGACCCTGGACACGTTGTTCATCCTGCATGCTGACCATGAGCAGAACTGTTCCACCTCGACGGTGCGCCTGGTCGGTTCGTCGCACGCCAACATGTTCGCCAGCGTGTCGGCGGGCATCAACGCGCTGTTTGGCCCGCTGCACGGCGGGGCCAACCAGGCCGTCCTGGAGATGCTGAACCGCATCCACGCCGACGGCCTGAGTGCGGCGCAGTTCGTGGCCCAGGTCAAGGATCGGGAGGCCGGCAGCAAGCTGATGGGGTTCGGGCACCGCGTCTACAAGAACTACGACCCGCGCGCGGCCATCGTCAAGGCCGCCGCGTACGACGTTTTCGAGAAGCTCGGCGTCAACGACCCGCTGCTCGACATCGCCATCGAGCTCGAGCAGATCGCCCTGGCCGACGAGTTCTTCGCCTCGCGCAAGCTCTACCCGAATGTCGACTTCTACACGGGCCTGATCTACAAGGCGATCGGATTCCCGACCCGGATGTTCACCGTGCTGTTCGCCCTGGGCCGGCTGCCGGGCTGGATCGCCCAGTGGCGGGAGATGATGGCCGATCCGGCCACCCGGATCGGTCGGCCGCGCCAGGTGTACGTGGGTCCCGCCGAGCGGCCCCTGCCGCGGGCGCTGCCGCAGCCCAGGCACTACTAGCCCATCCGTCGCGCGGCTGCCTCCACCCGTTCGTCGGTGGCCGTCAACGCGACCCGGACGTGCCGCGCCCCTGCCCGGCCGTAGAAGTCCCCGGGTGCCACGAGGATCCCGCGCTCGGCGAACCATGCCACGGTGTCCCAGCAGGGTTCGTCGCGGGTGGCCCACAGGTAGAGCCCCGCGGCTGACTCGTCAATGCGCAGGCCGGCCTCGGTCAGTGCGGCCCACAGCAGCTCGCGCCGAGCCCGGTAGACCGCTCGCTGGGCCACCACATGCCGATCGTCGCCGAGTGCGGCGATCGCCGCGGCCTGCACCGGACCTGGGCACCATCATCCCGGCGTGCTTGCGCACCTCGAGCAATCGGGCGATCACACCCGGGTCGCCGGCAGCGAACCCGAACCGGTAGCCGGCAAGGTTCGAGCGCTTGGACAGCGAGTGCAGCGCGAGCACGCCGGTGGGGTCGCCACCGCAGACGTCGGGATGCAGCACCGACACCGGCTCCTGGGTCCAGGGCAGCTCGAAGTAGCACTCGTCGGACACGACCAGGACGCCGCGCTGGCGCGCCCATGACACGACCTTGGCCAGGTGGTCGACGGGCAGCACCTTGCCGGTCGGGTTGCTCGGCGAGTTCAGCCAGAGCAGTGCGACCCGCGCGGGGCCGATCGCGGTCAGCGAGTCGGCCACCAGCACCTGCGCGCCGGCCAGGCGCGCCCCGACGTCGTAGGTGGGGTAGGCGACCTCGCGGGATGACCACCCGGTCGGTCGGGCCCAGGCCCAGCAGGGTGGGCAGCCAGGCCACGAACTCCTTGGTCCCGATCGTCGGCAGCACGTCGATCCCAGCCGGTGCGCCGAGCCGTCGGGCGACCCAGCGCAGGATCGCCTGCACGCGTCGCCGGCGCGCCGGTGGTCAGCGGGTAGCCGGGCGAGTCAGCGGCAGCAGCCAGGCGCCTGGGCGATGACCGTCGGGGTCGGGTCCACGGGGGTCCCGACCGACAGGTCGACGATCCCGTCGGGATGCTGCTCGCGCGCGCGCCTTGAACGGCGCGAGCCGGTCCCACGGGAAGTCGGGCAGCGCCCTCAGTTGTCGTGCTCCTGGGGCGGCAGCGCCTTGACCAGCGGCACGTCCTTGGCGATCAGTCCGAGCTTGGCCGCGCCGCCGGGGGAGCCGAGGTCCTCGAAGAACTCGGCGTTGGCCGCGGTGTACTCGCTCCACTGGGCGGGCACGTCGTCCTCGTAGTAGATGGCCTCGACCGGGCAGACCGGCTCGCACGCTCCGCAGTCCACGCACTCATCGGGATGGATGTAGAGCATCCGCTCGCCCTCGTAGATGCAGTCCACGGGACATTCCTCGATGCACGCCTTGTCCTTGAGGTCCACACAGGGCAGCGCGATGGTGTAGGTCATGGGCACTCCAATCTGGTTCTGCTGACGCTGTGATCCTAGTGCGGATCAGGTCGTCTTGGCGTTGCCGGTGCGTGCCCAGTGCGGCGCGGTCAGGGCTGGGGTGCGTAGGCGGCACACCACGTTGGGGGTCGGCTTGTAGCGGGTGAAGAATGTCTCGGTGCTCTGGGACTTGCCGTCGTTGATCCGCCTGCGCGTCACCGAGATGTCGAAGCCGCGCACACCGGAGGACGGCACGCACCGGTCCGACCCGCTGTCGTCGTTGATCGTGGGGAAGTCGGTGAAGTTGGTCCGCGGGCTGAACGAGGCGGTCACGTCGTCCCACTTCTTCGTGCCCCACATCTCGATCAGGACCCCGTCGGAGAAGCGGGTCGCGGTGATGAGCACGCCGTTGCCGGTCTCGTTGCGCAGCTTGAGGTCCAGCAGCCCCCACGCCACGGTCGCCTCCAGCCCGGCCTCGTAGCGGGAGATGTACAGGCCGTGCGGATGCTGCTCCACGCGCTCGAGGCCGGCGTAGAAGCCCGCCGTCCAGGTCGCGGTGGTGATGATCGACACGCCCGCCGCCCAGCTCCTCGCGGAATCGACCCCCGGAGATGATGAATCCCTCGGTGAAGCCGTTGGCGGCAGTGCGCTCACCGACGGTCCCGTTCATCGAGAACGTGTCCCCCGGCTCCAGGATGGTCCCGTTGATGCGCCGGGCTGCCTCGCCCGACATTGATGTAGCGGTACTGCGCAGGGACGAACGCCTGCCGGAAGCTGGAAAGTTTCTCGGTGATGTTCAGCGCCTTGGCATCGGCAGTGGTGAACTTCGCCGGGGACTTGGACAGGGCGACGCGGGCGACCCGCGACTTCTCGTGGTCTCGGGCAGCACCGCGAGCACCGCGGCCCCGAGCTCGTCGGTGTCGATCGCCCGGCCCGCGCGCGAGGGGATCACCACCGGCTTGCCCCCCTCGATCCGGATGTCGGCGTCGCGGCCAGCGCTCTCGATGTCCGCGAGCTCGTCGCTGAGGTCCTTGTGCAGGGCCTTGGCATCGAGCTCCGGTGCCAGGGTGGCTGCCTGCGCGGTGAACGTGAGGTTGGCCGCGATGTCGGCAGGAGGGACCATCGCCGTCTCCTGGTCGGGTTCCTCGTCGACGAGCAGGGTCACGGGCAGGGCGACCGCGGGCACGGCGAACTGCGTGAAGACCCGGTCGGCCTCCGCCTGGGTGATCGCCGTCGGCACCGGGGTCATGGGCAGGACCAGCGGCTGGGCGACCGGCTGCAGGTAGGCCTCGGCCACCACGTCGGTCGCGGCTGGCACGTCCAGCGACGCCCCTGCCTGTGCGTCGGTCTGCTTGGCCACGGCTTTCTTGGTGTAGGTGATCGTGGGCTCCACCGGGTCCATCGCCGACTCCTGGGCGATCGGTGCCAGGGCTGCGGACAGCGCAGCCTCGTCGACGGTCGTCACCAGCTCCAGGGCCACCTCCCCGCGCAGGTGGGCGATCAGCTCCCGGGGGCGCCAGATGGTGCCGGCCGCCTGCTCTGCGGTCGCCGTCCAGTCCACGGACAGCCCGGCTGTGGCCGGATCCAGCTCGGCTGTCTCCTCGCCGGCCTGCACCTCGATCGGGGCGTTGGCCTCGTCGCCGAGCTCGGCCTCGAGGGTCGCCGCCGCCTCCTCGCCGGACATCCCGCCGATGTCGACTCCCTGCACCGAGGTGCCCGCCGGGACATCACCGGAGACCGCTGCGACGGCTGCTGCATAGCCGCCGACGAGCAGCACCGCGGCGCCACCGATCGCCACGGCGATCCACCGGCCGGTGCGGCGCGCAGGCGCCGGGCCAGCTCCTGATGCAGGGTCCTGGGGGGGTGCAGTCACTGGTCCATGGTAGGTCGTGGCCCGGATGTGGCGGGGCAGGCGGGTCAAGTCCTGGGGAGTGGTGTTTGGGGTCGGCGTGGTCCTTCGGGTCTTGGTCAGGCTGACAGGGCTGTTATGGTGGCGGGTTCCTCCTCTGGGTCGGTGGTCAGGGTGAGGCGGGCTTTGGCCAGGGCGTCGAGGCCGAGGTAGCGCCGGGCTTCGGCCCATTCGTCGTGCTGCTCGGCCAGGACCGCGCCGACGAGGCGGATGATCGAGGTGCGGTCGGGGAAGATCCCGACGACGTCGGTGCGGCGGCGGATCTCGCGGTTGAGCCGCTCGTTTAACCGGCCTTGGGGGGTGGAGTCATCCCGAGGCGCTGTCTGGGTCAGCGGGGTTGCAGGAGCCGGAGGTGGGTTTCGAGGGCGTGGCGACGCGTTGGTGGCGTTGGGCTTCGTCGGTCCAGCCTCGCTGCTCGGCGTCGGCGTGCAGGGCTTGGGTGTCGGCGAGTTGGTCTGGTCAGGGCCGGGGCGAACTCGGGTGCGGTGGTGAAGTTGTCGCAGGTCTCGCAGATGTTGGCGTAGTCGCAGGGCCCGGCGGCTTGGTGGCGGGCGCAGTAGCCGGTGCCGAGTCGGGTCTTGATCATCTCCGTGTTCAGCCAGGTGATCCGGTCCGGGACGATCGGCCGGGCGGGTGCGGCGATCGGCAGCTGGGGTCGCAGCCCGGCGACGGCGTTCTCGTAGGCGGTGTTCAGGGTGGTCGGTGCCAGGGTGGCGTAGCGGATGGTCATCTCGGAGGTGACGTGCCCGAGCAGGGCCATCAGGGCTTGCAGCGACATGCCGGCGTTGGCCAGTTCGGTGGCGTAGGTGTGGCGCAACTGATGCGGGGTGATTCGCAGCGGCTGGCCACGTCGGGATCGGTCAGCCCGCGCGGCGGTGATCGGCGGTCTGCAGCCCGTTGCGTAGCCGGGTCGCGCCGAGGCGGCGGCCGTGCTCGGTGAACAGGAAGTGGGTGGGTCGCCCGGTGCGCGGGTGCGGGATCGGGCGATGCGGGGCGCGTTGGGCGGCCCACGAGTCCAACACGGCCAGGGTGCCCGGGTTCAGCGGGACGGCGCGTTCGGTGGCCAGCTTGCCCAGCGGGACCCGCAGCCAGGTCCCGGCCGGGCCGTAGTCCAGGACGGCGTCGCATTCCAGGTCCAGCAGTTCCCCGACCCGCAGCCCAGCGCCGCGCAGGACCTGCAGGCCGACCGCGGCGAACAGGTCGGGCAGGTCGGCGACTGCGGCCATCAGGGCGGCGTCGACCGTCGGGGGCAGGGCTCGGGGCAGTGGCCGGCCCAGCTTGGGGATGTCGGCGGTGAACACCAGTTGCCGGGTGGGGGCCTCGGCCCAGCCCCAGGCGGTGATGTCCTCGAACATGTTGCGCAGGGTCAGGACCGCGGACTGGGCGACGCTGTCGCTGACCGGGACCGGGCGGGCCTTGCGGCCCCGCCAGTTCCGGTGCCGGTTCCAGGCCAGGAACCCCTCGATGTGGTCCCGGCGTCAGCTGGCGCAGGCTGGTCACCTGCGGGTGGTGGGTGTGCAGGAACTCGGCGAACGGCAGCAGGTCGTTGATCAGCGACTCGACCGAGTTGGGTCGCAGCACGGTGGCCCGGACGTGCACGTAGCGCAGCAGCACGACCCGGATCTCGGTCGGCATGGCCACGTCGTCGAACCGCTGCTCCAAGGTGCGTGACCACGGCCGGCGACGCGGCGGCTGATCGGTGATCCGCAGCTCGAACAGGATCCGGCGCAGGCTGGCCAGCCGGGCCCGGTAGGCCCGCCGGGACGAGGCGGGGATCGTCATCATGGTGGCCAGGTCGGTGTCGAACGCGTCGATCACTTCGTCGTCGAGCTGCTCGACCGCCGCCGCCCGGTGCAGGCCAGGATCACCGCCAGGCACTCGTCGAGGACGGTGTCGACCCATGCCTGGCCCCAGCCCAGCTGCAGTCCGGCGACCTGGGCGCGGGTGAACCCGTCGGGGTCGGTGGCCCGGATCGCGTCCCCGAGTCCGGTCAGGTTCTTGACCCCGGCCAGTTCCAGATCCAGACGGACGTGCCCGCCGGCGATCGCGAACACGACCAACGGCCAGGCCCCGGTGCGCTTGAGGTCCACCACCCGCGCCGCGGCCGGGCGGGCCATCCACTCCTCGAGGTCGCCGAACGTGGCCAGGAACCGGGTCGCGGCGACCCGCCGGTCCCGGCGGGCCCGGCCCGACAGGTCCAGCCCGTCGACGTGGGCCAGGTAGTCGGCCAGCAGCCCAGGTGACCGGGTGACCGCGACCCGGCGGACGCCGGGCTCATGACCGGTCCTGCAGGGCGATGCTCGCAGCGGCATACTCCGCGGCCAGGTGCTCGACGGACAGGTGCACGTAGCGGCCGGTGGTCTCCGGGCTGGCGTGCCCCATCAGCGCCCGCAACGCGAGCAGGTCGATCCCCGCGGCGGCCAGCTCGGTGCCGTAGGTGTGGCGCAGCCGGTGCGGGCGGACCCGGATCGCCCCGGAGGTGTCCCGATGTCGGCGGAACAGCGAACGCATCCCGGCCTCGGTCATCGGCTGACCGGCCGTGGGCCCGCGCAGCACCACGAAGCACTCCGCCGTGGCCAACCCGGCGGGTCGTTCGTGGCGCAGGTAGGCGGCCAGCTCGGCGAAGAACGCGTGGTCGACTGGGACGACCCGTTCCCGGGACCCCTTGCCCAGCACCCGGACCCGGCGGCGGCCCTGGTCGACATCAGCCAGCCGCAGGCCGCGGACCTCCGCCGCGCGCAACCCGCCGAACAGCATCAGCAGCACGATCGCCCGGTCCCGGTGGGAGCGCAGATCGGTCAGGAACGCCCCAACGTCGGCCAGCGGCAGCGACTCCGGCAGCCGGCTCGGTTCACGCAGCAGCCGACCCCCACCACGGGGCCGACCCGGACCCAGATGCCCCAACACCCCCCGGGCCGCGGGCCGCAGCCCCGCACCTCGCCGACCGTTCGGCACCGGGTTGACCGCAAGCTGGCCGGCCATCACCAAGAACCCGAAGAAGCCCCGAGCGGCAGCGACCCGCCGGTTCACCGTGGCGATCGCAGCACCCCGCGGGCGCAACTCCACCACCGTGCCCGAGTTGGGGACCGCGGTGCGCTGCCAGTCGATCCAGTCGAACACGTCCATCGCCGTCACCTCGGCCAGGCCAGGCGCCGCTCCTGCAGGAAGCGGGCCAGGTTCACCAGGTCGAAGGCATAGGCCCGCACCGTGGCCGGGGAGAACGCCCTCGCCCGTAGGTGCCCCAGGAACCGGTTCGCGTCCGCCACGCCCTCCCAGTCGCCGTCCAGCCGGACCCCATTCCCGTCGTCGACCACGCTCACCGTCACCGCGACCACCTCCCACCCGCCAGCCTTCCCCGCAACCCCGGACCGGGGCGGGAACCCAGCCCTGCTGAGCACAGATGTCGTCCGAGGGCCGGTTAACGGATATGGGGTTGTTGGACCAGATCTGTCGCCAGATCTCCTTGGGGAACGCGGTGAACGCCAACACGTCACCGCGGGCCCCGTCGAGGTGCTCGGCGACGGCGGGGAGCTTGTCGGTCAGGGCGTCGAGGATCCGGTCGAACTGCTCATGCACCGACCCAGCATCGGGCTGGTCATAGACGCTGTGCAGCAGCGCCTTGACCCACGGCCAGGACGCCTTCGGGGTGACCGACATCAGGTTGGCCGAGTAGTGGGTGCGGCACCGTTGCCAGCTGGCTCCGGGCAGGGTGGCGGCGATCGCCTCGACGAGGCCGGCGTGCGCGTCGGAGGTGACCAGGGCGACCCCGGACAGGCCGCGGGCGACCAGGTCGCGGAAGAACGCCAACCACCCGGCCCCGGTCTCGCCGGTGTTGACCTGGACTCCGAGGATCTCCCGGTGCCCGTCGGCGTTCACGCCGGTGGCCACGAGCACGGCCACGTTGATCACCCGACCGCCCTCGCGGACCTTCATCATCAACGCGTCCGCGGCCACGAACGTGTACGGCCCGGCGTCCAACGGACGGGTGCGGAAGTCCTCGACGTGGGCGTCGAGGTCCTTGGCCATCTCCGAGACCTGCGACCTGCTCAGCCCGGTGATCCCCAGCGACTGGACCAAGCGGTCCATCCGCCGGGTGGACACCCCGAGCAGGTAACAGGTCGCGACCACGCTGGTCAGGGCTGCTTCGGCCCGACGACGGCGTTGCAGCAACCAGTCCGGGAAGTACGTCCCCGAGCGCAGCTTCGGGATCGCCACGTCAATCGTGCCCACCCGGGTGTCCAGGTCACGGTGCCGGTAGCCGTTGCGGGTGTTCGTCCGCTCCGGGCTGGGCAGCCCGTAGCCGGCACCAC
Source organism: uncultured Actinomycetes bacterium (assembly GCA_963788325.1). Classification (GTDB taxonomy): domain Bacteria; phylum Actinomycetota; class Actinomycetes; order S36-B12; family CAIYMF01; genus Prado023. Next base: position 75,518 of record CAWBGJ010000012.1, read on the forward strand.
AGACCGCGTCGGCATCGGCGGACAACAACGTCTGGATGAACGTGGACAACAGCTCACGCATCAGATCAGGACTGGCCTGGGCCAGGTGCTCGTTCAGGAACCGGGCAGGGTCAATACTGGGAACAGCGGTCATCGTGGAAGTCCTCTTCGAGTCGGTTGTGGAAGATCACTCGAAGGATCACGCGATGACCGCGCTCACGTTCGCAGCGACACGATCACCGAGCTACCCGTACACCACTCTGCCGGACGCAACTGGCAGGCGCGGGCGGCGCACGTCGGGTGCCGCCCGCGGATGGCTCAGGCAAGCTCGTGGAATCCTGACGAGTAGTAGACCAACGGGCCGTGGGCGTCCTGTGGCTCGTGGACCGCGGTGACCGTGCCCAGCAGGATGTCGTGGTCACCCGCAGCAATCACCTGCTCGGTGCGCATCTCGAGGCTGGCCAGGCCCTCGGCGTGGAGCAGGCAGCCGTTGTGGCCCCGGCGGGTGGCGATGCGGTCGAACTGCCCGGCGAGCTCTCTACCGCGGGTGGCGAACCAGCGGGCGGCGTCCTGGGCATCAGCAGCCAGGAAGGTCGCCGACCAGACCCCGGCGGCCAGCACCGCATCGTGGAACCGGGAGTCCCGCTCCACGCAGACCAGCGCGAGCAGCGGGTCCAGGGACACGGTCGTGAACGAGTTGGCGGTCATCGCGTGATCGAGGCCGTTGGCGCGGGTGGTGACCAGCGCGATGCCGGTGGCGTAGCGGGCGGCCGCGCGCCGGAGCTGATCGGCGGTCGGCGGCAGGGGCGGAGTCGGCGAAGCAAATGGGTCCCGCGGGTCCGGCGAGACGGACGTGTGTGGCGGGGCCGGCGGGGCAGGCGGGACCGCGCGAGTCGAGTCCCGGGGCTCACGCATCGGAGGGCTCCGGTGCGACGGTCACAGCGCCCTGGGACGCCTCCTCCTCGGGCAGCAGCGGGAAGCCGCACGCCGTGGCCAGCAGCATGCTCCCGCCGATCAGGTAGGCCATCTGACGGGTGCCGCTGCTCAGGATCAGGTCCCCGGCTGCCGTCTCCGAGCCCATGATGAGCGTGGCTGTCAGCCAGCCCAGCGACACCGCGATCGCACCCCACCGCGAGCCGACCCACCAGGCGCCTGCGCGAGCGACCAGCACGATCGCCACGACGCCGACGATGCCTCCACTGGGCACCGTCACCGACCCGATGGCGGTCGTGTGGGTCTGCAGCACGGCCCCGACGAATCCCAGGAACAGGCCCAGGACCAGCAGGGCGGCGGCGCGCATGGGGGCAAGCCTACGGCCGGCGCGGCTCACTCGTTGGCGTGCAGGTGCTCGGCCAGGCCACCCCAGTGCCCGGTCCGCGGCGTGGCCTCCAGTGCGCCTGTCATCGAGTTGCGGCGGAAGAGCAGGTCGGGCGCGCCGGAGAGCTCCGCGCCCTTGACGACCTCCCCGTCGGGCAGGCGCACCTTGGACCCGGCGGTGACATAGCAGCCGGCCTCGACCACGGACCTGTCCCCCAGGGAGATGCCGATGCCGCCATTGGCCCCGATGAGCGCGCCCTCGCCGATGGTCACCTGCTCCCTGCCGCCCCCGGACAGCGTGCCCATGATGGACGCGCCCCCACCGATGTCTGACCCCGCGCCCACGACGACACCGGCCGAGATCCGGCCCTCGACCATCGAGGGGCCCAGCGTGCCGGCGTTGAAGTTGCAGAAGCCCTCGTGCATCACGGTGGTCCCGGCAGCCAGGTGCGCGCCGAGCCGGACCCGGTCGGCGTCGGCGATCCGCACGCCGGGGGGCACGACGTAGTCGACCATTCGAGGGAACTTGTCGACGCTGAGCACGGTGAGCGACTCGCCGGCGATCCGAGCGCGCAGGCGCACCTCCGGCAGCGACTCGAGGGCCACCGGCCCCCATGTGGTCCACGCCACGTTGGCCAGCACCCCGAAGATCCCGTCGACGTTGATGCTGCGTGGCACCACGACCCGATGCGAGAGCAGGTGCAGGCGCAGGTAGGCATCGGCGATGTCGGCCGGCGGCTCGGAGAGGTCGGAGATGACGGTGCGCACGACCCGGGTCACGGTGCCGCGCAGGGGGTCCTCGCCGCAGGCGTCCTCGAGGTGCGCGATCGCCTCGGGCTCGGCGCTGAGCGCGGGTGCGGGGTACCAGACGTCGAGGATCGCCGCGTCGGCGGCGGTGCTGGCGTAGGTCGCGATGCCGAAGCCGGATGCGGAGCAGGTGAGGCGGTCCATGGGTCGGTAGCGTAGGGCAGCGCCCACGACCGCGGGCGGCCGATTGGAGAGCGTCATGGCCCTGGACCCCACCGGCGACGTCGTCGCCCTGCTCGGCGAGCTCGTCGACATCCCCAGCGAGAGTCGCGCGGAGCAGGCCATAGCCGACCAGATCGCCGAGGTTCTCAACGCTGCTGGGCACCTCACGGTGCAGCGCGTGGGCAACAGCCTCGTAGCCCGTACGACGCTCGGCCACCCGGACCGGGTCCTGATCTGCGGGCACATCGACACCGTGCCGGCGGCCGACAACCTGCCCCATCACCTGACGGTGGTCGACGGCCAGGAGCGCCTGGTCGGCTTGGGGTCCTGTGACATGAAGGGCGGCGTCGCGGTGGCCCTCGCGCTGGCCGCCACGGTGACCGAGCCGACCCGCGACGTGACCTACGTGTTCTACGAGGCCGAGGAGATCGAGGAGCGGCACAACGGGCTCAAGCGGCTGGCGGACACCCGCCCGGACCTGCTTGCTGGCGACTTCGCAGTGCTCATGGAGCCCTCGGACGCCGGCGTCGAGGCAGGATGCCAGGGCACGCTGCGCGCGGAGATCCACCTGGCCGGCCGTCGCAGTCACAGCGCGCGCTCGTGGCTGGGTCGCAACGCGATCCACTCCGCCGGCGAGGTGCTGGCCAGGCTCGCGGACTACCAGGCCTCCCGGGTCATCATCGACGGACTGGAGTACCGGGAGGGGCTCAACGCGGTAGGCATCACCGGCGGGGTTGCGGGCAACGTGATCCCCGACGAGTGCGTGGTCGTGGTGAACTACCGGTTCGCGCCGTCGCTGAGCCCCGAGCTCGCGACGCGACATGTGCAGACGATCTTCGAGGGCTTCGACGTTCGGATCGTCGATGCCGCAGCGGGCGCGCTGCCCGGGCTGGCCCATCCGGCCGCCGAGGCGTTCATCGCGGCCACCGAGTCCACGCCGCGACCCAAGTTCGGATGGACGGACGTGGCCCGGTTCAGCGCACTGGGCGTGCCGGCGGTCAACTACGGGCCCGGCGACCCGTCACTGGCGCACACCCGCGAGGAGTACGTGCCGACCGAACAGGTGCGCTCGGTCCTGGCGATGATGCGCACCTGGCTGACCACGCCGGTACCGCGGCCCGACGCCTGGGGTCAGCTGCCCGGGGCGGTCAACCGCATCGACGCCGACCCCCTGTCGACGCGCCCCATGCCAGCGCGCCGCCGCAGCCGCAACTGACCCGCGACTTCGCGCGCCCGCCCGCCCCGACTCCCGCCCCCTTCCGCTCCCGCCCCTTTCCGGAGTTCCTCCACGTGGGCGGCGCGCAACGCCCGGTTCCTCCACGTGGGCGGCGCGCGAACGTCGCTGGGGTGGAGGAACCGGGCGTCGGGGCGCGGCGGGCCGGGGCGCGAGGTGGTGTGGTTCGGCCGGCGCGAGCTCGCGTGGGCGCGGCGCGCCATGGGGGGTCAGGCTGCGCGGATCGCCGACACGTCGAGCTGGATCTTGATGATGTCGGAGACCAGGACGCCGCCGGCCTCGAGCGCGACGTTCCAGGTGAGCCCGAAGTCCTTGCGGGACAGCTGGGCCTGGCCCTCGAACCCGGCACGCACGTTGCCGAACGGGTCGGTGGCCACGCCGGTGGGCTCGAGCGTCGAGCTCGATCGGTCGGGTGACGCCCTTGATGGTCAGGTCGCCCAGCATGACGAACTCATCGCCGTCCTGCTTGACGGCGGTCGAGGCGAAGGTCATCTCGTTGTTGACCTCGACGTCGAAGAAGTCGGGGCTGCGCAGGTGCGCGTCGCGCTCGGGGGACCCGGTGGTGACTGAGGCCAGCTGCACGGCCACGTGCGCGGTGGAGCCCGAGGGGTTGGCTGCGTCGATGACGACGGTGCCGGCGACGTCGGCGAACGAGCCGCGGACCTTGGCCACCATCGCGTGGCGGGCCACGAAGCCCAGCCGGGAGTGGCTCGGGTCGATGGTCCACGTGCCCTGGTAGTCGGCGTAGTCGGTCATGGTGTGCTCCTTTGGCTGGACGATTGTTGTTGAATGTATCAACAAGATGATTGAACCATGAACTAGAAGTTCGCGCCAGTCGCGCTGTGTTCACCGGGTCGTCGGGTTGCGGTCGCCGCCGGGGCCGGGGTCGTGGTTACGTTGCCGGCATGGACCCCACGACATCCGAGGACTCCCGCTGCGGCGCCAGGCTCGCCAACCCCAGACCCGGCGGCGCCCGAGGCTACGACGACTACGACAACCCCACCCCTGACGCCCCCGCCGGTGCCCCGCAACGGCACCCCCGGCCCCGGGCGGACCAAGGGCCCGGTGCTGCTGCGCCGCAACCAGATCCCGGGCACGACCACCGACCAGCGCCTGCTGGACACCCGTGACTCCGGCGACTGGGTGCACACCGACCCGTGGCGCGTGCTGCGCATCCAGGCGGAGTTCGTCGAGGGCTTCGGCGCGCTGGCCAACCTCGGCCCGGCGATCAGCGTCTTCGGCTCGGCGCGCACGCCGGCCGACCACCCCGAGTACGCCCTGGCCCAGGAGGTCGCCGGGCTGCTGGTGGGCGCCGGCTACGCGGTGATCACCGGCGGCGGGCCGGGCATCATGGCCGCGGCCAATCGCGGCGCCTGGGAGGCCGGCGGCACGTCGGTCGGCCTGGGCATCGAGCTGCCCTTCGAGCAGGGCATGAACGAATGGGTCGACCTCGGCGTCAACTTCCGCTACTTCTTCGCGCGCAAGACGATGTTCGTCAAGTACGCCCAGGGGTTCGTGGTGTTCCCCGGCGGATTCGGCACGATCGACGAGTTGTTCGAGGCGCTCACGCTGGTCCAGACCGGCAAGGTGACGACCTTCCCGATCATCCTGGTCGGGTCGGCGTACTGGTCGGGCCTGGTGGACTGGTTGCGCGCCACGATGGCCGACGACGCGAAGATCTCCGCTGGGCGACCTCGACCTGATCCACATCACCGACGACCCCGGCCCAGGTGCTCGAGATCCTGGCCGAGTCCGCCGCAGCATCGGCGGCCGGACCCGCCGGGTCGGCGGCTGCCTTCGACGGAACTGACCGACGGGACTGACGCGTGCAGTGACGTCCCGATCCGCGGGACGATCGACCCGCGGAGCAGGCCAATCGCCTGCGCAGACGCCGCGGATCCTGCCGTGCCCGTGCGGCGCCGTGGCAGGATCAGGCGCGTGACCATCCTGTTCGTCGTCGTGGCCATGGCCATCGTGGCTGCCGTCGCCGTGCTCGTCGTGCGCGACCGCCCGCTGCTGGTCGACGACCCGGTCCGCGGCCGGGCGCTGCGCTGGGATCGGCCGGGCGGACCTCGACCGACCAGGACCTGGCCGAGGTCCGGTTCGCCGTCGCCCTGCGCGGCTACCGGATGTCCGAGGTGGATCGTGTGCTGGCCGACACCGCCGGCCGCGCTCATGGACCGCGACGCGCAGATCGCCGAGCTGCGGCGAGGTGGCGCTCTCGGCAGCCACGCCCAGACGACTCCGCAGCCGAGGTGCAGGACGTGCCGGAAGAGCAGCCCGTCTCCGCTCTGTCCGATCCGGCCCCGACCGACCCGGGGACCGCCCGTGACCGCCCGCCGGCACCTGGTCCGCGACGTCGATCGTCAAGGCACCGCCCGGAGGTCGTGTTCGCGGCGCTGACCGACTGGCCGACCCAGGGCCAGTGGATGCTCGGCACCCGGGTGAGTGCCGAGGGCCCCGCGCAGGGCGTGGGCGGTCGGCTCAGCGCCTTCACGGGCAGTCGGTTCGGTCGGCTTCTGGGACACCATGGAGATCACCGAGTGGGAGCCGCCCCGGCTGGTGCGGGTGCTGCACACCGGCCGGGTGGTGCGCGGACCGGGCATCTTCGAGGTGCTGGCCCTGCCCGGGGGCACCAGCCGGTTCGTCTGGCGCGAGGAGCTCGAACTGCCCGCTCGGCGCACTCGGTCGCGCCGGGTTCACGCTGGTCGGGCCCGTCTTCGCCGTGGGGGTCGAGCGGTCCTTGCGCCGGTTCGCCGACCTCGTGGAGTCCGGGCAGCTGGGTTCGCGCAGCTGATCGGGCAGCCGAGTTCCACGGCTGGGAGCGAGCGTCCGGATCGCCGCTGGCCGAGCCGAACCGGTGCCCCTTGCGCGACCCGACACGTCGATCAAGTGCGCCGCCCGGCCCGCGGTGTCCCACGACACGCCGTTCGTGGGGGATAATGTCGCTATCGGCCTGCGTACGGGAGGTCGGCCACCGAAAGGGGACTGCTCATGGCAGCCATGAAGCCACGGACCGGGGATGGCCCGATGGAGGTCACCAAGGAGGGACGCGGCATCGTGATGCGCGTCCCGCTCGAGGGCGGCGGTCGACTCGTCGTCGAGCTCAACGCCGACGAGGCCAGGGACCTCGGCACCCAGTTGACGCACGGTCGCCGGCTGACGCCAGCACCGGATCACACGCGGACCCCGCAACCCCACCGCCTCCGGGCGGTACGGTTGCGGGGTCCGCGACGTTGTGGGGAGGGCTCGTGCACGCACTGCCAGACATGGTCGTCGAGGCGGTCGCTGATCCGCTCGGCACCGACTCGTCCGGCCCGGCCGTCGCGTCCCGGGTCGAGCAGTCGGCTCCCGGCGTGGTCATCATCGGCAGTCCGGCCCGGTGTCAGCGTCGACGAGCCGGCGACGGTCGACCGATGGGGCCGTCGACATGCTGGCCCTGTGGGGAGTGGACCTGCCCGCGACGGCTGGCTCGGGCCCATGCCTCCGGCAAGCGCAGCGAGGCGCTGTGGATCGACCTCGAAGCAGGACGCGCCGGCCGCGGTGATGGCCCTCGGGCCTGGGTGCGGGGACGCCGGCCGAGGTGCGCCGTCGACGCGCAGCGGCCGCCGTGCGCCGGGTGCGTGGGACCGACGAGGTGCTGTGCTGGCCACCCGGGACCTCGACGAGGCCGCGATCCGCGCCTTCACCGAGGGGCTGTACCTCGGCACGCCACCGCCCACCTGGGCCACCAGCCCAGCGCCCACCCCGCCCGGCCGTGTGCGCCTGGCCGTGGCCGACCTCGATGCCGGCCTGCGGGCCGTCGCGGCAGGTCGTGCGCACGCGCCTGGCGAGCCTGGTCGCGCGCATCCTCATCCACACCCCGCCCAACATCGCCGATCCCGCCTGGCTGGCCGGACAGGCCCAGGAGGTCGGGGCCTCGTCCGGGCTGAGCGTGCGGGTGCGCGACGAGGTCGAGCTGGCCCGCGAGGGTTTCGGGGGCCTGGTCGCGGTCGGGGCCGGTTCCGCGCGCCCGCCGCGCCTGGTGGAACTGGGCTGGACGAGCCCGGGCGAGGGCCCGACCCGGCACGTGGTGCTGGTCGGCAAGGGGATCAGCTTCGACTCAGGCGGACTGTCGCTGAAGAAGCCCGACATGCAGGTCGCGATGAAGACCGACATGTCCGGGGCCGCCGTGGTGTGCGCGGTGATGGGGGCGCTCGCCGACGCGGGCGCCCGCGGGGCTGCGCGTCACCGGGCTGCTCTGCCTGGCCGAGAACCTGCCCGGGGCGTCGGCGACCCGTCCCGGGGACGTGATCACCCATCGCGGGCGGCCTGACCAGCGAGGTGCTCAACACTGATGCCGAGGGCCGGCTGGTGCTCGGCGACGGGCTCGCCTACGCGGCCGCGGACCTCGGCGCAGACGTGGTGGTCGACGTCGCGACGCTGACCGGGGCGGCCACGCTCGGCCTCGGTCGTCGCTACGCGGCATTGTTCAGCACGTCCGACGTGCTGGCCGGTGCGCTGACGCAGGCGGGTGCAGACGCAGGCGAGCAGCTCTGGCGGATGCCGCTGCACGCGCAGTACGCCCCGCGGATCGCCTCGGAGGTCGCCGACCAGGCCAACTCCGACTCGGTGGCCGGCCCGGGGCCCGGGGCGATCACGGCCGCGCTGTTCCTGTCGCGGTTCGTGGGGGACACGCCGTGGGCGCACCTGGACATCGCGGGCGTCGGGCGCTCCGAGGCTGAGCGTGATGACCTGCCCAAGGGCGGTACCGGGTTCGGTGCGCGGGTACTGCTGCGCTGGCTCGAGGCCGGCGCTCCGGCCTGAGATCGCAGACCCGGGCCGGTGGTCAGACGCGCGCGCGCAGCACCGCGACGAGCAGTCCGTCGCCGACGGGCAGCAGGCTCGGGGTGAACCGCTCGTCGTCGCGCATCGCGGTGACCAGGGCCCGCAGGTCGATCGTCTGGGGGTCGCGCTGGGCGGGGTCGGCGACCTTGTCGTGCCAGAGCGCGTTGTCGAACACCACCGCGCCGCCGGGGCGCAGCAACCGGACCGCCTGCTCCATGTAGGCCGCGTACTCGGACTTGTCCCCGTCGACGAACACGATGTCGTACGCGCCGTCGGTCAGTCGTGGCAGCACCTCCAGCGCCCGGCCGGTGATCAGGCGGGTGCGCGCCGGGCTCATCCCCGCGGCTGCGAACGTGGCGCGCGCCACGCGCTGGTTCTCGGCCTCGACGTCAACGCTGGTCAGGATGCCCTCGGGACGCATCCCGCGCAGCAGCGCCAGGCCGGAGATCCCGGCTCCGGTGCCGACCTCGACAACGGCCCTGGCCTCAAGCAGGGCGGCGATCACGGTCAGCGCCGTGGCCGCTCCGCGCCCCACCGGGGTGCAGCCCAGCTCGTCAGCCTTGCCGCGTGCCTCGGCCACGAAGTCGTCCTCGGGCAGCCATGACTCGGCGTAGTTCCAGCTTGAGGCATGCGGGGCAGTGACAGCGGCGCACATGTGGGTGGCCTTTCGTTGCAGCGGAACTCGTGGCAGTGGGCACAGCGTAATCGCCGGGTCGCCCGGGACCTATCCACGGGTAGCCGGTGGGCCGCGCAGGTCAGCACACGGTTGGGTGAGGTGCTGGTGACCCGCGTCGCGCCGGCGTCGCGCACGCGTGGCACACGCGTGGCACACGCGTCGGTCCTGCGCCCGGCGGCCAGATGGGCGACCATAGGGGTGGGGGCGTCTCAGGGCGCGTGAGGGTGCCCTTACGTCTCCCTGACGTTCTCCGGGACTTGGGCTGACCCCACTGGCCTAATTTTCCCATGTGACGCTACGACAGGACAATGAGCCCATGACCGATCACTACCCGATGCCGGCCCAGCCCGACGACGCGCCCGCTGCCGGGTCCGAGGCGCCCGTTGACGGTCAGGTGGCCGCCGAAGCTGCACCCGCCACCGACCCGCATGCGTGGATCGATCCCGCAGCCGGAGTCCCCGGCGCGCCGGAGACAGGCACGCCAGCGGCCGATCAGGAGGCACCGCACGGGTGGGCGACGCCCACGGGCTGGCAGGCCCCGGCACAGGGGTCGGGCGCCCAGCCCGCCAACCCCTACGCGGCACCGGGTCAGCCCGCCAACCCGTATGCGGCGCCCGGTCAGCCCGCTGCCTCGGGCTACCAGGGCGACCCGGCCGCCTACGGCTACCAGCCTGACCCGGCCGCCTACGGCTACCAGGGCCAGGCCGCTGCGGCGCCTGCGTGGCAGACGCAGACCTCGGCCTACCCGGCCCAGCCGACGGCCCCCGGCTACGCCGATCCGGCGGCCGGCGCGTGGAGCGACACCGCTGCCTTCCCGGCCATGGCCGCACCCGACGGCACCGGCGGCCCCGGCGGCACGGGCGGCTCCGGCAGCACCCCACCCAGTGGCTCCGCCAAGAAGGGCAAGCCGCGCACCGGCATGATCATGGTCACCGCGGCACTCATCGGCCTGCTCGCCGGAGGCGTCGGCGGCTACTTGGGCGCCCAGGTCGCCGACTCCTCAGCGACCACCTCGACCTCGGCGTCGTTGCCCCAGTCGGGCGTGGACAAGTCCGAACGGCCTGACGGCAGCGTGGCCGCGATCGCCGAGGCGGTCAGCCCCGCAGTGGTCTCCCTGTCGGTCAGCGGCCAGCAGGGCTCGGGCACCGGCTCGGGCTTCGTGGTCCGCGAGGACGGCTACATCGTCACCAACAACCACGTCGTGGAAGGTGGTGACGGCGGCGGCGCGATCACGGTGCAGTTCGCCGACGGCCGCAGCCTCGATGCCACGATCGTGGGGCGCGACGCCAACTACGACCTGGCCGTCGTCAAGGTGGATGCCACCGGACTGCCGACCGTGGTGCTCGGCGACTCCGACGGCGTGGTCGTCGGCGACCTCGCTGTCGCGATCGGCTCGCCGCTGGGCCTCGAGGGCACCGTGACGGCCGGAATCGTCAGCGCGCTGAACCGTCCAGTGACCGCCGGCGGCCAGGGTGAGACCTCCTTCATCAACGCCATCCAGACCGACGCGGCCATCAACCCGGGCAACTCCGGTGGCGCGCTGGTCAACGCCGCCGGTGAGGTCATCGGGGTCAACTCCGCGATCGCCACGCTCAGCGACGGGAGCCGCCCAGAGCGGCTCCATCGGACTCGGGCTTCGCGATCCCGGTCAACCAGGCCAAGCGGATCAGCGAGGAGCTGATCAACACCGGCGCCTCGACCAAGCCGGTCATCGGAGTCACCCTCGACCGCAGCTACCAGGGTGAGGGCGCCCGCGTCGACCAGGTCTCGCCGGGTGGTCCGGCCGAGGCCGCGGGCGTGCAGAGCGGTGACGTCATCGTCGAGTTCGACGGCAAGCCCATCAGCGACTCGACCACGCTCATCGTCGACATCCGCTCGATGCAGCCCGGGGACCAGGTCTCGATGAAGGTCACCCGCGGAGCCGGCACCGAGGACCTGGAGATCACCCTCGGCTCGGACTCGTCCTCGGGCTGACCGGCTCAAGTACCCTTGGCCCGTGCCCGACATCGGCTTTGGCGAGATCATCACCATCGTGGTGATCGCCCTGCTGGTGTTCGGGCCGGACCGGCTTCCCAAGGTCGCCGCCGACGCCGGGCGCATGCTGCGCCAGGTGCGCCAGATGGCGGCGAACGCCCGTGCGGACCTCGTCGATGCGGCCGGTCTCGAGGACGACCCCGAGCTCAGCCAGACGGTGCGCGACCTTCGTGACCTCGACCCCCGGCGCGGGCTGTCCGGGATCCTGGGCGGCGAGCCGGCTGGGCCCCGCCCCCCGGCGGGAGCCGGCGGTACGGGAGCCCGGACGGACCCCGCCCGGTCCTCCGCCCCGGCCACACCCGCCCCATCGGATGCTGCGGGCCCGACCGGCGCTGGCGGTCAATCGGCAGGCAAGCCAGCCGGACCCGCTTCCCCCGCCGCCGCGCCCAGCTCCATCGCAAGGAACCCCGCTCCGGCGACCCCCGGCACCAGCCCCGGCGCTCCGGTCGCCGATCCGGTGGTCGAACCGGTTCCCGCTGTCGACCCCGACTGGACCTGATCCCGCCGGGCGCCCGACGACTCCGCGAGCCGATCGAGCTGGATCTGGCGGCGCCTGTGCTGTGACGACTCCGCCGCACGCAACCCGGCGGTCGCGATGACTGCGGTGGCCCGATGACTCCGCCGCCGGACCGGCACATGACCGGTCGGTGCCGCGTGGAACCAGCCCGCTGCGCCCACGCACCGCAGTCACAAGCGGAACGGTCGTTCTGGCCATCCTCTGGCGGGCCAGAACGGCCATGTCGGGTGCGTCGGCTCAGCGCCTGGGGACTCAGCGGCGCGCGGCGGGGGTCAGCCCCAGGGACATCCCGGTCAGGCCGCGGGGGCGCTTGCCCAGCCGGGTCGCGATACCGCGCAGGACCTCGGCGGCCGGAGCCGTGGGGTCGCTGATCACCAGAGGTGCACCCGAGTCGCCGCCCTCACGCAGCCGCACGTCGAAGGGGATCCGGCCCAGCAGCGGCACCTCGTAGTTCACCGCTCCCGCGAGCACCTTCGCGACCTTCTGGCCGCCGCCGGAGCCGAAGATGTCGACCACCTCGCCGCAGTGCGGGCAGGGGAAGCCACTCATGTTCTCGACCACGCCGGCCAAGCGCTGATTGGTCTCCTTGGCCACCATGCCGGCCCGGACCGCCACTTCCGCGGCCGCCTCCTGCGGGGTGGTCACGACCACGACCTCCGCGTTCGGGCAGCAGCTGAGCAGCGGAGATGGCCATGTCACCGGTGCCGGGCGGCAGGTCGAGCAGGAGCACGTCCAGGTCGCCCCACCACACGTCGGCGAGGAACTGCTGCAGGGCACGGTGCAGCATCGGGCCGCGCCAGGTGACCGGCTGGGTGACCCCGCCGGGCTTGAACGGCAGCATCGAGATCACGCGCACCCCGTGGCCGGTGGGCGGCATGATCAGGCCCTCGATCATCGTCGGGTTCCCGGTGGCCGCGAGCATCCGCGGGATGCTGTGGCCGTAGACGTCGGCGTCGACCACGCCCACGGACAGGCCCTGGGCGACCATCGACGCGGCCAGGTTCGCGGTCACCGAGGACTTGCCGACGCCGCCCTTGCCGGAGGCGATCAGGTACACGCGGGTCAGCGATCCGGGCTGGGCGAACGGGATCTCGCGCTCGGGCCCGCCGAGCTTGGCGCGCATCTCCTTGCGCTGCTCGTCGCTCATCACGTCGAGGTCCACGGTCACGGTGCGCACGTCGTCGAGGGCCTGAACGGCGGTGCTGACCCGGCCGATGATCTCCTCGCGCATGGGGCAACCGGCGACCGTCAGGTAGACGTCCACATGCACGGCGTCGCCGTCGATCCGGACGTCCTTGACCATCCCGAGCTCGGTGATGGGGCGGCGGATCTCGGGGTCCTGGACCTCGGCGAGGACGGCGTCTACTTGTTCGCGTGTGGGCATGGACCAACCCTATGTCGGATTCCAGCGCCCAGCGTCAGACCCCGATGGGTGCGTGGTTGCTCCGCGGCCTGCGCAGGGCTTCGACGCGGCTGCTGCGCTTCGCTGCGCGAAGCGTGCTCTACGTCCGCTTTCGAAGTCCTGCGTCCGGCCGCTCAGGGGACCCGGACGGCCAAGTGCTCAACTTCTGGCCCGGCCGGCCCACGGAGCGGCCCACGCAGGCGATGACCCAGCCCACCGCGCCAGCGCCGGAGCCGCTCCCGCGCGGGCACCGACAACGCCGCATCCCGCACAGGCACCAGCCCGGTCGCAACCCCCGCGGGTCGTGACCGGGCCGTGGCTCAAGCCGGTCCCGCTACTTCCAGATGCGGTCGAAGTAGTCCAGCATCGAACGATCCGAGGAGAAGAACCCGGTCCGTGCGGTGTTGCGGATCGACATCGCGGTCCACGCGGCCTGGTCGGTCCACAGGGCGTCGACCTGCTCCTGGGCCTCGATGTAGGCGCGGTAGTCGGCCAGCACGAGGTACTCGTCGTTCATGAGCAGGCTCTGTACGACGGGCGGAACAGGTCCGGCTCACCGGGCGGGGAGTAGTAGCCGGTGGCGATCTCGTCGATGACCGCGCGCAGCTCGGCGTCCTCGCGGTAGACCGCGCCCGGGTCGTAGCCCGCCTCCTTGCGCGCCACGACCTCGGCCTCGGTCAGGCCGAAGAGGAAGAAGTTCTCCGGCGCCGACGAGGTCGCGGATCTCGACGTTGGCCCCGTCGAGCGTGCCGACGGTCAGCGCGCCGTTGAGCGAGAGCTTCATGTTGCCGGTGCCCGAGGCCTCCTTGCCGGCCATCGAGATCTGCTCGGACAGGTCCGCGGCCGGGATGATCCGCTCGGCCAGGGTCACGTTGTAGTTGGCCGGGAAGACCACGGCCAGCGCGCCCGGCCATCGCGGGGTCGGCCGCGATCGTGGCACCGACCTGGTTGATCAGCCGGATGATCAGCTTGGCGATCTGGTAGCCCGGCGCCGCCTTGGCGCCGAACAGGACCAGGCGCGGCGGGATCTGCGGCCGTGGGGTCCTGGCGCAGGCGTCGGTACATGGTGGCCACGTGCAGCAGCTTGAGCATCTGGCGCTTGTACTCGTGCAGGCGCTTGATCATCACGTCGTACATCGGATCGGTCGAGAACGTCCCGGCCCGTGCGCGCCTGCGAGGACGCCGACGAGCTGGGCCTTGTTCGCCACCTTGATCGCGTGCCAGCGCTCCTGGAAGCTCGCGTCGTCGGCGAACTCCTCGAGGCCGCGCAGCTTCTCCAGGTCGGTCAGCCAGCCCTCACCGACCGTCTCGGTGATCAGGTCGCTCAGGCGCGGGTTGGCCAGCTTGATGAACCGCCGCGGGGTCACGCCATTGGTGACGTTGGTGAACCGCTCGGGGTACATCTCGGCGAACTCGTGAGCACGGTCTCGCGCAGCAGCTGGCTCTGCAGCTCAGCAACGCCGTTGACCTTCGCGCTGGCCACGGTGGCCAGATGCGCCATGCGCACCATGCGCTCGGGACCCTCTTCGATGATCGACATCCGGATCACCTTGGCCTCGTCGTTGGGGTACAGCGCGCGCACCTGCTCGAGGAAGCGGTTGTTGATCTTGTAGATCAGCTCGATGTGCCGGGGCAGCAGGTACTGCAGCAGCCCCACCGACCAGCGCTCCAGGGCCTCGGGCAGCAGCGTGTGGCAGGTGTAGTTGAAGGTGCGTCGGGTGATGTCCCAGGCAGTGTCGTAGTCCAGGCCGCGCTCGTCGATCAGGATGCGCATGAGCTCGGGGATCGCGATGACCGGGTGGGTGTCGTTGAGCTGGATGCTCACGCGGTCGGGGATATCGGTCAGCTCGATGTTCTCCACGTCGGCCACGCGCACGAGGTCGGCCAGCGCGCAGGCGGTGAAGAAGTACTGTTGGCGCAGCCGCAGCTCCTTGCCGCGCGGGGGTGGAGTCCTCGGGGTAGAGCACCCGGGAGATGTTCTCGCTCAGGGACTGCTGGCGGACCGCCTCGATGTAGTCACCGGCGTTGAAGACCTCGAGGTTGAACTGCGAGGAGCCGCGCGCCTTCCACAGCCGCAGCGTGTTGACCACGCCGTTGCCGTAGCCGGGGACGAGCAGGTTGTGCGGCACGCCCAGGACCTTCTCCGCCGGGATGCCAGGTGCGCGCCCGGGTGGCCGGGATCCATCTCGACGTGGCCGCCGAAGCTGACCTCGACCGCGTGCTCGCGCTGCTTGATGATCCACGGGTTGTCGTGATCGAGCCACTGGTCGGGACGCTCGACCTGGCGGCCGTCCTCGAAGGACTGCTCGAAGATGCCGTACTCGTAGAGGATGCCGTAGCCGATCGCGGGCCGGCCCAGCGTGGCCAGCGAGTCGGCGAAGCAGGCGGCCAGCCGACCCAGGCCACCGTTGCCCAGGCCGGGCTCGATCTCCGTCGTCGGCGATCTCGTCGAGGTCCAGATCCAGGTCGCTCAGGGCCTCCTGGGCCACGTCGGTCAGGCCGGTGGCCAGCAGGGCATTGCCCAGCTGGCGGCCCATCAGGTACTCCGCCGAGAGGTAGATGACGGTCTTGTCCGGGCGCTGGCCCCGCGTGGCCGACGCTGGTGGTCAGCCAGTCGGTCCATGAGTCGGTCGCGCACGGTGTGCGCCAGCGCGAAGTAGAGGTCGCGCTCGCCCGGCGTGCGGCGAGGTCGACGCCGCGGTCCAGGCGCAGATGGTTCAGGAACTCAGTTCGACGAACTGCTCGGAGGTGGGCACGCGTTGTCGGTGTGGGCATGCTGCTCCAAGTCGGTCGGGCGGGAGGAACTCGGGATGGGCAGCGGATCGACGTGTCGCGACATTGCGCTCGGCGAGTGGCGTGACAGGGGATGGGTCGCGGGTGCTCGCCCGGGCGCGTGGCTCGGGCCTCGGCGCGTCGGTCTCCGGATGCCGGGCTGGGCGCCGGCGCCCGTCGGGTGGCCCCGCCAGCAGCTCGCGCATCTCGTCGGCGAGGTCACGCACCTCGCCGCGCAGGAAGTCGCGCGTGGCCAGGTCGCCGGTGGCGATGCGCACGGAGGCGATCTCGCGGGTCAGGTACTCCGCGTCGGCCACCAGGCGCTCGGTGAGGTTGCGGTCCTCGAAGTACTGGACCTTGTCGCGATCGGCCTGCCGGTTCTGGGCCAGCAGGATCAGCGGGGCTGCATAGGAGGCCTGCAGCGAGAGCATCAGCGTCAGGAAGATGAAGGGGAACTCGTCGAAGCGCAGGTCGGCCGGAGCCAGGACGTTCCAGAGCAGCCACGCAACGACGAAGGCCGTCATCCAGCCGATGAATCGCGCCGAACCGATGAACCGGGCCACCCGTTCGCTCCACCGGCCGAACATCTCCGGGTCGTAGGTCGGCGTGATGCTGCGCGAACGGTCCTTGCGGCTGGTCCAGACGGTGGCGCGCGGAGTTGCGGACGAAGTTGCGGGCCATGGCCTAGTCCTGCCCGTCCTCGTCGTCGGGCTCGGAGTCCAGGTCCCGCCAGTCCTCGGGCAGCATGTGGTCGATCACGTCGTCGACGGTCACTGCCCCGAGCAGCCGGTCCCGCTCATCGACCACCGGCAGCGCGACCAGGTTGTACGTCGCGAAGTAGCGGGTCACTGTCGACAGCGGTGCCTGCGGGCCGACCGGTTCCATCGAGTTGTCAACCACCGCGGAGACCAACTTCGAGGGTGGCTCGCGCAACAGCCGCTGGAAGTGCGCGACGCCCAGGAACTTGCCCGACGGGGTGTCCAACGGGGGCGCGCACCACGTAGACCTGGGCCGCCAGCGAGGGCGACACCTCCGGGCTGCGCACCCGGGCCAGCGCCTCGGCCACGGTCGCGTCGGGCAGCAGCATGATCGGTTCGGGGTTCATCATGCCGCCGGCGGTGAGCTCGCCGTAGGACAGCAGCCGGCGCAGGTCCTCGGCCTCGTCGGGCTCCATCTCCTGCAGGAACCTGCGCGGCCTGCTCCGGGGTCAGCTCGGAGAGCAGGTCAGCGGCGTCGTCGGGCTCCATCACCTCCAGGACGTCGGCGGCGCGCTCGCAGGTCGAGCTCGGTGAGGATCTGGACGCGGTCGTCCTCGGGCAGCTCCTCGAGGACATCGGCCAGGCGCTCGTCGTCGAGGTTGCGGGCCACCTCGAGGCGGCGCTTGTGCGGCAGGTCCTGCAGCACGTTGGCCAGGTCGGCGGGCCGCAGTGCGTCCATGGTGGCCATCAGGCTGTCGACGCCCTGCTCCGCCGCAGTGCCGCCCATGGACAGGCCGTCGAACTCGTTCCAGCGCCAGGGTGTGCGCGTCGCCGCGGCGACGGAACCCACGCTGGGCCCGCGCGGCATGCACCCACATGATCCGCCAGTCGCGGTTGCGGTCCTGCTGGATCGCCGCGTCGACGACGATCGGCCGGCTGGTTGGTGGCGCGGACCGTGACCCGTCGATCGAGCAGCTCGCCGATCACCAGGGTCTCGCCCGGGCGCTGCTGGAAGCGGCGCAGGTCCAGCCGGGCGGTCACCACGACCTGGCCGGCGTCGATCGAGGTGACCCGGGTGATCGGCAGGAAGATCCGCCGGCGTGGCGGGACCTCCATGACCAGGCCCAGGACGCGGGGCGGCTCGCGGTCGTGGCGCAGCACGACGACCAGGTCGCGGACCTTGCCCAGCGCGTCCCCGGCGGGGTCGAACACCCCGATGCCGGACAGGTGCGACACGAAGACGCGCGCGTTGGTCCCGGTCATCACGGGTCGAGGCTACTGCCGGGGGTGGCGCGTGGGCGGCAATGACGCTCCCGCGGTGTTGCGGGGCCGCATGCTCCGGTCCCAGCATTCGTGTGTACGGAATCAAGGATCCGATCGTCGTCGATTCCGTACACACGAACGCGGGCGTGGGGCCTGACGTGGAGACGTGGGCGTGGGGCGTGGGCGTGGGAGCCTGTGGATGAGCGGTTCCGAATCGGGGGATGCCGGGTGATCCTGTGTCCATGGGTCCTCATCTGACGCCGGAATCCCGTCGCCTGCTCATCGCGCAGCGGGGCGTGATCGCGTCCTGGCAGGCGCGCGAGGTGGGCCTGTCCCTGCGTGCGCTCAACCGGGCCACCGCACGACGTGGCAACAGGTCACGGCACACACCTTCGTCGTCGGGGAGGGTGAGATCACCCCGGCGCAGCTGCGGGTTGCCGGACGGCTGGAGGGTGGCCCGACGGCTGCGCTCGACTGGGTGCAGCGCGCTGGTGGAGGCCGGCTGGTCGAGGGACTCCGATGGCAGCATCGACGTCGTGGTGGCTCGCGACCAGCGCTCACGGCGGGTGCCTGGCCCGCCCCTGGTTGCGCGTGCATGGGACTGTGGACGTGCCCGGCGTGCTGGGCAGCCGGCTCGGGCCTTGGTGGGGACCCGCCTGAGGCGGAATAGGGTCACGCAGGTGAGCGCCGCGCCCCCCACGCATCTGGCCCGCCCGCCAGTGGCAGACCTGTGGCTGCTGGGCGTGGCGGTGCTGGCCATCTCCACCTCGGGCCCGCTGATCGCAGCCTGTACCGCCCCGGCCCTGGCGATCGCGTTCTGGCGCACGGCGTTGGGGTCGGCGGCCACCGCCGCGCTGGTCGCAGTCCGGCACCGCGCCGAGGTGCGTGCGCTGACCCGCGCCCAGTGGCGGCTGATGGCATGGTCGGGGGTGCTGCTCGCCGCGCACTTCGCGACGTGGGTGCCCAGCCTGAGGTTCACGACGGTGGCGTCCTCGACCGCACTTGTGGCGACCCAGCCTGTGTGGGCGGCGCTGATCGCGCGGCGGCGGGGCGTGCTGATCCCGCGGGCGGCGTGGGTGGGGATCTCGGTGTCGCTGGCCGGCGTTCTGCTGCTCACTGGGGTGGACTTCGCGTTGACGCCAAGGGCGCTGATCGGCGACGGGCTGGCACTTGCCGGGGCGATCCTCGCCGCGCTGTACGTGACCGTGGGGGAGCGGGTGCGCGCCAGCACCTCGAACCCGACGTACACGGCCATCTGCTACGCGGCCGCTGCCGTGGCGCTGCTGGCTCTGGTCGCGCTGCTGCGGGTGCCGTTGCTCGGCTTCAGCACCCGGGACTGGGTGCTGATCCTGGCGATCACCCTCGGCGCACAGTTGCTCGGGCACTCGGTGGTCAACCGGGTGCTCGCCACGACTTCGGCCACCGTGGTGTCGTTGGCGATCCTGTTCGAGATGCCCGGTTCGACGTTGATCGCCGCGGGCTGGCTGGGGCAGATCCCGCCCTGGCAGATCGTGCCGGCAGTGGTGCTGCTGTTCGCAGGGATCGCGCTGGTGATCCGCACCACGACCCGGCCCGGCGGTGCCCCCTCGGAGAGCCCGCCGACCTGAGCCCGGTGGTTGCCGCGCCCCGAGCTGCAGCGCCGTGGGTCGCGCTCGTCGCGAGTCGCGCTCGGGCGGTGGCGGTCTCGGGCGGTGGCGGTGGCGGTCTCGGGCGGTGGCAGGAGCAGTCTGGCCCCGACCATGGTGGCGGCTTCAGCGTTCTGGTGCAGGGACCTGGCCCCGGTCCGGCTGGTGGCGCCGGATCCTGCCGCAGGATCGTTGGTCCTGCGGTTGCTCGTGTCGCCCCCGCCCGGGAACCGTCGTGCCGCTCGTGTCGCCCCCGCCCCCGGAAACGTCGTGCCGCTCGTGCCGCCCCCAGCCACCCAGATCCCTCCGCCCCCCGGCAGGCGCCGGGGAGCCGGGAGCGCCGTGCGTCAGCCCCCGAGGGCGACGATCGCCTCGTGGAACGCCAGGGTCCGCTCCGCCGAGGCCACGTGCAGGTTCTCGATCATCCGGCCGTTGTAGGTGACCACGCCCGACCCGCGGCCTGCCTCCCACGCCGCGAGGATCCCCTGCGCGTCGGCGACGGCCTGCTCGGAGGGTGCGAACGCCTCGTTGGCCGGCCCGACCTGGCCCGGGTGGATCAGGGTCTTGCCGTCGAAGCCCATCTGGCGGCCCTGCGCGCACTCGGCGGTGAATCCCTCGGCGTTCTTCACGTCGTTGTAGACGCCGTCGAGGATCGCCTTGCCGGCCGCGCGCGCCGCGAGCAGCGCCAGTCCAAGGCCGGTCACCAGCGGCTGGCGGCCGGGCACGTGCTCGGCGTAGAGCTCCTTGGCCAGGTCGTTGGTGCCCATCACCAGCACCGAGAGGCGCTCAGACGCCGCAGCGATCTCGGCCGCCCGCAGCATCGCGATCGGGGTCTCGACCATCGCCCACAGCGTGGTGTGCGCCGGTGCGCCGTGCGCCTGCATCGCGGCCACGAGCGCCCGCACCGCCTCGGCGGAGTCCACCTTCGGCACAACGATCGCGTCCGGCCCGGCGGCACACGCCGCGGCCATGTCCTCGTCGTGCCACTGGGTGTCGGCCCCGTTGATCCGGATGGTCAGCTCGCGCCGGCCGTACTCGCCGGAGCTCGCAGCGGCACAGGCGGCGTCCCGCGCGGACGGCTTGGCATCCGGGGCGACTGCGTCCTCGAGGTCGAGGATGAGCCCGTCGCACGCGATCGTCTTGGCCTTCTCCAATGCGCGGTCGTTCGAGCTCGGCATGTAGAGCACCGACCGGCGCGGGCGCAGCGAGGTCATGCGGGCACCTCGATCGCCTCGTAGGCCGCACGCAGCTCGGGGTCGATCTCGGCCAGCTGCTCGGCCAGGGCCACCATCACCAGGCACTGCTTGAGCGAGGCGTCGTCCTCCATCTTGCCGTCGAGCATGACAGCTCCGGTGCCGTCGCCCATCGCGGCCACGACCCGCCGCGCGTGCGTGATGTCGGGCACGCTCGGGGCGAACACCCGGTTGGCGATCGCGATCTGCTTGGGGTGCAGCGTCCAGGTGCCCACGCAGCCGAGCAGGAACGCGTTGCGGAACTGGTCCTCGCAGGCGACCACGTCGGCGATGTCGCCGAACGGTCCGTAGTACGGGTAGATCCCGTGGGTGGCGCACGCGTCGACCATCCGGGCGATCGTGTAGTGCCACAGGTCCTGTTGGAACGTCGCGCGGGGGCCCTCGATGTCGCCGCCCACCGGGTCCTGGCGCACGAGGTAGCCGGGGTGCCCGCCGCCCACGCGCGTGGTCTTCATCCGGCGGTCCGCGGCCAGGTCGGCCGGGCCCAGCGAGAGCCCCTGCATGCGTGGACTCGCGGCGCAGATCTCCTCCACGTTGGCCACGCCGCGCGCGGTCTCCAGGATCGCGTGGATCAGGATCGGGCGGGTCAGCCCGGCCTTGGCCTCCAACTGCGCCAGGATCCGGTCGACGTAGTGGATGTCCTCCGCGCCCTGCACCTTGGGCACCATGATCACGTCGAGCTTGTCGCCGATCGCGGGCACCAGGGTCGTCAGGTCGTCGAGCACCCAGGGGCTGTCCAGGGCGTTGATCCGGGTCCACAGCTGGGTGGGGCCGAAGTCGGTCTCCTGCGCGATGCGGACCAGGCCCTCGCGGGCGGCGACCTTGCGGTCGGCCTTCACCGCGTCCTCGAGGTTGCCCAGCAGCACGTCGACGGTGCCGACCATGCCGGGCACCTTCCCGGCCATCTTCTCGTTGCTCGGGTCGAAGAAGTGGATAGCGCGCGAGGGGCGCGCGGGGATCTCGGTCAGCGGCGTGGGCGCGCCCACGGCCAGGGGGCGGAAGAAGTCCTTGGGGCTCTTGGTGGCAGACATGCTTCGCACGGTAGCAAGGTGGGTATCGCGAGCCGTTGCGGGGGCCGCTGCCTGATCCGTGTGTACGGAATCCAGCATCTGATTGTCGATTCCGTGCACACGGAGCGAGCGGGCAGGGCGTGCTCCGGCCGCAGGTGCTGGGCGGGGAGCCGCGGCGCGGGCGGTGCCAGGCTCAGGTGTCGTTCCAGATGTCCTCGTCAGGGATGGTGATCCCGCCCGAGGGCTGGTCCTGCCAGGCCCGCGGGTCCTCGATCGGCTCCAGGTGTGTGGCGACCACGCTGTCGGGCAGTGCCTCGCGGATCCCGTCCTCGACGGCCTCGAGCAGGTCGTGGCCCTGCGTGACCGTCCACTCCCCGGGCACCAGCACGTGGAACGACACGAACCGCGCGCGGCCCGACTCGCGTGTCTGCAGCGCGTGGAAGCGCACGTCCGCGCGCTGATGACGCTGGAGAACCTCGACGATCAGGGCGTTCTCCTCCTCGGGCAACGAGGCGTCCAACAGGCCCATTGCCGAACTGCCGATCAGCCGCAGCCCGGTGAACACGATGTTCACCGCCACGATCAGCGCGATGATCGGGTCCAGCACCAACCAACCGGAGATGCCCACCAGCAGGACCGCGATCACCACCCCGGCCGAGGTCCACACATCGGTCATCAGGTGCTTGGCGTCGGCCTGGAGCACGATCGAGCGGTGCCGACGCCCGGCGCGCATCAGGAACGTGGCGACGGCGAAGTTCAGCACGGAGGCGAGCACGGAGATGGCCAGGCCCACGCCCAGGGACTCCAGCGGCTGCGGGTCGAAGCAGCCGGGGGATCGCGGTGAGCATGATCGCCCCGGCAGCGACCAGGATCATGATCCCCTCGAACAGCGCGGAGAAGTACTCCGCCTTGCTCAGGCCGAAGTGGTGGCGCTCGTTGCCGGGCTTGGCTGCCGCCTTGAGCGCCACGAGCGCGACCACGCCGGCCACGATGTTGACCGTGGACTCCAGGGCGTCGGACAGCAGACCCACCGAATCGGTCAGCCCGTAGGCGGCGAGCTTGAGCGCGAAGACCACCAGGCCGCGCAGATCGACAGCCAGGCGTACTTGGAGAGGTCCTTGGGCGTGTGCACGGCGCACATCCTGCCATTGCCTCGGACGAGTTGCCCCCAGCGTGCGTGGTCGGCCCTCGTCGCGCCCTGGATCACCCCTGCCGCGCCCTGGACCGTCCTGCCCAGCGCGTCCTGGGTCTCCCCGTCACGCCCAACCGGGTACGGCCCACCCGCTGTGCGGAATCCCCCCAGCCCAGGGGATACTGGCCAGTAACAAAGCACCGTCAACGATGGAGGGACCATGGCGCGCCTTGCCCAGACCGAGGGCCTGACCGAAGACCAGCGCGAGATCCTGGCTGCGGTCCGCGAGTTCGTGAACAACGAGATCATCCCCAACGCCCAGGAGCTCGAGCACTCCGACACCTACCCCACCGAGATCGTCGAGGGCATGAAGGAGATGGGGATCTTCGGCCTGATGATCCCCGAGGAGTACGGCGGCCTCGGCGAGAGCCTGCTGACCTACGCGCTGTGCGTCGAGGAGATCGCGCGCGGCTGGATGAGCGTCAGCGGCATCATCAACACGCACTTCATCGTGACCTACATGATCATGCAGCACGGCACCGACGAGCAGAAGGCCAAGTACCTGCCGCGGTTGGCCACCGGCGAGATCCGCGGTTCGTTCTCGATGTCCGAGCCGCACTGCGGGTCCGACGTCGCGGCGATCACCTCCAAGGGCACCCCGGACGGGGCCGGGGGCTACAAGCTCACCGGCCAGAAGATGTGGCTGACCAACGGTGGCTCGTCCTCGCTCGTGGCCGTGCTCGTGCGGACTGACGCCGACGCGGCCGAGGGCGCATCGGTGTACCGCAAGATGTCGACGTTCCTCATCGAGAAGCCGGCTGGGTTCGGCGAGGTCCTGCCCGGGCTGACCATCCCCGGCAAGATCGACAAGATGGGCTACAAGGGTGTGGACACCACCGAGCTCATCATGGACGACTTCGTCCTCGGCGCCGACGAACTTCTCGGCGGGACGCCCGGCAAGGGCTTCTACCAGATGATGGACGGCGTCGAGGTGGGCCGGGTCAACGTGGCCGCGCGCGCCTGCGGGTTGTCGGTGCGCGCCTTCGAACTCGGCGTCGAGTACGCCCAGCAGCGCCACACCTTCGGCAAGGCGATCGCCGAGCACCAGGCTGTGTCCTTCCGGCTGGCCGACATGGCCGTCAAGGTCGAGGCCGCTCACCAGATGATGGTCCGCGCCGCGCGCAAGAAGGACTCCGGCGAGCGCAACGACCTCGAGGCCGGCATGGCCAAGTACCTGGCAAGCGAGTACTGCAAGGAGGTCGTCGAGGACTCGTTCCGGATCCACGGTGGCTACGGCTACGCCAAGGAGTACGAGATCGAGCGGCTCTACCGCGAGGCCCCGATGCTGCTGATCGGCGAGGGCACCGCAGACATCCAGCGGATGATCATCGCCCGCCGGCTGCTCGAGGACTACAAGCTGCGCTGAGCGTCGATCGGTCTGCGTAATCGATTCGGCCCGGGAGGTGGGCCGAATCGACTACGCAGGCTGCGCGGGAGGCTCCGCACGGGACGGTACGGCGCAACGCCGCGCCGCGCCGTTGGTGGGCATCGGATGCAAGATCACCCCGGCTGGGGCATCATTCGCATGGACGGCGCCCATTGGCGGCCACACGCAGGAGGGGGCGCACCCGCATGGCGCTGATGCTCGACGTGATTCACGGCGACGAGGAGATCAGCCTCGATGAGGCGCTGCTGACCCAGGCGGAGAGCTGCGGCGCGCAGGGATCGCCGCTCTCGCACGACCTGCTGACCGCATTTCGGGACTCGACCCGGGCTGATGGTCCGCTGGCCCCGATGCTGGCCGGGCACCAGACCGTGCGCGGCGGTGACCTGATCGGCCTGCGCCTGCTGGCCGCGGCGCACCGGCTGGTGCTCTCGCGTCGGGCGCCCGGGCTGGCGATCTTCTTCCCCACCGTGGGTGGGACGGTCCCTGCCGACCTTGCAAGCCGGGCGGCCCTCGGCCGTGCGGCCGTTGAGACACTCCTGACCCACCCGGAGGTCGTGCGCACCACGTTGGGTCGCATCCCGCAGACCAACGAGACCGGTCGGGCGCAGCCGCTGCGGGGCGCGTTGGCGCGCGTCTCGGCCGCCCACGGCCAGCCGATCCGCCTGCACGAGTTGGCCGCGTCCGCTGGGCTGAACCTGCGGGCTGACGTGATGCCCTGGGCACACGTGCCGATGGCCACGCGGGTGGAGATCGTGGAGCGGGCTGGGTGCGACCTGCGGCCGCTGGACATCGGGGTCGCCGAGGACCGGCTGACACTGGCGTCCTACATCTGGGGCGATGACCTCACGAGGTTCGAGCGCCTGCGCTCGGCGTTCGCTCTGGCCCATCGCATCCCGGCGCGGGTCGAGGCGACGGGCGCCAAGGAGTACGTGGCCGCGCTGGCCAATGCCGACCAGGTGCCTGGCCAGACACTGGTGATCTGGCACTCAGCGACCTGGTTCTACCTGGAGCGATCGGCTCGGTTGGAGCTGCGCTCGGCGATCAGGCGGCTGGCCTCCCGGGCGACTGCGTCCACCCCGCTGGTGCACGTCTCCTGGGAGTGGAAGCGGGACGCCCCGGAACCTGCTCGGTCCTACGCCCTGGTCGGCCGGTCCTGGCCCGCGGCCGGGGCATGGGCGCCGTGGCGACCGGGCACTCCGGTCCAGCTGGGCTCCGGGCCGGCGCACGGGATGCCCATGCGGTGGGCCGAGCCCAAGCCGCTGGCCAGCGATCCGCTGGAGTCCTGAACAGGTCCGGGGCCCATCCCTGTCCTGCGCGCGGCGGGGTCCTGATCCTCATCTCCCGGTCTGACTCATCGCTCGCATCGGCCCAGTCGGCGACCCGATGACGCACGGCGTCACAGCCACCGCGCCCTGGCTCGTGACCCGCGCGACTCATCGGGGCCGCTTGCAGGTGCAGAGGGGGCACAGGTGGTTCAGGGGGTAACTTCGCCGACTCGTGGTTGAAAGACCCCGGGTGTGCTGCCGGTCAGGCCAAGCTTGCGCATCGAGTGGTTGAACCGGGCCCGGCTCGGGCAGGCCTTTCGACCACGACGCGCGCAAAGTTGCAGGTGGGTGCTCCCGCGGAACGCCTTTCGACCACAAGGTGCGCAAGCTTCGAGGTCAGGTCGCGGCTTCGGCAGGAATCGGCAATGGATCGGCGATTCCGATGGCCCACGAAGCATGCGCTGGTGCGCTGACAGGGGGTCTCGGCCTGCCCCGCGGACGCGGCGTAACTAGCGCGCGGCAGGCGGGGAGTCCGCGGCATCGATCCCGGGCCGGTCGGCTCCCGTCGGCGTCGGCAGATCGAGCCAGACCACCTT
Organism: uncultured Actinomycetes bacterium; assembly: GCA_963788325.1. GTDB lineage: Bacteria > Actinomycetota > Actinomycetes > S36-B12 > CAIYMF01 > Prado023. The sequence goes on from CAWBGJ010000012.1 coordinate 101,534, forward strand.
GATCGGGCCGCGCAGGCGCCACCCCCACCGCGTGGACAGCTTCTCGACGAGTTCCATCCCGCGGCCGCCCTCGTCGGTGGCTGCGGCTTGACGACGCAGGGGCACGACATCGGCGGCGCAGTCGCAGACCTCAAGACGCAGGTAGCCGTCGCGGACGTAGGCGCGCACGTCGATCGGGCCGTTCGCGTGCTTGATGGCGTTGGTCACGAGCTCGGAGGCCAGTAGCTGGGCGTCGTCGGTGATCTGCGACAGTTGCGCCTTGGTCAGGAAGCGGTCGATCGCTCGACGAGCTTCGCGGGGGGCCTGCACTGTGTTCTGGAGAATTTCGTGCAGTGCCATGCGCCAGCCTTACCCATTCCCGCGGTGCTTCACACGTTCAAGATCAGGTTTCTGTCACCCAGGCACGCTCCGACGCCGGGCCCGGTGCGCGGAATCGGATCCGTGGATCGTCGCCTCGACACCCATCAACGTGAGCTGCCCGTCGTTCCGGGGGCAGCCGAGGCGCTGCGCGCAGGATGGCGTCGAGCAGGGCAGCGGTGCCCTGTGGATCCTCCGAGTTGGGGTTGTGCCCGATGCCGGGGATCTCGTGCCACCGACACGCCGAGCCGAACGGCCATCTGCTCCTGCCACGTCGACCGGCCAGGCGTCATCCAGTGCGCCGGTGACCACGGCGGCGGGCAGGGCGGTGCGCGCGAGGGCACGCTGCGGCCTGGTCGGTCAGGTCGGGGGCGCTGATGAGGAGGTCGCTGTAGTCGGCCAGCGCGATCGGGTCGTTGGCGATGAACCGGCGGGCACAGAACTCCGCGACCTCCACGCTGGGCGGGTTCCAGCCGCCGGCCCGGTCCAGCACCTCCTTCTGTGCCCAGATCTGCTCCATCGGCGCCACGGCCAGCGCCGCCTGCAGCGTCCGATGAGCGGGGCGTGACCGGCGGCGGGCAGCGCGCCGGGACCGGAGCACATCGTGATCCAGGAGGCCAGCCGATTCGGCTCGCTCAGCACGAGCTCGCGGGTGACCAGACCTCCCATCGAGTGCCCGACCAGATGCACGCGGCGATCCGGGGCGAGCCAGTCGATGACGGCAGCGACCACGGCGGCCAGCGCGGGGAGCGTGTTGCTGCCGCGTGCGCCGAGCCCGGGGAAGCCACCCTGTCCGGGCAGGTCCATCGCCGCGACCCGCCAGCCCCGATCGGCCAGCGGCTCGAGCATCGCGATGAAGTCCTCCTTCGAACCGGTGAAGCCCGGGACGAGCAGGACGTCGCCGCGGGATGCTTCGCCCGGCGCTGTGGCTGCCCTGCCGGTGGTGGCGCCGGCCCCAGTACCGGGCGCCTCAGAGCCCTGCGGTCCGCTGGCCGGTGCGCCGGCCACCCCGACCTGGCGCGGTGCGTCACATCTGCATCTCTGGCCCCACCGGTTCGAGGCTGGGCGAGCAGCACCGGCGCGGGCGCGTCCGGCGGGGCGAAAACCGCCACGCCGTCGGGCATGGAGATGAAGGGAGGGGTGCTCATGACGTGCACAATAAGGGCAACAGCGCAGGCGAGTCAGGGGCCGGGTATGCCACGCATCATCGCCATTGCCAATCAGAAGGGCGGCGTGGCCAAGACCACGACGGTCGCCTCGATCGGGGCGGCCCTGGCCGAGTTGGGCCAGCGCGTGCTCGTCGTGGACCTCGATCCACAGGCGTGCCTCACGTTCTCGCTCGGGTTCGATCCCGAGACCCTCGAGTTCTCGATGCACGACGTGCTGCTGGGCCGGGTGTCGGCCTCGATGGCGATTCTGAAGTCCGACGAGGGCATGACCCTGCTGCCGGCCACGATCGACCTGGCCGGCACCGAGGCCCAACTGCTGACCCGCACTGGGCGGGAGTTCGCGCTGCGCACCGCCCTGGAGGACATCGCCGGCGAGTACGACACCGTGCTGCTGGACTGCTCGCCGTCGCTGGGCGTGCTGACGATCAACGCGCTCACCGCCGCGCAGGAGGTGCTCATCCCGCTGCAGTGCGAGACGCTGTCGCATCGCGGCGTGGGGCAGCTGCTCGACACGATCGCCGATGTGCGGCGGATCACCAACCGAGACCTGGTCGTGCTCGGAGTGCTGCCTACCCTGTTCGACGCGCGCACCAATCACTCGCGCGCGGTCCTGGCCGACATCAACGACCGCTACGGCCTGGACATCCTCGGCCCGGCGATCCCGCGCTCGATCCGGTTCGCCGAAGCGCCGGCGGCGGGGCGTTCGGTGCTCGCAGCGGGCGGGCGTGTGCGCGGTGCGCAGGCGTATCGCCAGCTCGCACGGGGCCTGGTCGATGGCACGCCAGCCTCTCCAGCCTCGACCTGATCGGAGCACGATGATGACCCAGACCCAGCCGACCTTCGATCGCGTGCGGACGCGGGATGCGTCGCCGACGGTCACGCCCGTGGACGTGCAGGGTAAGTCCGCGCTTTTCAGCGGCGAGCCGATCAATCCCGTCGCTGGGGTCTGTGGTGATCACCTGCTCTGGATGCCACGTCGCCACGCTGGTGTCCTACGCGCGGGTGGTGCGACTGTCGCTGCCGAGCGTGCACCTGCCGCTGATGCGTCGGGCGTACCCGACCTGGATGCGGTGCCCGGCGTGCAGCGAGCGGCACTGGGTGAAGGTCCGCTTCCACTGAGCTTCGGCTCAGCGGTGCGGTGGTTGGTCCGTCGCGGGCCTGCCCGCCCGGGCTGCCCAGCCGGGCATTTCTCGGTGGTGGCTGAGCTAGTCTGCGGCTGAGCAGAGCTGTCCGGGCCGTGGTGGCGGCCAGCTGACGTTGGGTCAACCCTCGAATCGGTCAACCCTCGGGCCGGTCAACCCTCAGTCGGTCAGACCTCGATCGGTCAACCCTCGGGTCGGTGAACCGTCGGCCGGTCAGCTCTCGGTCTTGGGCGTGCCGGCGTCGCTGGACACCGACTCACCGCCGCGCGTGCGGCGGCGGCTGCGATTGCGACGACGTGCCGGCTTCGACTCGCCGTTTCCGGTGCCCGACCCCTCCGGTCCCGTCGAGCCCGCACTGGGTTTGCCCGAGCCGGACTTCGCCGCCGGTGCGCCGTCCTTGTGCCCGTGGCCGATCGTCTGCCCGTGGTGGTGGCTGTGCCCACGGGAACCGCTGCGGCTCCCGCCGAGCCTGCCCGCCATCGCGCCCACCGCGGTCGTGCGGTGGGCTGCCGACCGCCGAGATCCTCAAGCACCTCAGCGTCCAGGCCCTCCTTGGTGCGCGCCGCGCGCGGGCAGCGTGCCCTTCGTGCCGGGCGGGATGTTCAGGCCGGTGTAGAGGTGCTCGGAGGTGTGGTACGTCTCGATCGGGTCGTGGAAGGCCAGGCCCAGCGCCTTGTTGATCAGTTGCCAGCGCGGCACGTCCTGCCAGTCGACGAACGTGACCGCCACGCCGGACGCGCCAGCCCGGCCGGTCCGCCCGATCCGGTGCAGGTAGGTCTTCTCGTCGTCGGTGCATTCGTAGTTGATCACGTGCGTGACGCCTTCGACGTCGATGCCGCGGGCAGCCACGTCCGTGGCCACGAGGATGTCGACCTTGCCGTTGCGGAACGCGCGCAGCGCCTGCTCGCGGGCGCCCTGACCGAGGTCGCCGTGCACCGCACCGGCGGCGAAGCCGCGCTCGGTCAGCTCGTCGGCGACCACCTGGGCGCGGCGCTTGGTCCGGCAGAAGACCATCGACGGGCCGTGGCCCGTCGGCCTGCATGATCCGGGCCAGGATCTCGACCTTGTTCAGCGGATGGACGCGCCACACGTGCTGCTCGGTCGCGGCAACCGTCGCGGAGTCGTCGTCAGGGTTGATGGCGCGGATGTGGGTGGGCTGGGTCATGTAGCGCCGCGCGAGGCCGACGATCTGCCCGGGCATGGTCGCGGAGAACAGCATCGTCTGGCGGGTCGCGGGCAGCATCGACACGATTCGCTCGACGTCGGGCAGGAAGCCCATGTCGAGCATCTCGTCGGCCTCGTCGAGGACGAGGACGGCCACGTTGGACAGGTCCAGGATCCGCTGGCGGGCCAGGTCGATCAGGCGTCCCGGGGTGCCGACGATGACGTCGACGCCCTTGTTCAGGGCCTCGACCTGCGGCTCGTAGGCGCGGCCGCCGTAGACGGCCAGTACACGCGCATCGAGCTCGGCGCTGGCGGAGGTCAGGTCGCTGGCGACCTGGACGCAGAGCTCGCGGGTCGGTACGACGACCAGGGCCTTCGGCGCCTTCTGAAGGTCGGGGGACAGTTCGGCGTACTCGTCGAGTCTTCGGCGTGGGGATGCGCTGCAGCAGCGGGATGCCGAATCCGAGCGTCTTGCCGGTGCCGGTCTTGGCCTGGCCGATCAGGTCGCGGCCCTCGATGGCCTGCGGGATGCACATCTCCTGGATCGGGAACGCATCGATGATGCCGGCCTTCTCGAGGGCGGCGGTGATGGGCGCAACGACGCCCAAGTCTGTGAATGTTGTCAAAACTCTCCTCAGTTGTAGGCGCGATTCTACCGTGCGGGCGGGGACGGCGCCCGGTGTGCACGCGTTCTGAGGGGGCCTGCGGGCACCTCGAGCGGGGCGGCTAGGGCGTGCTCGGCTGGGGTGACCGGCGGGTCGAGTTCCTCCACGGGCGCGACGTGGCGGCGCCCCCGAGTGGAGAAACGCCGGCAGGGGTGGCGCTGATGTGGAGGGACTGCAGCGGGGTGACTCCCGGGGCGGACCGCGTCCGAGGTGGCGCGCTGTGGCGGCGGTCTGGGTGGGCGCTGTGGAGGGAGTGGCCAGGGCAGGCGGTGTGGTGCCACTGGGCCGGGACTGCTCGGTCCGGCTGCGCGTGGGTTGGAGCCAGCGGCTACCTTTCGGACATGGCTGTCGACAGTGCGGGCTCGAGAGCGGCTGCAGGCGCGAACGAGGGTGCGGACGAAGGTGCGGGCGCTCAGGCGATGCCCCGGCCCTCGTTGGACGATCCGGACTACCGGCGCGGTGTCATCCAGATGCTCGGCCTGCTCGGCGCGGGGGAGTACCTCGCCTTCGAACGGCTGGTGACCGAGGCGTCGCTGGCCCCGACCTGAGTCAGCGTCTTCGGGTCGCCGACATCGCTTCCGGCGAGCTCGAGCACCACCGGCACCTGCGCGATCGACTGATCGAGTTCGGCGCTGACCCGGACGAGGCGATGGGCGGGTTCCTCGAACCGCTCGAGCGCTACCACCGGATGACGGCGCCCGAGCGACTGGCTCGAGGGCCTGGTCAAGGCGTACGTCGGCGACTCGATCGCCAATGACTTCTACCGCGAGATCGGGGCGGTGCTCGACGAGGAGACCGCCGCGCTTGTGCTCGAGGTGTGTGCCGAGCTGGGCAAGACCACGGTCGTGATCGATGAGGTGCGCGCGGCGATCGAGCACGATCCCCGGGTCGCGGGCGGCTGGCGCTGTGGGGTCGACGGTTGGTGGGCGAGATGCTGTCGCAGGCCCAGACCGTCGCAGCGCAGAACGACGACCTGGCCGACCTGATCATGAGCGAGAACGTGACCTCGCAGGTGGACCTGTTGCGCCTGCTCGGTCGGCTCACGTCCGCGCACGTCGAGCGGATGAACGCTCTGGGCCTGTCGCCGTAGCGGCACCGGTCCGTTGGGCATGGCGAGAACGCGGCCCCGCGGTGCTCGCCGCGGCCGAACAGAGACCTCCGAGTCAGAGCGTGCCGAAGCCCACCCTGCGCGATTCCGAGGCGGCGATCTCGATGTACGCCAGTTTCGCGGCGGGCACGACCACGCGCCGACCCTTGTCGTCGACCAGGTCGAGCACCCCGTCGGACTTCATCGCCGCGGCGACCTTCTTGGCCACGGCGTCGGGGGAGTCGGTGCTCTCCAGGACCAGCTCACGAGCCGCCTGCTGGACTCCGATTCGAACCTCCACGGTGGATCCTCTCGTACGCTGTAGGTCGCTAGTGTTCGTTGTCGTGGTCAGGGGGAAGTCGGAGATGCCGCGCCACGCCAGAGTCGACATCGCCTTGGCCGCGCTCTCCTGGGAGATGCGCGCCGGGGAGTGCAGCCAGTGCCGCGCGGCAGTCTGGGCCATGCCGAGCAGGCCGCTGGCCAGCAGCGTCGAGGTGTCGTCGTCGAGTTGCGGTGTCCTCGCGGATGACCTCGGCGATCAGCATCGCGCAGGTGTCGTTGGTGCGGGCCACGCGACGGCTGCCTCGGGCACGTTGGTGAGGTCGGACTCGAAGATCAGGCGGAACGCGCCGGCCTCGTGGGCCACGAAGTCGAAGTACGCCTCGAACGTGGCGCGCACGCGCTTGCGGTTGTCGTGCGTCGAGTCCAGTGCGGTGCGCACCCGGTCGATCAGCGCGCCGCTGCTCTCGTCGAGCACGGCGAGGTAGAGCTCGAGCTTGCCGGGGAAGTGCTGGTAGAGCACGGGCTTGGACACGCCGGCCAGCTCGGCGATGGCGTCCATGCCGGCGGCGTGGTAGCCCTGCGCCACGAAGGCCTCGCGGGCCGCCTCGAGCAGTTGCGCACGCCGCTCCTGGCGCGGCAGGCGCCCGGAGCGGTCGGTCGTCACGGTCATGGCCTGATCCTAGACCCGGGGTCCGAAGACGCGGGCCGAGCCCGCTGCGCCGTCGGCGAACCGCGCGATCGCCGAGCGACAGGGGCCCGATTCGTGCGGTGGCGGCTCGATCGGCCGCGGCGATGGGCGGCGGCGATGGGTGGCCGAGGTGTCAGTCGGTGGGGCGGCGGCGATGGGGTGGGAGAGGTGGCAGTCGGGGGGTGGCGGCGATGGGTGGCCGAGGTGTCAGTCGGTGGGGCGGCAGCTCGTTGGGCGGGAGAGGTGGCAGTCGGTGGGGCGGCAGCTCGTTGGGTGGCAGCCATTCGTGTTGAGGCTGATTCATGTGACGGCCGTTCGTGTTGCGGTTGACTCGAAGAGCAGCCGCTCCTGCCCTGGGACGCCGAACCTTGCCGTCGATGTGGTCGTTTGCGTGCCGGTCGCGTCCGGGGATCGAGATCCTTGCCGTGGATGTGGTCGTCGGGGGCCCCCGGGCACCCCTCCAGCGACCAGATCTACGGCGAGGTTGGCCACTGAAGGATCCTCCACCCACGGTGACGACCAAGTCTGGCGGCAAGGTTGGCGTGAGGCCGAGGATCGGGACCGCCCGCGCTGGGCGCAGGGATGGCGCTGGGCGCAGGGATCCGCGCAGGCGAGCGAGGGACCGCGCTGGGTCAAGCGGGTGCACCGGTGTGGACCGCGCGGGCAGAGCGGCGCACCCGGCTCGTGGTCGGCCACTCTGAGGGGCGAGTGCTGTGCGAGTCAGCGGGGTGCGCGGGCTTCGAGGGCGGCCTGATGCGGGCGAGCACGGCGGCCGGGCGCAGCCGCATCTCCTCGCTGGTCCAGCGGATCACCAGGAACCCGAGTTCCTCGAGAGCCTGCTGGCGAATCTTCTCCCGCGCCAGGCTCTCGGGGTCGTCGTACTTGCCGAAGCCGTCCGCTTCGCCGATGAGCAGGAAGTCGGCCCACAGGAAGTCCGGGTAGACGGTGCCGACCGAGGTGCGGATCGGGACCTGCATCGCAGGGAGGGGCAGGCCTGCCTGCCGCATCCGCCCGTAGCTGAGGGACTCGAGGGCGGACTCGCGTCGCGGGTCGGCCAGCGGAACCACCTCGAGCAGGTGCCGGCGCGTGAACTGCGTGGCGCCGTGCTCCATCGCTGCAATGAGAGCCCGCGCGGGCGTTCTGCAGGTGGCGCTCGGACTGGTGTGGCGTTGCGCACCCGACTCGCGCCGACGGCGTCCGCGAGGGCGATCCGAGCCGCCGAGTCGAGCGTGATCAGGGCTTCGGGCAGTTCGCAGGTGGACGCGACGTCGACAGCGGTCCGAGCCAGCGTCGTGACGAGCAGGTCGGCTGGGTGGGCGACCCGGTGGGCCGCGGGCAGGGTGCGGACTGCGATGCTCGCGCCGGGCAGGGTCTGGGATCGCCAGCCCTCGCCCGTCGGGGGCGATGAAGGCGGCGGGCCCGGCCGCCGCGGCGGCGAGGTCGTCGAGGTCCAGCTCCCAGGCGAGGGCGGCGGTGTGGTGGCTGGCGATCATCCTGGGGCGGCGCACTGATGGGCCAGGGCGAGTTGCAGGTGCCGGCCCGCCGGGTCGGAGCGCAGGGCCGACGAGCTCACGTACACGCCGTCGATGAGGCGCGTGACGCTGCCGTTGGTCAACGCGGCGCGGACCATCGAGCGGGTGACGCCCAACGGGGCCACCTGGTCCAAGGTGAAGGGAGTGGTGGGTGCAGTCCACCGGGCGGCACGGGTCACGGGGCAACCCTCGTCGCGAGGGCGGTTCTGCGGTAGCCCGTGCTGACCGATCTGTGGATATGTGCGGACGCGATTCGTCGGAGGGGCAGAGGAGTGCGTGCGGGGGCTCGAGAAGGGCCGGGGACGGGGTGGCAGGGCGGGTGGCCAGGAGGGCTCCGAGGAAGGTGGTCGGGAGGGCTCAGAGCAAGGTGGCCGGGAGAGTCCGAGCAAGGTGGCCGGGAGGGTTCCGGGGAGGTGGCGAGGGGCGGTGCCCGGGGAGGTGGCGAGGGGCGGTGGCCGGGGAGGTAGCGAGGAGCGGTGCCCGGGGAGGTGGCGAGGAGCGGTACCCGGAGGGGGTGCCCAGGGCGGTGCCCGAGGAGGTGGCGAGGGGCGGTACCCGGAGGCGGTGCCCAGGGCGGTGCTCGAGACGGCGTGGTGGGGGAGGTGACGGCGGCATGCGCCGCGGCAGGCGTCCGAGGGCGTCGGACCGTCCCGCATTCGATCAGCCGACGCTCCGGCGCTTGTAGGGTGACGGCCGTGACCGAGCACGTCGACCCCGCGGCCGCACGAGGTGTCGGTGGTCATCCCGGTCTACCAGGGGCAGCACACCCTGCGCCGCGGTGGTCGACGAGCTCGCCGACTCGCTGGCCGTCCGGCGGTCCCCGGCCGGGCGGGCCTACCGGGTCACCGAGGTCATCGTCGTCCACGACTGCGGCCCGGACCGCTCCGACGAGGTGATCCGCGGCGCTGGTCGCGCGAGCACGACTGGGTCCGGCCGGTGTGGCTGAGCCGCAACTTCGGGCAGCACGCCGCGACGCTGGCCGGGCATGGCGGCCTCGGGCAGCGAGTGGATCGTCACGATGGACGAGGACGGCCAGCACGACCCGGCGCGGATCGGCGACCTGCTCGACACCGCGATGACCCAGCAGGCCGACGTCGTCTACGCCAAGCCCGACCAACGAGCCGCCGCACGGCGCGCTGCGCAACGCCGCGTCGCGGGGCGCCAAGTGGCTGGTGGCACGGCATGGCCAAGGGCGCGCCGGCGGCGGACTTCTCCAGCTACCGGCTTGTCGTCGGGGAGGTCGGGCGCTCGGTCGCCGCGTACGCCGGGCCGGGGATCTACCTGGACGTGGCGATCTCGTGGGTCGCCCGCCGGATCGTCACCTGCCCGGTCGAGATGCGCGACGAGGGCGACCGACCGTCGGGGTACAGCCTGCGCAGCCTCGTGTCGCACTTCTGGCGGCTGGTGCTCTCCAGCGGGACGCGGCCGCTGCGCTGGGTCAGCGTGCTCGGCGCGGTCGCGGTGCTGCTGGCTCCGCTGCGTGGCGCTCGTGCTCGGCGATCGGGCGCTCCACGGGTCGCTGGGACGCGCCGGGGTGGACCTCGACGATGATCCTGCTGATGGTCTCGACCGGGGTGATCCTGTTCAGCCTCGGCGTGATCGCCGAGTACGTCGGGATGGCGGTCAACATGGCGATGGGCAAGCCGCTCTACCTGCCGGTGCGCGACCCGCTCGAGGGGCCGCTCGGTCGCGAGGGTCGGGGCGGGGAGGGCCCAGTGGGCCTGGGCGGGGCGCTGGGGCGCGAGGGGCCGCAGACGGGGGACGGGGACCGGGCGTGAGCCTCCCGCTCAGTGACGACCGGCCGCTGACGTGGGTCGTCGGCGCGGGCGGCCTGGTCGGCTCGCACGTGACGAGCGCGCTGTCGTCGGCGGGTCACGAGGTGCTGACCAGTGCGGTGCCGTGGGCGGACGAGGACGCCGCCGCGATGACCCTGGCCGCCGACGTCCCAGCGCTTCGCGGACGCCCGGCGCGGACGTCGTTGGGCGCTGGCCTGGTGCGCCGGGGCCGGCGTCGTGGCGACCGGGGAGGAGGCCCTGGCCGCCGAGGTGCGGGTCTTCGACCGCGTGCGATGGCCGCGCTCGCGGCTCGGTCGAGCCCGGGGAGGACGGCGTCGTGTTCCTCGCCTCGTCGGCCGGCGGGCTGTACGCCGGGTCGCCGCGAGCCGCCGTTCGACGAGCGCACGCCGCCGCGCCCGCTGGTCGCCTACGGCCGGGCCAAGCTCGCGATGGAGGCGCCGGGCCGCGGAGCTCGCCGCAGCGCACCGGGGTGCGCGTCGTGCTCGGTCGGCTGGCCAACGTGTACGGCCCGGGCCAGACGCCTGGGCAAGCCGCAGGGCCTGCTCTCCCAGCTGTGCCTGGCCGACGCCACGGGGCGGCCGCTGCCGGTGTTCGTCTCGATGGACACCATCCGCGACTACCTGTACGTCGGCGACGCGGCCCGGATGATCGAGCGGCAGCATCGACCTGGCCCGCGACGAGCCGCCGGGCGCGGTGGTCACCAAGGTGCTGGCCTCGGGGCACCCGGTCACCGTGGGCTACGTCGATCTCCGAGGCGCGACGGGTGTTCCACCGGCGGCTGCGCACGATCCCGGTCGGTGGTGCCGTCGACCGGCCAGGTGCTCGACCTGCGGCTGCGCTCGCGGGTGTGGCCCGCGCTCGACTCGCTCGCGGCGACGACCCTCGCGTCGGGGCTGGCCCGGACCTCGGCCGACGTGCGCGCCCGCGTCGTGGCCGGCGGTCCGCTCGACGCCTGACGGGCACGCGGCACGCGCCCTCGGCGAAACGGCAAGGAGTTACGACTGCAAGATGCGGTCGTCGCCACCCGCTCGTCTCGGCCGGCGAGCGTGGCCTCAGCTCGCTCGGCGACCGCCATGCGCAGCGCGTCACGCCGGTGAGATCGATGCCGCGTTGTTCAGCGCGCCCGGCTCGCGGCGAGGAACACCGACGACCCGAAGGGCAGGTCGCCGCGACGCAGCACGACCCGGTCGGCCCGGGCCAGGCGCAGCAGGGCGTCGTTGAGCGCGCGGCGGCAGCTGCGGCAGGGCGACGATGTCGGCCGGGCCGTCCGCGCGGCGGCGGCGCAGCCGGCGGGCCAGCCGCTCGGCGGCGAACATCGGGAAGACGGAGGCGAACCCGTAGGTCGCGCGGTCCACGGTGAAGCCGGCGCGCTCGACGGCAGCGACCGCGCGCGGCCGGCGTGTAGCGGCGGTGGTGGCCGTTGGCCACGTCGAAGTCGCTCCACGCCCAGGTGTAGGCCGGCACGGACATGAGGAAACGCCCACCGGGGCGCAGCACGCGGCGCACCTCGGCCAGCGCGGTCGGCCTCGGGGTCGCAGTGCTCGATCACGTCGAAGGCGCGTCACGGCGTCGAAGGTCCCGTCGGCGAACGGCAGCGCCAGGGCCGAGCCGCAGACCCCGTCGGACGCCCAGCCCGCGCGGGTCGATGTCCAGCGAGACGGTGCGCCCGGCGGCGTCGCGCAGCCAGGCGGCGCTCGGGCCGTCGGCGCTGCCCAGGTCGAGGACGAGGTCCGGCGCCCTCGACGTGCGTCGCGCAGGGCGGTCTCGAGCAGGTCGGCGCGGGCGACGTACCACCAGTAGTCGGGGGCGGCGATGGACGCGCGAGCCCCCGTGTCCCTCGCCCTGATGCACGGGGGAACCCTATCGCCGGCCGGCCGGGCGCTCGGAGCCCGGCGATGCGTCCCCACGTGCGCAGCCGGTGCCCGCCGACCGGGATAGCGTTCGGGGCGTGCGGATCCTGTATGTGTGCACGGCCAACATCTGCCGCTCGGCCTCGGCCCAGCAGCTGCTGCGCGCCGCGGTGGCGCAGTACCCGGAGCTGGCCGGCATCGAGGTGCGCTCCGCGGGTACCGCCGCGATGGTCGGCGCGTCGGGGTGCCGGGTGGCGCCGGCGCTGGTCGGGCAGGCACAGGAGCACCGTTCCCAGCAGCTGACGCCGGAGCTCGTCGCGTGGGCGGATCTGATCCTGACGGCCGCGCGCGACCACCGCCCGCCGATCGCGGCGCTCTCGCCGGCCGCCCGCAGCCGCATGTTCACGATCCGCCAGGCGGGCCGGATCGCCGACTGGATCATGGAGATCGGAATGATCGCCGCGGCCCTGGAGCCCGGCGACCGGCTCGAGCGCTACCCGCTGGGCGATCCGCGGCGACTCGTTCCGGATCTACCCGAGGGCATCGGCGCGCGCGAGGCGTGGCTGGTCGCCGAGCTGGACGCCGCACGTGGGATGGCGCCCGCGACCCAGAACGAGGAGTCCGCTCCGGCCGCCTCGCCGCTGCCGGACGAGGCGCACGTCGATGACGTCCTGGACCCGCACGTCCTGGGCATGGGGATGCACCAGCTGGGCTTCGAGCAGCTCCGGGACTCGACCGACGCGCTGGTCCGGGTGCTCCGGGAGGTCGCGCAGGCGCGCTGAAGCGCCGGGCACGCGCCGGGACGAGGGGGACCTCCGTCGAGCCCCCCGCGGCGGCGCGAGGGCGCTTGGCTGCCCAGGCTCAACCGGGTGGTGCGCCCTGGAGCGCCGCAGCGAGATCGGTCTGCGTGAAGTCATCGCCGACGTAGAGCAACGGCTCGCCAGCCGCCTTCGCCAAGCCGTAGGACAAGCAGTCGCCGAAGTTCAGGCCCGCCGGGTGGCCGCTGCCCTTCCTGAAGTCCGCGTAGGCCGCTCGGGCCGCCATCGCCTGGGCGGCATCGAACGGCGCCAGCCCGACGCCCAGCACCGCCAGGAGCTCATCGAGACGTCGGCTGAGCACCGGATCGCCGATGCGGTCGACCACGGCGGCCACCTCGACGTAGCTGGCCGCGGAGATCCGAGCGCCGCCGGCGGCGAGGATGGCCTCCGCGAGCTGTTCGGCCGACGGCTCGCCGCGAAGGATGGCGATGACGGCCGACGTGTCGACGATCATCGGGGGAGCCCCGCGTCGTCGTAGAGGTGCGCTGTCGGGTCGGCGTAGCTCCCGTCAGTGTCGGCTCCGAGCCCGGCGCGGGCGAACCGGGGTGCAGTGTCGGCGATCAGTGCGCGGAGTCGATCCAGGGGTGCGCCCTGGCCTGCCGCGTGTGCAGCCGCGTCGGCGGCGAGCAGCTCCGCGAGCCGGGCCTCGATGGCGCTGGCCACGGCCTCGGACTTCGACTCGCCGGTGAGCCGGGCGAGCTCGTCTATCGCGTGCAGGGTCCGCGGGTTCTTGAGGTTGAGCGCCATGGTGGTACCTCCCTGTGCGGCAGGGTACCACGGGTACCTCCGTGCGCTGCGGAGTGAGGATCCGATCCCGTCGCGCCGGGCCCAGCACCGGAATGACCGGGCAAACTCAGGCACAAACGGATACGTCAGGTGACGGACCTGGCCTGCGTCGAATTGTGCGGGCATCTTCGCCCACGGTGGAGGCGTGTCAGGTGATCTGTGGACGACCCGTTCCGCCGAAGGCAGGGGTCACTCCTCAGCCGCGCGTCTCGACGAGCCCTCGGCGGCTGGCCCGATGCGGCACACCGGCCCACGCCGGGGCGCTCAGGCAAGCGGCCGAACGCGCTTGAGGGCGTCAGTCAGCAGCTGTGGTGAAGGGTCGCTCGCTCAGTTGGACGGCGTCGGGGCCGAGGTAGCGGATCCGTGGGTGCTGCAGGGGTCCCCGGTTGCGCACGATCACCGAAGCGGCGCGGAACCAGTCGAGGTAGCTGCCGCGATTGGCGGCCGAGCCCCAGGCGCTCTGGAGCGCCCACGAGAGGAGTCCACGGGTGCCCGCGCCCGACGGGAACTCCGCGGCGCTCTCGTCGGCCATGGCCGCGGCGAACTGGATGCGGGCAGGCCAGAGGCCGACCTTCTCCACGACGGGCTGGGGTGAATCGTCGTAGTGCAGCGCGATGCCGACGGAGTCCGCGCTGCAGCTGTCGATGAACTGCACTACGCGGAACCTTCCGGGATTCGAGGCCCAGAGCCGACCGAAGAAGTCGTCGAGGAGCGGGCCGTCGGAGGCGACCAGAGCCTCGTCGAGGTGGTCGAGCTCGTCGTGGCTCTGGTCGGGGAGCTGGAACCCGTGCCCGGAGAAGACGATGACCAGCAATGAGCCGTCGGCGCACCCGGCCACTGCGGAGGTCAGGGCATCGGACAGCGCCCGGACGGTGGTCTCCTCGGGGGTGGTGAGCGTGCGGATCTCCGCGTCGGGCCCGAGCTGCTCGGACAGGAACGTCTCGAACCATTGGATGTCGTTGAGCACGCCGGAGAGAGGGCCGAACGAGTAGTCACGCCCCTGGGCCACGAACGACACGGGACCGGGAACCCCGATGAGCAGGGCGGAGGAGGTCATGGTGCGGGCGACGGGGTGGGGGCCGGGTCGGTGGATGAGGCGGTGGCCGGAGAGGTCGAGGGTTCAGCGGAGCCGGGGGCCGGAGCGGCCGGTTCTGTGGCCTGCTGCGAGGGGGAGGGCTCGTCGCTCGGCGGTCCCACATAGAGGGCCTTGGCCCCCACGAGCGTGAAGACGGCGAGGAGCAGCATCAGCCCGCCGACGACGAGCACAGTGGTCGTTCCCCGCAGTTGGCCGGCGCGCCGCAGCACTTCGGGGACCTTGTCGAGTACGTCGGCCGTACCCCGGAGCGTGACTCCGGCACCCTGCGCTGCGCGCTGCCGACCGCGAACCTCCAGCGCCGCCATCAGGGCTCCCGCGAGAAGGAGCACCCCACCGACGGCCACCAGCAACGCGCTGATCGCGAGCCGGGAGCGCTCGCTGAACGTGCCGTTCGTCAGGTCGGCGACGGGCTCGGTGGTGGCAGCGGTGGTGGTGGCAGCGGGTGTGGGCGTGGCCGGTTCCGGCTCGGCGGCGGCCGAGGGCCCGGACGAGGACTCGACGGAGGTCGGGGCGGCCGAGGAGGCCGCCGAGGTCATGGCCGGGGCCGGCTCAGCGGTCTCGTCCGACCACTCGATCTGGCCCAGGAGGAGCACGCCGACAATCCCGAGGAGAGCGACCGCGAGCGCGGTGAAGATGACCCCCGCCCAGGCCGTGAACCGCGAATCGTACTCACCCACCTGCACCTCGACGACGCCCTCACTGTCTGCCGGTGGGGTCGCCGGTACCTCGGCAGGCTGGGCCGCCACGACGGTCGTCTCGGCCGATTCGATCAGCGTCGTGCCCTCCTTCGCGGACGCTTTGAAGGTCCCTAGCCGCTGATCTCCGGTGAGTTCCCACGTCCGCCCGGTGGGTGCGGGGTCGGTGACCTCCTGCCCGTCGCGCAGCAGCCTGACGTCGGTCACCACCCCGTCGGGCGGGTCCGTCGACACCACCATCGTGACCGGGCTGTCGGCGCCGACCTGCAGGGTGTACCCGTCCTCGCTGCTCTGCGCCGGGTTCCCGGCGGACGAAGCGCTCAGGACGAGGGCGATGGACATGCCAGCACTGTCCTCGCGGGTTCGGAGCACTGTCAAGGATTCGGGGTCGGATGCTGGGTTCATCAGGCTGGGGAGCTGGGTGGTCCTCGCCCTTCGCGGCTTGGTTCACGGCCGCGGTGGTGGCCGCGACCTCGGCGACCACGCTCAGCGGCGTTGGCGTGATTGGGGGGCTTGCGCTCCCGCTTCTGGGGTATCTCCCGGGGCCTGCCGCGTGTCTGGCGTCGAACCGCCGTACCCTCGGCCTCATGACTGCCGAACGACTCGCCGACGAGCTCGCGCCCCCCGCCCCGGTGGAGTTCGTGTCCACCTCCGTGGGGGAGATCGCCGTGCGGCGCACGCCGGTGCGTGGGGACGGCCCGCACGAGCCGGCGGTGCTGGTGCACGGGTTGGGCGGCAACTCCCTGAACTGGGTGGACCTCGCCGACGGGCTTCGCCGACCGGTTGGACTGCGTGTCGCTGGACCTGCCCGGTTTCGGGGCGACTGAGCCGCTGGCCGACGGGGACTACTCGATCGCCGCCCACACCGCGGCGGTGGTGGCCACGATCGAGGCCCTCTTCCCCGGCCAGGCGGTGCACCTGTTCGGCAACTCGATGGGTGGGGCGATCTCGGTGCAGGTGGCCGCGCGGCACCCAGAGCTGGTGCGCACCCTGTGCCTGGTCTCCCCGGCGCTGCCGGACCTCAAGCCGCGGCTGACCAACATCCACATCCCGGTGATGGGCCTGCCCGGGGTGGGCACGCGGCTGTTCGAGCGCTACCAGAAGGTGGGGGCGCACCAGCGCGTGCAGGCCACGTTCGACCTCTGCTACGCCGATCCGGCGCGACTGCTTCCGCAGCGACGGGCCGAGGCGCAGGAGGAGGCCGAGCGTCGCGACGGGCTGCCCTACATCAGCGACGCCTTCATCGGCTCGACCCAGGGGCTGGTGACGACGTTCCTGGACCGGGGGCCGGACCGGCCGTGGGCGCTGGCCGGGCGGGTGCAGGCGCCGACGCTGCTGGTGTACGGGCGCAAGGACAAGCTGGTGGACCCGAAGGCGGCGCACCGGGCCACGTCGGCGTTCCCAGACGCGCGGGTCATGGTGATCGCGGACTCCGGGCACGTGGCCCAGATGGAGCACCCGGAGTTGGTGGAGCGGTGGTGGCGGGAGTTCCTGGGGTGACGGGCTTGGGCTCGCCGGGACTCAGTTGGCTGGGCGCCGACTGATGAAGCCGCACATTGTGCCGCCTCATGCGGTCATCCGGGCCGGACTTACAGCGGTCCAGGAGGCAGCCGACGAGGCGGGCTACGCCCAGCTGGGGCGTGACCAGGCCGACGAGGGTGATGGTCGCCGCGCCGAAGCCCGCCGCCGGACGCCGACCTGGGCCCACGAGCAGTGACTCCGGTCGAGCATCCCTGGCCGCTGGCCGCTGGCCGGGGTCGGGGCGGGTGTACGCCGCCCGCCTGTCGCACTTGGACGAGAACAAGTACTGGTCGTGTCCAACAACCAGCGTAACAAGCACCAGCCCCAGGTCCTTGGGGTACGGCTGACCACGACGCCCAAGCCGGACTTCCCCAGCATCGTCCGCCTCGACGCTCGCGAGGTGTTCCACGGATCCGTGGTGTGTGACGACGTGGTCGAGGTCTGGCAGGACGAGGTCCGCAGGGACCTCGGGGCGCTGAGCAGGCCAGCCATGGACGAGGTCAATCGTGGCCTTGCTGCGGCGTTGGGGCTTCTGGTCGCGGCGCGCTGATCGTCGGGGGCCGCGCACCGTTCCTCGGTTGCAGCATGTCCTCTACGCTCGGCCCCGTGACCCAACTGCGCGGGGAAAGCTGGTCGTTGTGACTCCCTTGAGTCGCTCCGCGCTGGCGACGCGCACGGCGTCGGGCCGGTCTGAAGCCTGGCTCGTACCGCCGCGAGCACGCAGGCATCCACCAGGAGCTCCTGGGTTGAGGGGTTCCACGGGGGGAGGCCAGTTGTGGGCACCTGGCACGTCCTGAGTTCCCTGCTGATCGCAGGCGGTGCCCTCTACGGGCTTGGTCTGCCGGTCGCATGGCTGTTTCCGGCCCCTGCGACGGCTCAGTGGGTCCAGCGCATTGCGATCGCGCCGGTGCTGGCCATCGCGCTGACCTCGCCCATCGCGATGGGGCTTGCCCTCCTCGACGTGCGTTTCCAGCCCTGGACGCTGCTCGTTCTGGCCGTGGGGGCCTGGGCCCTCGCGTACCCCCGCATGCGACGACAGTGGCGCGATGCCTCGAGGGGCCGGGAGTGGCAATGGCCACTGGCCATGGTCGCGGCAGCGGCCTACGGATGGTTCCTCGCTCTTCGTCCCTACGGTCTGTACCTGCCCAACCGCGACTTCAAGAACCACGCCTACAACGTCGCGCAGTTCGCATTCGACCGGATGGCCCACCCGCTGCACACCTACGCCCCTGGTCCACTGTCCGAGCCCGAGGTCAGTGGCTTCACTCGGATCGGGCTGCACACGCTGCTGGCGTGGGCGCTCCCCACGGGCGACTGGAACTCGCTGGGCGTCACAGCGGCCGCGGCGCTGCTGCCCACGATCATCTCGCTGCCGCTCGGGCTGATCGCGTTGGCCCGGATCTGGCGGCCGGACTCGACCCTGCTGTGGAAGCTTGCTGGGGCGTGCGGGGTGCTGTTCCCCTCGTTCACCGGGCCGTTCTCGATCGGTTCGGTGAGCCTGTTGTTCGGTGCTGCGCTCTTTCCCGCAGCACTGGCTGCGCTGTGGCACCTCGTCCTGGCCCCTGATCGCGGACGCCTCGCCCTTGTTGTTGCCGTCGGGCTGGGGATGGCGCTCACGCACATCCCTGAGGCGGCTGGGCTTGGTCTGCTCTTCGTCATCTCCATCCCGTGGATTGTCGGTCGGATGAATCCAGAGCGAAGCAAGGCTGCACGCAGGGCCCTCACGATCATCGCGATCGCGCTGGTGGTTGCGCCTGCCGCAGTCATGTTCACAACGTTCCCGTACCTCAGCGAGCAGCGCCGTGACATCCAGGCCAACGACGGCGAGGCCTGGCTTGGGGCGCTGTACCCCATCGTGGCGCACCCCGACGGTCCCGGTCTGCTCAGGCTGCTCGCGGCCGGCTTGGTCCTGCTCGGCATCTGGATGACCCTGCGCGAGCGACTGCGCCCGGAGCCGGTCATCGTCCTCGCGGTCTTCGCGTTCGTCTCGCTGGGCGCCAGTTGGGCCGGCGCACCAGGTTGGATGCAGTCACTTGCATCGCCCTGGTACGGATCCGCGAGCCGTGCCTCGATCCTGGCCGGCGCGGCGGTCGTCCTGCTGGCCTGCTTGCCCGTGTCGGTGGCGGGCGAGGCCCTTGCGGCGGGAGCGGAGTCGACCTCCCGTCGGGCCTTGGCGCCCCTTGGGCTCCTGCTCGTGGGACTGGTTGCGATCGGGTTCGGGCGCTTCCAGGTGGAACAGCGCCAGTTGGCTCTCGCCTCGACCCTGGCCGGAGCGGGGGACACACCAGCCATCGCTGATCGACTTTCTGGCTTGCTCGAACCCGGCGAGACCGTCCTGAACCTCGAGAGTGATGGCAGCACGAATCTGTTCTCCGCGGCGCGGGTGCCGACGGCAGTGGCCCTGTGGGTGATGGAGACACTGCCCGATGGAGACTCCGGCCGGTGATCTGCTGACCGACCACTGGCTGGACCTCGACGATCCGCAAGTGGCCGACGCGCTGGCCCAGTTGGGCGTGCGGTACCTGGCGCTGGGCACGCGCAATGTGTTCTGGAGCCCCTCCATCGGGTATGCCGAGGCAGACCTCTCCGGCATGCCGCAACTGACCGAGGTCCTGCGCGGGTCGGACGTCACCGTCTACCGCTACGACCCGACGGAGGCCTCGCCGTGAAGTGGTGGCTTGGGACGCTCGGGGCCCTTGCAATGGCTGCCGCGATCGGCTGGGGCAGCGCCAGGTCCCCGACCGCCGACGGCTACATCCTCTTCTCTCCTCCCACCGGAGCCAGCCCCCTACTGCCCGTCGGCGAGAACGACGTTCGTCTCGACGAGTGTGAAGTCACCTTCGAGGGGCTGCGGGTCCGTGGCCACGTGTCGATCGAGCAGCCACCGGTCCAGGTCCTCGTCACGCCTGCAGCGCCTCCGGGAGCGGGGGTCCGCGTGGGTGCCGCACTGGCCGCGCAGGTGCCGCAGTTCGCCGGTGCTGTTCCGGGCGACTTCGAGGTGGTGATTCCCTGGGCGACGCCGGACTCGCGCTTCCTGGTCGTCAGTGCCCCTGCGGCAGGGGTCGTGGGCTCGCAGGACATCGCCGCAGACGCCCAGCGACTCGGCACCACTTGTCCTGAATAGCACTCCGGGACCCGCCTCACCGGGGTGTCTGCTTGCTACCCTCAGCGCGTGTCACGGGCGGAGCAGATCGACGGATGGCTGATCCGTCGTCGCGGCTGGATCCTGATGGCGTTCGACGCCCTGGTCTGGACAGTCACGGTCCTCGTCTTCGTCGCGCTGCGCTACATCGACGTCGCGTCTGGAATCCCATGGGCGGATGCGTTCCTGACGGCGGCCCTGGCCGTGGCGCTGCAACTCGCGATCGGCCGGGGACTGTGGATCTACCAGGGGCGCTATCGGATCGGCTCGAAGGACGAGGCGGTAGCGGTTGGCGCGACCGTGGTCTATACGAGCCTGGCGTTGTTGGTCCTCAGCCTGGTGTTCCCCGGCGGGCGCCTCATCGCCGTCTCGGTGCCGATCGGGGCCGGTGCCCTGGCGGTACTGGGCACCATCGGCGGGCGGGTCGTGTGGCGCACAGTCCACGAGTCCACCATGCGCCCGCTCGACAGCGCACCGGTGCTGGTATTCGGAGCGGGTTCGGCCGGGATCCAGCTCGTCGTCAACATGCTCACCGACCCCGGCTCGCCCTACCTGCCTGTGGGTCTGCTCGATGACGATGCTGCCAAGCGGCACATGCGCGTCCAGGGGGTCCGCGTGCTGGGCAACCGCACAGCCCTCGCGCAGGCCGCGCACGACACGGGTGCGGCGGGCCTGGTCATCGCTGTGCCCAGCGGGGATGCCATGCTCTTCCGGGACCTGTCCGATGCGGCGGGTGCGATCGGCCTGCACGTCAAGGTGCTGCCGGGGCTTCGGCAGATCCTCGATGGTGCCGTGGGTTTCCGTGACCTGCGCGACATCGAGATCACCGACGTCCTGGGTCGGGCCAAGGTGGACACCAACGTCGAGGCCATCGCCGGGTACCTGACTGGTCGTCGAGTGCTCGTCACGGGAGCAGGCGGGTCGATCGGGTCGGAACTGTGCCGACAGATCACTCGCTTCGACCCCGCCGAGCTGTACATGCTCGATCGCGACGAATCCGCGCTCCACGCGCTGCAGTTGAGCCTCACCGGGGCAGCGATGCTCGACACCGACGACGTGATCCTCTGCGACATCCGCGATGCGGAAGCCCTGTACCGGGTCTTCGAGTCCCGCCGCCCCGAGGTTGTCTTCCACGCGGCTGCACTCAAGCACCTACCCATGTTGGAGCAGTACCCGGAGGAGGCGTGGAAGACCAATGTGCTGGGGACGCTCAACGTCCTGGAGGCTGCCCAGCGCGCGGATGTGGCTGTGTGCGTGAACATCTCCACGGACAAGGCAGCGAACCCAGTCAGCATCTTGGGCTACTCGAAGCGCCTCGCCGAGCGGTTGACGGCGGGGATGGCCCACGCCACCGGTCGGCACTACGTTTCAGTGCGATTCGGCAACGTGCTGGGTTCGCGAGGGTCGGTGCTGACCACCTTCGCCGAGCAGGCCGCCTCGCGCGGACCCGTCACTGTCACAGATCCGGAAGTCACCCGGTTCTTCATGGTGATCCCCGAAGCTTGCGAACTGGTCATCCAAGCGGTCGCCGTGGGGCACCCAGCCGAGGCACTGGTGCTGGAGATGGGTGAGCCGGTCCGGATCGTGGAGGTGGCCCAGCAGATCATCCAGATGAGCGGGCAGTCCGGGGTGGAGATCGTGTTCACCGGCCTGCGCCCCGGCGAGAAGCTGCACGAGGAGCTCTTCGGGGACGACGAGGTGGTGCGACCGACCGCCCACGAGATGGTGCGGGCCGTGACGGTGCCCCCGCTGGGTGTCGACGAGGTGCCTGGGCACGCTGACTGGTCCGCGGTCCTGGGAGGTGCCCGATGACGAGCCCGCCGGCGCCGGAGTCGGTCCCGTTCGCGAGGCCCGACATCACCGAGGCTGAGATCACGGCCGTCGCTGACGCGCTGCGCTCGGGCTGGGTGACCTCCGGGCCACAGATGCGCGCATTCGAGGGGGAGTTCTCAGCGCATGTGGGCGGCGGGGTGGAGGCCGTCGCCGTCAACTCGGCGACCGCTGGACTCCACCTGGCCCTCGAGGCGTGCGGCATCGGCCCCGGCGACGAGGTCATCGTCCCCACGTGGACGTTCACCTCGACTGCTGAGGTGGTGCGCTACTTGGGTGCGCAGCCCGTGCTCGTGGATGTGGATCCAAGGACGCTGAACCTCGATCTGGCTCGGGTCGCCGAGGCGCTGGGCCCACGCACCCGTGCGGTGATGCCCGTGCACCTGGCTGGGCTGGGCGTCGACATCGCTGCACTGCGCGAGCTCGTGGGGGAGTCGGTCCGCATCGTGGAGGACGCGGCGCACGCGCTGCCCACGAGCACTGCGGGGGCGCTGGTCGGCGCGTGCGAGCACTCGGACGCGGCCGTCTTCAGCTTCTACGCCACCAAGACCATCACGACCGGTGAGGGCGGGATGCTCACCACTCGGGATCCGGCGATCGCAGCGCGGGCTCGGATCATGCGCCTGCACGGCATCGATCGCGACGCGTTCAACCGGTACGCAGTCGACAGCCCGGGGTGGGTGTACGACGTGGTAGCGCCCGGTTTCAAGTACAACATGGGTGATCCTGCGGCGGCGATGGGCCGGGCTCAACTCGCGAGATCGGGGCAGATGCACGCGCGCCGCCAGCGAATCGCCGATCGCTACCTCGAGGCCCTTTCCGACCTGCCACTGGTCCTTCCGGCGGTCGCCCCCGCGGGGGACTCGCATGCGTGGCACCTGTTCATGGTTCGTGTCGTTGACGAGGCGCCGGTTGATCGCGATGGGCTGGCGAGCAGCCTGGCGAAGGTGGGCATCGGGACGAGCCTGCACTTCATCCCGCTGCACCTGCTGTCCGTCTGGCGAGACAGCCTGCACGTGGTGCCTGCGGACTACCCAGTGGCCACACGCGAGTTCGCGCGCGTCCTGAGCCTGCCCCTGTTCAGTGCCATGACCGACGATGAGGTGGAACGGGTGGTCTCGGCGATCCGGGGGGTGCTGGATCCATGAGCCGAGTGCTCGACGTGGCTGTAGCCGGGTGTGGCCTGGTGGCTCTGAGTCCGGTCATGGCGGCAGTGGCTGTCCTGGTACGGCGAGATTCCCCCGGGCCGGCCCTGTTCCGCCAGGAGCGGGTGGGCAGGGATGGGAGACCCTTCACGATGCTGAAGTTCCGCTCCATGTCCGTAGCTACCGCCCCGGTGAGGGCCGCAGGCGTCACTGACTCGGGTGTCACGGGACCGCTGGTGACCGCCGCAGGCGATCAGCGGATCACCAAGGTCGGGGCGCGCCTGCGCAGCTCGAAGCTCGACGAACTGCCACAACTGGTCAACGTTCTGCGCGGGGACATGGCCTTGGTCGGGCCGCGGCCCGAGGTGCAGCGGTACGTGGACCTGTGGGACGAGGCGGACCGGGAGGTGATCCTGTCGGTTCGCCCGGGGATCACCGATCCCGCTGCCATCGAGTTGCGCCGCGAGGAGGAGCTGCTCGCCGAGCAGGTCGATCCTGAGGCGTACTACCGCACTGTCCTGCTGCCGAGGAAGGTCGGGATGTATCGCCGCTACGTGGAGTCGCGCACTCTGGTCGGCGATCTCCGGATCCTGCTGCGGACCGTGGCGAGCGTCATCAAGGGGTGAGTGGGGCGTCGGGTGCCGAGTCCTACTTCGTGGCAACGCCCGCGACGATGTAGTTCCACCGGTCGGGCACGAGCCGGTCCAAGCCGGCGAGGTCTACTCGGGCTAAAGATGTGCGCTGGCCCTCCGTCCGGCCGAACGCCCCGGCGAACCCGAAGGTGGCCAATCGCGAGCTCGCGAAGGGTGCGAGGAAATCGCCAACCTCTGGCTCGGTCACGTAGCGCCAGTGCCCGCTCCACGACACGAATCGCCGTCGCAGCGCGTCGTGCAGCGGTGAGGCGGTGAGGTTCTCGGCGAAGAGCAGCACACCGCCGGGTTTGAGGGCCTCGTAGATGCTCTCGACGGCTTTGGCCTGCGCCTCGATGCCGCCGACGCCGCCGATGCCTCCGAGCACGGACTTGAAGGCGATCACGTCGTAGGCGGCGGTCCGACCGATTCGAGTCGCATCGATGGCTGCGTAGTCGATGCGGTCGGCCATACCGGCCGCTGAGTGCAACTCCCGGGCTGTCTCCGCAGGCCCGTCCAGATCAGAACAGAGCACACGGCGGGCGCCTTGGTCGGCGAACCAGAGAGACAGGCCCCCGTCCCGGGAGCCCAGTTCGAGCACCTCGGCATCGATCAGCTTCTGCGGGCCGACGACCTCTCGCCAGAAGCCCAGGGCTCGCCCCCAGTTGCGCACGTCCCACTGCACGTAGGTCTGCATGGGGCGGGTGGCGTGGGCATCCACGTGGGCTTCCGATCCTCGACGGGGCGGGGCTCTTGGCGTCATCCTAAGAGCCCAGCGACCACTCGCGGCTGCTTGCAGTTGGGATCCTGCGGGTAGGCTCAGCGCCGCGTCCGGCGGTCGGGCGCGACCCGAGGGGGTGGGGCGGTGCGGATCCTGCTAATCAACCAGTACGCAGGGGCGCCCAGCCTCGGGATGGAGTTTCGGCCCCACTGGATGGCTGTCGAATGGCAGAAGCTGGGGCACGAGGTTCTGATCGTTGCCGGGGATCATTCCCACCTGCGTCGCGCCCAGCCGGCGCAGGGACGGTCAGAGGTCGACGGAGTGGACTTCCTGACGTTGGGAACTCCGGGCTACACGTCCAACGGCGCCCGTCGTTTCGTGAACATCCTGGCCTTCGGTGCGCAGCTCAGGCGGGCGTCGCGAACCTTGACCGGGTGGAAGCCCGACGTGGTGATCGCGTCCTCCACTCATCCGATGGACGTCCGCCCGGCCCTGCGGATCGCGCGCACGACGGGGGCGATCTTCGTGCACGAGGTGCACGACCTGTGGCCGCTGACCCCGAGGTTGCTCGGTGGGATGTCCGAGCGGCACCCGATGATCATGTGGATGCAGCGCGAGGAGGACCTCGCGTGTCGCGAGGCGGACCTGGTGGTGTCCATGCTGCCGGCGACGTTGCCCTATCTGCAGTCGCGTGGGCTCGATCCGGAGCGCTGGGCCTACGTGTCGAATGGAGTCCCACCGGAGGCGGTGTTGGGCGAGGACCCGGGGCCGCCCGACGACGGCATCTTCCGCGTGGGGTACTTCGGTGCACATGGCCCGGCCAACGACCTGGAGACCCTGATCGAAGCGGCCAGGCTGCTTCGGGATGAGGAGATCGAGTTCCATCTGACGGGGTCTGGGCCGCTGAAGGCTGAGCTCCAGCAGCCGGCTTCGGGGCTGCCGAATGTGCACTTCCATGAGGCGGTGTCTCCCGAGGAAGCGCGGACGCAGATGAGGGTCATGGATGCCCTGTACATCGGGCTCGCTCCAAGCCCGCTGTTCGGCCACGGCATCAGCCCAAACAAGATGTTCGACTACATGGCCTGTGGTCGGCCCATCATCCAGGCGATCGACACGCCTTCGAGCCCGGCGGAGTTGGCGGGTTGTTGTGTTCGCTGCGACCCGGGCAACGCCCTTGACGCTGCAGAGGTGATCACAGGCCTGATGCGCACCACAGGTGACAGACGAGCGGAGTTGGGGGAAGCGGGGCGCGCCTACGTGACCACCTCCGCGACGTATCCCGCGTTGGCCGTAGCGTTCCTCAGCGAGCTCGACGCCGTCCGAGTGCCTGGGCCGCCACGGGCGCGACCCGGTGGTGCCCGGTTCAACGAGAACTGAGCAGGGCCTCGACGACCCGCTCAGACGCGTTGCCGTCGCCGAAGTAGGGTGGCCGGTCACTTGTGGGCCGTGGCCGCATGACGATGTCACGGATCTCCGCCGCCTCGGGTGCCAGCGTGTTCCACCCTGAGATCAAGGTCTCGACCCACTCGGTCTCGGTGCGCAGGGTGGTGCAGGGGATGCCAAGGGTGTAGGCCTCCTTCTGCAGTCCGCCCGAGTCGGTCAGGATCGCTTGTGACCCGGAGACGAGTTGGACCATCTCGGGGTAAGACAGGGGTTCGATCGGCCGGAGTGAGCCTTCGTGAAGGTCCACGCCGAGCGCTGACGCGCGATCCCGGAGTCGAGGGTGGATGGGGACGACCACGGGCAGCGGCAGCTGTGAGAGCGCCTCGACGAGCGACTGGAGCCGCCTGGGATCGTCTGTGTTCTCCGCCCGATGGATGGTCGCCACGAGATACCCGCCGGCGGACAGGTCCAGCCGAGAGGCTGCCGTCGCCGGTTGGCCGACAATCGCTCGGGCAACCGAGTGGCACACGTCGATCATCACGTCACCCACGAGAACCGTCCGGCTCGCGAGCCCCTCGGCGGTCAACTGGGCGACAGCGCCTGCTGTAGGAGCCAACAAGAGGTCGCTAGCGTGGTCGGTCAGGATTCGATTGTGCTCTTCAGGCAT
Organism: uncultured Actinomycetes bacterium; assembly: GCA_963788325.1. Taxonomy (GTDB): domain Bacteria; phylum Actinomycetota; class Actinomycetes; order S36-B12; family CAIYMF01; genus Prado023. Next base: position 127,699 of record CAWBGJ010000012.1, read on the forward strand.
ACGACGGTTACCCGACCTGAGCCCGGCTTCCAGATGGGCGACGGGCAGGTGGATCTTCACGGCGCAGACCGCGGCAGCCAGTGTGGAGTTCGTGTCGCCGTAGACCAGGACCCAATCCGGGGCATGGTGTTGGAGAACGGGCTCCAGCCGGGCCAGCATGGCGGCAGTCTGCACCGCGTGGCTGCCGGAGCCGACCCCCAGGGAGACGTCAGGTTCAGGGATACGGAGATCCGCAAAGAACACGTCGGACATCGACGCGTCGTAGTGCTGGCCGGTATGCACGATGACGTGATCCGCGGCGGACTTCCGGAGCGCGGCCGCCACCGGTGCGAGCTTGACGAACTGGGGCCTCGCCCCGACCACGCTGAGAACCTTCACCAGCACCTCTCTGGGTAAGCGGCGCTTCCGCGGCACTATCCGCATCCTTGTGTGACCGCATTGTTTGCGACCTGTCTGACACGGATGCTTCGGGAGTCACAACCGCAGGACACGCTAGCGTTCCCACAGGATCGTTGACCGCCAAGGAGGGAGGCCCCGGTGGCTGTCGGCAGGCAGTTCGGCCGGGAGACGTTGATCTACCTCGGCGGATTCGTCGGGGCCGGGATCATCCAGTTCGTCGCGGTACCGGTCTATGCCCGAGTCCTAGGACCGGCGGACTTCGGCCTTCTCACGCTGACGATCGCTACGACGACGGCTCTGGCCGGGGTCATGGTCCTGGGCGGGGACGTAGCCCTCGCCCGATTCTGGCCGGAGGCGCAGTCCGAGGACGACAAACGAGCCCTGGCCTCCACGTGGATCACCTTCCTCACGGGTTGGTCGGTACTGGTGGCGCTGGCCGGTTGTGCCGCGGCCCCTTGGGTGGCTCATCGGATGCAGGCGGAAGCCCGGTTCGCTCCGCTCCTGATCGTGGGAGTGCTGGGGATCGTCCCCACTCAACTCTCCAGCATGCTGGCACAGATCCTGCGCAATCAGTTCCGCCCAATCCCCTACGCCGTCTCAACCGTCCTGATCATGGCGGTGAACGTGACCCTGGGGATCACACTGGCAGTGGTCCTCGAACTGGGAGTGTTCGGAATAGTCCTCGGCACGCTGATAGGGCAGACGATCGGGTGCCTGATGAGGACCCCCCTCGTGCGGGCATCGCTTGGCCGCCCACTCCATTGGGCTTCACTTCCCCCACTGCTTCGATTCGGAGTCGCCTACGTGCCGACCAGCCTCGCTGTCTGGGGGTTCACCGGAGTCGATCGTTTGATCATCGGAGCGCTCGGGACCCGCGACGAGGTCGGAGCGTACGGTTTGGCTGCGATGCTGATCGGTCCATTCACTGTGCTCACCCTTTCCGTGGGTCAGGCATGGATTCCGCGAATCACGGCCATCCACGCTGTTGACCCTGCAAGGGCGAGGGTGATCGTTTCCTCAGCAATAGAGATCGCCCTGTCTTCACTCGGAATGGCCGCGATTCTGCTCGGCGCGCTGGCACCATGGCTAATCGTCCTGGTTGGTGGTTCGGAGTACGAGGACGGTGCTGCTGCACTGCCCTTCCTTGCCCTCGCGGCAGCCTTCTCCGGGACAGTTCTCTTCACGGCGACTGGCCTCACCCTCGCCAAGCGAACAGGCGTGCTCTCTGCAGCAACCATCGCTGCTGCCCTTTGCAACGTCGGGCTGCTTGTGATCTTGGTACCAGCGTGGGGCGTGGTCGGCGCAGCACTGGCGGTCTCAGCTGCCTATCTCATTCTCGCGATACTCACGCTTCTCGCGGCCAACGCTGTGGCTCCCATGCGGCTGCCAGTCCTTCGATGGGGCGGGATCGTCGCGCTCCTAATCGGCCAGAGCTCGCTCAGTACGCTCAGGCCGTCAACTGGCTGGGTCCTTCTCTCGGTCGTGGCGAGCAGTGCCGCCTTGGGCCTCGTAGGTCGACGCAAATGGATCGACGCGCGGCAGCCCTCGTCTGGCCGATGACTTCAGCCCTCGCGCGGTCGCGCCGCGACAAGGACATAGTCGGCAAGCCTTCGGGGAAACCAGGGAAGGAGCAGACGGTCGCGTGGGGGGCGGCCAAGGAACGGCGGCAGGGTCTGGCGATCCACCACGCGCAAACCGCCACGCAGCAGATAGGCATCAAGACGACTCTCGTTGAAGTCCACGACGTGGCCAGCCACCCAGCGTCCGCTGACGAGGATCCCGGTGCCGCCCATTTCCACTCCGCAGTCACCGGAGGCTGCCATGCTCGGCATGAGACCCAGGGAGAACTTGAGGCGGGCCTTGGCCGAGACCATGTTGGGCACGCTCACGATTGCAACTCCGGTCGGTTTGAGCACGCGGGCGATCTCGCCCACGAGTGTGCTACCGGCACTCAGATGCTCGAGAACCTCGGTGCAGAAGACCGCGTCCAGGGTCCTGTCGCCCATCGGTAGTTTCGCCGTGGGACCGTCCAGATCAGCCACGAAGTCCGGGGTGCCGTACTTGTCCACTGTCTGCCACACGGCATGCGGTACGACGGACCGGAAGGACGCATCGGTGGCGCCGATCTCCAAGACGTGTGCGCCAGCGTCGACCTGTCGGCTTGCCAGCTGGATCGTGGCTTGCCAGCGAGCCTTGCCGATCTCGTCGGGCGCTTCTGGATAGCGGGCCTTCACTGGGTCTCCTGCCTTAACGGTCTACGGGTGCTGTGGATGATCAAGGTGGGGTCCGCCAAGCCGTGTCGGTTGTTGGGGTCGACCGAGCTGCAGCAATTGAACCTCCGGCCAGTCGGCCGCGGTCAGAACTCCGCGTCCGTCGATCATGACGCGAGCGGAGGGCAGATGTGCCTTGACCAACGTCCGGTACTCGAGGTGATCGGCCTGGATGATTGCCGCGTCGGCAGGCTGGCCCAGGTGAAACGGGGTCCACCCGAAGCCCGCAAGTTCGTCGTCGGTGAACATCGGATCGTGAACTGATACGTGGGCGCCAGCCGCGTTCAGCGCCGCCACCACGGGAAACACGCCCGAGAACGCGGTCTCCTTCACCCCGCCACGGTAGGACGCTCCCAGCACCGCAACCCGAGCCCCCTGCAGGTTTCCGTACGCCTCTTTGAGGCGAGCCACGGCATACGCGGGCATCGCCTCATTCGCTCGGCGGGCCGCACTCACGATCGTGGCGTCCGGGTCGTTGCTGAGGTAGAGCTTGGGGTACACAGGGATGCAATGCCCACCCACGGCGATCCCTGGGTTGTGGATGTGGCTGTACGGCTGGGAGTTGCAGGCCTCGATGACCGTCTGCACATCGATGCCAACCCGGTCGGCGAACCGGGCGAACTGGTTGGCCAGGCCGATGTTCACGTCCCGGTAGGTGGTCTCAGCTAGCTTGGCCATCTCCGCGGCTTCGGTTGACCCCATTGCCCAGACTCCGTTGGGACGTGTCAGGTCGGCGCGCTGGTCGAAGTCGAGGACGGCCTCGTAGAACTCGATGCCCCGACGCTCGGACTCCCCGTCGATGCCCCCGACCAGTTTCGGGTAGCGGCGCAGGTCGGCGAACACCCGGCCAGTTAGGACCCGCTCCGGGGAGAAGACCACGTGGAAGTCCTCGCCCGCGGTCAGGCCCGACGCTGCTGCCAGCGCTGGCACCAGCCGATCTCTCGTCGTGCCCACGGGGAGTGTCGTCTCATAGGAGACCAGCGTCCCTGGCTGCAGCCCCCGGCCGATCGCCTCGGTAGCAGAGTCCATTCGGTCGAATTCCGGAGCACCCTGGGCGTCAACGAACAGCGGGACCACGACCACCACGACATCAGATTCACGCACCGCGCCCGACGTGTTGGTGGTAGCCGTGAGCCTCCCGGCCGAGACGACCGACTCCAGCCTGTCGCCGAGGTCGGTCTCACCGGGGAACGGCTCCATGGCTCTGGAGACGAGGTCGACTGTCCCGGGGTTGAGGTCAGCTCCGATCACCTGATGCCCGCCGGACGCGAACTGCACGGCTAGGGGAAGGCCGATCTTGCCGAGGCCGACGACGCAGATCTTCATCGCTCAAACCTCATTCGGGACCTCGACCAGCACCGTTTGACCGGTCCTGGCAGATCGTGCCGCGGCGTTCGCGACGGCGACCGTGGCTGCGCCCTGCTCAAGGGTGACGATGTCGGTGCCCTTGCCCAGCAGCGCATCTCGGAACTGCTCGTGCTCAGTGCGCAGTGGCTCTGGCTTGGCAAACGCGAAACGGGTCATGTTGCCCTCGGTCACGCCCCGGAACCTCGCCAAGGAGCTCTCGGTCAGGATGACTCCGTTCTCGTGGAAGGTGAGGTCCGCGGTGAGCGTGTCGGCCACCAGGGCACCCTTCTCGCCGGTGATCACAGCGACGCGTTCCTTCATCGGCGAGAGCCAGTTGACCAGATGGTTCGTGACGGTGCCGTCGGCGAGTTGGCCGGTGATCGAGACCAGGTCCTCATGCGGGCGACCGGATCGGTGCGTGGTTTGCGCCGCCACCGACGTGTATCGCTGTTGGGCGACCCATGCGGTCAGGTCAATGTCGTGGGTGGCCAGGTCAAGGATCACTCCGACGTCGGAGATGCGCCCCGGGAATGGTCCCTGGCGACGTGTGGTGATCTGGTAGATCTCCCCCAGATCACCCCGGGCGATCCGCTCGCGCGCCTGCTGCAGAGCCGGGTTGAAGCGCTCGATGTGGCCGACAGCGCCCGTGAGACCTGCTTCGCGGAAGGCTTCAACAATCTGGATTGCGGAAGCAACGTCCGTGGCCAGCGGCTTCTCGATCATGGTGTGCACGCCGGCCCCGGCAAGGGTGAGTGCAGTCTGCAGGTGGAACGCGGTGGGCGTGGCGACCATCGCATAGTCCAGCCCGAGAGCGAGGAGCTCCTCCAGCCCGCCGACCACGGGAACGCCAGGCGGGGCAGCGCCCAGAGCTCCACCGGTGGGGTCGGCGATGCCGACCAGGTCCACCCCCGGCAGGCTGCTGAGCACCCGGGCGTGGTGGCGTCCCATCATCCCCAGGCCGATCAAGCCTGCCCGCAGGTTCGCCATTAGGAGCCCGCCCCCGCCACCGCATTCACAGCCTCGACGATAGCCGCCAGATCGTCGCGGCCCAGGGCTGGGTGGACGGGCAGGGAGACGACCTCTCGGGCGGCGCGTTCTGTCTCCGGTAGATCCAACTCCACTCCGAACGAAGGAAGCGCGTGCACCGGGGTCGGGTAGTAGACCCCCGAGCCGATGCCGCGCGCTGCGAGCTGGTCGACGAACGCGTCACGATCGTGGCCGGGAACACGGATCGTGTACTGGTGGTAGACGTGGACTGCCCCCTCGCTCACACGGGGGATGACCACTCCACGGAGATTCGTGCTCAGGAAGGCCGCGTTCGACTTGCGCTGTTCGGTCCATCCAGCGAGCTTGCCCAGTTGGACGCGGCCGATGGCGGCGTGGATGTCGGTCATGCGGGTGTTGAAGCCGACCACCTCATTTCGGTAGCGAACCTCCATCCCCTGGTTGCGCAGCAGCCGGACCATTCGAGCTGTTGCCGGGGCAGCCGCGGTCACCATGCCGCCTTCACCGGAGGTCATGTTCTTGGTCGGGTAGAAGCTGAAGCAGCCGGCATCACCGAACGCACCGACGGGGGTGCCCCTCAGCTCGGCAGCGTGGGCCTGCGCCGCGTCCTCGATGACGAGCAGGTGGTGGCGCTGGGCGAGCGGGATGAGGCGATCCATGGCGGCCGGATGGCCGTAGAGATGAACGGGCATCACAGCCCTGGTGCGAGGTCCGATCGCCGCACCAACGGCATCCGGGTCGATGCAGAAGGACTGCGGCTCGATGTCGACGAACACCGGGGTCGCCCCGGCGAGCGCTACGGCGTTGGCCGTCGCTGCGAAGGTGAACGACGGCACGATGACCTCGTCACCAGGACCCACGCCCAGGGCAAGCAGGGCCAGGTGCAGCGCGGAAGTGCCGGAGTTCACCGCCACGCACTCGCAGTCGCCCACGATCGCGGAGAACTCCCGCTCGAAGGCGGCCACCTGGGGCCCCTGGGCCAAGCCGCCCGAGGCCAGCACAGCATCCACCGCAGCGCGCTCCTCGGGGCCGACGATGGGCGAAGCAGCAGGAATCATGCGACAGGCTCAGAGCTCCTCAAGTTCGTCTCTAGCACGCTCGCGGAACAAGGCACCGGTCTGCGGGCAGCGCCACAGTCCAGCCTCTCCGGTCGGCTCCAGAGCCCTGCCGGATCTCCCGACCCAGCCGATGCGTCGGGCTGGAGAACCGGCGACCAGCGCGAACGCAGGAACATCACGCACGACCGTCGACCCTGCTGCGACCAGGGACCAGGCCCCGATGGTCAGGGGCGCCACACACACCGACCGAGCGCCGATCGAGGCCCCACGGCGAACCACCACCCCAACGGGCTCCCAATCCGACGGCCCCTTGGGAGATCCGTCCGGATTCACCGCGCGGGGGTACCGGTCGTTGGTCAGGACCACTGCGGGGCCTATGAACACCCCATCCTCGATTTGTGCGGGTTCGTAGATCAGTGCGTGGTTCTGAATCTTCACGTTGTTGCCGATCTGGACGTTGGGGCCGATGTAGGCACCGCGGCCCACCACGCACGATCGGCCGATCACGGCACCCTGCCGGACCTGGGCAAACTGCCAGATGCGGCAGTCCGCATCAATCGTTGCGGATGGGTCGACATCACCCAACCACGGCCCTGCCGTCGACTCAATGCCATGTGAGTGCATGGTGCATCCCTAGTCCGGCGTCGCTTGGATGTCGAGCACCAAGGCTTGAATGAGCATGATGAAGCCACAGAAGAACGGGACCACGGCCAAGACACTGGTGCCAGCAGTCGGAGTCTGACCGCCCATGGCTACCGCCGTGACCCACAGTCCGACAGCCAATCCGAACGCCAATGAGGCGAACCCCGAGAAGAACAACAACGCGATCGGGGAGAAGGACCACAGCATGTGCTTGAACCACATTCGGCGCCAGAATCCTCGGAAGAGCAACGCCGAGACACGGGGAACGAAACTGCGGAGTCGGACGGTCGACAGTTCGGAACCGTACCTTGCGGGAATGTTGACGTCCTTGGCGCGTACGTTGGCGATGTTGAGCCAGATCAGCAGGTCGTTCTCGAAGTCGTAGCGCCGCGAGACGCGGTCGAGAGGGACGAGGGACAGGGACTCGGCTGTGATGGCCGTGTACCCATTCTGAGGATCCACTATGTTCCAGTAGCCCGAAGCAGCCTTGGTCAGGAACGTCAGTGCCATGTTTCCGACGGCCCGGTGCGCGGGCATTCCCGACATACTGGTGGGGGAGAAGAAGCGGTTTCCTTTGGTGAAGCCGTATCCCTCATCAATGATCGGATCGAGCAGGAGGGTTAGCTTCGCGGGATCCATCTGGTTGTCTCCAGCCATGACAACCGAGATCTCGGCCCCGAGATCTGTGGCGCGTTGGTGCCCGGTGAGAACTGCGCCACCCACCCCTTGGTTCACCTCAAGCCTGACGACCTCCACGCGCGGGTCCCCGACTGATTGGGCTGCGGCTGCTGTGCCGTCCGGACTGGCGTCATCAATGACGATCAGGTGGTCGACGAAGCTGGGCACTCCGCTGATGGTCTCACCAATCAGTCGCTCCTCGCGAAAAGCCGGAACAACGACGGCGATCACTCGATCTCGATACATGAACACTCCAAACTCGACATAGACAAGGGCTCCCCCGGCCGCGATCTATCGGCATTCTGTTTGACGGCCCTAATCATCCAGGAACTCTGATCACTGACACCCTGTTCGGGTATTCGGTACGTAGGTTGTCGTACTCAAACTCGGTCGGCTCGCTACGCACGACGATGCTCAGGGATGATTCCGGGTGAGCATCGAGCCACGAGCTGAAGCATCCTGTCGGGGACATGGCGTCAAGGCAGAGGGTCGCCTCAATCTGGTCCGTCGAGATCACGCCTCGCACCCTGTTGAGCCAGTCAGAAGCGGCACTTGGGGAGTGAACAAGCGTGCCGATCGCCGGATCCTCCCATGCGACGCGATAGGACCATCCGGGGGCGTCGACCAAGATCCCGGCGTCGGCGCCGGACGGACCGAGCAGGCTGCTCATTTCGACGATGTCCACCTGGTTCGCCGCTCGGTTCCTCTCAAGGATTCTCTGGTTGAGCATCGTCACGGCACCAGGGCCCTGATAGCGGCCCTGGGGGACGGCTGCGAGCAAGAGCCCGACCGCCGCGACGCCACACCCAAGCAGAAGCCAGTTGGCACTCGATGCCCGTCTGGCAAGCGTCACCTCAGTAAGCGCCCACGCCATCAGCCCAACGATGATCGGTAGGGAGGCGACCGCCGCGGCTTGCAGCAATTTGGCGACGTAGTAGTTGGTCAGCGGGGGGAAGCCAAAGCTGATTGCGAACAACGCGATGAGCATGGAGCCCCATAGGAACCCGGCTGGTGCGGCCAATGCCAGCTTGGGATACGCACCGTGGCGCATCTGGTGCGCGATCAAGACCAGGCTCAAGGCCATGAGCACCAGTAGCAGCGACGATTCTACGGGGGTCGAGAACTCGCCGGTGGCAGTGGCAGTCGCCTCGAACCGCCATCTCCATCGCCACACGACAAGCGCTGTCGAACCGGTCAAGAACAAGCCCGCGAGCAGTAGCAAACCCGTTGATGAGACCTGCAGCCGTCGTCGGGCAAGCACGACAGCTGCTGGGCCCAGGGCGCAAAGAATTGGTGGATAGGTCCACAGCATGGCCGTCGCAGCTGCCGCGAGAACGGCGCTGGCTCCGACAGGCCGGTGCACGTGGACCAGAGCCAACCACGACGCGGTAGTCGCGATCACCGCGGGGTACAGGAAGAACGTGTGGCCGAGTTCGAAGAGTCCGGACAGTAGTCCACCGAAGGGTAGGCAGACCGAGCAGATGCAAGCGGCGACGATGGCGCGGAGACCAGCGTTCGCGGCGGGGCCCGTTCGGCGCGAGATGTCTATAGCCAACAGTCCGAGAAGTAGGGCGCTCAGAGCAGCGGACGTCGTCGAGACGAGGCCGAAGCCGATCAGTTCGCCCGGGTCACCGGAGTTCATGAGCAGCAGACCCAGAGCGCCCAGCACATGCATGCCGAGCGGGTACGTCCCAGCCCATTCGGGCGGTGACCCATCGGCGGTACTCCAGGTTGTGGACGACTCCAGCACGATGTTGTGGACCAACGTGTAGTGCCCGCGATAGTCGAAGGACCGCGCCAGATCGAGCAGGACCCCGTTGGGGCCGGCTCCCCAGTAGGGGAGAGCCAAGATCATGAAGGTCAGACCTGATGCGAACAGCACGATCAACTCGGCCGGCCCCATGACCGGCACCCAGGACTGTGGTTCACCCCGTCTGCTGATGATAAACGCGGAAGCCAGACCTAGTACCGCCGCTGCAAGAGCGGTCGCCGGCTCTATGGGAACGTTGGGGATGACCGAGATTGCCGCTCCGGCTGCCAGAGAGCCGATCGCCCATAGTTGAAGCCGAGTACCCAGGGAGCGCGCTACCGGCGTGACGATGGGTATCCAGACGGCGCTGACCAGAGCCGCCCATGGGAGTGCCAGGAGGACTGCCACACCTGAGACGGCCAGCGCCGTGAGCGCTGGGACCCAAGTGGACCACCGTGACGCGCCCCCAACCGTCCGTCTCACTGCCGGGGGTCGGTCCACTGAAGATCTCGGCCCGGCAGTCACTGGGGATCACTGTCCCGATTACCATCTCCCAGGAGGATCCATTCGTTGTCCCTGCCGAGCACTTCCCACCCGCGTTCCTCGGTCAGGACGTGGACGAGGGCTGTGTCGTCCTTGATGAGCGCCACCGTTGGGTCGAGCTCGGCCAGGAGGGTCTTCCAATCACCTGACAGGTCCTGGAGATCCAGGTAGGCCCTGATGTAGTCGGCGCCGTACATATCTGAACGGCCATCGATCCCTACTCTCGTGCCTGCGCCACCGAAGTAGAGGACGTCACCCGCCACGTTGTAGTGATTGAGGACTCGTTGCCCCGTGGGCATGTCACTTATCAGAGCCGCCAGCTTGATGGGCTGGGTGTCGATGGGGAGGTGAGTCCTGCCCACCATGCCCAGTAGCCCGATGCCTGTCAGAGCAACGGCCAGGCCCATCCCGACAGGCCGGGACCACCTGGGTTCCGTCCATCGCACCGTGGGGAACGCGAGCTCGAGTCGCTGGGCTACCAGGGGCGCGAGCAGGGCGAGCCCCGGCGCGATATTGCGCCAGGCCAGCCAGGAGAAGACCAGACAAGCGAAGGCGGTGAGGACCTCAGACCGGGGCACGTCATTCGACCGCGACCACCCGATCGCGATCATGGCGAGCATGAGCAGGGTCAGGACTCCCAGGCCATGAGTGGGTTGGACGGCCTGCCACTCCCGGATCAGTGAGGCTGAGCGGCTGAAACTGAAGACGGCCGTCAATCCGTACGGCCCCGCCGGACTCAGCAGGCCGGCGCATCCCGCCAAGGCCGCCAGCGCGAAGCCTCGATGGGCGATTCGGTCCCGCGGACCGTGGTCGAGCATTCGCCCCACCGCCACCAGAGCGAGCATGGCTGGCGCAAGCACCCATCCGCCATGCAAGTTCGCCCAGAGTGTCGTGGCGGGAACTAGGAAGAACCAACGGGGAAGGCGTCCAGCGGACAACCCTCGCACCAGCGTCCCCCCCAGTACCGCGGCACCGATCAGGGTGGCCTGCTGGGGCCGTTCCTGGGAGGCCAATGCTATGGCGATCGCGGCAACGATGAAGGGCAATCCGGCCAGGGCTGCATTCCGCCCGCGAAGGGTTGTCTGCGCCAGGATTCCGATGGCCGTTGCTGCCGTGACAACACGCAAGGCAGCCAATGCGTACCAGCCGCCGACGGAGTGCAACTGGAAGAGGAGCCACTCTGACAGCCATTGGGTCGTCGTCCACGGTTGACTCGCGCTTGTAAGGTTCCAGTCCTGCCCCAAGGCGCTGGGCGGGACCCCTGCGGCCAGCTCCTTGCCTGCGAGCAGGTGCCAGAACAGATCAATGTCCCTGAGCGCGGTGGTCGAGGTCGCGAAGATCATGAGGCCGACCAGCAGGCCGAGGACTGCAAGGAACGGGAGTCCCCGGCGAACCTCGCCGCTCTTGACTTCCGGCGATACGGTTTCGGTGTGGGTGTTCACCCTGTGGCTGGGTGGCTACTTGGTGAGAGCTGTGCTGAGTTGCTCGTCTCGGAACAGGTCGTTGACGCTGCCTCCGAGTAATGTCACGGCGCCGAAGATGATGATCGCGATCAGGGCAATCATGAGCGCGTACTCCACCGCCGTCGCACCGGAATCGTCGTCCTGAACTTGTTGCACTGCGTCATGCATGGAATAGCGCTCCTCAGAACACGTCTGTTGGGGCGGGACGTCGGTCCCGCCCCAACAGATGCGTCGACTAGTCGATCGCTGAACTAGATCTTGGTGGCAACTTCGCTGAAGGTGTCGCGCAGGTTGCCGCCCAGGAGGGTCACGGCTGCGATGATCACGACGGCAATGAGGGCGACCATCAGGCCGTACTCCACGGCGGTCGCGCCCTCGTCGCTGCGGGCCTTGCGGGCGAACTCACGGACGCGGACCTCGAGATCGGTGTACATGTTCATCATGATGATGCCTTTCTTCTCAGTTGACCCGAGCGGACCTGGTGATTGTTCTGCTTGACCCGAATTGCTCGAGCCCTGTTCCCGTCCCCCACACCCTGCTTGGAAACCGACCTGGGTGGACACCAACTAGAATAACTTCTGACGGTATGGGCTGGAAGTCGCAATCGGGGGACATGCGGGGGGACATCCCTCCTGAGCAGGAGGTCATTGGAACAAGTTCTGCGAGATGTTGATCGCGGCAGGCCCGATGATCACGATGAACAGCAGCGGCATGATGCACAGCAGCAGTGGGAAGACCAGTTTGACTGGCAGTTTCATTGCCTGTTCCTCGGTGCGCTGGGACTTCTTGAGCCGCATCTCGGCGGCTTGGACGCGCAGGACGTCGGCGATCGGGATGCCCGAGCTTCTCGGCCTGGATCATGGAGTTGAGGAAGATCCGCAGATCATCGACCGTCGTACGCTCGGCCAGCGCACGCAACGCGGCCGAACGGCTGGACCCGATCTGAATCTCACGTAGGACCCGACGGAATTCATCTGACAATGGACCTGCGGTATTTTGGGCGACATTCGCAAGAGCGGCGTCGAAAGCCAAGCCGGATTCCACTGAGACAGTCAAGAGGTCAATGGTGTTCGGCAAGGACTTACGTATGCTGTCTGCGCGCTTCTGAGCAGTGTTCAGCAGCAACAGGTCGGGCAGGAAGAACCCTGCGATCGCGAACACGATTCCCCACAGAAGCGCCGACCACGTCTGCCCAGTTGCCCAGAGAAAGAGCACGGTCACGCCGCCGAACACGATCGCGGCGACGGCCTTGGCGGCCAGGATTCGCTCTGCATCCCAGCGAGGCGGGTTGCCCGCCATGTCCAGGCGCTTGGTGGTGTTCTTCGCCCAGTTGGCCCCGGCCACGGTTCGAGCGGCGTTGGCGAACCATCGCCTGGGTGGGCTTGGTGACGCGGGCTGTTGAACGGCTGGTCGTACTGGCTGCGCATGTCGTCGGGGACAGGCCCGCTAATGGACTCGATCGCGGCCATCGAGGCAGAGACCTGCGAGCGTTCCTTGCCGATGATGCCGGCCATGAGGATCACGGTAGCTACGCCGAGGAAGATCAGGCTGAGCCCGCCGATGAGGTACCAGGTGGTCATCGTCTACACCTCCATGTTGACGAGCTTGCGCATCCAGAAGATGCCTGCGATGTAGAGCACGACCCCCACCGCGATCATGATCCAGCCGACGACGTTGGTGTAGAGCGGCTCGAGGTATCCAGGGTTTCGCCATACGATCCAGAAGGCCACGAACAAGGGCAGGATCCCCAACACCCATGCCGAGAGTTTCCCCTCCGCGGACAGGGCCTTGACCTGCCGGCGGAGACGCTCCCGCTCACGGACTGTATTGGCGACGCTGGTGAGCACCTCCGCGAGGTTGCCACCCACCTGCCGGTTGATCCGGATGGCCATCACCGTCCAGTGGAAGTCCTCGCTGTCCATCCGCTGGGCGACTGCTTCCAGCGCCTCCTCGATGGGCAGTCCGAGCCGGCTCTCGATGAGGGCGCGGTTGATCTCCTGACCCATCGTGCCGCCGGACTCCTTGGCCACGTTGTCCAGCGCCTGGGGCAGGGAGTAGCCCGCGGACAGGCTGCCGGCCAGCATCTGCAGCGAGTCCGGCAGCATCGAGTAGAACTCGGCTCTGCGCTTGCCGGCCCGGTAGCTCAGGAAGGCCCACGGGGCCAAGACGCCGACCAGCACGGCAAGCAAGGTGAGCACGATGTTGAAGCCGAACAGCAGGCTGCCGATCAAACCGGCGAGCACCACGACCAGCATGTGCACGACCGCCCACTCACCGGGCCGCAGCGCCACGTTCGCAACGTCGAGCTTGTCCGCGAGCGCACTCGTGTCCCGGCTGGCCGCCACCTTGTCCGCGAACGACACCGCCTTGCGCACTGTCGGGCTCTCCCCCAGCACCGTCTCAGCCTGCGAGGAGTCCACGGCCACCGGCGCGCCCGCCACCGACACCTCCTGCAGCCGTCGCTTCACCCGACCGGATTGCCGGTTGCGCGTGTCCAGAACCCCGATCGCCAGCACCACGAGGACGATCAGCGCGAGGAACATCGCGCCCAGCAGCGACGGGCAGGAACCACGACTTCTCCATCAAGCCGGGCTCGGACTCGGCCACCGGGATGGGCCCGTACGCGGGCGCCTCGGCGGCTGCGACGGCGCCGGCCTCGATGACCGCCACTGCGCGGTCAGTGATAGGAACATCCGCCCACGAGTGCTGCCGCGACCAACTCCGTCGTCCCAGCCTCGACACCTGCGGGGATCTGGGCGCTGACCGCCAGCTGCGTGACGACCGTGCGAGCAGCGGAGGCAAACGCCTCCGTGAGCTCGGCCGCATCCGTCGCCGCCACGACCGTGCCATCGCCTGCCTTGGCGAATACCGCAAGCTCCGCTGTCTGCTTGGCGTTGCCCAAGGACACTGCATCGAGCACCACGCCCGAGTCGGACAACGCGACGGCCGCGTCCTTCACAGAGGTCTGGCTCCCGTCGTCGTTGCCGTCGGAGAGCACGACCATGTTCCGCGAGCCCTCAGTGCCCAGTGCGTCCACGGTGACCACGATGGCGTCGTTGAGCGCGGTCTTGCCCCCGGCCTCGAGCGCGTCGATGCCAGCGATCACGGCGGCGCGGTCCTGGGTGGGCGCTACCGCCACCTGGGCCTCGTCGGAGAAGGTCACGAGGCCAGCCTGACGTCCTTGGGCAGGGTGTCCAGATAGAGCTTGGCCGCATCCTGGGCCTTCACCAGCTTGTCGTTGTCCCCCATCGACCCGCTTGAGTCCAGCACGAGCATGGTGGTGCGCTCCACGACCGGCGCATCCGCGGCCACCGGTGTGGCGGTCGTGGGGGCATCGACTCCACCCAGCGACGTGCGCACCGTGTCGGGATCGATGGTCTCGCCCTCTGCCAGGCCCTCGGCAGTCAGGATGTAGGTCACTGCACCGCCGGCAGCCTCCACCTGCTGGATGCGGCCCTCGGGCGCAGCCCAGGCCACCCCGGTGCCCAGGCTCAGCGTCGCGACGGCCGCCCCCGCGGCCACCCATCTGATCGTCCGGCCACTCATGGTCAGGTCCTGTCGAAGGCGAAGACTGAGGTGTCGACGTGCACGCCGCTCTGCGCGAGCTTGGCCAGGAACTTCGGGCGCAGGCCCGTGGTCACCAGCGTGCCCAGCGGATGGCCGTCTGCGTCGAACCCCGCGTCGTAGTCGAAGCGGTAGATGTCCTGCATGGTGATGACGTCGCCCTCCATGCCCACCACCTCGGTGAGGTGGGTGATGTGCCGGGAGCCGTCCTTGAACCGCGCCTGCTGCACGACCAGGTCGATCGCGCTGGAGACCTGCTCGCGGATCGCGCGGACCGGCAGGTCCACGCCGGCCATGAGCACCATGGTCTCGATGCGGGCGAGGGTGTCGCGCGGGGTGTTGGCGTGCACGGTGCAGATGGAGCCGTCGTGGCCGGTGTTCATCGCCTGGAGCATGTCCAGGGCCGCGGCGTCGCGGACCTCGCCGACCACGATCCGGTCCGGGCGCATGCGCAGCGAGTTCTTCACCAGGTCGCGGATCGTGACCTCGCCGCGGCCCTCGATGTTGGCCGGCCGGGCCTCGAGTCGGATCACGTGGTCCTGGGCCAGCTGCAACTCGGCAGCGTCCTCGATGGTGACGATCCGCTCGCTCTCCGGGATGAATCCGGAGAGCACGTTGAGGGTGGTGGTCTTGCCAGCACCGGTGCCGCCGGCGACCAGGATGTTGGCCTTGCCGCGCACGCACGCGTCGAGGAACTCGCGCGACGTCCTTGGTCAGGGTGCCGAACGCGACCAGGTCGTCGACGCCGTACGGGTCGGTGGCGAACTTGCGGATCGTCAGCGCGGAGCCGTCCACGGCCAGCGGCGGGACGATCGCGTTCACGCGCGAGCCGTCGGGCAGCCGGGCGTCGACCATGGGCGAGGACTCGTCCACGCGCCGGCCGACCCGACCGACGATCTTGTCGATCGTACGGCGCAGGTGCGCGTCGTCGCTGAAGGCGGCGTCGACCTGCTCGATCTTGCCCGCGCGCTCGACGTAGACGGTGTCGAAGCCGTTGACCATCACCTCGGTGATCTCCGGGTCGCGCAGGAACGGCTCCAGCGGGCCGTAGCCCAGGATCTCGTCGGAGATCTGCTGGGCCAGCGTCGCGCGCTCGGCCGAGGGCAGCGGCGTGTCGTCGCGGGTGAGCACGTCGTGGAGGACCACGCGCACCCGCTGGTTGAGCTCGGACTCGGACAACTGCGTGTGGTACAGCTGCGGCCCGAGGGACTCCACCAGGGCCGCGTGCACCTTCTTCTTGATCTCGGCGTAGGGGTCCACCGAGCGCCTGCGCGTGGAGCGCTGCTGCGGCGCGGAGGACTCCTCGGCTGAGGTGGCCTCGTACTCGCGGCCCTTACGGGCCTGTGTCAGCCGATCGGAGAGGCTCATGACTGGCTCCGCTTTCCGAACAGCCCGCGCTTCTCAGGCTGCGCGCCGTCCTTGACGATCTCGTGGCTGATCAGGCGGTGGAACGCGGCGGACACCGTGCTCCGGGGTTGGTCAGTGAGGATGGGCACGCCCCGGTTGGTGCTTGCGGGCACCAACCGTGAGCTGGGGATGAAGGCGACCACCGGAACCCCGAGGGTCTTCTCCACCTCGCCGGGATCGAGGCCCACCTTGGAGTCGGCGCGGTTCATGATGACCCGCACCCGGTCCATCGGGAAGTTGACTACGCGTAGCGTCTCGAGGGCGATCTTGAGGTTCTTCAGGCTCGGGATGTCCAGTGTGGTGAGCATGAACACCGCGTCGGAGTTCTCCATGACCGTCAGGGAGCGCTCGTCCATCTGCGGGGCGGTGTCGACGACGACGTACTGGTACTCCTTCATCGCCACCGCGATCAGGCGGCGGACCAGCGCGATCGTGACCCGCTCGGAGACACCCGGGTCGGTAGGCGGGGCCAGAACGTGCAGGCCCGACTCGTGCGGCGTGACCAGACGCTTGAGCGCAGCGGCGTCGAGGCGCTCGCCCATCGCCACGGCCTCCTCGAACGTGTGCTCCGGCCGCAGGCCCAGTGAGATGGGCACGTCGCCGAACGCCAGGTCAAGGTCGATCAGCAGGGTGGTCAGGCCCTTGGCCGCGAGGCCGACTCCCACGTTGACTGCGAAGGTCGTCTTGCCCGCCCCGCCCTTGGGGGAGAACACGGTGAACAGGTGACCCAGGTCCGAGTCGTCGGACTCCGCCCCGAGCTCGTCGGGGTTGCGAAGCACCGCCGTGAGCGCGCGGCTGCGGGTCACGGCCTCGGCCAGGCCGGGCAGGTCGCGCTCGCTGAGCACCTCTCGGGCACCGGCCCGAAGTGCGGCGGCGAGCACGACGGCGTCGATGCGCCGACGCACCAGCACGACCCCGAGGGTGGGGTTGCTGGCGCGCATGCGCTCGGAGAAGTCCAGCGCGAGGTCGGTGTCGATGCTCGGCCCGAGGATCACCGTGGCGATCTCCGGGTTGCTGCGCATCACCACCGTCAGCTCGTCGAAGGAGCTCGCACTGTGCGGCGCCTCGCCGACGGCATCTCGGATGCCGTCACGGGTGAGGACGTCGGGCTCGAGGACAACTGTCATGTGATCAGCCTTGCGCCTCGAGGTCGGTCGTGCTGGTCGGAGGCAGTGCCGGGTCGATCTCGGAGTTCTCGTCGAGCAGGGCGAAGTACATCTGGCCGTCCGTGGTGCTCAGGATCACCTTCTGCGCCTGCTCCTGATCCAGGGCCAGGGTGAGGATCGCGGTGGGGATTTCTTCGGTGTTGGTGGTCTGCCCGTCGGTGGTCGTCGTGTTGCTGACGGTCGTCGGGCCGACGGCGATCACCGGGACGCGGTCGAGCAGCACGTTGGTCTGCGCGGTGGGTGCTGCCGCGTCCTCGGCAGCGGCCGGGTCGACAGCCGGGGTGAACGTCCGGAAGATCGCGACCTCGGAGCCCGGGTTCACGAAGCCCGCGACGCGCTGCGGGTCGCCGAGCGTGATCGAGACGGCCACGGTGCCCTCGGGCAGGGTCAGCGCGCCTGACGCGCTCTGCTGGGTGCCGAACATCGGCTGGATCAGGACCTGGCCCGGGAAGATGCTGGTGACGGTGATGAGGTCGGTCACCGGGGTGAGGTCCGCCAGGGCCTGGTCGGGCACCGAGGCCTTCGGGAGGGTCTGCAACTCGACCGTGCCGCTGGCTGCGACGTCCGCGCCGGTGGTGCCGGCGGCGATGCCGGCGGTGGCCACGAGGACCTGCACCTGCTCGGTACCGGCTTGGGCGCGCTCGTCAGCACGGTTGGCGTACATGAACACCAGGGCTGTCCCCAGTGCGGCAACCACCAGTGCGGCGATCAGCAGAACCGTTCGGCGTCCCATGGCCTCGTCCTTCTACGTGGGCGAGGGCACAGCAGCCCTTCGCCGGTGGGTGTGCGTCGACCCGTGTGCGGATCGTGGCGGGTGGGGTTCATCCGTGTTGACTGGCGACGGATGCGGTCGGTGCGGTTCATCCCGGCCGCAATCTCCGTCCTTCTAGTGCACGGACGGAGCCCCCAAGGGCTCACTGACCGTCAAGATACACTTCGGATGGCGCATTCATGATGCCCATATTGTCCTCTACTCGGGGGACATTACGGCCGGCAGGGCATTCGCTGTCACCCGGTTGGCCTACCCCAGGCCCACGGATCGTAGGAAGCCTGAGAATGCCGATACCACCGCTGGTCGCACCGGTCGAGTCGCTGAGTGACGAGGAGGTGCGTCGGTACAGCCGGCACCTGATCATCCCCGAGGTGGGAATGGTCGGACAGAAACGACTCAAGGCCGCGAGAATCCTGTGCGTGGGGGCCGGGGGGCTCGGTTCGCCGGCGCTCATGTACCTGGCGGCCGCCGGGGTGGGCACCCTGGGGATCATCGACTTCGACACGGTCGATGAGTCGAACCTGGCCCGCCAGGTGATCCACGGCCAGTCGGATGTGGGTCGGCCGAAGGTGGAGTCCGCGCGTGATTCGATGCGCGAGATCAACCCGTTGGTCGAGGTGGTGCTGCACCGTGAGGCGCTCAACAGCGGCAACGCTCTGGACCTCCTGGCGCAGTACGACCTGATCGTCGACAGCACCGACAACTTCGCCACCCGCTACCTGATCAACGATGCCTGCGTGCTGCTGGGCAAGCCGTATGTGTGGGGCTCGGTCTACCGGTTCGATGGCCAGGCGTCGGTGTTCTGGGCTGAGCACGGCCCCTGCTACCGCTGCCTCTACCCGGAGCCGCCGCCGCCCGGGATGGTGCCCTCGTGCGCCGAGGGTGGGGTGCTCGGGGTGCTGTGCGCGTCGATCGGGGCGATCCAGGTGACCGAAGCGATCAAGCTGATCACCGGGATCGGGGAGCCGCTGCTGGGGCGGTTGATGACGCATGACGCGCTGGAGATGGCCTACCGGACGGTGCAGGTCGCCAAGGACCCGGGCTGCGCGGTGTGCGGGGAGAACCCGAGCGTGAACGAGCTGATCGACTACGAGGCGTTCTGTGGGGTGGGGGTCGAGCCTGCCGCTTCGCCGGTGGGTGGTTCGACGATCACGGTGGCGGAATTGGCCTCCATGCTCAACGAGCGGGCTCCTGGTGCGCGGGATTTCGTGCTGATCGACGTCCGGGAGCCGGCCGAGTGGGAGATCGTGTCGATCCCGGGGGCGGTTCTGATGCCGCAGGGTGAGTTCCGCTCCGGGGCTGCGCTGGCTGACCTGCCGCGGGACAAGCAGATCGTTCTGTACTGCAAGGTCGGCGTGCGCTCGGCCGGGGTGCTCGCCCTGGTGCGGCAGGCAGGTTTCGCAGACGCCGTGCACGTGGCGGGTGGGATCGTCGCGTGGGTCGAGCAGATCGAGGCGGACAAGCCGCGCTACTGAGGCGGCGTGCGCAGTTCATTGGGCACCCCATTGCTCAAGTGTCATCCGCATTGTCCCCCGTATGCAACTGTCTGCTTCCCAGTATCGGAGTACCGTTTGAGTCGGAGAATTGGTGCATACGGCTCGTGTGCCCAAGACATGGCGGAATGAGGTTCCGAGGTGAGACGACGCCATTCCGGGGAGCGAGGGGCGGTCGCGATCGAGGCTGCCCTGATCTTCCCGTTGTTGATCCTGCTCGTCTTCGGAATCATCGAGTGGTCGCTGGTGCTCAAGGACCAGGTCGAGCTCACCTCGGTCGCCCGCGCCGGCGCTCGCACCGGGTCGTCGCTATCACCAGACCGTCCCTTCGTTCCGCCCTCCCCGACTTCCCCAACATTGACCCGACAGGTCGTTGACTCGCTGGTGTCAGCGAGTTCCAGCTTGCCGCCCGACACCATCGACTACGTCATGGTGTACAAGGCGAACAAGCATGGGTACCCCGGACCAGACTCCAACTCCACGGACATGAGTTGCGTGGGTGCCGGGACGACCTGCGATACCTACGTGTGGGATCCGACGCTGAACAGCGGGACCGGCGACTTCAGGAACACCGCTGGAACGCCGTGGACCGGGTCTGACGTCAACGCTTGCCAGGGCGAAGCGACGATGACCAACATCGGGGTCTACGCCCGGGCCACCCACAAGATGATCACCGGGCTGTTCGGGTCGGAGCAGAAGCTCACCGCCTACACGGTGATGCGCTTCGAGCCGCGACCACCGGGAGCGTGCAAGTGATGACGGGGGCGATCCGACGCCGGCAGGCCGGACGCGCGGACACAGGTGCGGCAGCCGTTGAGGCAGCGATCCTTCTGCCGCTGTTCTTCCTCCTCATCTTCGGGATCCTCGAGTGGGGCCTTTTCATGCGTGACTCGCTGTCGGTCACCGAGTCGTCCCGGGTGGGCGTGCGAACCGCGTCCGCGCTGCCCCGGGTCGACAACTTCACCCAGACGACTGTGGATGCGATGGCGAAGGCGGGATCGGCGATCCCCAAGAGCAAGATCGACTTCATCCTCGTGTACAAGGCCAATGTCCACGGCTACCCGGGTCCGGACTCCAACACCACCATGACGTGCGCCGGCTACTCGAAGAGCTGCGACAAGTTCGTGTGGAATGCGGCGAGCGGCAAGTTCGTACTGGACCCCACGAGCCCGCCCCCACCCTGGAATCCCAAGGCGCCCATCGGGACCGAGGGCCACGTCAACGCCTGCCCGACGGTGGCCAGCGGCGGCCCGCCGGACTCGGTGGGGGTCTACGTCCAAGCCGACCACCAGTGGGTGACGCAGTTCTTCGGTACCAGTCGCAAGATCTCAGCTCGCGCCGTGCTCACGTTCGAGCCCAAGCAGATCTCGACCTGCAAGTGAGGGATGACATGGAGACGCACGAGCGCCAGCCCCGGCTGGGCAAGGACGAGGGAGTCATCGCGGTCACGACCGCGCTCCTCATGGTGATCCTGATCGTCGCTGTGGCCTTCGCCCTGGACACTGGCCGCTGGTACGTCGAGGGCCAGCGGCTGCAACGGACGGTCGATGCCGCATCGCTGGCTGGGGCGCCTTACCTACCAGGTGATCTGGCAAAAGCACGTGAAGAGGCCCGCAAGCTCATCGACCGCAACGGCTATGACTCCTCGGTGGCCGCCGTTCCCGATTCGGACATCGTCATCGCAGATCGACCGTCGCGGCTCAAGGTGACCATGAGCAACACGATCCCCAACCTGTTCGCCACCGTGATCGGGATCAACACGCAGACGATCACCCGGACCGCCACGGCGGACTACGCAGCGGCAGCGGCAATGGGCAGCCCGTGCAACGTGATGGGCAATGAGCCGCTGGGCCTGGGTGAAAGCAAGGTGGGTGCGGGGACCTGCCCACCTACGCCCAACTTCTGGCAGAACGTCGCCGGTCCGGACGCACCCAAGGGCAACGGCGACCGGTACGCGACTCGGAAGTGCACTAGTTCGTCGAACTCGAACTGCGACTCCTCGAGCAACAACTTGGACTACTCCGGCGGGCCGGGGATCATCGGCCAGTCTTACTACGTGTACAAGATCAAGGCCAAGTCGGCCGTCAGTTCGATCGCGGTCGAGCTCTTCGATCCGATGCTGGTCGACGTGGGCGACTACTGCCAGAACAACCTGACCAGGACTGCGGACGGGTTGTGGCCAGGCGTGAACAACCCGAATCCCTTTGTGACCGACGCGAAAGCTCGCTATGCCTGGGGTATCACCAGCGACGGCACGGACAAGGGCAAGGGCCAGGTCGGGGCGACCGCTGACCCAGCTTGGTCGCCCCAGTTCTGCACCGGGGACATCAACTTCGGCGGCGCCGCCAACCGGCTGAACACGACCTTCGCGCTGCTCGAGCCCACCGAGACCCTCGACCCGCTGCAGTCCTCGGTCATCACCGGCTGCAAGCAGTCGTTCGGCGGGTTCTCCGGCGACCTGAACAAGGCGCTGGTCACCGGAACCGGTGACTACAACGCGACGGTGGCGGAGAACTTCCGGCAGTGGCGGACGCTCTGCACGGTGAACACCCCCGAAGTGGGCCGGGACTACTACCTATTGGTCCGCACCAACATCCCGTCCAATGCGAGCGACGCGCGATTGCTAAACCCCGCAGAGGATCCCGCTGTGGGGGGCAACGCGCACAACCGCTATGGCATCCGGGTGAAGGTCGGTGGCGGTGCGTCGTCCGCAGTCGACATCTCAGCGCTCGAGCGCATGCCCATCTACGCGGCTCTGAAGAGCGGTACCACCGACTTCTACTTGGCCAGGGTCTCCTCGGGCAATGCCGGGAACCTGCTGAAGGTCACGTTCTTCGACATCGGTGACGCCGACGGTGCGGCCGTGATCAAGATCGAGAATCCCGCGGGCGGGACCCCATCCGGGTGCCGAGCAACCGGAGACGTCGTCCCCGGATCCCGACCGATCAGCGACTTCAACACGGCCACGTGCACCCTGAGCAACGTCAAGAACGACTACGTGGGGTTGTCGGCTACAACGGGAAGATCCAGCGGATCGAGGTCCCGATCCCCGATACCTACACCTGCAACGACGCGGACCCGACGGCCTGCTGGTATCGGTTGAAGTTCACCTATCCACCGGCGTCACCGCCAACGACACGACCACGTGGTCGGCCAGCCTGGATGGGGACCCGGTCCGCCTGGTGAAGTGACGGCGTCGCGGGCTCGGCCCTACAACAACCCTTTGGCCGTCAGGTTGCGGAACGCGAACCATCCCGGCACCGTCGGCAGCCAGAACGTGACGGTCCGGAACAGCAGCGTCGCTGAGACGGCCAGTGCGGAGTCCATCCCCGCCGCGGTGAGGCCAGCCGCCAGCGCGGCCTCGACCACGCCCAAGCCGCCGGGCGTCGGCGCAGCCTGGCCCAGGGTCGATCCGGCCAGGTAGACGAAGCAGATGGCGGCGATCGTGAGGCTGTCGGAGAACGCGCGCACCGAGGCCACCAGGCACAGGCAGTACGCGAGGTTGAGCAGCAGGATCCCGCCGAACCCCTCGACCAGCTTGGCCGGGCGCTGGGCGACGGTCGCCAGCCGGGGGATGACCTGCTCGGCTATCGGGCGGATCCGGTTGGCCAGCCAGTGCCGCACATGCGACACCGAGGCCAGCCCACCGATGACCAGCGCCCCGACCCCCACACCGATGATGACCGCGCGCGGTGGGTTGAACTGCAGGTCCGACTGGGTGCCGGCGGCGATGCCGAAGACGACCAGCAGCCCCACGTGCACGATGAACGCCGCCACCTGGGACACCCCGACCGTGGCTGCCGCAGCAGCCGGCGGCAGGCCGGAACGGTTCAGGTAAGCGGCCGTTGACGGCCACCGCGCCCAGGGTCGGCGGGGAGACCAGCGTGGCGAAGCTGGCCGCGAACTGGGCCTGGAGGGTGCGCAGGAAGCTCAGCCGATCAGGCACGAAGCCCGACAGGCTCAACGTGGCCCCGACGTAGGTCAGCATCGACAGCACCAGCGCCACAGCCGCCCAGCGCCAGTCCGCAGTGGCCAGCACCTCGGTGACGTTGACCTGGGCCAGCTGCGAGAGCAGCAGGTAGCCGGCCACCGTCCCCAGCAGCAGTGTGAACAGGGTGCGCGGCTTGAGCCGCTCGAGGTCGATCGGGGCCATGTCGACGGCCGGGTTGATCTCGAGCAGTTCCTCGCGCAGCTCGTTGATCAGGTTCTTGTTGGCCCGCAGCGACGTGCGGGTCGGGCCGCTGAGCGCCACCCGCTGCAGCACGGGCAGCCCACGCAGCACAGCCTCGTCACCGAGCACCCGGCGGGCCGCGGCCACGGCAGTCGGCGCATCGGTCTGCAGGGCCTGGGTGACGAGCAGCTCGGCGATGTCCAGGCGCAGCACCACGTCGCCGGCCGCGACGGTCCCGGACTCCATGCCGGTCAGGTGCGTGGCCGCTCCGGCGTAGCGGACGTGCTCGGCGTTGAGGTTCTGGTGGGCCAGGAACCGGGCCTGCATCGCGGCCACCGCGCGCCAGGCCACCTCCAGCTCCTCGTCGGTGGGCCGGTCGCTCTGGGTCCCGGATCCGGGCGTGACATAGCGGCCGTCCGCGCTCTCGTAGGCCAGCAGCGCGGAGTCGGCGCTGACCATCGCGGCCAGGGCAAGCCGCGGGCTGGGCACGCCGGCGACCTCCGCGGCGTAGGACATCATCGATGCCCGGTCGACCTGGCCGCCCATGCTCAGGCCGCTGGCCGAGTCGTTGGACTCACGCAGCCGGATGCTGCGCCACAGCGCCGAGGCCACCCCCGAGCCCTCGAGGTCGCGGTCGAGCACGACCACGTCCAGGTGCCCACCGTCGGCGCGCACCCCCATGTAGTGCCGCCCGGACTCGGTGCCCGCCCGCGCTCGCAGCATCACCAGGGGTATCCCCGCCTGGAGCAGCGTCCCGGCCACCTCGGATCCCGCGGGCCGGGTGGTCGGCGTGCCCAGCAGGTAACGGGTCAGCAGGCCGATCGACAGGCCGACGAGGTAGCTGAGCAGCTGCGCGGTGGTCGTGCTGCCCGAGCTGACCGATCCGACCACCATCGTGATGCCCACCATGAGGGCGATCAGGACGTTCCACCGAGGTCGGCTCATCAACCGCGCCACCGTGATGAACGCGATCAGGGCCCCGAGCAGGGGATTGGTCGGGTAGGCCAGCTCGTCGTTGACCGTGGAGCCGGTCAGCGTGAAGTAGAGCGTCTGGGACCCGTACTCGCGCACCGCGGTGGAGATCAGGGTCAGCGCGATGGCAGCCACGGTCATGGCGGCGATCGCCTCGAGCAGCTGACGGCCGCGGCGGCGCAGCAGCAGGGAGACCGTCGCGATCAGGGGCAGCAGGATCAGCCCCAGCCCGGCCAGGGAGCTCAGCCCACCCCAGATGAGGTCCGGCAGGGAGCGCTGCGCGTTGGCCAGGTCGTCGTCGATGGCCAGGACCGTCTGCTCGGCGGTCACCGCGATGATCACCACGAGTGCCGCACCGACGAGGGCGAGCAGACCGCTGAGCAGGTCGCGGGGCCGGCGCAGCCGCGAGGGGAAGAGTCCCTCCTCCACTACGAGGGTCTGCTGGGGCTTCGTGGGGCGGGCGGGGATCGGGGTGATGGGGGTCGGGGGTGCCTGGACCGCAGGTGCGGGGGTCGCGGCCTCCGGGGCATGCGGCTCGGGCGTGGGGGCGGCGGTGGGCCCGTCGCCGGTCTGGTCGCGGGCCGAGGGCTCGGAAGCTGCGGGCTCGGCGAGCACTGGGTCAGTGGGCGTGGTTTCGTCAGGCGCCACCTGATGCGTGCGGCGCTCGATCATGACCAGATGTTGTCACGAACCCCGCGTCTCGGTACGCATTTGGCCCAGGGAGCACCCACCGCGTGCGACTGCGATGCGATCAGGCGATCGGGCCAACGGGGATGGCGACCCCGGCGGCTTGGGTCGTATCCCGGTCGTCGAGTCCGGGGACGGCCAGTTCCGGTGACCGGAACCAGTCCAGGAAGCCCAGGATGACCGCAGCGATCACCGCGTAGCCCAGGAGGATCGCCAGGGGCTGGCCGATGTTGTTGCCGTCGAAGTAGAGCGTGTTGCGCAGCAGCAGGAAGGCGTTGCGCGGTGGCAGGAACGGGCCGACCTCGTCCCAGAAGGCGGTCAGGTAGGCGGCGCCGTTGGATCCGCCCGAGGACGGGTTGCCGAACTGGAGGATCACGATCAGGGTGACGACGATGCCGGCGGGGCCCAGCACCCGGCGCAGCACGGCGGCGAACAGGGCCACGACCAGGATGATCAGCGACATGATCGGCCACGCCACCCAGAACGAGTCCTCCGGGATTCCCTGGAGCCAGTAGGTGGTAGCGAGGTCGAGCACCAGTCCGGTGCCGACTGCGAACCCGGCGAGCCAGGCCCCCCGCCAGCGGCCCGAGGCCGAGCCGACGGCCGTGGCCAGCAGCGCCGCCGACATGTAGCCACCGATCAGCAGCGCCACCAGCAGGGTGGCCACGACCAGGGCGAAGGGGTCCTTGGGTGCCAGCGGTGTGGGCGTGTAGGCCTTCACGCTCACGGTATCCCCCGCGGCACTGGCCGCCTGCTCGAAGTTGGCCGCGAGGTCCAGTGGTGCGATGTCGCTCATCGACGGGACCACCATCAGCTCGGTGCCGGAATCGCTGGTGATCAGGGCACCGTAGATCTCGGCCCGGTCGATGGCCTGGGTCGCCTCGGCCTGGGTGTCGTACTCGATGAGGTCCAGCGAGAACAGGTCGCCCTGGGCGGCTTGGGCCAGCGCGGGTGAGCCCACCACGCCGAACGGCATGTCCCGGGCCACGGGCTCATGCCCGGAGCTCATGTAGTTGAAGGCGAACAGCGTGGTGAGGATCAGTGAGAACCCGACCGGGGCCACGAGGTCCTTGGGCACGATCCGCCGGCGACCCGACTCCGCGGAACCCCCGCCGGTCGCTGCGCCGGGTGCGGCCGCCGCTCCTCGTCGAGTCATCACGACGATGATCAGGAGGCTGACCAGCCCGTAGCCGAGAAGCACGGCCAAGGGCCCCACGATGTTGTTGGCGTCGAAGTACAGCACGTTGCGGTACAGCTCGACGGCGTGCCGTGGCGGGAACAGCGCGCCGATCGTCTGCCAGTAGTTCGGGAGCAGCGCGACACCACCCCCACCGGCGCCGGCCCCGCCGATGACGATGAACAGCAGGGCGACGACCAGAGAGCCCAACCTGCCCACCAGGGCCTGGATCGCGACCGCCGACAGGCCCACGACCGCGGTGACCACGAACAGTGACAGCCACAACGGCAGCAGGCGGCCAGCGGGAATCGCGCCGAGGACCGGTCCTGCGGCGAGCGCGGTGATCAGCGAGACCGCCACGGCGAACGACAGGATGATCGCGATCCGCCCCCGTGCGGCGGCCTTCTGGCTGGCCGAGTACAGCAGCGAAGCGATCATGTAGCCACCCACCAGGGTGGGGAGCAGGAGCAGGCCCACCACGGCACCGGTCCGATCGGCAGTCGGCAGCGGCGCGACCACCGTGTTCGTGAAGGTCCGACTCGCCTGCTTGGCTGCGTCGGCGAAACCGGCCCGGAGGTACACCTCACCGAAGAAGCTCTTCGCCGGGACGGTCACCAGGGTGTCGGTCGTCGAGCCCACGACGTAGCCGCCATAGATGTCGCCGTCCTCGGCGGCTGCCGTCAGGTCGGCCTCGTTCGCATAGGTCTGCAGGTCCAGGCTGTACTCCTGCTGCACGGCGCTGACGACCGGCGAGGGCCCGGTGACCCCGAACGGCATGTCCCGAGGGGCGAGCAGTTGAGCGTTGGCACATAG
>CAWBGJ010000013.1:0-30926 GCA_963788325.1 uncultured Actinomycetes bacterium
CCGTCCACCAAGCAGCGTCTGCGCCGCGCCGGCTACGAGGCGAGCAGCTTCCATTGCCCCTCGGAGTCACTGAGCGACTGTGTGCGGCAGTCGAGCCATGGCTGTCACCAGCCCTGGGGCGCACCGGCACCTGTTCAGCACCGTACTGACCCCAGCACCGAGCCTGCAGCCCCGCCTGCCGCACCGTAACTCCCCGGGGCAGGCGTGAGGACTCATTTCGAAGGGCTTTACAAGCTCCGGAGCCCTCGACCGGGAACGGGCGGTCACCCACGTGCGCTGGGCGGGTCTGGCCCATCCGTCGCCCTAGCCGGACGGTCAGGGGGTGCGCACGATCTGCCACATTCCGCGCATCTGCGTCTTGTCGTCGAAGCCGGCGCGACGGTACAGGGTTGCCGCGGCCTCGGTGGCGAACAGCCCGACGAATGCATCGCCCCCGGCCATGTCGCGCACCTGGGCCAGCAGCCGCTCGGTGATTTCGCTTCCGATCCCACGGCCTCCGTGCTGGGGGTCGACCGCGATGTCTTGCAGGTAGAAGAAGAACGCACCATCCCCGACGACGCGTCCCATGCCCACCACGGTGCCGTCAGGGGTGGTGGCGACGGTGCCGGTGCATGACCCGGCCAGGGATGCCGGCATGGCCTCCCATCGGAATGCGTCGGTCCACCCCACCCGTTCAGCCAGCGCGCGGTGCTCCAGCAGGGTGGGGACCCGGTCGGTGTAGGTGATCTGCATGGTTCCTCCGACGTGACGGGGCGACACTGGCCGCGCGGGCAAGAGTGGCACCCGTGGGGCGAGGCACACCAGCCGGGGGCGGCTGCGATGTGCTCGACGCCGGCCGGGGGCGCTGGCAGGCTTGGCGGGTGGTTGGGGTCCTGTTGGCGCTCAGGTTCATCCTTGAGCTGTGCTTGCTGGGCTCTGCGGCAGTCGTCGGCGCGGCCTTCTCCGACCAGCTTCTTGTGCAACTCCTCGCGGTGGTCGCCTTGGTGAGCACCGTAGCGATGCTCTGGGGGGCGCTGCTGGCACCGCGTCGGAAGATCGACCTCCCGCTCGCCGCCCGTGTGGTCATCGAGCTCGCGCTGTTCCTTGCTGCTGGGATCGGCCTGGCGGCGGCCGGACACAGGTCGGCCGGGCTGGCCCTGGTGGCCACCGAGCTGCTGCTGCTCACCACCCTCGCCGCGCTCGGCTATCCGCCGGGCAGCCACCGAGACCCGCACGACGCCCCCTGACTCCATGCCCCTCCCTGGTCGACCTGATCGGCGTTCGGCGAAGCCCAGGGTGTGGAGTCGACCGAAGATCGTGCGCGATTAGTCGCCGCGGATTCCGCCATCGACGACGAGGTTGTGACCCACCACGTAGGACGCGTGATCCGATGCCAGCCAGACCACGGCCGCGGCGAGTTCCTCAGACCTACCCAGACGACGAGAGTCGATCATTGAGAGGTATCGCTCCATGATGGCATCGCGCTCCTCGGCCGAACCAGCCGCAAGATTCGCGGCGAGCATCGGGGTCTCGATCGCGCCCGGGCTGATCAGGTTGACCCGGACCCCCTGCGACGCATACTCAGCCGCCGCGGCCCGGCTCAGGGCGTTGACCCCGGCCTTGGCCGCCGCGTAGGACCCGGTTCCCGGGGCCGCGAGCAGTGCGTCGACCGAGGAGATGTTGATGATCGACCCTCCTCCACTGCCGAGGATGGCCGTGAGCTCGTACTTCATGCACAGCCACACGCTGGTCAGGCACGTGCGCACGACGCCGTCGAAGACCTCCAGGCTCATGTCCGTGAAGTTCGATCCGATGCCCTGGGCCACCTCGGTGTTCGCAGCGCAGTTCACGGCGATGTGCAGGCCGCCGAAGCGATCCACCACAGACTCCACCAGAGAAGCCACGTCCGCCTCACGAGTGACGTCAGCCGGGACGAACATCACGGCCTCGCGGCTCCGTCCCATCGGCGCGAGCTCGTCGAGGGCTGCCGAGCCCCTGTCCGGGCTACGACCGGTGATGGCCACGGCCGCACCGGAACGCAGGAAGGCCGCCGCACTCGCCTTCCCAATCCCGGAGGTGCCACCAGTGACCAGGACAACCTGCCCAGCCAGGTCGGGAAACTGGTGTCCCCCGGATGTCGAAGCGTGGTCGTGCATTGGGCCTCCCATCGGTTCCATCAGCGAATCATCACTGCAGACTGGGCGCCGTGCGGGAGCTTCTTGCCCAGCAGCGTGCAGGGGCGTCCTTCGCCGTCGGGCTTGTGTTCGTAGGTGACGTAGCCGCGTCGGGTCCAGAACACCAGTGCGGACGGGTTCGTGTCGAGCACTCCGAGGCGCGCCTCGGTCCAGCCCTCGTCGGCGAGCAGTTCTTCGACAGCTTGGGCCGCCGCGGACCCGAGGCCCTCGCCGTGGCGAGAACCATCGATCAGGAGCAGGCCGATCCAGGGATGGGGCTCGTGCGGATGGGGCACGAGCAAGCTGACGGTGCCGACGACCGCCCCGGTCGGGTCAAACACGACCAGGCATCGTCCGTCGGGCCGCATGAGCTCCTCGTCCAGGTAGCCACGGACCAGAGAGTCCGGGACCGATCGGGCGTCGCCTGCCACCTCCCCGGCGGACCGGAAGTAGTCCAGGTTGCTCGCGAAGGTCGGCGCCAGGGCGGCCTCATCCACAACGGACGCTGCCTCCAGGCGCACCCTGACCGGCTGCCCATCTCGACGGTGGTGCGCAAGTGCCACGTGAGCCATCCTCAGTCCAGCGTTCCTGATGCGTCGAGTGCCTGTCCGCGTGCACCGGCCCAGTCGCCGCCGTGGCGGTGATCACGTGGGGCGGCGCAGGCCGCGCAGCGCGACGAGTCCGACGACGAAGAGTACGAGGTCCTGCCCGATCATGACGCCCCACAGGGCGCCGCCGTGCAGACCGGTGGTGTGCAGGAGCAGGTCCCCGACAGCGTGGGTGCCGGCCAGCACCCAGAGGGCGTTGGTGCGCAACCGCAGTACGGCGTAGCCGAACCCGAAGGCAGCCGCACCGACCGCCTGCGCGGCGCTCACGGCGACGTTCTGGCCGAAGAGGATGTTGGCCAGATGTGCGGCGCCGAAGACGACGGCGGTCAGCGTGGCGGCGCGCCCGGGGCCGAGCGGGAGCGCGGCGCGCAGCACGACGCCGCGGAACCACAGCTCCTCGTAGATGCCGGTGGCGGCGTACCCGAGGGTGAGCGCGACCAGGGTCGAGGGGTCCGGGGACCAGCCCCACGCGAGCGGTACCAGCGCGACGAGGACGGGTGCCGTGAGCCAGCCGACCTGACGCCACGTGGCCGGGCTCCCGGCCGCGATGGCTGACCAGCCGATCCGACGTGCGACGACGAGGCTCATGACGAGCAGGACGAGCACCACCGGTAGGCGGCGCAGCAGCTGGTCGGACTCAGGGGCGACCAGCTCCGCGAGGAGGGAACCGATGGCGGTGACGCCCAGACTGAGTCCGACCAGGGAGAGGACGTCCCGGATCGGTCGGGCGGGTGTGGTGTCGAGGTCGGCGGGGGCGACGAGGTTGAGGCTCACTGTGCTCTCCTGTTGTTCGTTGTGGACGGGCTTCAGGCGGTCGCTGGCGCGAGACCCGCGCCGGTTCGGCGGGTCCGGATGGCCAGCGCGACGGTGCGGGCGAGCACCATGCCCAGCGCCATCACAATGAAGGCTGCGGTCCAGGCGTCGGCACCGGTGATGCCGTGGTCGCGGGAGAACAACCCGACGGTGCGCGCGCCCGAACCGGTCGCCCATTCGGCGAAGGCGATACGTCCACCGATCATGACCAGCCAGAGCGCCGCGAAGCCGGCACCAGCGGTGGCGACGACCTGTCCGTCCCGGGTGTGCAGGCGCGTGACGGCGCTGGCCGCGAGCCCGAGGAGCACGCCGACGATCCCGAACTCCACGACGAGGTCCAGGTCGTTGCCCGCGGTCGGCAGCGGGAACAGGAAGTACGACGCAGCGGCGACAACGATGACGAGGGGCAGGACGAACGTGCCGCGAGTGACCTCGCGGGTGCCGAGGTTGCGCACGAGTGCCCACGCGAGGAGGGCGATCGACAGGATCCACTGGGTGATGCTCATCGGGAGCTCCCTTCTGGTTGGTACCTCGAGGGTGCCGCTCGCAGTGGGGTGCCGGCATCGGCCAGGGGGACAGTCCGGCAGGGGAACAACGGCCGGCTCCGGTCTCGGCCGGATGACGTAGACGCCGCGACGGTCGTCGTCGGATGAGTTCAGCCCTGGGGGTGCCCTGCGTCGACAGGGACGACGACGGTGACCCGTGTTCCGGTCCCCAGCGACGACGCGAGCGTCACCGTTCCGCCGAGTCCCGTCGCACGTTCGCGCATCGTGCCCAGTCCGAGGTGCCCGAGGTGCTCGACCGACGTGTCGAAGCCGATCCCGTCGTCGGTCACCACCAGCGCGACCTGCCGCGCGGCGTCGTCGATCGAGATCGTGACGTCTATTCGTCGCGGTCGCGCGTGCTTGACCGCGTTGTGCATGGCCTCGAGAGCGATCCGGTAGAGGTGCTCCTCGGCGTCCGTGGACAGCGGAAGCCTGCGCGTGGGGGCGACCACCTCGATCGTCACCTGCTCGCGAGCGGCGATCGCGGCGGCCTGCTTCGTCAGCGCGGCACCGAGTCCCTCGTCCGCGAGTGCCCCGGGGCGCAGCTCGAAGATCAGCGCCCGCATCTCCGCGAGCGCGCCCTTGACCAGTTCCTGGAGTTGGGCTACCTCGGCTCGAGCCAGGTCAGCCTCCACGCCGAGCGGCTCGAGGTGTCGCTCCGCGGTGCGCACGTGCATCGTCATGGAGAACAGGGCCTGGCTGACCGAGTCGTGCAGCTCGCGGGCGAGCCGTTGTCGCTCCACGAGGGTGGCGTGCGACTCGGCGTGGCCGTAGAGCCGCGAGTTCTCCACCGCGACGGCGGACTGGTCAGCGATCGCGTGCAGGAAGGCCCGCTCGGCCGCGTCCACCTCGCGGTTGGCGCTGACGTAGAGGAGCAGGCACCCGACGCAGCGGCCGCGGGCACCGAGGGGCACCACGACCGTGTCCTCGAACTCCATCGCCGACCACATCGGGTGAAGCGGCGCATAGCCGGGATCCTGCTCTGCCCTCGTGCGGAAGCCTCGGATCACGGTCACGTCGCTGGCGGTGGTGACGTTGCGGATCGGCGAGTCCACGCCGAGGGCGTACGCCGCCTCGACAGCCTGGCGATAGCCTTCGGGCAGACCGTCGTCGCCGTACGCGGACAGGTTCCGCAGGTCCTCGTCCTCCCATACGACAAGTGCCGCCGCCTCAGCGCCCGTCGCCGACCGGACGCTCCGGGCGACGTGGCGCAACGTCTGTTCCAGCGGGTGCTCGAGGGTGATCGCATCAGCGATCGCAGTGAACGCCGATATCCGTCGCTCCAGCTGCTCGGAGTTCCGGACGCGGTCGGTGGCGTCGGTGACGAGGTCGAGAGCACCGACGATCCGCCCGTCCTGGTAGAGCGGGGCGAACAGCACGTCCCAGTACGTGGCCATGCCGGGCAGGGCCAGGCGGTGTGCGGCCTGGCGGACCACTTTGCCTGCGCTGACCGCGGCGAAGAGCTCCTCGATCGCGTCGGCGTTCTCGGGAACCAGGTCCGTGATGTGCCGGCCAGGGGTGGCATAACCGGGCTCGACGCCGAAGTAGGACTCGAAGAAGCTGGCCCAGGTGCGGTTGCATCGCGTCAGCCGGCCGTCGAGGTCGAAGATGGCCAGGCCGAAGGGCACTCGGTCCATGGCCAGCGCGACGATCTGCTCGTCGATCGTGCCGAGGGCCGGAGCCAGATCCTCGATCTCGGGTTCCGTGGGCATCGATGTGCTGCGCAGAGGTGAGGATCGAGAATCTCGTCCCGCGCCCTCGCTCACGAGGTGACATCCGAGGCGTCGACGAGTCCCTCGCGCACCGCCCACATGGCAGCCTGCGTGCGGCTGGCCAGCCCGAGCTTGGTGAGGATGTTGGACACGTGGGTGCGGGCGGTCCGCTCGGCGACGCCGAGTCGACGCCCGATCTCGCGGTTGGTTCGCCCCTCGGCGACCAGGACGATGACTTCCCGCTCGCGTGGGGTGAGCTCCTCCACGACTGACTTCGGGGCGCGCAGTCCCGAGGCAAGGGCGGCGGCCGCCACCGGGTCGAGCCGGACCTCGCCGGCGACCGCGGCGCGAATGGCATCGGCGACGTCCTCGGCGTCAGCGTCCTTGAGTAGGTAGCCCGTGGCACCGGCCTCGAGTGCCGCTCGGATGCGCGCCTCCTCGATGAAGGAGGTCACGGCGATGACGTCGATCTCGGGCCAGGCCGCCTTGACCCGCACCGTCGTCTCGACACCATCGAGATGCGGCATCTGCATGTCCATGAGAATGACGTCCGGGACGCCAGCCCCCGCCGCGAGCACGGCAAGCCGAGCGAGCGCCTCCCGACCATCCGCGGCCTCGCCGACAACCTCCATGCCCGGCTCAGTGCTCAAGTAGGCCTTGAGGCCCGTACGGACCACGCTGTGGTCATCGACGATAAACACCGTGATCGACGGCTCAGCATCGTCGGGGAGATCCGACACGGAATCCCGACCGGATCCTGACATTGGAGCGCCTCTTCTCCGCTCGGCCCTGGCATCATGCCCGACCCGGGCTGCTCGACCAAGGCGACATTCTGACGAAGGCCGGTCGTCGATGCACATCGGGCCCTGACGAATGGTGAAGGCCCACCAGATCGGATCGTGCGTCGACACGCCGGGAAGGTGCTCCACCCGATGCAGGGACGCGTCGGGTGGCAGGTTCAGGGATCAAACGGTTCGTCACGTCGAGCGCGTCGTGAGATCGGCGCAGCGGTTCAGGGTGAGGATGCGCTGCGCAACTGGATGGCTGTCTGGCCACCGATCCCCGACCGGAACACCGGGCGCGTCATAGCGCCGCCTGTCAGGCAAGCTGCGCATTGGCTCGGTTGAGCACGATGCGACAGCAGTACGCATACCTGTTTGACTCGCCAGATGGCACGCTTCGTGATCGACCCTTCGGTGGCGCTCCACCTGGCCCAGAACGAGGCAGTCGTGCCCGGGGAACACCGGCTCGTGGCGCCGACACTGCTGCGCTCCCAGTTGCTGTCGATGCTCTTCCAGACCGTGCAGCGCGGTGAGATGAGCAAGGCAGACGCCGACCGCCACCTGGATTACGTGCGAGGCCTTCGGATCCGGCTGCTCGGAGACCGCGTTCTGCAGGCCGTCGCCTGGCAAATCGCCGGTCAACTCGGGATGGCCGACACGCTCGATGCCGAATACGTGGCCCTGACCCAGCTGCAAGCCGACGCGCTCATCACACTGAACCCTGAGTTGGCCGCCTTCGCGAAGGATCTCGTCACCCTTGCACCCGTTGACGTGCTGACCTGATGTGCCCCAAATCGCCGCGAAACGCGCACCTTGGGGCCGACACGATGGATGCGGTCCGCGGCCTGTTCGGCGCCACGCGGCCTGGTACTCATGGCACCGGGTAGCGCAGGTGGGTCACGCCGACTCCGCTGGTCACGGTGGGGGTGCCGAGGGGGAGTGGGGTGGTTCTGCCGGGGTCGAACAGCGGCACGCCGGAGCCGAGCAGCACGGCGGCTAGGTCGATGTGGATCTCGTCGAGGAGGCCGGCTGCCAGGCACTGCCGGATGGTGTCGGCCCCGTGCACCGCCACCGCCCTCCCACCGGCCGCGGTTCTCGCCGTGGCAACGGCGTTGTGGATTCCGTCGGTGACGAACTGGACCCTCGAGCCGGGACGCGGCCAACCCTCGGGCACCTGGTGGGTGAGCACGACGGCGGGCACGCCCCATGGATGGTGCCCGCCCCAGCCGCCGGCGACCTGGAAGGTGCGCCGCCCGGTCAGGAACGCGCCGACCTCAGCCATCAAGCCGTTGAGGTGCTCGGCGCTGGCCGGCGAGACGCGGAACGTCATGTCCGATCCGGGGTGCGGCATCGGGATCGCCACGTCTCCGGAGAAGTACCAGTCGAACACCTCGGCGACCCCGTCGCGGGCGTCGGCGACGTAGCCGTCGACCGACATCGACATGACGGCGATGACCTTGCCCATGATGCTTCCCTCCCTACTTGCGGTTGGCGGTAAGTTGCCGTGCTTCACGCTCCGCCGTCACGGCCAACTCCTTGGCCCGCATGATGCCAACGGCGATCCCCGCTTCCAGGGACCGCCAGCGCGACCCACAGCGGGCGTCCAACGCCTCGTGGACTCCCCACGCATCAGTGCATAAGCGGAAGCGCCACCGGATCGGGCCAGCGATAGCCGGTAGGCGATGGGGTGGCTGGCGAAGAACCGGCCAGATCCATCTACGGATCTGTGTGTATCGAAGTCAGGCAAGTGGTCCCCTTGATGACTCGAGGCTCAACCTCCAGCATGCCATCCGCAGAAGCGGCGTCCAGCAGGGCCGGGGTCTACCGTGCCACGGCGACGAAGCGGAGCCGGCAGTAGTCGGCGACCCAGCGGCCGGAGTCCGACAGTCCGGCCGCGCGCGCCAACTCGTCCACCCGGGCCGCCACGGTAGGCCGCTGCGGCTCGGGTACCTGGGCCCAGGCTTCGGCGCGGAAGTGCTGGGTCCAGTCCGCTGGGGTGGATCCGGTCTCCAGAGGAGTGGGCCGCCGGAACCAGGCCGCCTGTTCGACGCGGAACCCGGCAGCTTCGAGTAACCCAGCCTGCTCTCCGATTGTCGGGAAGTAGTTCCGGATCACCTCGACGCCCGCCAGCCCCTGCTCGGCCAGCGCCCGGCGCAAGGCCGTGTCCAAGGCTGCGATGTTGCCCTCGCCGCCCATCTCGGCGACGAACCGGCCGCCCTCGACCAGGACGGCGCGCACGTTGAACAGCACCGCGTCCTGCGGAGTCATCCAGTGCAGTGCCGCATTGCTCATGCAGGCATCGAACGGCTCGTCGACACTCAAGTCCGCCAGCCCGAAGGTCGTTCCGTCCGCCCGGACGAACCTCACCTCGGGATGGTCCTGCCGGGCCTTGGCCAGCATCGCCTCGTCGAGGTCCAGGCCCACCACGACGGCCCCACGCGCCGCGACCGCCGCCGCATGGTGGCCGGTCCCACACCCCAGGTCGAGCACGCGTTCGCCCCGTCTCGGGTCCAGGACATCGACCAGCGCATCCCCGTGACGCGTCACGAAGCCGAACGAGGAGTCGTACTCCACGGCATCCCACGCGTTGTTCGCCACCACCCCATGCAAGCACACCATCAGCGCCAGACAAGACGTCAGTGAGTTGGTCGGCGCGGACTCTGCCTTGCTGCTGTGAAGGTTGAGTCCTTCCGCCGCCTGTGGACGCATACGCGGCGGAGCGCGCCACCGGCCGAATACCGGGCAGGCTCGGAGAGGCGATGTCCGAGTAGGGGACGACGAGCACGCCGTGCACCGAGGTTGTGGCAGAGGCGGAGAGCCTCTCGAGGGCATCCCACATGGGCTTCATTCCCGCCGGTGACGAGGTGGCACTCCTCGTCTTGGGGAGCCCCGAGCGTTTCGCCCCAGCCTCGTGCGGGATGAGGGCGTGCGTGCCTGAGGCGAGGTTCGGCAGGAAGGACAGAGCCGCGCGTGGTCGTGGTAGTGGGTCGCCTCGATGTCCACTATTCAGTCGCTCGCCCAGCCCGCCGAAGACTGACGGTGTGACGGCAGCACCAGGACGCGGCCCGGGGTCCCCGCTGGTCCCCGACGCGTGGGGGCTCGATCCGCAGGCTCCTGCCAACCGGGCGCTCGCGGTGCTGCGCTGGAGCGTCTCCGCGCTTGTGGTCGTCACGGTGGCCTGGCTGAGCTTCACGCGCAACGGCTGGGTGCCGTTCCTCTCCGGGGTCGACCTCGGGGTGCACGAGTTCGGCCACCTGATGTTCGCGTGGGCCCCCTTCCTGGTCGTTGCCACGGCCGGCAGCGCCGTCCAGGTCGCCGCGCCCATGGCGCTCGCCGGCTACTTCTGGTGGCGCGGGGACCGCCTCGGCGCCGCCCTGCTCCTGGGCTGGCTCGGGATGTCGCTGCACAATGTCGCGGTGTATGTGGGGGACGCGCAGCGGATGGTGCTGCCGCTGTTCGGCGACGACGGATCCGGCGCCGGCCACGACTGGCACAACATCCTCGGGGCCCTCGGCCTCCTCCAGCGGACCGACGTGCTCGCCGGGCTGGTGACCGCAGCAGCCGCGCTCGCGTTCCTCGGCTCGCTCGGCCTCGCCGCGTGGTGGGCCTGGCAGGACCTGCGGCCAGCCCCGCGCCCTGGGCCGTCCACGTGGCGGCTGCCTGTGCGACAGCGGCGCTGATCAACGGGCGAGCGCGGGGTGCACGGGCTCGCGGGCCGCGAAGGGCTGTCAAGAGCAGTCCAGCGCTGCGCAACGTCGATGCACGTCACTACTGCGACCGCTCGCCCGACTTACCTCACCCAGCGTGACCGATGCCGGGTCGGCCCATGCCCGAGTCTGGATCGACCGCCAATCTGAGGAGAGGAGGGCAACCCGACCGACCAGACCGCAGAGCACGCCCTCGAGGTCTGCGCCCAATCCTGGCGGATCGGCGGAATCGCGGCCACCAAGCCCTACCTGCGCGAACTGGACCCGTGGTACGTCGACTTCGAGGGTCCCAAGCCGGCGACCTACCCCGTGCCAGATCTGATCGCCTGCGTCCTCCCTAGCGGGCAGGTCGGCGTCTTCCCCAACACCGACTGCGCCGCCCTGGGCATCCCCGCCGCCGACCTCCCTTGAAACCGGCTGGCACGACGAAGCACTAGGTACCGGGCTTCTTCGTCGGCGCCGGGTGCGGGGTCTTGCCCTGGGCGAGGGCGTCGGTGAGCTGCTCGATGCGGCGGGTGCGGGTCTCCGGGCGTACCGCGGTCTGGATGCGATTCAGGAAGGCGAAGCGGTTGCGGCTGTCCAGCGCGGCGTAGACGTCGGTGAGGTCGCGCGCGGCCAGGGCGGCGGCGAGGTCGTCGGGCACCACTGCGGTGGCCGGGCTGTCGTAGGCGGCGTCCCAGCGGCCGTCCACCTTCGCCTTGTCCACCTCGGCCTGGCCGGCGGGGCGCATCCGCCCTTCGGCGGTGAGCCGCTCGATGCGCTCGCGGTTGATCTTCGACCAGACGCTCTTCGCGCGCCGGGGGGTGAACCGCTGCACGTACCACTGGTCGTCGAGCCGCCGGGATATGCCGTCGATCCAGCCGAAGCAGAGCGCCACGTCCACGGCCCTCGTCCAGTCGATCGACGTGACGCCGGTGCCCTTCTTGGCGATCCGCACCCAGACGTGCGTGGCGGTCGACGCGTTCTCGACCAGCCAGGTCTCGAGCGCCTTGGCGTCCTCGAAGAACACCGCGTCGTCGTGGACCATCGACATGGCGGCAGCCTACGGCCCACTGTTTGAGGCATCTGGTGCCGAACGATTCGCCCCGCCTTGCGCACCAGGACGCACCCCTTCTCATCGCAGTTCGTCAGGCAGACTCGTCTGCTTGCAGCACGATGCGGGCTGGCTCTTGCCGACTTCCTCACAACGATTCAGCCTGTCTGCGATCACGATGAGCGGTCATTGCTGCCCGAGTCCAACTCAGGCCTCGAGTTGAACGCTGACGTCATTGCGACGTCCCGCCCGATTGCAGCCATGGGCGGCCGCCGAAGGCATCGATGAGTCGCAGGGATTGGAGTACTCGCGGAAGAGGGTGAGCCCGGAATCGTCGCTGTCGGCAACGATGAACTAGGCGTTGCGATACTCGCGCTGCGTGGATCGGACGAAGCTGCGGCCGGTGAACTCGGCGATGAGTGCTCCATGACCGCGACTCTGACGGGCCGAGGTAGCCGCGAATCGGCGCCAGGGTGACCTGGGCATGACTTCTGCCGGGGATCGCCGAGTCCACGTGGTGCGGGCGTGGCGGTCGGGCGTTCAGTAGCTGTTGGCCCGGGCGCGGGCGAAGCGCATGACCCCGCCGGACAGCGTGTTGAAGGTACTGTTCTGCAGGCGTAGGCCCAGGAAGAGCACGATGGTGGTCGAGGCGCTGATGAGGTCGTTGATGCTCATCGCCAGCAGCGCGATGAGCAACGTAAGTGCCCCGAGCGAGGAGATGAGCCCCCCGACCTCGGCGGACACGACCCGGGAGCGGACCCGGATGTGCGTGGCGACGTGCGCCTTGGCCCGGCCGAGTTCCACGTAGCTTCGCTGCTGTACCTGTTGTCGGGTGAACAGGCGCCCGAGCGCCTCGGCCAGCACAGCGACCAGCAGGACGTTGACCATGCCGAACAGCGGCGCGAGGACGACGAAATAGGCAGCCATGGCCCACATCTGGGTCAGTGCGGTCAGTACGCTGACCAGTTCGAGGCCCAGCGCCCAGTGCCAGCTCTCGATGTGGGCCGGATTCGTGCGGTCCGAGGACCGGAATACGGATTCGAAGAAGGTGACGCGGTAGGTCCGCTGCGCGTAGTGCGCGACCCGGGTGGCTAGGAACAGCAGCACGAACAGTGCGAGCTGCGGGGCCAGGTGGGTCAGTTCGGACCCGCTCTGCTTGGTGATGATCTCGGTGAAGATCTTGGCCACCATCAGCTCAGTCAGCGGGATCGCCGCACCGACCATCACCAGGGCGAGCAACTGCCAGCGGTGGCGTGCACCGGGGATCAGGGTCCGACACGTACCTGCCAGCGCTCTAGCCAACTCCAGCATGGATTAGCGCTTGGCCTTCCCGGGCTTGCCGGCCTTCTCGTGCTTGCCGGGCTTCGCAGCCTTGCTGGCCGTGGCCTCCGTACCAGGCGTCTTCTTGCCCTGGGTTCGAGCAGCGTCGAGGACGTGGGCCACGGCGACTCTCAGGTGCCCCTCGACGCGGTCCTTGACCTCCTCGCTGACCCGGATGTCGCGCACTGTTGCGCCGAGGTCACCCCACCGGCGCAGGTCGAGTCCGACGACCTGGGGGTTCACCACCTCGACCCCGGCCCCGAGGGCGTAGTCCGCGTACTTGATCCCGGACCCGTGGACCCGGTCCTCGAAGCCCTCGAAGGTGACCAGGCCGCAGGGGATGGCATAGGACTGGCAGGCAGTCATCACGTGCATCGCGCTGGTGATCACCGCGTCATAGGAAGCCAGCGTGCGCAGGAAGGCTTCAATGTCCGCGGTCCGGCTCATCAGCACCGACAGCTCATCGACGTGGTCGGGCAGGTCGATCGGGGCGTTGCGGTGCGAGTGGTGGCGGACGAGGGCGATCCGCCCGTTGGTGGTGCCGCGCTCGATGGGAAGCAGCCGGGAGAGCAGCACCCCGGGGTCACCGAACTCAGTGATCTTCGGCCCACCGGACGCGCGCAGGGCGCGAGCGGTGATCGGACCGCGCACGGAGATGTACTCGGCCTTGCGCGCCAGTTCGATATCGTCGCGGGAGATGCCGGTGCCGACCACGATCGAGCTGGGCCGGATGAAGCGCCCGATCGATCCCAGGGCGACCAGGTGGGGCTTGTTGGTGGCCTTGGTCACCGGCTGGAGCCGCAGGTTGGCCTCGGTGTAGTGCCTCACCGCCAGCGGGCTGAGCCAGTCCCCGAAGTTGCCGGGGAACGGCTTGGACCACCACGCCAGCCGGATCGTCTGGTCGCTGTCCCGTGCGCTGTGCTCGAGGAACGCCTCGGCCACCTCGATCGTCACCTGGTCGCGCTCGGTGGCCAGGTAGCGGTTGTCGAAGTGTCGGCGAGCCCGGTCGAACTCGTGGCGGTCCCCGCCCATCCCCGTGCCGAGGATCGTGCTGAGGGTGCCGGCACGGTCCGGGTCGAGTCCGTTCTGGGAGTCCGCGGTCAGAGCACCGGTGACGCCCAGGGTGTCGACGATGCGACGCATGGGTCGGCGCGCCGCCTCGGGCAGAGCCTTCTCCAGCTTCTTCGCCTGGCGCAGCGCCTTCTTGCGTGAGGTCGTGGGAGCCGTCTGCGGGGGGTGTTGGGCGACCTTGTCCTTGAAGTGCGCGACGTTCCCGCTGGACCCAAACACGAAGAACGCCTCGGGTGACGCGGGACCCGAGCCGGTGCTGCGGCGCACGACCGCGGTCGAGGGGATCATCTGGAAGCTCAGGTGCGCCGCGTTGGCCCGCCAGGCCTCCTCCAGGTAGTAGTCGTCGGTGGCCCGTAGGTCCGAGCGCTGCTCGAGCGCGAAGGCATCATCGACGAGCTTGCGCCCCTGGGCGGTGGCGTTGACACCCCAGAACGAGGGTTCCCAGAACCGGGCGCGGTTCTGGTAGCCGATCTGCAGCGGCGTGCGGAAGCTGCGCTGGAACCCGATCAGGTCCGCGGTGGAGTCGCGCACGTAGTCGGGCAGGTGAGTGATGCGGCAGTCCACATCGATCCAGAACACCATCGCCTCGGGATACTGCTGGCAGGCGTCGCGGATGAAGCCGATCTTGCGCCGAGTGACGTCAGCCCAATCCGCACCGTCGGCACGGTCAAGCTCGAGCAGTTTGTGGGCCAGGCCCAGGGCCTCCAACTGACCCCGCAGCTCCCTCGCGTGCCGTGCGTAGTAGTCGTCGGGGGTGTGGAACGAGCAGATCACGGCCTCGCGCGTGACTGCGGTGGACCTTTCCGCAGCAGGCCGATCCGCGGGCACGAGGTGCATGGCTTGGGGCTCGGGCCGTGGGTATCCACGCAGCAGAGCGTCGTTGCCGTAGGCAGCGCTGTCGCGGGCCGTACTGGCGTGGATCGAACTTGCGTGGGTCGGAACAGTCATCGACATGCCTGCACCGTCCACCCCCGGAATGGACTCCCCGAGACGCTGCGGCGAGCCGTGGGCGAAGGTCCGATGAACGCCTGTCGGAGCTCCGCCACTCCCGGCTGGGCCGCGACTCCGGCTCCCACGGACTACGACCAGGCGCGGCCCGCGATGCCATCGCCTGTTCACCGTGAATCAACTCCTGCGCCACTTGGCCGTCCTAGGGTGCCCGGCATGACACGGCTACGCGTCACGCACCTGGCCACCGGCCGCACTCTCATCGGCTCGTCCGACGAGTTGCTCGACTGGCTCGCGGGATGGTGGCCCGACGAGGACCCCGATGATGCCGCGATCTACTCGATCATCACGCAGGCCGTGTATGGGTGGGAGCAGGGAAGGTTCGGCGCGACGCCCGACCAGCGCCTGGGCATACGAGCCGAACTCCTCTGACCCGACCTCGACCTCAGCGCAGTGGAGCGAACCCCGCACGACTACTTCAGGGCCGCCTTGAAGTACTTGTCCCGTGCGGTGTCGGCCTTGTTGCGGGCCTTGGACAACACCAACGCCGACTCCTTCTTCACCTTCGTGGGCGGGCCCTCGCCCCCGAAGGCAGCCAGGGCCTCGGCATACCGGGCCTCCGCCTCGCGCCAGTCGGCGTACCACTTGCGCTCGCTCTTACCCGCGTGCTCTGCCATGGCGCGCACCCTAGGGCTACAAGGTGACGCACAGAGGAGCCGAAGATGAACACTGAGCACTCACTGATCACAGACCCGGGCCCGC
This sequence comes from uncultured Actinomycetes bacterium, assembly GCA_963788325.1. GTDB lineage: Bacteria > Actinomycetota > Actinomycetes > S36-B12 > CAIYMF01 > Prado023. The sequence continues at coordinate 15,455 of CAWBGJ010000013.1, forward strand.
GCTGAGCAGGTGCCCGATCGCCTTGTGGCCGCAGGCCCAAACGATCGCCGCAACCGAGATCACCCCAGCAACCACCCGCGCGGTGTTTGGTGAGCCAAGTCCCTTGACCGCCAAGGGGAACGTAGTCACCGGCACTGGATACCGCTTTCGGGCGGCCAAGCTCGATGAAGAAGCCCTCCGCGCTGCCAACCGGCGCTGCATTCCGCGAACCGTCCCGGTCGGTGGCCCGCTTCCAACTGCCCGCTCGTGGCTGCGCTCGTCTAGGGCGGCCCGACTCCGGACACGTCGTATCGCAGCACCTCAGCTCCTGGGACCACCGGCAGCCGGGGACGCAGTCGCGTATCGGGTCCGGGAGGGCCTTGGCGGCTTCCCCGATGACCAGCAGTCGGAAAAGGACCGCGTCGCGGGCCAGGTCGGCGTGCGGGTCGGGGACCCGGAGTCCAGCGTTGCCATGGCAGCGCGGATCCGGGTGATGGCGTCCTCGATGTCGTCGAGGCGTTGCTCGGGGCCTCGGGTCACAGGGACACCGCGTCTTCCAGGGCGCGAGCTGCGACTTCCGGGGCCAGGGCGTCCTCGGCGGCGATATCCACGGGGAGCTCCAGCAACTCGGAGACACGGTCGGCCAAGTCGGCCAGGGGTAGGAGGCCGCGTGCTCGGACGGGGAAGTCGACCAGGAGGTCCAGATCGGATCCCTCGCTCTCGTCGCCGCGTGCCACGGAACCAAAGACCCTGACGTTGCGCGCGCCCGCTTGTCGGGCCAGGCGGCGGATCTGCTTGCGGTTGCGATCCACTCGATGGCCGATCGGGCCCGCCAGTGCTGGGCCCATCGGGCTGGTGCCCAGGTCCAGGCGTTGTCCGCACGCGGCCATCAGGCGGCGAAGGGTGGCGACCGTCGGGGAGGCCGCACCCGACTCGTACCGGGCGACCATGGCCTGTGTGGTGCCGGCGCGTGCCGCCAACTGGCGCTGGCTCAACCCCGCAGCGTCACGCGTCTTGCGCAGCGCACCGGATTCGGAGTCATCCATGGGTGAATGATATCTCAAAAGATGTCGATGGGACGTTCTCTGTCTTGCGACAGGGAATCGCGTTGAGTGTCCGCCCGGTGTGACGCGCCCGAGTCAAGGGCAACTTCGGCGGGGGGAATCCCCAGGCAAGGCACCTCATCCCTGGCGAAGGATCGAGCCGCGCGGCTGGGGGTGGAACGCGGGGGCGCTGACGTCGCCCCGCGTCTCGGCCGTCGGTTGGTTCCGGTCCACCCAGTGCCCGTACCGCTGCGCCAGCGGTCCGGAGGACAGCCCGTGCGCCAGCACGCTGAGCACCACGGTGAGGCCCACGATGGACAGAGCTGCGCTCAGCGGCTCGTCCATCACGAGGCTCTCCACGGCGATCATCGTGAAGACGACCGAGACGAGCCCCCGCGGGCCGAACCAGCCGACGAACAGCAGCGTCGGTGCCCGCAGCCCGGTGCCGAGCAGGGCCAGGGCGATCGGCCCCATCCGCAGCACCGTCAGCGACATCACGGCGAACAGGACCTCCTGCCAGCCGATGGCCCCCAGGATGCGCGGAACCGCGACGACGCCGAAGACGGCCCACACGATGAACCCAAGCGGCCCGGTGAGGACCTCGGTCAGGTGCAGGGCGGAGTGCTCCTCGGCCAGCCACGCCCCTGCGCCGGTGAGGGCGGTGCCTGCGACGTAGGCCGCTACGAAGCCATTGCCGTGCGCGAGCTCCGCCCCGCCGAAGGCGATCACGGGGAGGGCGAGCACGCCCAGCGCGCGGGTCTCCGCTGGTGCTCCAGTCCTTGGCGCGTGACCACCCGAGCAGCTTCGCGCCGACGACGCCGACGGCGATCCCGATCGCCAGCACCCCGAGGCGATGGCCACCGCCGCTTGGGCGAGGCTGCTGCCGGGTCGCAGCCCGTAGGTGCCGGCCAGGGCAGCGATCGCGAACAGGGCCACCGGGGTGGCCAGGCCGTCGTTGAGCCCGCTCTCGACGTTGAGTAGCCGGCGCACCCGGACCGGCACGATCGGGTTCAGGACCGTCGCCGCGCCGAGGCCGGCGTCGGTGGGGGCCAGCGCGGCAGCGACCAGCAGGCTCAGCATGACGGGCTGGTCGGGGAAGCAGCGCCGAGCGAGCAGGAAACCGGCCAGCAGAGTGAGCGGGAAGGCAATCCCCAGGGTGCGCGCGACGAGGCCCCGGTCCTGACGGATGTCGTGGGGCCGTACTTGGGCGGCGTCGTGGAACAGTACGAGCACGAGAGTCATCTCGGCGATGGGACGGACCCAGGCCACCTCGCTGGCCGCGGGGCGACTCGACTGAAAGACCGATGATGCTGCCTGCCGCCGACGAACACGATCGGGGCGGTGACGTTCCAGCGACCGAGGCGATGTGCGCACGCGCCGAACAACACCACGAGTGCGGCGAACACAACGACTGCTGTCGCCATCGGGTCTCACCCCCCGGACGAGTCGCGCCAGCGGCTCCTGTGCGAACGCGTCGAGCGCGGGGCTCAGGTGCCCGGGCCCTGTCCCGGGCATGATCTCGAAGCCGAGCTCGAAGTGGACGAGCATGCCGGCCAGTGCCAGCAGCGGCGCTGGGTCGCCCTCGATCGCGGCCCGGCCCTCGGCGACCTGCCGGGCCAGAGGCGCCTGGCCGGCCATCGCCGCCTCGAGGTCGGCGCGATCGATCGTCAGGGTGAAGTCGGGGTTGTCGGCGCGGAATCCGGCCACGTTGGTGAGCACCCCGTTGCTGAGCTCGACGACGAACTGCTCGCCCGTGTCTGGCGTCACGAGGTTGGCCGTGAACGTGTGGCCGAGCGCCTTGTCGGGATCGAGCCGGATGCCCAGGAAGTCCAGGAACTGGCCGGTGCCCAGTGCGCGGATCATGTCCGGGCCCGTGCTCGACGGCGGTACCCCCTCGGGGATCCCCGAGCGCAGCTCGAGCGCGGCCGCCAGGTAGCTGTTGCGCACGCTCGGGCTCTCGTGCTGGTAGCCGAGCTGCTCGAAGGCGTCGGCGAGCAGCTGGCGGGCCGCCTCGTTGGCCGGCTCGGCGTGCACGAGCAGGTCGAGCAACTCGACGGCCATGCGATAGCTGCCCTCGTCGACCAGCCGGCGGCTGCGGGCCAGGACGGGCACGGCCCCGCCCATCATCTCGACCTTCAGCGGCGCTGAGTCGCGTGGCGACAGCGGGATCAGCGTCGCGGGGTTGGCGTCCCAGTACCCGAGGTAGCGGTTCACCACAGCGCGCGCGTTGTGCTCCACCGATCCGTGGTAGCTGCGCGCCGCCCACTGCCGCTGCAGCGGCTCGGGCACCCGGTACACGTTGTGGATCTCGTTGATGGTCACGCCGCGGTTGGCCAGGTGCAGCACTCCGTTGTTCAGGTGGGCGTAGGTGTCACGCTGCGCGCGCATGACGTCCTGGATGCGCTCGTTGCCCCATCTCGGCCACGTGTGCGAGGCGAACATCACCTCGGCCTCCCGGCCGAACAGGTACAGCGCCCTGTTGATCTGCCGCGACCACTCGAGGGCGTCGCGGATCAGCGCGCCGCGCAGCGTGTAGATGTTGTGGATCGTCGCCACGATGTTCTCCGCAGCCCAGAACGCCCTGAGGTCAGGGAACCAGGTGTTCATCTCGGCCGGCGCCTCGGTGCCCGGGGTGTTCTGGAACACCATCCGCACCCCGTCGACCGTCAGCTCCTCGATGTCGTCGGTGATGACCCGCGTCGGCGGGATGAGCCCAGGCGTCCCGGCCGCCACCCCCTTGCCGATCGCCTGGTCCACGTGCCCGAACGGGCTGCGGTCCAGCAGCGCGCCGTACTGGTAGAACATCCGGCGGTTCATCGCGTTGCCGGCGAACACGTTCTCGGCCACGGCATGGTCCATGAACCCCACCGGTGCGATGACCGGGACCCGGCCGGCCCGCACGTCCGCCTCGTCGACCACGCCGCGCACGCCGCCGAAGTGGTCGCCGTGGGAGTGGGAGTAGACGACGGCCACGACCGGCCGCTCGCCGAGGTGCTGGTTGGCCAGCGCCAGCGCCGCCGCAGCGGTCTCCTTGCAGGTCAGGGGATCGAACACGATCCACCCGGTGTCCGAGCGGATGAAGCTGATGTTCGCGAGGTCGAACCCGCGCACCTGGTAGATGTGCCCGGGCACCACCTCGAACAGGCCGTACTCCATGTTCAGGGTGGCCTGGCGCTGCAACGAGGGGTGGATGCTGTCGTACTGCTCGCCGGTCAACAGGAAGTCGTAGGCGCCGATGTTCCATGCGATGTTGCCCGCCTCGGCCATGATCTGCCGGTACCCCGGCTCCGCGAGGTACCCCCGACGGGCCTCGGCGAAGTCGCGCTCGTCGTCGAACGGAAGGGCCGCCCGGTGCGTGCGTTGCACAGCAGCGGTGGCATCTGACGGGAGCTTGCCGAGGGGGTGGAAGTGCGTTGCGGGCATGCGCCGGAACGTACGCCTGGCCGGCGTCCACGCGCCTCACATGGAATTGATGAGGCGCACGTCGGATGGAGGCATGGAGAGACTCCCCGGCCGGAGCGGGGCTAGGGTGCGCGGCGTGAGCGACGGGGAGCGCCGAGCCTCTCCGGAGGGCGCCGACACAGGTCTCGGGCCGGCGCCTGCCCCGATCCCAGAGCCCACAGGAGCCACCGAGCCCGCGCCGGTCCCTGAGGGCCAGAGCCTGTTCCGGGCGCCACCGGGCGTCACCGGAAGCCGCCACTTCCTGCCGCTGTTGGCGCAGCTGCGCAGCTACCGGTCGGTGCGCCCCGATGTGGTCGCCGGGGTCATCGTCGCTGCACTGGCGCTGCCCCAGGCGATGGCCTACGCGCAGCTCGCCGGCCTACCGGTGGTCGTGGGGCTCTACGGGCTGGTCCTGCCCTTGTTCGCGTACGCGCTGCTGGGCTCCTCGCGGGTGCTCATGACCGGTCCGACCACGACGGCCGCGCTGATGGTCGGGCCCGCGCTGGTCGCCGTCAACCCGGATCCCGGCACGCACGTGGCCCTTGCGGCGATGCTCGCGCTGGTGGTCGGCCTGGTGTTCCTGGCCGCGCGGCTGCTTCACCTGGGCTGGCTGGCCGACTACTTCTCCGCCGCGGTGCTGCTCGGGTTCGTGACCGGGCTCGCGCTGACCATGATCGCCGGGCAGCTCGGCGTGCTGTTCGGTGTGACGGTGACGGGGGAGACCCCGCTGCAGCAGTACGGTTCGTTCCTCGGAAACGCGCTAGGAGGCACCCACGCAGCGACGGTCGCGATCGGCCTGGCCAGCCTCGCGCTGCTCCTGGTGGCCAGCCGCTGGTTCCCGCGGTTCCCGATGCTGCTGGTGCTCACGATCGCGGCGATCGCCGTGTCCGGCTTGGCAGGGCTGGCCGAGCGCGGCGTCACCGTCGTGGGCGACATCCCCGCCGGTCTGCCTCGGTTGTCCCTGCCCTCCGTGGGCGTGGGGGACGCGTTCCAGCTCCTGCTTCCGGCGGTCGGAATCGCGATCGTCGGGTTCTCCGATGCGATCCTGCTGGCCCGCAGCCTCGCCGCCGAGCCCGACGAGCAGGTCGACGCCGACCAGGAGCTGCTGGCGTTGGCCGGCCTCAACGCGGCCGCCGGCGTGACGGGATCGTTCCCAGTGGGGGCCAGCGGGTCGCGCAGCGCGGTGAACGTGGGCCTGGGCGGGCGCACCCAGGTGGTCAGCCTGGTTCAGGCCGGTACCGTCGTGTTCGTGCTGCTTGTGCTCACCCCGGCGCTCGCGCTGCTTCCCAAGGCGGTCCTGGCGGCGGTGATCATCTTCGCCGCGCTCAGCCTTGTGGACGTGCCGGAGTGGCTGGGACTCGCGCGCGGATCGCGCGGCGAGCTGCTCATCGCGGCCGTGACCGTTCTCGGCATGCTCACCGTGGGCCTGCTTCCGGCGCTCGTGCTGGCCGTCGCCCTGTCGCTCCTGGACGTCGTGCGGCGCAGCGCCGAGCCACGGGACGCGGTGCTGGGCTGGAGCGCCCAGCACCATCGCCATGTCGATGTCGCCATCAACCCGGACGCGCTGCTCGTGCCCGGTGTGGTGGTCTATCGGCTCGACGACCGCCTGTTCTTCGCCAACGCGCGCTACTTCGCCGCACGCGTGGAGCAGGCGGTGCACGGCTCGCCCACCCCGGTCCAGGTGTTCGTCTTCGACGCCGAGGTGGTCTCCCACCTCGACGCAGCGGCGGCAGCCACCCTGCGGCGGGTGATCGAGCGCCTGGCTTCGCAGGGCATCCAGTTCGTTCTCGCCCGGGCCCGTGCCGTTGTTCGCGAGCAGCTCGACCGCCATGGCCTGGCCGACGTCCTGCCACCCGAGCTGCGCTTCCCCACCGTTCGCGCAGCACTGCTGGCCACGGCGGGCGTCGACCTGGAGGGAGCCACGTGACCCGGCCCGTGGGAGCCCGGCCGGGGCCATCGCCGAGCGGCACACCGGCGCTGCGCGCCCGTATCCAGGTGCCGCAGCTGCCCGACGGCACGGTCGAGCGCAGGGTGCTGCTCGACCGCCTCGAATCCGAGGGCCACCGGGTCCTGCTGGTGTGCGCTGCCGCGGGTTTCGGCAAGACCACGCTGCTCGCCCAGTGGGCCCGACGGACCGTCCTGCAGGGCCGACCCGTCGCCTGGGTGACCTGCACGGACCATGCCAACGACCCGGCCGCGCTCTTCGTCGACCTGCGCGACGCGCTCGCGCTCGCTGTTCGGGAGTCGGCCCCCCGGGCCAGTGCCCAGCTGATGGAGCTGGCGGTGCCATCCAGGCGGTCGACAGGGTCCGAGCTCGAGGCGCTGCTCATGCTGCTCGACGACCTCGCGACCCCTCCGGCACTCGTGGTCGACGACCTCCATGTCATCGATGCAGGACCCTCCCTCGCGCTCCTCGACTCGCTCGCCCTGGGCCTGCCGCCGACCAGCGGGTTTGCGCTCGGGACTCGGGTCGAACCCCGCGCGCTGCTGACCTCCCTCCGGCTGCGCACCGGCGTGGCGGAAGTGACTGAGTCGGAGCTTGCGCACAGCCGAGCGGAGGTGGCGGAGGTCGTGGGCCGGGCGGGCGGTGACCCGCGAGCACTCACCGAGCCGCTGCTGGCCCAAACCGAGGGTTGGCCCGCCGCCGTTCGGCTCGGCGTGCTGGCCGCCCAACGGGCCGGGCGGGACCCCGGGACCGACCTCCATGTGAGCCGCGACCCCTCGGTATCGGACTTCCTGGTGCGGGAGATCGAGGCGGCCCTTCCGGCCGACGCCCTGGCGTTGCTGCGTGCGACCGCCGTGGTCTCCGAGCTGAGCCCTGGGCTCGCCGCCGCACTCAGCTGCCGGGCTGACGCCGGCGCCATCCTCGAACGCCTGTTCCGGGCCCAGGCCCTCGTCCGGCGCACGGGCGGCGAGGAGCCGACGTACGTCGTCCACACGCTGGTGCGCGCCCACCTGCTGGCCAGCCTTGGGGCCGCCGACGTCAACGCACCGGCTCGTCAGCACGCCGCCGCGGCTCGCTGGCTCGCAGACCACGGCCTCGCGGAGCGTTCCCTCGACCATGCCGTGGCGGCGGGCGAGGTGGAGCTGACCGCTGCCCTGCTCAGCACCCGGGGACCGCGGCTGCTGGTCACCGGTCGGCTGCAGTCGCTGCTCTCCGCGCTCACCACCATCCCCTCGGACCAGTGGGACGCCGACCTGGCCGGCCTGGCGGCCCTCGCGCGCGCGGCGCTGGGCGACCTCGGCGCCGCCCGAGGGGCGCTCGTACGCGCCGCGGCACTCGCCCCGGCCCGTCCCGATGGCGCGGACCCTCCCGGCGCCGCGCGCCTGCCGTCGCTGCCGCGCATCGCGCAGTTCCACCTGCGCCGCCTCGAGGGCAGCCCCGAGGCCCCGGACATCCCCGCGACGTTCGCCGACGTGCTGGCATGGCCAGCCGATCCTGCCCCGACCGAGGACGACCTGGACCGCGAGCTGGTCCTGCTGGTGAGCCGCGGGCAGTGGGAGTTCGCCACGGGTCGCTACGACGCGAGTTGGAGCGACCTGCGCCTCGCCCTGGACCTGGCCACGACCCATCGTCGTGACCATGTGATGCTCCTGGCGATGAGCACCCTGTCCGCGGTGCCCGCGCTCATGGGTGACGCATCAGCCGTCGACCGCTACGTCAGCGGGGCGCTCAGCCGCATCGAGGATCGGGGCTGGGCGACCCACCCAGCGATGGCGACCTTCTACGCAGCCGGAGCGTGGGCGGCCTCGCTGATGCTGCTGCCCGAGCGCGCTGAGCAGATGATCGGCCTGGCGCACGAGGCGCTGCGCGCCAACGTGGACCCGGAGTACGCCACGTACACCGCCCTCGTCGATGCCACGTTGGCGGCGAACCGAGATGATGACCCCACCCCCGCGCTGGCACTGCTGGCGCGGCTGGCCCAGACCGGCGCGAGCGCCGAGCTGACCCCGGCGCTGCGGACGTTCCCGGCTGCGCACCGCGTCCGGATCCGGCTGGCGAGGGGGGATCTGGCCGGCGCGCAAGACGCTGCGGCCGACTTCGAACGCTGGTTCCCGGGCAACGGTGACCCCCTGATCGCCCGCGCGCAGACCCACGCCGCCGGCGGGATGTGGGAGAGGTGCCTCGCTGACCTCGCGCTGGTCGCCGACCGGTCACTGCCCGTTACCGTGCGTGTCTACGACATCGTGCTGCCCATGCTGGAGTCGGTCGCCCACGAACGGCTCGGGCGCCGCTCCGCCGCCCGGGGGGCCCTGCTGCGCGCGCTGGCCGTCGCCGCGCCTCGGGGTGTCGTGCGACCGTTCTGGGAGGCCGGTCCGACCATGCGGGCCATGCTCGAGCGCCAGCGCGGCCGGTTCGGGGTCCACGACGACTTCGTGGCCACGATCCTGCAGCGCTGGGAAGCCGTCGACGCCGCAGCCGGCCACCGGCCGATCGTGGCCGACGTCGACGGCGTCGCGCTCACCCCGCGCGAGCTCGAGGTGCTCCGGGCGCTGCCCTCGCTCATGACCGCCGATGAGCTCGCTGCAGTTCAGATGGTCAGCGTCAACACCATCCGCACACACATGCGCTCCCTGTACCGCAAGCTCGGTGTGCGCACCCGCCGGGACGCTGCGCGGCGGGGTCGCGAGCTCGGCCTGCTGTAGATCTCATCAACTCCATGCGAGGTGGGGCTGGTGGCCCGGCTGCGATGCTGCCGGGTGCCCAGCGCGGCGGGTTGCGCGTCTCGCGATCCGCCCGCACCCGCCACGAGCAGGAGGACCATATGAGCAGGACCGGCGATCATGCCGAGGACATCGAGCACGAGTTGGAGCATGCCGGCCGGGACGTGGGGGAGTCGTTCGCGGACTCGGTGGGGGAGCCGGAGGGCGACGAGGTCGCGCTGGTGTCCGAGGATCCGGCCGCTGAGCCGAACGGGCAGGTCTCCGGGACGTTGGATGCCGAGCTGCCGCCGTCGGCGCCGACGCTGTCCCAGCTGATCCTGGACCGGGTCGCGAGCACCCCCGACAATCCGGCGTTCGGGTCGCCGTCTGCCGAGGGTGGGTGGCGGGTGCGCACCTGGCGGGAGTCCGGGGCCGAGATGACGCGTTTGGCCGCCGGGTTGCTGGCTCTGGGCCTTCAGCCGGAGGAGCGGGTGGCGATCGCGAGCAACACCCGGGTGGAGTGGGTGCTGGCTGATGGCGCGGTGATGCTGGCCGGTGGCGCGAATACGACGATCTACCCGAGCACCGGGGAGGATGACTTCGCCTACATCATCAACGACTCGGAGACCCGGTTCCTGGTCGCGGAGGACCAGGGGCAGGCCGACAAGGCGCTGGCCCAGTTGGCCAGCCTGCCGTCGTTGGAGAAGATCATCCTGATCGAGGGCGCCGGGGACGGTGACCGGGTGCTGTCGTGGGCGGAGGTCGCCGAGTTGGGGGCCCGGCGGCTGGCTGAGCAGCCCGACGCGGTCGACCGGGTGGTGGCCGCGATCCGTCCGGACTCGTTGGCCACCTTGATCTACACCTCGGGCACGACGGGTCGACCGAAGGGCGTGATGCTGCCGCAGAGCAACTGGGTGTTCCAGGGGCGCAGCATGGATGCCCTGCAGATCGTCCGACCCGACGATGTCCACTTCCTCTGGCTGCCGCTGGCGCACTCGTTCGGAAAGGTGCTGCTGTCGGCGGCGTTCCAGGTGGGGTTCGTGAGCTACGTCGATGGGCGGGTGCCCAAGATCGTCGAGAACCTGCCGGTCGTGCAGCCGACCGTGATGGCCGGTGTCCCGCGGATCTTCGAGAAGATCTACCAGGGCGCCAACGCCAAGGCCAAGGCTGGCGGAGGTGCCAAGGCGAAGATCTTCGACTGGGCGTTCGCGGCGTCGACGGAGATCAAGGCCAAGCAGCGGGCCGGTCTGCCGCCGGGTCCGCTGGCCCCGGCGCGGATGGGGCTGGCGGAGAAGTTGGTGTTCTCGAAGATCCAGGCTCTGACCGGTGGTCGGATGCGGGTGATGATCTCGGGGTCTGCGGCGCTGAACGGGGATGTGGCCCGCTGGTTCGATGCCGCCGGGCTGCCGATCATCGAGGGCTACGGGTTGACCGAGAACAGTGCGGCGGCGTGTGTCGTGCGGCCGGATGACCTCGTCTTCGGCTCGGTCGGCCAGCCGCTGCCGGGCACCCAGGTGATGATCGCCTCGGACGGCGAGGTGCTGTTGCGCGGCCCGCACGTCATGAAGGGCTACTGGAACCTGCCCGAGGTGAACGCCGAGACCCTGCTGCCCGGTGGGTGGCTGGCGACCGGGGACATCGGCGAGCTCGACGAGAAGGGCCGGTTGAAGATCACCGACCGCAAGAAGGACCTGGTGAAGACCTCGGGTGGCAAGTACATCGCCCCGGGGCAGATCGCCGCGCAGTTCAAGGTGGTCTCGGCGTTGGCCTCGAACCTGGTGGTGCATGCCTCGGACCGCAACTTCGCCACCGCGTTGATCTCGCTGGACCCCGAGGCCCTGGAGAAGTTCGCCGCTGAGCAAGGCCTGTCTGGGGACTTCGCGGCGCTGTCGCAGTCCCCGCAGGTGCGCGCGGCGCTGCAGGCCGACATCGACACCCTCAACGAGGGCCTCAACCGGTGGGAGACGGTCAAGAAGTTCGCCGTGCTGCCGCGTGACCTGTCCGAGGAGGAGGGCGAGCTCACGGCGAGCCTGAAGGTCAAGCGCAAGGCCGTCGAGGAGCACTTCGCCGACCTCATCGAGGCGATGTACGCCAGCGACTGAGCAGGGAGGACACCACTGTGGGCAGCGTCTCGATCGCCGCGTCGGATCTGACCTGGCTGAGCATGGATCGGCCTGAGAACCTGATGGTCGTCAACGGCCTGATGTGGTTCGACGACGAGCCCGACTGGGACGCCGTCCGCGATGTCGTCCAGGAACGCCTGGTCGACCGCTACGAGGTGCTGCACCGCCGGCCCGTGCTCGCGGGCCGGCGGTGGGTCTGGGACGACGACCCGGACTTCGACCTCGACCGGCACCTGCGCCCGGTCACCCTGCCGGCCCCGGGTGACCGGGCCGCGCTGGAGGAGCACCTCTCCGTGCGCTCCAGCGAGCCGATCGACCACGACCACCCGTTGTGGGAGATGGACCTGATCAGCGGCTACGTCGGGGGCGACGGCCGGGCCGGGGCCGCGGTGATGGCGCGGTTCCACCATGCCCTCGCCGACGGCATCCGGATCGTGCAGCTGGTCCTCGGGCTGTGCGACGACACCGCCGGGGTGGCGCCCACCGCGAAGGTCGGCCGCGCCCGCACCCCGCGCAGCCCGGCCGCGCAGCTGGCCGACGCCGGCAAGCAGGTCGCGGGCGAACTGGTGTCCTTCGCCGGCGGGGTGGTCACCGCGGCGCCGTCGGCGGTCGTGGGACTCGCCTCGACGATCGCCGGCCTCGGTGCCCGGGTGGTGCCCGAGGGGTTCTCCCTGATCACCCAGCCCACCCGGATCACCGATGCGATCACCGACTTCGCCGAGGAGGACAACCTCGCGCTGAACACCGTGCGCTCGGCGGCGCGGCTGACCCTGTGGGGCCATGACGCCCGTGTGCTCGCCGACCAGCCCCCGGGTGTGGCCAAGCGGATCTCGTGGGTCGACGGCCTGGATCTCGCGACGATCAAGGCCATCGGGCGGGCCAGTGGTGGCACCGTGAACGACGTGCTGCTCGGGGCTGCCGCCGTGGGCCTGACCCGCTACCTCGACGAGCACGGCCGCACCGGGTTCGACGAGGTCAGTTTCCTGGTGCCCGTGGCGCTCAAGCCCATCGACGCGGCCCTGCCCGCCGAGCTGGGCAACCACTTCGCGATGGTCATGTTCCCGATGCCGCTGGGGTTGACCGACCTCGGCCAACTGCTGCCCGAGGTGCACTCCCGGATGACGCGGATCAAGAACAGCGCCGAGGCGGCGCTCGTCTTCGGCGCGCAGCGGGCCGTCGCCGAGACCCCCTCGGCGATCGCCGAACGGATCACCGCGTTCGTGGCCGACAAGACCGTCGGGGTCCTGACCAACGTCCCGGGCCCGACCGCGCCGATCGCGCTGGCCGGCACCGAGGTCGCGGGGATCCTCGGCTTCGTCCCGACCGCCTCGGAGCAGACCCTCGGCCTGTGCATCCTCAGCTACGCCGGTGCGGTGAACATCGGCGTCTACTCCGACGCCGGGAGCATGCCCGACCCGGGCCGGCTGGCCGAGCTGATCGTGGAGGCGGTGGACCAGATGGCCGAGGGATTGGCGATCCAGCTCTAGCTCCCGACCCGAACCTTCGAGTCGCCGCGTGGCACGAGCGGAACTCATCAACTCCATGCGAGGCGGGAGCCCGTATACCGCCGCCATGCTGCACCGAGCCGGGCAGCCCTGGCGGCCGGATGGACGCAGCACATCGGGATAGAGGAGTCGGCGAGATGACGGACTACGCGGGCGCTGCCGAGCAGATCATTGCGGCGGTGGGTGGTCGGGCGAACATCGTTGCAGCGACGCACTGCGTGACGCGGTTGCGGTTCGCGTTGTCGGACAACGATCGGGTGGATGCGGCTGCCCTGGATGCGGTGGACCTGGTGAAGGGGTCGTTCCTGGCAGGTGGGCAGTTCCAGGTGATCCTGGGTCCGGGGATCGTGGAACGGGTGTACGAGGAGGTCGTGCGCTCCACCGGACTTGGTGAGGCGAGCAAGGCGGAGGTCAGCGCGGCAGGTGCGCAGTCGATGCACCCGGCGCAGCAGTTCGTGAAGGTCTTCGCGGACGTCTTCGTTCCGCTGCTGCCCGCGCTGGTTACAGCGGGCCTGCTGATGGGCATCAACAACATCCTGACCGCCCCGGACATCTTCTTCGACGGCGAGTCGGTGGTCGACCGCTACGTGAACCTGGCCGACTTCGCCAGCATCATCAACCTGATCGCCAACACGTCGTTCGTGTTCCTGCCGGTGCTGGTGGGTTGGTCGGCGGTGAAGCGGTTCGGGGGCAACCCGCTGCTGGGCATCGTGCTGGGTGCGATGCTGGTGCATCCGGACCTGCTCAACGCGTGGGCCTTCGGCGCGGCCCAGGAGGCCGATGGGGTGCCGACGTGGACCTTGTTGGGTCTGGAGGTCCAACAGGTCGGCTACCAAGGTCAGGTCCTGCCGATCCTGGCCGCGTCGTGGCTGTTGGCCAAGGTCGAAATCTGGCTGAAGGAACGAATCCCGGAGGCCTACCAGCTGCTCGTCGTCGCCCCGATCGCGCTGCTCGTGGTGGGGTTCGCGTCTTTCGCGGTGATCGGACCGGTCACCTTCGCCATTGGCGAGGCGTTGGCCGACTTCCTCATCTGGATCTTCGACGGCGCCCCTTGGCTGGGAGGGCTGATCTACGGCACGTTCTACGCACCGCTGGTGATCACCGGGATGCATCACACCTTCCTCGCGGTTGATCTGCAGCTGCTCGCCTCCACGGGGTACACGTTCCTGTGGCCGATGCTGGCGCTGTCCAACATTGCCCAGGGCTCGGCCGCGTTGGCCATCTTCTTCGTCTCCCGTTCTGAGAAGCAGAAGGGCCTGGCGCTGGCCTCCGGGGTGTCGGCCTACCTGGGGATCACAGAGCCGGCGATATTCGGGGTCAACCTGCGTTACAAGTACCCTTTCCTGATCGGGATGGCGTTCTCCGGCCTGGCCGGGATGTACGTATCGATCGCCGGGGTGAAGGCCAACAGCATCGGGGTCGGCGGGATCCCGGGCATCTTCTCGATCCGCACGAGCGACTGGGCCGCATTTGGCATCGGGATGGCGGTCGTCCTGATCGGTCCCCTGCTCGTAACCTACCTCTACGCCCGCAGGTCCTTCGGGGAGCAGGATCCGGCGGAGGAACTCCAGGACGAGGTCGCCGCGCTGACCCCGGCGGAGGCCTGACATGTCCGACGACACCGCCGAGGCCATGGCCGGGATCTCGTGGAAGAAGTCCTCGGTCGTCTATCAGATCTACCCGAAGAGCTTCATGGACACCACCGGCAACGGCACCGGCGACATCGCCGGGATCATCAGCCGGCTGGACCACATCAGGACCCTCGGGTGCGACGTGATCTGGCTGACGCCGATCTACGACTCCCCGCAGCGGGACAACGGTTATGACATCCGTGACTACCAGCGGATCTACGAGCAGTACGGGACCATGTCCGACGTCGAACGGCTGCTGACCGAGGCGCACTCCCGTGGCATCAAGATCGTGATGGACATGGTGGTCAACCACACGTCCACCGAGCATGAGTGGTTCGTGCAGTCCCGTTCTTCGCGGGACAACCCGTACCGCGACTTCTACATCTGGCGTGACCCGCTGCCCGACGGGTCACCGCCCACCAACTGGGAGTCGAAGTTCGGGGGCAACGCGTGGGCCTGGGACGCCACCACCGAGCAGTACTACCTGCACCTGTTCGACGTCTCCCAGGCTGACCTGAACTGGGAGAACCAGGAGGTCCGCCGCCGCTGCTACGAGATGATGCGCTGGTGGTTCGCCAAAGGCATCGACGGGTTCCGCCTCGATGTGGTGAACCTGCTGTCCAAGGACCAGTCCTTCCCGCAGGCCCCGCCCGGCACCGACGGCCGGCAGTTCTACACCGACGGGCCGCGCATCCACGAGTTCCTCAACGAGATGAACCGGGAGGTGTTCGCCGAGGGCGACCGACTCACCGTCGGCGAGATGTCCTCCACGTCGATCGAACGGTGCGTGCAGTACACCCACCCCGACAGCCACGAGCTGGATATGACGTTCTCGTTCCACCACCTCAAGGTCGACTACCCCGACGGCCAGAAGTGGACTGACGCCACGTTCGACTTCCTCGCCCTCAAGGACGTGCTCAGCGACTGGCAGACCGGGATGCACGCCGGCGGCGGCTGGAACGCCCTGTTCTGGTGCAACCACGACCAGCCCCGGGTGGTATCCCGGTTCGGGGACCCGGGTCACTACCGGGTGAAGTCCGCGAAGATGCTGGCCACCGTCCTGCACCTCATGGCCGGAACCCCCTACATCTACCAGGGCGAGGAAC